>JBKQHJ010000239.1:0-76985 GCA_052148835.1 Bryobacteraceae bacterium
GAAAGGATCCACCATTCCACCGGCACGCTATCGCTCGCGTAAACCACGGCGGCCACCAGCCCGGCCGCGGCGGGGATCGGTAGCCCGACGAAATACTTACGATCGGGACGGCCGGGATTCTTGGGAACAGGGTTGGTTTGGACGTTGAAGCGCGCCAGGCGCGCGGCGCCACAGAGCAGAAAGACGAAGGCTAGGAAATAGCCGGCGCGGTGGTCCATCAGGAATCCGCCGGGCATGACGAACTGCACGCCCCAGGCGTAGGCGAGAACCGCTGGCGCGATGCCGAAGGTGATCACATCGGCGAGGGAATCCATCTCGCGGCCGAACGCGCTGGTAGTGTTTGTCATGCGCGCGATGCGGCCATCCAGGCCATCCAGCACCACCGCCGCGCCGATGGCTTTAGCCGCAACTTCAAAATGCGGATTGCTGCCGAGTTGTCCGCTGGCAGCCACCAGTGCGCCTTCGATGGAGCGAAGGATGGCGAGGAATCCAAGAAAAATGTTGCCTGCGGTGAACAGCGTCGGGAGCGCGTAGGCCGCGCGCCTGGGACGCCGCAAGGGCGGGCGAGGATCGAAGAAACGTTCCTTGAGGGTGAGGCGCGGCATTATGTCTGCCTTGGCATCACCCGGCGGTATGCGAGGATGCTGGAACCACCCGAGACGCGCGCGCCAGGCCGCACTTTGATTTCCCATTCGGGGCCTAAGAAAATATCGACCCGCGAGCCAAACTTTATGAGCCCGACGCGCTCGCCTTTGGCGACGGTGTCGCCCAGCTTCCTATAGAAGACGATGCGGCGCGCGATGAGTCCGGCGATTTGGGCGAAGCGGACGGAACAGGGGTCGCCCACGCGGGTCCCGGCAATGGTCACGGTGTTGCGTTCGTTCTGCACGCTTGCGATCTCGCGGCTGGCGACCAGGAACTGTCCCTTGGTGTATTCGACGTTCGTGATTTTGCCGGCGATGGGCGCGCGGTTGACATGAACGTCGAAAATGTTCAGGAAAATGCTGATGCGGGTGCTTTCGGCGCCGGAGGGGTCCGCGATGATGCCGACCACTTTGCCGTCGGCGGGCGATACCGCGACCTCGCCGTCCGGGATAAGGCGGTCGGGGTCGCGGAAGAAATAGAGGCAGAAGAGAGCGAGCAGGAACAAGGGCGCGGCGAACCCCGGGTTGAGCAGGTACCAGAGGAGTGCGCCAGCGGCGGAGAGAGCGAGCGCGTAGTAGATGCCGTCCTTAACCATTCGCTAGTTCTATTGTAGCGGCGGACGCGCTGGTAACCCAGGAGGGAAATGTTTACGATTCGATGTCAGAATGGAAGCGTGCTGGCGCAGCTCGATTCGGCGGTCCTGGAAGCGGTAAGCCGCGCTTCCAAGTGTTCTTCGCGCGTCGTGCATGAGGATTTCAAAGCGGGTCTTTATGACCTCGCGACGATTGCGTCCATCGCTCCATGGGTCGGGATCTTTAGCACGATCGTGGGCATCGTGAACTCGTTTCAAGGCATCAGTGGGGACAAGTGGTCCAGCATGGCGGCTATTTACGGAGGACTCTCCGAGGCGATGTGGTTCACAGCTCTCGGCCTTTTAGTCGGGCTGGTGGCTTTTTGGTTTTACAAGTATCTAGAGGCCAGTCTGCGCAGCCTCGATCTGGAGATGGAGAGCGCGTCGCAAGAGTTGTTAAGCCAACTCAGCCGTTTTCCGCGACGATTCGAGGCGGCGCCAGCAACCGAGCAGCACGGTGACCGCCCCATGTTCGGAGAACTTCCTCTCGATGATGTGCGGCGAGAAGAAAAGCATCTTCGCCGTTGCTATTTGCTGATGGGCGTGGCACTCGTTCTCGCATGGTTCGTCCAGGCGTCGCGCTACTTACTCAGCGACTCACTTTATTTGTATTCGTCCCTTCGAGCCGCCTGCTTCTACGTTCCAATTGTCTTCGGGATCTCTTGTTTCTTCCTCTATCCGATTTGGTCCAAGCTGCTCCATGGCCGACCCGGAGCCTTGGTAGCCATGGGGTCGACGGTGTGCCTATGCTGGAGCGTCGCCGAACTCGTGCTAGGTAGGCATCTGCCGTAGCTTAGTGCGCGAAAACCTCACCTGAAGGACAATGAAGCTATGAGCGGAATTCAATACGTCACCGACGAAAAGGGACGCAGGGTAGCCGTCCTCATCGACCTGAAAAAACATGGAGGCATCTGGGAAGACTTCTGGGACGGTTTCGTCTCGGAATCGCGCCGGAACGAGAAGAGCATTCCTTACGAGCAATACCGTGCGAAACGGCTAAAGCGCACGCGTGCGCGTGGATAAATACTCCCTCGAGATCAAGCCGTCGGCGCAAAAGGAATTGGATGCGCTCGACGACTCGTTGTTCACCAGAATAGATCGCAGGATCCTGGGGTTGGTGGAAAACCCACGACCTACGGGATGCAAGAAGCTGAAAGGGTACAAAGATCAGTGGCGCATTCGCATCGGCGATCACAGGGTAATCTACATCCTCGATGATGCAGCTAAAACAGTCACCGTCACGCGCATTGCCCACCGCCGGGACGTCTACGATTAGCCCATAACGAAAACGAAGAGCTTGATTCGGCAATCCCTGAGATGGGCGCCCTAGCCATCCTTTCCCACCCCCAGCGCCGCCACGCGGCCGGCTCCCAACAGCGCCGTTTTGTCGTTGGTAATCACTCGCACCGGAATATCCTTCAGCACCCCTCCGATCCGGCCCTTGGCGCTGAACGATTTCATGAATGCGGTGCTGCTCAGCTTGCGAATGATCTTCGGCGCGATTCCGCCGCCCACGTACAGGCCTCCGGTCGCGAGCACCTTCAGAGCCAGATTCCCGGCTTCGGCGCCGTATAGCGACACAAAAATATCCAGCGCCTGAACGCAAATCGCCGACGTTCCTTCCAGTGCCGATTTCGAGATGGCCGCCGAAGGATCGCCTTGCGCTATCTGCTCCCCGAGCCACCCGGGTTCCTCACCTCGTCCCGTGTCGCGCAAGAACTGATAGACGTTATGCAGACCCGGTCCCGACAACACGCGCTCGTAACTGACGTGCTCGAAGCGGCCCATCAAATAGCGCAGCAGATCCATTTCCAGATCGTTGCGCGGCGCGAAATCGGCGTGGCCGCCTTCGGAGGGAAACGGATGATAGCCGCCCTGGCCATCGGCGTAGAGTCCGGCCTCACCCAGGCCCGTGCCCGCGGAAATCAGAGCGCGATTCCCGGTGTTGTTCGCCACGCCCGGATTCAACACCACGAAATCCGACTCCTCCAGCAGCGCGATGCCGTGCGCATTGGCAAACAGGTCGTTGATCAGCTTGATGGAGGCCAATCCCAGTTCCGCGGCCATACGCTGCGCGTCCACCACCCAAGGCAGGTTGGTGGTTTCCACGCGTCCCTTCACCACCGCGCCAGGAAGACCGAAACAAGCCGCATCCACGGTATTGGGATGCGCGGTTAGAAACTTGCGAACGATCTCGGCCGGTCCCGAAAACTGAGGACTGGGAAAGATCTCGATGTGAACCGGCTGCAGGCGATCCGGCGTTCCTTCAAAAAATGCGAGTCGAGTATTGGTACCGCCGATATCGCCGGCCAGAATCATCTATTCATTGCTCCAGTGGCGATGATCCTTGGTCAGCATTTCGTCGGCTTCGTGCGGTCCCCACGTGCCGGCGGCGTAGTTGGGGAAGCGGCGCGGCGGCAGCGCTTCCCACACGTCCAGGATGGGCGCCACCACGTGCCAGGCCGTCTCCACCATGTCGGATCGCTGGAACAGCGTCGCATCGCCGAGCATGCAGTCGTACAACAAGCGCTCGTATCCCGTTTGCGGCGTGGCATTGAAATAATCGGTGTAGTTGAAGTTCATGTCGACGTCGCCGATCTGCACCACCGGACCCGGAATCTTGGCGCCGAAGCTGAGCTTGATGCCTTCATCTGGCTGGAGATGCAAAACCAGGCGATTGGGTTCCAACTTATCCACCGCCGTCTTTCGAAACAGCACGAAGGGCGCGCGCTTGAACTGGATCACAATCTTGGTGGCGCGCTGCGGCAGCCGCTTGCCGGTACGGAGATAAAACGGCACGTCCGCCCAGCGCCAGTTGTCGATGAACAACTTCATCGCGACGAAGGTTTCCGTGCGCGAATCGGCCGCCACGTACGGCTCCGCCCGATAGGCCGACACTCTGTGGGTGCCTTCCACTCCTTCGCCATACTGGCCGCGCACGGTGCGCGTCAGTACCTCTTCGTCCGTCATGGGTGAAAGCGCTTTCAGGATCTTGGCCTGTTCGTCGCGCACCACGTCGGCATCGAAGGAAACCGGCGGCTCCATCGCCGTCAGTGAAATCAGCTGAAAAATGTGATTGGGCACCATGTCGCGCAGCGTGCCCGCTTTCTCGTAGTAGGTCCCGCGCTGTTCCACACCCACCGTCTCCGCCACCGTGATCTGGACATGATCGATATATCGCCGGTTCCAGATCGGCTCGAAAATACCATTGGCGAAGCGAAACACCAAAATGTTTTGGACGGTCTCTTTGCCGAGATAATGGTCGATCCGATAAATCTGTTTCTCCTCCAGGACCTTCCGGATCTCCTTGTTGAGCGCCACGGCCGATTCATAATCGTGCCCGAATGGTTTTTCGATGATCACGCGCCGCCAGCCGTGGTTGTCCTCCTGCACCAGATTCGCCTGGCCCAACTGGGTAATGATGGGTCCGAAGAAGCTAGGCGCCGTCGCCAGGTAATAAAAATAGTTGCCGCGCGTGCCGTGCTCCTTGTCGATCTTCTCCAGCAGCTCGCCCAAGGCCTTGTACGCGTTGGGGTCGCTGAAATCGCCCGAAAGATAGTAGATGCGGCGCGAAAACCAGTGCCATAGATCGGGATCGATAGTGGTGGTGGCGAACTCGCCGATCTCCTTGCCGATCTCGTCGCGAAATTGCTCGCTGGTCAGCTCGTTGCGTGCAAATCCAACCAGGGCGAACTCCTTGGACAGCAGATTGTCCTTGGCTAGATTGTAGAGCGCCGGGATGAGTTTGCGTTTCGTCAAGTCCCCCGACGCTCCGAAAATCACCATCACGCACGGATCGCCAGGACGGCCGGCGCCGATCATTCCTTTAGAAGCGATGTCTTCTGCTAGCTGCATCCTTCACCTTTCTATGGTCATCTACACGTCCACCCTACCGAGCCGCCCTTCCGAACCGCACCCTTACCGAGCCGCGCGCGTCAGCAAGCGGTCCCGCACTATCCCAATACTTTCGCTATCGCCGATTGCAACGCCGCCAAACCGTTCTCCACGTCGTGCAAATGCACGCGCAACGCCCGCCGTTTCCGATCGGCCAGTACCTGAAAATCGCCGCGAGCCTGCGCCGCCTTCACCACGCCGAATGTGAACTTCTGCCCGGGCACCGGCAAGTCGGCCTTATCGTCGCACGTCACCTGCAGGAACACTCCGCTATTAGGCCCGCCTTTGTAGGCTTGGCCGGTCGAGTGCAAGAATCGCGGGCCGAATCCCAGGCACGTCGCCACCTTCTTCTTGTCGCGCACGTTCATGCGAATGCTCTTCAGCGTCTTCTCATGCGGCTGGTTCATCTCCACGTAGCCGAGCAGCGCAAAATAATCGCCCGCTTTCAGCCGATTCAGATGCGCGCGCAGGTATCCCTCGACGGTTTGGTCCGATCCGGCCGCCGCTTTCAGCGCCGTGGCGTTCGCTTGATCGGTGAACAGATCGATGCCGTTCTCGGAAAGAATCGGCGACTCCGGCGGAAGCGAGCCCGTCTTCTCGTATTCTGACGTCAGCTTGCGCGTCTCCAGCTTGCTCGCTTCCACGTCGGGCTGATTGAACGCGTCGATGCCGATTACCGAGCCCGCTACCGCCGTCGCGATTTCCCAGCGGAACATCTCCTGGCCGAGATTATAAATATCCGACAGCGCGATCCGTACTACCGGGTGCCCGGCTTTCGCCAGCGACTCCACGGCCTTGTCCTGCGCCGCGTCTGCGCCCTTCTCCAAACGAATATACGCAAACACGCGATCACTTCCGTAAACGTCGGGCGTACCCAGGGCCTCGCCATCCACCGGGATCAGCCCCTTGCCATCCTTACCCGTCGATTCGGCCAGCAACTGTTCCAGCCAAGCGCCAAAATCCCAAATGCCGGGCGAGGTGATCAGCGTCACCTTATCGCGCCCGCTCTTGGCCGCCACGCCGAGCAGCAAGCCGAGCTGGACGCCAGGGTTTTTGTCGACAGGCAGGCAGGACGAACACGCGATCGCCATCACATCGGCGCGATCCAAGAACCGCAGCGCGTCCATGCCCATGACCGCCGCCGGAACCATGCCGAAATCCGACAGCGCCGAGTAGCGTCCGCCGATGCTCGGAACACCGTGGAAGATGTGCCGGAAGCCATCGGTCTGCGCCACCTGCTCGAACTTAGACCCCGGATCGGTGATCGCAATAAACCGGTTGCCCGCTTTGCCCGCGCCCAGCGTCTTCTGCACGCGGTCGAAGAAATATTGCTTGAAGATGTTCGGCTCAAGCGTCGTGCCCGACTTGCTTGAAACGATGAACACCGTGTTCGCCAAATCGATCTTGTTCTCGATCGCCTTCACCTGCGCCGGATCGGTGGAATCCAACACGTGCAGCTCCGGGAAACCGTCGATTTTGCCGAACGTCATCCTCAGAACTTCCGGACACAGGCTCGATCCCCCCATGCCGAGCAGGAGCGCGTGCTTGAATCCCGCCGCTTTCACATCCTTGGCGACGTCTTCCAAATGCTGTTTGTGCGCCAGCTGATCCTCGGTGATGCTGAGCCATCCCAGCCACTTGCCTTCATCCGTGCCGGTCCACAGCGTCGCATCCCGCGCCCAAAGCCTGCGGACTTTGCCCGCCATTTTCCAATCGTCGGCGGTTTCGGAAATCTTCGCGCCGATGTCCTCGGGTACGGTGGTGGTTTGCGCGTCCACCTCGGCCTGCGCGACAAACTTGCACTTGGCATCGACGGCATTGAGCAGCTTGTCAAACGGCTCGGCGAACAGCTTCACGGCTTGCGTCACCAGATCGTCGGTGACTTTCTTCATCGAAATCCCGGCCGCGGCCAGATCGTTCATGGTCTTCTGAGCGGCGCCCAGGTCTTCTTCCAGGCTCGCCTTCGGCTTGCCGTGATCGCGGAAAGCATCCAGCGTTTGCGGCGGCATGGTGTTCACCGTATCCTGCCCGATCAGCTCCTCGACATATAGAATGTCCGGGTAAGTTGGGTCCTTGGTGCTGGTGCTGGCCCACAGCACGCGTTGCGTCTGCGCGCCCTTTTTGGCGAGAGCGTCCCAATCGGCGCCCGAAAAAATCTCTTTGTATCGCTGGTAGGTGAGCTTGCCGTTCGCGATGGCAACCTTGCCCAGCAGGCTCTTGAGCAGCGCCTGCTCTTTCGGATCGGCGCTCGATTTCAACTTCGCCTTTACGATCGCGTCCACCATGCTGTCGATGCGGCTGATGAAAAAGCTCGCGACGCTCGCCATGTGGCTTGGATCGCCGCCCGCTGCCGCGTACTTCTTCAATCCCGCGATATAGGCCAGCGCCACCTTCTCATACATCTCTTGCGCGAACAGCAGCGTCACGTTGATGTTGATGCCTTCGCTGATCAGCTGCTCGATGGCCGGAATCCCTTCCAGCGTGGCCGGGACTTTCACCAGCAGGTTCGGCCGGTTCACTGCCTTCCACAAGCGCCGCGCGTCTTTCAACGTGCCTTCGGTGTCGCGCGCCAGAAACGGAGAAACTTCCAGGCTCACGTAGCCATCCCGCATCTTGCTGCTGTTATAGACCGGGCGCAGGATATCGGCCGCGTCCTGGATATCCTGGATCGCGATGATTTCGTAGACGCCCATGGCGTCCAGGTCCTTGCGCTTTTGCAGCTCTGCCAGCGCATCGGCATAATCCGTGCTGCCGGTAATAGCTTTCTCGAAAATCGCGGGGTTGGAGGTGACGCCCCCTAGCCCGTCCTCATCCACCAGGCGCTTCAGTTCGCCGCCAGTGATCAGACTGCGCCGGATGTAATCCAGCCAGGGGGACTGGCCGAATTTGTGGAGTTCTTGCAAAGGGTTGGCGGTCGCCGACGTGCTGGTTGTCGTAACGCTCGTGGTGTTAGTCACTTTAGATACTCCTCTCGTAAAACTTTAGACGGACCATCCGGCAACCGCGATGCGGCCGTCCCTTTCCTATTGTGCCCTTGCTAACTCTTCTTTGGCTGCGGCGGCTACCGCGTCGGGTGTGAAGCCGAATTTCTTCTGTAGCTCTTTGAGTGGCGCGGAAGCTCCGAAAGTATGCATGCCGATGCGGCGCCGTGCGTAGCGATCCCATCCAAATACTGACGCCTGTTCCACCGCCACCCGCGCTTGCACCCGCGGCGGCAGTATCGCGTTCTGATATTCGTAGGATTGCTGCTCGAACAGCTCCCAGGAAGGCATGCTCACCACGCGCGCTTTTATTCCTTCTTGGGTGAGCTTTTCGTACGCGTCCACGCAGAGCGAAACCTCGCTGCCCGTTCCGATCAGAATCACGTCCGGTTTGCCCTCCGGCGGGTCGGCCAAAACATAAGCGCCGTACGCGACGCCGGATGCTTTCCCGTACTTGGTGCGATCGAGCGTCGGCATGTTCTGGCGCGAAAGAATCAGGCACGCCGGCTCGTGACGCAGTTTCACGATCACGCGCCACGCCTCGGCCACTTCATTGGCGTCGCCCGGCCGCAGCACGATCAGGCCCGGGATCGCGCGCAGCGAGATGAGTTGCTCCACCGGCTGATGCGTGGGCCCGTCCTCGCCGACGCCGATCGAATCGTGCGTGAAGATGTAAATGACCGGGATTTCCATCAGCGCGCTCAGGCGAATGGGCGCGCGCATGTAATCGCTGAAGATCAGAAAGCCCGAACCGAAAGGCCGCAGCTTGGATAGCGAAAGGCCGTTCAGAATCGATCCCATGGCGTGCTCGCGAATGCCGAAATGCATGTTGCGGCCGCCGTAGTTCGTGGCCTCCAGGTCGCCTGCGCCGTCGAAGGTCAGCCGGGTTTTCGTGGATGGCGCCAGATCGGCCGCGCCTCCGATCAGCCACGGCAGATGTTGCGCGATGGCGTTCGCTACTTTGCCGGATGCGTCGCGCCCAGCCAGCCCCTTAGGATCGGCGGGGAACGTCGGAATTTCCGAGTCCCAACCCTGCGGCAGCTCGCGCTTCTGGATTTTGTCCAGATAGCTCGCAAGCTCGGGGAACTGTTGCGAGTACTCAGCGAATTTCGCCATCCACGCATCGCGCGCGCTACGCCCTCGCTGCCCCAGGTGTTCCTTGAAATGCTCGTACACGCCGTCGGGCACCAGGAACTTCGCCTCTTCCGGCCATCCGTAGTTGCGTTTCGTCAGCCGGATCTCTTCTTCACCCAGCGGCTCGCCGTGCGCGGCGCTGGTGTCCTGCTTATGCGGCGCCCCATACGCGATGTGGCTGTCGACGATGATAATGGTCGGCCGGTCTTCGGTCGCGAGGAATGTCCGGAAGGCCCGCGCCAGCATCTCCCGATCGTTGGCGTCGCCCACCCGCAGCACGTTCCAGCCGTAGCCCAGGAACCGCGTGGCAACGTCCTCGCTGAACGCGAGCGACGTGTTGCCCTCAATGGTGATGTGATTGTTGTCGTAAATCCAGCAGAGGTTCGCGAGCTTCAGGTGTCCCGCCACCGAAGCCGCTTCACCGCTGACGCCTTCCATCATGCACCCGTCGCCGGCCAGCGCGTAGACATTGAAATTCACCATCTCGAAGCCCGGCCGGTTGAAATACTGGCGCATCCAGCGCGACGCCAGCGCCATGCCGACGCTCGTCGCCACGCCTTGCCCGAGCGGTCCCGTAGTGGTCTCGATTCCCGATGTCCAGCGATACTCCGGATGCCCCGGGCACTTGCTGTTGAGCTGCCGGAAATTCTTGATGTCGTCGAGCGGTACGCTCACCCTCCCCAGCGTCTCGTAGTCGGGATCGACGGCCTTCACCTGGCACAGGTGCAGCATTGAGTACAACAGCATCGACGCGTGCCCGGCCGACAGCACAAACCGGTCGCGATTGGGCCAAATGGGATCGTCAGGGTCGAACCTTAGAAATTCCTGCCACAGTGTGTAGACCACCGGCGCCATGGCCATCGGAGTCCCCGGATGCCCGCTATTGGCTTGTTGAACCGCATCCATGGACAAGGTGCGGATGGTGTTGATGCATAGCTGATCCATTGCGGCGGACGCAGTTAACGTCGCTTGAGGCTGCACTGGTGTAGAGATCGACATGGGGATATTTGTTGGACCCTCCGCGATTCGCGAGCTTATGAGTTTGAGGGAAAACTCGCTCGCTCTCTGATCGAGCATTGTAGCCCATCCCAATAGGGCCCGCCAATGAAAATCGTGTTTCGACGTGGGGTCCGCGCCAATCCCTAATCCCCAATCCCTGTGCCGCGAAGCCGCTACGCCCAAACCTTAGTTCTAAGCCAAAGAGCCCTCTCAATTTCCGTCAAACACCGGACGGCTTTTTCGAGCTTGTCACCGTACACTTCCAATCGTGGCGTGTCTACGTCGCAATTTCGTCGCCTGGTGTCTTGTTTTCGTCGCTCCGGCCATCACGGGTCGCGCGCAATGGCGCAACATCAGCAATAGCTCGCCCGAGCCTGAAGCCGCACTGGCGCGCGATATGCTGGCCGCTCACAACGAAGTCCGGGCTCGTATCGACGTGCCGCCGCTTCGCTGGTCGGTTCACCTGGCTGCCCGCGCACAGGACTGGGCCGACCGTCTGCTTCGCGAACAGCAGTTTTACCACCGCCCGCATCCGTTATTCGGCGAAAATCTTTTTGAAATTACCGGCGCTCGCGCTTTCCCCGCCGACGTGGTTGGTGTCTGGGCATCGGAAGCGCGCGACTATAGCTATCGCGCCAACACCTGCCACGGCGTCTGTGCTCACTATACGCAGCTCATCTGGAACGATACCCGCGAAGTGGGCTGCGCCGCCGCTCGCGACGCGACCCGGGAGGTCTGGGTCTGCAACTACGATCCGCCCGGCAACTGGGCCGGTGAGCGTCCTTATTGAGGCAGCTTGCGCAATTGAGGCGCCGTGCGCCTCAGGCCACGAACTTCCTGCTGCTACGAACTGCCACCCGTCACGCCGGATCGAACCTCGTGCGCGTCCCGTGGCGCTGTGCCACATGTTCCATCGAGTGCGCCAGCATCCCCGCAAACTTCGCCTCATCGGCCGCCGCACTAAACAGCGCGGCAGGAACGAAAATGTATCCACCCGGCAGCGCCGCCGGTTCGTGTGTCGTGCGGCACGGATCGTCGGCAATTACTCGACAAGTGAAAAACGTCGCATCCGCCAATCCCGGAGGCGCAGCCGACCATGGCCAATCCCCGGAGGGCGCAGCCCGACTTATTTCGGCGGCGGCGCCACTGGCCAATTCCCATCGTAAGGCGGCCAATTCGGGACCATCGCCTCCTGCTCGGGATACATCATCGACGAGTAGATCGCTCGAATCTTACCCTCCTCGATCACAAACCACTCGCTGAACAGATTGCGCCGCATGGCCACGCCCGGCTTGCGCTCAAAAACCCCCAGGCCGAGCGCGACGCCCGCCTCCTCATCCACAATCGGGATGCGCCGCGCCGTCACCGCGAAAATATTGGCCATCGCACCTTTCGACGTGCAGTCGGTCAACTCGCCATCCGGCCCCTTGCGCTGCGTCGTCGCGAAGCCGTTTTCCAATCGAATGCAGCCCGGATGCGCGATGATGAGCGTGCCATCGTGCGCCGTCAGCCCGTCGAAGTAGCTATTCGTGATCGCGACCATGTCCGCGCGCGAAAGCCGGTCCTTCTTCGGAACCACGCGCTCCACCGGCGGGTGCGCGATCAGATTCTCCGGATCGTGAAACGACGCGTTCGCCTGCGCGCCGGCCCCCGTGCCGATCCCCGGATCGCCTTTGCGTGCCACAAACCACTCGGCCTCCATGATCTTGTGGTCTTCGATTCGCAGCCGCAGGGTCACGATGGCGGTCCCGCTCTCCTCTTCGAGCGTCCCAAAATAGCCCGCCTGCTCGCTCTCGGCATCGAAATATCTGCGCTGCAACTTGCCCAGCGCTTTGGCGCTCTGCCACAACCCCGTGCCCGGCCGCCGGACCACCGCGTTTTCCGTTTGCCGGAACCCCACCGCGAGCGGCGCCCCCGCTGGATTGTGCGCGACCACGGCATTCAGATATTGATCCAGCGTGGCTTTCAGACAGGCGCGATCACATCCTGCGCCGAGAGCATGTCCCAGCGCGAAAGTCCCAAGGAAACTGAAAAGCAGCCAACGTTGCATGGCGGTATTGTATCGCTACGGCGCTTGAACCGACGACATCCGCCGCTGGATTTCTTCGCACCGGGGCGCCATCGACACAATGCGTCACCCGTTTCTCACATGCCCCCACGGGCTAATATTGCAATGCACTAGACTGTGCGGTTTGCCCTGGACAGGAATCACAAACATCCTGTCCTTGTCATCAGCAACGTCATAATGGAACCCCGGCGGCACTTCATAGCAAAAGCGATATGATTTAAGTCCTGCCCGGTCAGCCTCAGAGCGACCATGCTTCCCCGGATCGATTCGGTAACGCAGCTTGCGAGCATCGATCCATGACCTGCCCCCGCCCCGATCTGGTGTTCTGTGTTCTTTATCGACGATAGCCAACAATTCGACTGCCACTGGTATCAGTTCATCTGAGTACACGTCGCATCGGCGCCAATACCCGTACGTGCTGCGAACGGTTCGAAAAACATTCGGAGGCAGGAGCAGGGCGTGTCGTAGATCTCCAGGAGAGACTTGCTCCAGCCATTTTTCATCCATCTTCGCGATGGAATGAAGACTAAGCCGTAGATCTTCCCACCTTACATCCCTGATCGGTTCCCAAAGTCGTGCTATATGGACTCTACAATCGTACATGAACCTAGATTGAACTGTCTTCCAGTCGCGAGAACCCGGAATCACAATGTGCGTAAAGCCCTCGCTGACACCCGCTCTCAGATCTCTAATCTCACCTTCTGTGAACCGAACATGTTCATTCGTTGAGATAGGCGAGGCACGGAAGGAATGTGGGGGCGGCACCGCCCCGTCCCATCCGTTTGACTCCGATTCTAATCGTCGGTGCGTGCTTATTGGTAGCCCAAAAAGATGAATCTTCACACATCGCCTCGGCGAATTACTCTTAGAACCCAGTCCAATGGGACTCGAAGTTCCAAAAGGTCATCTACAGGCAACTGATCGAAAAAATTGTAAAGTTCTGCACGCTGGCTGATGTTCTGAGGCTTCGCAGGAACGATCTCGCCGTCCAACTGCGTAAATCGAACGGACGCAATCCAGCGCTCATCAGCGACGCCATGCTTGGCGGCCCAAGTCGCCACACGGTCAGTGATCTGCTTTTGCAAATACCGGTTCCATGCTCGCATGACTGACGGATGCTCGCGAAGCCGCCGCGCAAATTCGTTAAACATGGCGGTTCCAGGCGTGCTTAGAGACGCCAGAAGGTGATCTTTGATCGGCTCTGGTTGTTCTTCTGCAAACGTCCTACGCCACTCCACCTGTTCATCGCGTCCCGCAGGTTCAATTTGGATGCCCGGTCGCTGAGTTCCCGATTCGACGTGGAGGACCTTGTCCTCGTCGGGATCGTAAAGTCGAATCACGTTTGGGACAGGGAATTCAATAAACGCGCGCCAAAAGTCCCGGCGGAGTCTCGGCAGCGGGCTCGCATACGCCGCCAACAGTTCACCTGCGGTTCCCGGCGCCAGAAGGATATCGCTTCCAGAGCGTCCCTGTATCGCAACCTCGGGGACACTTCTTATGAAGTCAATGAACTTGCGAAACCCAAGGGCCCGTTCACTGAACTCTGAACCAATCTCCTTTGCACCAGCTACCATTTGGGCCTTTACTAGGGCCCCTGGCAAAGGGGTATTACGTTCCGAATAGAATTTAGAAACCACGCGCAGTAGAAGCTCGCGCGCGCCGGCATGGTCTAACGCTGGCATTCCCGTATCTTAACGTAAAAAAAGGCCGCTCCATTAGCGGCCCTTGTTTTACTGGCGCTATTGCCAGCGTGAACTTAATATGCTCGCCTCGTGATCTTTGCAGGGGCTTAGGCGTCCTCGCGGAGCCATCACTTCTGTGAGATCACTCAATTCGCTAGCGAGGCGCGAATTGAAACCCCACCCCCACTCAATCCCTTCCGCGTGAGAGCAATGAACTATCACCGGAATCAATCTAATCATGAGACAAGCGCGTCATTTTGTCAATGGGGCCACGATAGGCCCAGAGGGATAGATCATTCGCCTTTTCTTCCACTTCCAGGGGTTACGGTATCCTCTACTTCGGACTAAGCTCCGACATCTCCACTGTATGCGAGGGCCACAAAATCTTCCTACATTCTCCCTTCCGCAGTTAATAACCTCCGTCTCGTCAGCGGTTGGCATAAGACTCACACGCTGCTCTTCTCATCCCGATGCGCTTTTTTCCTCCCACCCCGCCCCGCCCTCCCGATTTCGCCGATCTTCGCCCAATTTTCAAAAAAAGCCGCACCTGCACACACCTCCTCCACCCCTCCGCGCGGCCAACCGCCAACAGCCAATGGCCAATTAGCGGCGCCGCCGACGGCCAGCCCCCGGCTATAATGCGCTCATGCCCTCTGATGAACAGTTCCGCGCCCTCGAAAAGAAAGTCGACGAACTCACCGCCCAAGTCGGCAAGCTCCAGGACACGCAATCCGTCCGCGACCTCCAGTACAAATACGGCTACTATCTCGACAAGTGCCTCTACGACGAGGTGGTCGACCTCTTCACCGACGATTGCGAGGTCCACTTCATCGGCGGCATCTTTCGCGGCAAGGAAAGCGCGCGCCGCCTCTATTGCGGCCGCTTCCGCAAGAATTTCACCAACGGCCACAACGGTCCCGTCCAGGGCTACCTGCTCGATCACATGATGTTGCAGGACATCATCGACATCTCACCCGACGGCAAAACCGCCTACGCGCGCCTCCGCGTCTTCATGCAGGCCGGCCGCCATCACGAATACACCGACGAAACGCACGCCCTGCGCCAGTGGTGGGAAGGTTCGCTCTACGAAAACGTCTACGCCAAGGAAAACGGCATTTGGAAAATCAAGGTGCTAAACTATCGCCCCGTCTATCACGCCGACTTCGACAAAGGCTGGGCTTACACCAAGCCCAATTACGTGCCCTACTATACGGACACGTATCCCGCCAATCCAACCGGCCCCGACGAGCTGGAAAAGCCCACGCCGCCGCTCTGGCCTGAGACCGACGTTCTCCCGTTCCACTATCCGCACCCCGTCACCGGCAAGGAAGTGAAGCTCTCGCCGCCGCCCAACATCACGCAAAAAGTAGCCGCGAAATAGTCCCATGGCGAAGCCTTTCCCCAATACGATGGACTTCGCGGGTTGGAACGCGCCTTCCCGCATCGAGTGCGATATCTACGACCTGGTTACCGAAGGCGAAGTGCCCGATGAGATTAACGGCTCCTGGTATCGTTCCATCCCCGATCCGCAATACTCGCCGATGATGGGCGACGACACGTTCCTGAGCGGCGACGGTATGGTAAGCCTGTTCCGTTTCGAAAACGGCCACGTGGATTTCAAGATGCGCTACGTCAAGACCGAGCGCTGGAAAGCCGAACGTGCCGCGCGCCGCTCGCTCTTTGGGCTCTACCGCAATCCCTTCACCGACGATCCGAGCGTCCAGGGCAAACCGCGCAACGTCAACAACACCACGCCGATTTATCACGCCGGCAAATTGCTCGCCTTAAAAGAAGATAGCCACGCGATGGAGCTCCATCCGCACACGCTCGAAACCATCGGCGAGTTCGATTACGAAGGCAAGCTCAAAAGCCAGACCATGACCGCGCACACGCGTCTGGCGCCCGACACCGGCGATCTTTATTTCTTCGGCTATGAAGCCGGCGGCCTGGTTACGAAGGACGTCGCGTTTTGCGTCGCCGACAAAAAGGGCAACCTCCAGCGCGAGGAATGGTTCGAAGCGCCCTACGTCGCGTTGATGCACGATTTCGCCGTCACGCGCGAGCACGTGGTCTTTCCCGTGTTTCCCATCACCGCCGACTTGAACCGCATGAAAGCCGGCGGCCATCATTGGGTCTTCGAGCAGGACAAAGAATCGTTCGTCGGCATTCTGCCGCGTGACGCACACGTCAAACACATGCGCTGGTTCCGTGGTCCCGCGCGATCTTCGTTCCATTTCATGAACGCCTATAGTGAAGGCAATCGCGTGCACATGTATTTCGGGGTCAGCAAAGTGCCGCCGTTCCCGTTCATGCAGAAAGCGTCGGGAATCAACCTGCGCCCCGATCAAGTCCGCATCGGATTCGTGCGCTGGACTTTCGATTTATCCAAGCCCGGCGACACCTGGGAAGAGACCGTCATCGGCCCCAGCGGCGATATGCCGCGCACCGCGATCAAAGATCAAATGACCGATTTCGAGATCGGCTATTACCAGACCTTCGATCCGCGCAACGCCCCGCAAAACGGACCGCCGCCCATCGCTGGACCCGTCGGCGCAGGTTTTAACACCATCGTCCGCATGGAAGTGAAAACCGGAAAATACACCACGCTCGGCCTCGGCCCAACGGTCACCGTACAGGAGCACATCCATATTCCGTCCAAGAAACCCGGCCATGAGGGCTATCTGGCGTTCGTTTGCGACCTGCACGATCAACAGCTCTCCGAGGTCGCCATCGTTGAAGCCGAGCACATCGAAAAAGGTCCCATCGCACGCATCAAAGTGCCGTTCCGTCTGCGCGTGCAGGTCCACGGAAACTGGGTTCCTTCGGAAGAATTAGATGCCTGACGTCCTGCTTGCTTATGCGGTCGCAGCTCTTTTGGTCGCGATCGTTTTTGTGGTCGCATTTTTCATCGGCAAAGCCGCGACCGGCAGCCGATTCGTGGGCTGGGTGGGCTTAATCCTCGTTGCGATCGCGCTGCTCGAAAAGACCGGATGGACCACCCGTCCCTGGACCGCGGGCTCTCCTGCAGCAGCATTCAACGATCTTTTGTTTCGTATCTTGTTCCTGGTGGGCTGTGGACTGCTGTTCGTCTCTTGGACCATCGCGCTCCGCGATCGCTAGCCGCGCCGACCCCGCCGTTCACGTCCCCGGCAGCCGCATTTCTCGCTGATTTCTCGCTACTTCGGCAGGTTTTTGGGGAACAACTCAGCCGGCAACGCCGTAGAGTAGCGGTAGGTGGAGCTGATCCTTGATTGCCTCTTCGAGCTAATCGGCGAATGGGTTATCGAGCGCGTCTTTGAAGTGGTGACACACGTCTTGCTCTGGTTCGGCTGCTAACCAGCGAGGCCGGCGATATCTACTTCTTGAAGTGCTCGTGATTCGGCGCGTGGTGCGCCGCGACGGCAAGGGTAAATCGTGGATGATGGCCGCAATGCCTGCAAGGCGGAAAGGTCTCGCCCTTTACCATAGTTACTTGGTGCTGGTCCTGATGAACCCCGTCATGAACAACGTCGTAGATTCCGGATCTTGGGCACAAATCGCCCGGTTTGAATTGTTCCATATTTGTTTACGCCCGCGCAGGAGATTGCCCGAGCACCGGATGTGCCCCGCTTAGTTCCTCAACGCCTACTTTCCGCCGCGGCGGCGTCGCCAGAAGCAACAACAGCGATCCGGCGAAACAAAGTCCGGCGATCGAATAAAATGCCGGCGTATAGCTGCCGAATTTATCGAAAATATATCCCGCCGCAAACGGCGCCAGCGCGCCAATTCCGGTTTGAATCAAGAGCCATAGTCCGATCACGGCTGGATAAGCTTTCAGCCCGAAGTAATTCATCGGCGCGCCCATCATGGAAACCAACGTTGCGCCCCATCCGAATCCCAGTAAAATCGGGAACGGATAAAGGTCCACCGTGCTGGTGGCGTGCACTACTAGAAGGGTTCCCAGTCCGAACGCGGCCATCGCACCGGCCCATATGTAGCGCGGTTCGATGCGATCGCCAAAGCTCGCGAGCAGCTTGCCGGCCAGCGTCGAGATCGCGAGAATCGACATCGCCATCGCGGCTTCGGACGGCGAGTGTCCCAGGTCGCGCAAGTGCACTACGCCGTGTCCTTGAATCAGCGAAAATCCGCAGCTAATTCCGATGGACGACAGCAGCATAAGAATAAATGCACGAGAAAGGATCGCTTCTTTAAAGGTCCAAGCTTCGGTGGTCACGAAAACGCCTTTCGGGCGCTTCTGCCCAGGCGCGAGTTCGGGCCCGGCGCCTCCATCCGGCAACTGGCCCATGTCCGCCGGCTTTTCCTTCACCAGGAAGATCACGAAGATCGCGCCGATCGCGGCCAAGCCCAGAAAAATCCACCATCCGTTGCGCCAATTTCCGTGCGAGCCTGCAATCACCCGATTCAGTATCGGTGGAAGAATGAATCCCCCGATGCCGCCCCCGCTGTACATGAGCGACAGCGCCAGCGCGCGTTTTCGGACAAACCATTGCGCGATGCCCTGTTGCTCGGCGATGGCTCCGCCGGCGCAGGAGCCGAATCCGATCAGGATACCGAACGAGATCACCGCTTGCCATCCGGTGTGCACGAACAGCGCCATCGAGAGCGCGCCCAGCATCGCCGAGCAGCTTCCGATCGCGAGCGTCAGCCGCACGCCGATTCGATTGACCAGGGCCGCCACGGCAGGTCCCGGCAGCCCGACCATCGCCATGTAGATCGAAAATGCCAGGCCCAGCATCGTCCGGTCGAGATGCAGATCCTTCGCCATGTAGGCGTTGATCACGCTCTGCCCGTAGGTCGGAAATCCAAGGTTGACCAGGTAAATGAACCAGAACGCCGCCAGCAGCTTCCATCCGTAAAACGCCTTTTTCTTCATGGCCAGGCTCCTCGACCTCTAGAGCTTATAACATACCGGAGAGTTTGTAACATCCCGGAGAGTTTATAAGATATAGTGAGGCACTCAAAAAATGTCAGCAATCGAAATGTCTCCAACCCAAACTGCGGAAGCGTACGCGGATCTGAAACTCATCATCGGCGGCGAATGGACTCCTCTCGGCAACCGCGAGTCGGAACCCGTGATCAACCCGGCCACCGGCGAATGCATCGGCGTTCTGCCGCACGCGTCGAAGGCCGATCTGGATCGAGCTCTCGATAGCGCCGCGCAGGCCTATCCATTGTGGCGGGGCATGTCGCCGCAGGATCGCGGCAAGATTCTGAAGCGCGCAGCCGACCTGATGCGCGAGCGCGCCGAACACATCGCGCGAATCGCCACCATCGAAGAAGGCAAAACCATCCACGAAACGCGTCTGGAGCTGAATTTTGCGGCGGATGTCATCGAATGGTTTGCCGAAGAGGGTCGCCGGGCATACGGACGGGTTCTGCCACAGCGAACGCCGGGTGTTCGGATGACGGTGCTGCGCGAACCGGTGGGTCCCGTGGCTGCGTTCGCGCCCTGGAATTTTCCGATCGGCAATCCGTGCCGGAAGTTGGGCGCCGCGCTGGCCGCTGGATGTCCTTGCATCATGAAGCCGGCCGAGCACACACCGGCGTCGGCGCTGGAGGTGGCCCGCGCACTGATGGATGCAGGTCTACCGAAAGGCGTCATGTCGGTGGTTTTTGGCGTGCCGTCGGAGGTTTCGACGCACTTGTTGGCGTCGCCCATCATCAGGAAGCTGTCGTTCACCGGTTCAACGCGCGTGGGCAAACAACTGATGAAGCTGGCGGCCGATGGCATGAAGCGAACCACGATGGAGTTGGGCGGCCACGCGCCGGTCCTTGTCTTCGACGACGTGGATGTGGATCATGTGCTCGATCTTTCGGTGGCGTCCAAGTTTCGCAATTCTGGCCAGGTGTGTATATCGCCGACGCGCTATTACGTCCACGAAAAGATTTACAAGCCATTCGTCGAAGGCTTCGCCGCGCGGGCCCGTTCCTGGACGGTCGGCGATGGGCTGGTGGAAAGCAACAAAATGGGGCCGCTCGCACATTCGCTGCGTTTGAACTGGATGGAAGAGATGCTCTCGGACGCGCGCAAACATGGCGCGCATTTCGACGCCGGCGGCTCGCGCATTCCCGGCCCTGGCTATTTCTGGGAGCCGACTGTAATCTCGGAAGTCTCGAATGAAGCACGCATCATGAATGAGGAGCCATTCGGGCCGATCGCGATCATCAATCCGTTTTCCAATTTCGACGCCGTGATCCAGCAGGCCAATCGGCTGCCCTACGGCCTGGCCGCGTATGCATTCACGAATAACAACCGAACCGTCAATTTACTTGGTGAGCAGATCGAAGCCGGCTTGATCGGCATCAACAGCTATATCATCTCGGTCCGCGATTCTCCGTTCGGCGGCGTCAAAGAAAGCGGGCACGGCAGCGAAGAAGGCATGGAAGGTTTGGAGGCGTGTCTGGTGACTAAGTTCGTCACGGAATCATGATCTGA
Organism: Bryobacteraceae bacterium; assembly: GCA_052148835.1. Classification (GTDB taxonomy): domain Bacteria; phylum Acidobacteriota; class Terriglobia; order Bryobacterales; family Bryobacteraceae; genus Palsa-89. The sequence continues at coordinate 20,471 of JBKQHJ010000239.1, forward strand.
TGACAAAAGACCAAGAATATTTGCGCATTGCCACCGAAGAAGCCTTCGCGCCGCCCGAGTTGCTGGCGCGCTATCGCAAGCTACTCGCGGATGGTTACGACGATCCCGGATTTCGCAGCCTGTGGGGATTTTATTCGGGTGCCAGTCCCCGCGCCAGCGCGTTGTTTGAGCGCATTCAAGATTTGGGCGAGCGGCGCTTGCGCGACATGGATGAAACCGGGATCGCGATGCAGATCCTCTCGCTCACCGCGCCTGGTGTGCAGGTGTTCGATGCGCCCGAAGCCACGGCGCTCGCGCGCTCGTTCAACGATCAACTCGCGGATGCAATTCGAAAACATCCCGACCGATTCTCCGGGCTTGCCGCCATCGCGCCACAAGATCCCGCCGGCGCGGCAAAGGAACTCGAGCGTGGCGTGCGGCAGCTCGGCCTGAAAGGCGCGATCATCAATTCGCACACGCGCGGCGAATATCTGGACGATCCCAAATTCTGGGCCATCTTCGAAGCGGCCGAACATCTGAATGTGCCGGTCTACATTCATCCGACCACGCCGCCAAAATCGATGATCGCGCCGTTCCTGGAACGCGGCTTGGATGGCGCCGTCTTCGGCTTTGCGGTGGAAACTGGACTGCACCTGCTGCGCATCATCTTTGCCGGCGTTTTCGACCGTTTTCCAAAGCTCCGCATCGTGGCTGGGCATTTGGGCGAGGGCCTTCCCTACTGGCTCTTTCGCGTCGATTTCATGCATGGCAACATGGTGGCCGCGAAGCGCTACGCGTCCGTGCAGAAGCTCCAGAAAAAGCCCAGCGATTACATCAAGGAAAATTTTTACTTCACCACCAGCGGCATGGCTTGGGAGCCGCCGATTTTGTATTGTCAATCGGTTCTTGGTGTCGATCGAGTGCTCTATGCGATGGATTATCCCTACCAATTCGTGCCGGAGGAAGTGAAGGTCACCGACGATCTTCCCATCAGCGTCGCCGACAAAAAGAAGCTATACCAAACCAACGCGGAACGCGTCTTTGCGCTATCCGCGGCAAACACGGCGGGGTGAGTTATATAATGAACCGCAGGTCTTGTATGCGAACTTATTTGCTAGCCGCTGCTTTCGCAATCCTCGGTTCGGCTCCCGTTTTCGCTCATCACTCTTTTGGCGCCGAATACGACGACACCAAGCCAGTCACGGTCACGGGCGTTGTCACTAAGGTGGATTGGGAGAATCCTCACATCCACTTTTACCTGGACGTGAAGGACGACTCGGGCAACGTGGCCCAGTGGAAGTTTGAAGGATTTCCGCCCAACATGCTGCGACGGCAAGGATGGTCACGCGACACCATGAAAATCGGCGATACAGTTACTGTATTCGGGTGGCGCGCACGCGACGGATCGAACTTCGCGCATTCACGCGAAATCACTTGGGCCGACGGCAGCAAGAAGACGTCAGGGCCTCCTGCCAACACAGGTGGAAACTAGGCGTTAGTATTAAGACGTCTTGCGCCGGAGGGCCAGTAGGAGACCAAACAGGCCCGCGCTGACAAGGCCAAGACTGCCCGGTTCGGGAACCGGCGACGTGCCCAGAAAGTCGCCTACTTGAGTCCAGGGCTGGGTTTCATCGTAGGCAGCAAAGCCCGCGAGAATGCTGGCCGAATCGACGGCACTGTAGGGATTGCCGTTGAGATCGAACGATATGGTTGAATCGACTAAGTTGAGATCGCTGCCATCGAAAGCATTGGCAGTGGTGCCCGAGAGAATGACACTCTCGCCAGGCAGGATGGAGAATCCGCCAGCGCCAATCAGGCTGTCCCAAAGCGCGTAAGGGGTACTACCGGAAGTAACCGTGACGCCCTGATCGAGGGTGACTGCCGTGGTGCCAGTGTTAGTGAAGAGCAGGGCCGCCTCGTCGGGGTCGGAGGACGTAGCCTCGCTTGCGCTTCCCAAAAAGGTAGTGTTGGGACTCCCGTACCAGGGGTTGGGAACCGGGTTCGGATTACCGCAGCAGGGAGGCAAATCGTAATAGCCTACAGACAATATGACATCGGCCCTTGCTCCAGCAGTGGCCAGGGCCAGAAAAGCCGCAAAAAAAAGGGCGCCTGATAAAAATCTCATCTGTTTCCTGCGATTAAAGGAGTTTTCGCGTGAATTTTCTCCTCGTCGCGGATTACAGTATGTAACCTCGCTTAGAGCGGCGTCAAGTACTCGGGAGTACTACAGAACTTTTCGGCTGGTACGTGCGAAGGCCATCGCGTCGGCGTCGGCTGCGTGACTGACAAAGACCGCCGTTATGCGTTTGGTTTGGAAATACGCTAGGTTTTCAGCGCCCCGCACGGAATCGCTGAAAGACGCCTCGTCCGTGCGGGGTCGTAGGTATACCGAATACTCACTGCCGCTTTTGATGTAAACCAAATGCAGGAAGATCTGTTTTTGGAGGAAACAGAGGCGCCCGCGCTCCAAACGGTAGCCAGTGGTCCCGAGAGCGGCGATAGCTGACGGCGAGACGCCTTGCTTCCGCGCTAGCGACTGAATGCCGGACGGATCCGTAAGCCACCTTCGCGGCTCTCCGTTGACGATTTCAGTCCGATGATCCCGTGCGGCAGCAATGCAGAGCGGCGGCGGAGCTTGTTCGGCGCGGAAGGTTCGATACGACAGGGCACTGGCCGCGACCATGGCGATCACAGCAGCAGCCCCTATGGCCCAGCCGGGTACAGTGCGGCGGTTGGTCTGGATACGATTGCGCAGCGCGAGTTCCAAGCGTGAGGCGTCGAGCTCCTCCGAGAGAATACTCTCGCGCAGGCGCCGATCCAGCTCGTCGTCGGTCATTTATACGCCACTTTCGCCGCCACTTGGATGGGCGCCTTCAATTGGATAGGCGACTTCAAACTTTGTCGCAACTCCTCGCGCCCCCTGCTCAGGCGCGACATCACAGTGCCGAGGGGCACATTTAGAATTTCAGCGGCCTCCCGGCAGGTGAATCCTTCCACCACACACAACATCAACACGGTACGCTGCTCGATTGCTAATGCAGCCAGGGCTTCGGCAATCTCAACCGCCTCTTGTAGCATTGGACGGGCGCCAATTTCCAATGGCAATCCCTGCGATTCGCGGCGGGCCTTGCGGCGGCCCTCGCCATGAAACGTGTTGAACAAGATTCGGAACAGCCAGGCCCGCTCGTTTGTGCCGGTTTGAAAACTATGGAACCCGCGCCAGGCGAGCAGCATGGTTTCTTGCACCAGATCCTCGGCCGAGGCGGCCTCGAGCGTCAAGCGCCGAGCCACGCGCAGCAGGGCCGCCAGATGCGGCATCGCGATTCGCTCGAATTCCTGCTGCGTGGGCACTCAGCTTTCATCTTACCGCCCTGGTAGCTAGCCCCTCGTCGTCAGTCGCTCTTCTTTTGCAACTCGTCAAGCTGAGCCAGCACTTCCTTGCTGTGCGGGTTCGGATCCACCTTGAGATAAACCTTGCGAATCACGCCTTTCGGATCGATCAGAAACGTATTGCGATTCGCAACCTGCATCTTTCCGAACGCGCCGAGCGAGCCGTACTGCTCCGTGACTACGTGCGCTGGATCGGAGAGCAGCTTGAACGTCAGATTTTCCTTGGTGCAGAATTGCACGTGCGAATCCACGGTATCCAGACTGACGCCCACGATCACCGCGTTCTTTTTGTCGAATTCGGGCTGATCGCGCTGGAAGTTATGCGCTTCGATAGTGCACCCCGGCGTCATGTCTTTGGGATAGAAGTAAAGGACCACCCATTTGCCTTTGAAATCCTTCAGGCTGACATCTTTGCCTTCCTGCGATTTCAGGGTGAAGCCAGGCGCCTTGGTTCCCTCGGCCGGCGGCGCGTCGGCGGCGTACATTGCAGCGCCCGCGACCAGCATCATTGCGCTGATTCCGAACAGTAAAGTCTTCATTCTTCGATTGCCTCCCTTTGAGGTTGCCCGCCTTGGCGGTGAATACACGGACGAGCATTCACTATAATGCGCGGGCTGGCTGGTTTCATCCATGACGGCTAAAAAAACAATACAATCGTTAGCGAGCGGGAGGACAATAAACTGGCGCAAAATTCGAAACAGCTTGGGCGGGTCGGAATCTGGACGCGTCAATTCGAGGACCAGCCGGCGGCAAAGGCCCAGGAGGCCGCGCGCGAGTTGGAGGAATTGGGGTACGGCGCCCTATGGTTCGGAGAAGCGCTGGGGCGTGAAGTGCTCGCGAACGCGGGCCTACTGCTCGCGGGCACCAAACGAATGGTGATCGCCACTGGCATCGCGAATATCTACGCGCGCGATGCGGTGGCGATGGCGTCAGGGCAGAAGACGCTCGCGGAAGCTTATCCCAATCGATTTCTGCTCGGACTGGGCGTGAGCCACATTCCTTTAGTGGAACAATTGCGCGGGCATCGTTACGAGAAGCCCGTCGCGACCATGCGTGCGTATTTGGAAGCGATGGATCGGGCGCCGTACAGCGCGCCTCCGCCTGCAACGAAGCCTCCGCGGGTGCTTGCGGCGCTGGGGCCGAAGATGCTGGAGCTATCGGGCGAACTCGCCGATGGCGCGCATCCTTACAATGTGAATCCCGAACATACGGCGCAGGCGCGGAAGATCCTGGGTCCGCAGCCCTACCTGTGTCCGGAGCAGGCGGTGGTGCTGGAGACTGATGCGGAGAAAGCGCGGGGCATCGCGCGAGCGTTTCTTGGTTTTTATTTGACGCTTCCCAATTACGCCAACAATTTTCTTCGGCTCGGGTTCGACGAGAGCGATTTCAAAGATGGCGGGAGCAACCGGCTGATCGATTCGATCATCGCCTGGGGCGATCTGAACGCGATCCGCAAGCGCATTCAGGAGCATCATGACGCAGGCGCGGATCACGTCTGTATCCAGGTGCTGACGGCGGATCCGAAGGCGTTACCGATGAGGGAGTGGCGCGAGCTGGCGGCGATGTTAGCGAAATAGATCCTGGTCGGGTTTGCGAAGGAGTGCGCGAGAGGAGCCTTCCGCCGGCTGCCATTCGAAGCCGCGAATCACCACGGCGGGACATCCGGCATCTTTCTTCATCACGAGACCAGCCGCGGCGGCTAATTGATCGGCGACGGCGATGATGGTGCTAGCAAGCTTTCGGCCGTGACGGTCCGTGCGTCCACGCTGATCGTTTAATGGCTCCAGGCCCGCGACGCCGATGGCAACATCCACCAAACCTTCGCGCCAGGGCCGTCCGAACGTGTCGGTGATGATCACGGCGCCGCAGCCCAAGGCCGCGCAAAGCCGGCGCGCGGAAGCATCGGGATCATTGGGCAACACAGTGGCGCAATCGCTTCCTTCGACGTTCGATTGGTCGACGCCCGCGTTGGCGCAGACGAAACCATGGCGCGTCTCGGCGATGATGACGCCGCGATCCATTTTCACAATGCGGCGAGATTGGGAGAGGATTAGTTCGATCAAGCGCGGATCTTTCTTCCATTCCTCAGCCCAGGATCGGGCCAGCGCGGAAGGCCGGATCTCGCGCAGATCGACAAGAGCGCCTTCGGCTTTCGAAACGATCTTTTGCGCGACACAGAGCACGACGAACCGATCGAGGCTGTGCCCGTGCTCGGCCGCGGCGTGGCGGATCAAGGACGCGAGATCGTTGCCCGCGCGCACTTCGGGGATGGTGGAGAGCGCTACGATTTCAAGACGCATGCGGATCGAAGGAACGATGACACCCGGCATTCGCGTTGGACAGCCAAAAATTCGGCGACATCTTCGGGTGTGTCAATGTCGAACATAAGACCTGGCAGGCGCAGGACGTCAGAGGGCACGCCTTTCGAGCGAGCCTGCTCGAGATGCGCGCGGAAGCTACCGGGTCCAAAACGGCTCTCGATGCAATCGGGCGGTGTGCGCACCAGGGCATTGGTGCCGGTGCCATCGGAAGACGGAACGACGATGAGTCCGGGGCGCCCGCTGGGATACGACGCTGCCCCGAGCCGGCTAAAATCGGCGGGCGTGACGGTGGGGACATCGATCGGAACCAGCATGGCGGTGGACGCGCCCATCTGCATGGCCCGCAAACACGCCGCATCGGCGGAAACGCTGTGGCTGACCTGTTCGTGCTCCTCAAAGACGAGCGCGCCTGAGCGGCGGGCGTGATCTGCGATCTCGGAGTCGCTGGTGGCGACCACAGTCCGGTCGATGCCCTCGGCCTCGCACAGCGCGGCCAACGTCTGCTGAAAAAGGACACGAGCGAGCATTTCTCGCTGCTCGGCTTCGAGAAATCCCGTCAAGCGCTGCTTGGCGTTTCGAGGACTCTTGACGGGCAGGATGGCGAAGATCACAACTGAATTCCCAGTTCGCGAGCAACCACCCGAGCCAAGGCTTTTCGTTGGCGCAGCCCGCGCATGATGGTATTGGTGACTACCGGCCGAAGCCCCAGCGCGGCGACGTGCGCCGCTTGTTTGCGATCCACTTCGTCCAGTACAAAGACGCCGGCGAAATCGTCATAGAGCTTCGCGACTTCGGCCGCTGACGATCGCATTTGCATACTCCGCATCATTTTTGCGGCAGGGCCTTTGAGCGCGCGGCCGCCCACAATAGGCGAAATTGCAGCGACATTTTCGCGCCTGCTTTGCAGGGCTTCGCGAATGCCGGGAATCGCGAGAATCGGACCGATGCTGATGAACGGATTGGAAGGGCAAAGGAGGATAGCGTCCGCGTTCGCGATGGCGTCCAGTAAACCTGGCGCGGGTGAGGCTTCGGATGCGCCTTCAAAATGCAGGGCGGTTACCCGATCGCGCGCACGGCGCTTGACGAAGTACGTTTGAAACTCCAGTTCGCCGGATGGCGTGCAAATGCGTGTGCGCACACGTTCGTTGGACATGGGAACAATCGGGGAGCGAACGTTCAGCGCTCGGGCGATTTCGGACGTGACCTCGGTAAGGGTGGCGCCTTGACGCAGGCGCTGGGTGCGATAGAGGTGAGTGGCCAGGTCCACGTCGCCCAATTGAAACCAGGTGTCGGCGCCCAGCCGTCCCAGAGCTTCGAGACATCGGAAGCTGTCGCCGCGAATGCCCCAGCCGTGTTGCGGATTCGCCAGGCCGGCGAGAGTGTAAGTAACGGTGTCGAGATCGGGCGAAATGTGGAGCCCGTGAATTTCGGCATCGTCGGCGGTGTTGCCGATAACGAAGACGCGTTCGGGAGCGATCACTCGCGTTAATCCATCCAGGAAACGCGCGGCTCCGACGCCGCCAGCCAATGCGACCACGGAGTGCCGCTTCACGCGTGGTCTCCACTTTTGAGGCCGGTAATCCGCATTCCTGAATCTCTGACCTTGTGACGCAGGTTGAGCGAAATGAGCAGCGCCGCCGCGCTTTCGAGTAATCGCGCATTGTCGAGCGGGCCGGCATCGATGGCGCGAACGCCGGGAATTAGCTCGGCGAGTTGCGAGACCTTCGCCTTGGCTTCGGCGTTATCGCCGCAAATGAGAGCGTCGCAGTCGAGCGGATGGTCGAGCGTGGCCAGAGCCTCCGCGCTCAAAGCATGAAAGGCTGCAACCACGGGTACGCCGGGAACCAGGCGAGCGGCTTGCTGCGCGGCCGAGCCATCCCACAACGTCAGCGTGCGCGAGAGACGGCCCCCGATAGCGACTTCGAGCGGAACCGTGGCGTCGACCAGGATTGCGCCGGGTGCGATACTCGCGCGAATCGATTTCAACGTGTCCACTTGCGCGGAAAGAGGAACTGTCAGAATTACGACGCCGGCCAATGCAACGGCATCGGCATTGGTGTGGCCCGTCGCGTTCGCTCCACTGCGACGCGCTGTTTCCCACGCCTTCTCCAAATTGCGCGACCCGATGCGGACCTGTACGCCCGCCTTCGCGAAGCGAGCCGCCAGTCCGCTGCCCTCGGCTCCGGTACCGCCAACGATGGCGACGATCATTTGCACGGTAACTTGATGATACCCTCGAAAAGAAGAGGAGAACACAGTGGCAGCGATTCCTGAAAAATATATCGACCTGACCCAGAAGAAGGCGTTTGCACAATTAGCCACACTGATGCCGGACGGCAGCCCGCACGTCGCGCCGGTGTGGTTCGAGTACGATGGCAAGAATATTTTGATTAACTCCGCCAAGGGGCGCGTGAAAGACAAGAACATCCGGCGCGATCCGCGAGTGGGCCTCGACATTCTGGATCCGGACAATCCGTATCGTCATCTTTCGATTCGAGGGCGGGTGGTGGAGATCACCGAAAAGGGGGCCGACGAGCACATCGACAAGCTGACGAAGAAGTACACGGGCCAAGACAAGTATCCTTATCGCGGGCCGGGCGAAGTGCGCGTGATCTATAAGATCGAGCCCGAGCACAACCACGCGATGGGTTAATCGTGCTCACGCAACATTTGGGAACTGGTATTTCGCGCGCGGATGCCAATCGCTTGATCCGTGCCACGGGGCGTGAATTCCTGACGCTTTTGCAAGACGCCAGCGCCGTTCGCGATGCACGCACGGGTCCAGTGATCACGTATTCGCGCAAGGTTTTTATCCCGCTGACGAATTTGTGCCGGGATCGTTGTGGGTACTGCACATTCGCGCGCGAACCGGGCGATGCGAAAGCTCATACCATGCCGCCGGAGGAAGTGCTGGCGGTGGCGCGCGCGGGCCAGGAAGCCGGCTGCAAGGAAGCACTGTTCAGCTTGGGCGACAAGCCGGAGCTGCGATATCCGGAGTATCGCGAATGGCTGGAGCGACGCGGGTTGGGTTCCACCATCGAATACTTGCGCGCGATGTGTCAGCTGGTATTTGAAGAGACGGGACTGCTGCCGCACGCAAATCCGGGCGTCCTATCGCGCGAAGAGATGGAATTGTTGCGCCCTGTGAATGCGAGCATGGGGATGATGCTGGAGACGGCCAGCGCGCGATTACTAGCTCCCGGCGAAGCGCATTATCGTTGTCCGGACAAGGTTCCGAAGATCCGGCTGGCGGCCCTGGAAGCAGCGGGGCAAATGCGTATTCCTTTCACCACGGGCATTCTGATTGGTATCGGCGAGACGCTCGACGAACGAGTGGATGCGCTGTTTGCGATCCGTGAACTGAATGAGAAATACGGGCACATTCAGGAAGTGATCGTTCAGAATTTTCGCGCTAAGCCGGACACACTATTTTCAGGCCGCGAGGAACCGACGGCGCTGGATGTCGCGCGAACCGCGGCCGTGGCGAGGCTTATTTTAGGAGGCGCTGTGAACCTGCAAATCCCGCCAAATCTCTCGGCGGACGCGTATGGATTTTACTTGTTTGCCGGCATCAACGATTGGGGCGGCATCTCGCCGGTGACGCGCGATTTCATTAATCCCGAGATGGCGTGGCCCCAAATTGCGGCGCTTCGATCGGTGACGCGGGAGGCCGGGTTCGAGTTGCGTGAGCGGCTGGCGACGTATCCCGAGTATTTGACCGATTCGAACTGGATGGTCGAGCCTTTGCGCAATCGTGCGCTGGCCCTAACCGACGATGCGGGATTAGTGGCATGAGCGTCGAATCGGTTCTCGACAAGGCGTGTGAAGGCCGCGAGCTTTCCTCTGAGGACGGTGCAATCCTTTTCAGTGCCGAGGGCGACGATCTGCAACGGCTGCTGCGAGTGGCCGACGAACTACGGCAGCGCGGGGTGGGCGAGCGCGTGGGGTATGTAATTAATCGCAATGTCAATTTCACGAACGTTTGCGTAAAGCGCTGCGGATTTTGCGCTTTCAGCCGGGGCCATCGCGCCGAGCAGGGTTATTTCTTGCCGGTGGAGGAGATTCTGCGGCGGGTTCGGGAGGCGTGGGATCTTGGCGCCACCGAGGTGTGCATGCAGGCCGGACTGCCGCCGCGGATCGATGGACGGTTTTATATCGATCTTTGCGCGGCCATTAAACGGGAAATTCCTGAAATTCACGTGCACGCGTTTTCGCCGGAGGAGATTTTGTACGGCGCGACTTTGTCCGATCGGAGCCTCGAAGATTATCTGATGGCGATGAAGGACGTGGGACTGGGGTCGCTGCCGGGAACGTCGGCCGAGATTTTGGACGATCGCGTGCGCGAAGTTATTTCGCCGGGACGCATTTCCACTCGCGACTGGATGGCCGTGATTCGCACCGCTCATAAGCTCGGCATTCCAACGACGTCCACCATCATGTACGGGCACATTGAGACTGCGTTGGACCGCGCGCGGCACCTGGAATTGCTGCGCGGGATTCAAAAGGAGTCGTTGGAGAAAGGAAAGACCGGCATTACAGAATTTGTTCCGCTCAGCTTCATCGCCGCCGAGGCACCAATGGCAAAAAAATCGCAGGTACCTGGCATTCAATCCCACGTTTCGCGTGAAGATGTTTTGCGCATGTACGCGGTCGCGCGATTGATGCTGGACGCGTGGATCCCGAATATCCAAGCGACGTGGGTGAAGCAAGGCCCGGCGCTGGCGCAGGAATGTCTGAAAGCGGGCGCGAACGATTTTGGCGGGACGTTAATGAACGAGAGTATCTCGACCTCGGCGGGCGCGCCGCATGGTCAATTTCTGCATCCAGTGGAAATGCGATCGTGGATTCGGGCATCTGGACGAGTACCTGTACAGCGCTCGACGACCTATCAGACGTTGCGCGTGTTTGAGCAGGAACCAAGCCAGCCGGAAGCAAGCTGGGATGGGGAACGGTTCGGCTCCTATGCGGCCTTGATCGCCGCGCCCGAATTCCGGTTCCGCGACAGGCGGATATAAGATGGTAGGCGCACAGGAGGCACCCATGAAGATGATCGCGATCGCGGCAGCGTTGGCCTGCGCCGCTGGTTTGTCAGCCGAGGTCCAAAAGAAGGATATCGACATCCAGGCGCCGGACGGCGTCAACCTGAAGGGAACGTATTTTTCAGCGGGGCGGCCAGGTCCGGCGATGCTGCTCATGCATCAATGCAACATGGACCGGCATGCCTGGGATGGCCTGGCGGCGGATCTGGCGGCGGCTGGCATCAACGTCCTGACATTCGACAGTCGCGGCTTCGGAGAAAGCGGCGGCAGCAAGTCCACCGATCCCGACACACGCGCGGCTGAAAGGAAGAAATGGCCGGCCGATGTGGACGCGGCCTATGCGATTCTGCTCGCGCAAAAGGGTGTGGATACAACGCGCGTCGCCGTGGGCGGAGCAAGCTGCGGCGTGACTCTATCGTCCGACCTTGCGGTGCGGCAGCACGAAATCCGAGCTCTGATGATTCTTTCGGGACAAGCCAGCGACGCGGCGAAGGCGTACATCGCTAGCGACAAATCGCTCGCAGTCTTTGGCGCCGCAAGCGCAGGCGATTCTGGCGCGGCGAAAGGGATTCGAGAAGCGGAAGGTGCATCGAAAAATCCGAAATCGGTACTCAAGATTTATGACGGTTCCGAACACGGCGTCCCGATGTTCGCCAAGCATGCGGAGCTGGAGCCCATGATCGTCGCCTGGGTAAGGGCGCAGCTCGGCTCAACGGGCGGCACGCACTGAAACGCAGTACAGATCGAATCCTGACCACGCACGTCGGCAGTCTGCCGAGGCCCGCCAGCCTTTTCGCGCTGATGAAGGCGAAGAACGAAGGCCACGCGGTGGATGCGGCCACTCTTGAAGGCGAGGTGAAGAGCGCCGTCGCCGAAGTGGTGCGCAAGCAAGCGGAAATCGGCCTGGATGTGATTTCCGACGGCGAGATGGGCAAGGTCGGGTTCATTCCGTATGTGAACGAACGGCTCTCGGGTCTGGAGCCGGCCTCCAGTACATCGCGCGTGAGCACTTGGGCAAACTCACGGGAGGCGCGAGCGTTTCCGGAATACTACGATTGGGCGTCGAAGCAGCCCGGAGCGGCGGGAGGGTCAGGGGCGTTGCGATGGGTGTGCACGGGGCCTATTTCCTATAAGGGACTGGATCAGTTTCAACGGGAAGCTGCGACATTTCGCGCGGCGCTGGAAAAAACTTCCGTTCAGGAGGCGTTTATCCCGGCGATCTCGCCTTCGAACGTGGTTACTTGGGAATCCAACCAATATTATAGGACCGAGGAAGAGTTTTTAGCCTCAATTGCCGAGGCAATGCGCGTGGAATATAAGGCGATTATTGATAATGGATTCCTTTTGCAGATCGATGATCCGGCATTGGTGGCCTACTATCTGCTTCACCCCGAGGCGAGCGTTGAGGATTGCCGCAGGTGGGCCAGCCAGCGAGTGGAAGCGCTCAATCATGCCTTGCGCGGATTGCCGGAAGAGAAGATCCGCTACCACACCTGCTACAGCATCAACTTCGGACCGCGGGTGCACGAGATGGAAGCGAAGAACCTGCTCGACATCATCTTGCGCGTCCGTGCCGGCGCGTATTCGTTTGAAGCCGCCAATCCCAGGCATGAGCACGAATTCGAGCTTTGGAAAACAGTGCGGCTTCCAGAAGGGAAGTGCATCATTCCGGGAGTGATCACGCAGAGCACCGTGCTGGTGGAACATCCGGAACTGGTGGCGCAACGCATCGCGCGCTTTGCCGAAGCGGTGGGCCGGGAGAACGTCATCGCGGGAACGGACTGCGGTTTCGCATCGTTTGCTACGTCGGCCGAAATCCATCCGACCATTGTTTGGGCTAAGCTGGCGGCGTTGGTGGAGGGTGCGAAGCTGGCGTCCGATGCGTTGTGGGGCGCTGCGAAGCACGCCTAGCATTTATTGGTGCCCGGGGTGGGACTTGAACCCACACTCCCGTTGCCGGAAAAGGGATTTTAAGTCCCTTGCGTCTGCCAGTTTCGCCACCCGGGCCGGTGAACGCCGCGCGTATACTCTATTCTAATTGCTTCCGGCATTCTAAGCCCGTGCTGGCGATGATACGCTGGAAGGTTCACCGACCTATGAGAAAACTGAATCGACTCTCCATGCTCTCTCTCCTGGCGTTCGCGGTGGCGTTGTTTCCAGCGGCGGCCCAGGACAAATCAGCCGGCAACGCCAAGGGCGGCGCGGGCGGCCAAAGCCAGCTTGAACGAGGCCGCTACATCGTCGAGAACGTCGCGATGTGCGAATTGTGCCACACCCCGCGCACCGAAAACGGCGAACCCGACCGAAGTCACTGGCTGGCGGGCGGTCCGGCACAATTGAGGCCGGCGTATCCATCGCCGTATTGGGCGCTAGTGGAGCCCCGCATTGCCGGCCGGCCTCCGGGCACCGATGCCGATTTCATCAAACTGCTGACCACCGGTATCTCGCGCACCGGCAATCCTCCGAATCCTCCGATGCCGCCGTTTCGCATGACGCGCCCGGACGCGGAGGCGGTGCTCGCATATTTGAAATCGCTGCCTAGGTAATGGAACAGCTCGCCCTGGCCTGGGGCCCGGTCCGCAAAACCTTCACGGTCGCCGAGCTGAACGCACGCATCCGCGGATTGCTGGGCGACGAATTCGACGACGTCTGGGTGGCCGGCGAAATTTCGGGATCGAAGACCGCCACTAGCGGTCATTGCTACTTTACTCTCAAGGATCACGACGCGCAGTTGCGCTGTGTCTGTTTCCGCCAGTCCCTGCGCTATCTGAAATTCAAGCCGCAGGACGGGATGGCGGTGCTGGCGCGCGGCCACATCGACGTTTACGAAGCGCGCGGCGAGTATCAGCTCCTGGTGGAAGTCATCGAGCCGCAGGGCCACGGCGCGCTGCAGTTCGCTTTCGAGCAACTCAAGAAAAAGCTGGCCGCGGAAGGTCTGTTCGATCCCGCGCGCAAGCGGCCCATCCCTCGACTACCGCAGCGCATCGGTATCATTACATCGCCCGCCGGCGCGGTGGTGCGGGACATCACCGAAATTCTTTCCCGCCGGTTTCCCGGGCTGCATCTGCGAATTTATCCGGCGCTGGTGCAGGGCGAGGGATCGGTGGAAGCCGTTTGCCGCGCCGTGGAATACTTCAGCAATTCGGGATGGCCGCAGGTGGTGATCGTGGCGCGTGGCGGCGGGTCGCTAGAAGACCTCTGGACCTTCAACGAAGAATCCGTGGCGCGAGCCATCGCGGCGAGTAGCGTGCCCGTGATTTCCGCCGTCGGCCATGAAACCGACTTCACCATTGCGGATTTCGTCGCCGATCTGCGCGCCGCCACGCCCTCGGCCGCCGCCGAACTGGCAATCTGCCCGCGCGAGCAAATCTTCGATCAGCTCAGCGTATTCGATCACAAACTGTTGCAAGCCACGCGCTACCGTTTGGCGATGGCGGCCCGCGCCTTGCACGAACGCGGAGTAGAGCGCGCATCGGCCGTCCTGCACCGCCATGTGGGCCGGATGCAGCAACGAGTGGACGAGCTGGATTACCGGATGCGAGGCCGCATGCACGCCGTCGCCTCGGACCGGCGCAAGCGTTTGGAAGATTGGATGGGCAGGCTTCGCGGCTTGGATCTACGTTTGCGAATGGCTCGCGCAAGACGCAGGCTGGAGGCCGCCGACACCGCAGCCGCGCAGCTCATTCATTTGCGCCTGGCGCGCGCGCACGGTCGATTGAATCCGCTGATCGCCCATCTTACGCAGCTCAGCCCACTCAAAATCCTGCAGCGGGGTTACGCGATTGTCACCAATGAGCGAGGCGCCATCGTGAAACAACCCGCGGACGCTCCCGTCGAAACGAAGGTCGATATCCGCGTCGCTCAGGGCAAACTGGCGGCCCGTGTTCTAAAACCGCAATAGGCAGTGCGTTATTATGAAAGTTATACGTGTGAGGGGGTGAGTTTTTATTGGCTGAAGTCCATATCCAAGATGGCGAAACGCTCGAAAGCGCGTTACGGCGCTTCAAGCGCAAAGTGCAGCAAGAGGACATTATCAAAGAGATCAAGCGTCACTCTTTCTATCTGAAGCCCGGCGAAAAGAAGCGCACAAAAGAGGCGCTGGCGCGCAAACGTAATCGGAAGAAGCGAAGCAAAGACGTCGAGTAGTCGCCTCTGGCGGTCTTTTTAACCTCCCAAAAGTAGTCCTAAAGGCCTCGGCATAAAACACCGGGGCTTTTTCATTTTCCTTGCGAATTTCGGCTTCGACGAGGCACTGAATGGTTATGAAAAAAGCGGCGCCTCTCCTATGCTTTCTGGTCCTATGCCTTCTGGCCTGCTCGTGGTCCCTGCTGGCCGGACCTCTCACGATGTCGCATCGCCAGTCCAAGTACAGCGACGCCGAGATCGAAGCCACCATCAAGGCCAAACTAGCCAAATCCAAGATCGGCAAGGACGGCTTGCAGGTTCACGTCAAGGATGGCGTGGCCACTTGGGCTGGCTCCACAACAGTGATGCAGCACAAAGGCGCCGCCACGCGAATGGCAAAGGCGGCCGGTGCTATCCAGGTGGTCAACAATATCAAGATTTCTGGCGAAGCGGGGCTGCCGGCCAAAGGAAATGCCGCGGGCCAACCGCGGCATGTGCAGGTGAAAGCTAGCGCGCCCGATGGGGCGCCGTAGCGCCAACTTTCGACAAACGGACGCGTGATAAACTGAATGCTTCCGGCCTCTCGGAAGTATTCAAATGAAGATCCTCGGGATTCCTTTTCTATTCTCGGTTCTGTTATGCGGCCAGGTTCTATACGGACAAGTGCAGCCGCCGGTGAACGTCACTCCTGGCGCGCCCGCCATCCAGTCGCCCGTACAAACTCCGCCTCCCAGCGCCGCTGGAGTCGCTCCGGCCCGCCTCCCGCCCGACACCGTTGTTGCTGAGGTGAATGGGAAGAAATATACGGCGGCCGACCTGGATAAATTAATCGCGACACTCCCTACGCAGTTCCAGCAGGTGGCGCGGGCGCAGCCCCAGGCGCTCAGCCAGTTTTTTCTGCTGCAGCGGCTGACTGAGGACGCGGAAAAAGCGGGATTGGATCAAAGAAGCCCCTTCAAGGAACAACTCGACTTCGATCGGCTCCGGGTGCTCTCTACCGCCGAACTCACCGATGTCGGCAATAACATGCAGATCACCGAGGATGAAGAGCAGAAATACTATAAGGAGAATCCCGACAAATTCAAGCAAGTGAAAGTCCGGGTAATCCAGGTTGCGTTCCAGCCCCCCGGCAAGAGCGACGGGGATGGCAAGAAGGGAATCACGGAAGCGGAAGCTAAGGCCAAGATCGAGGACCTGGCGAAACAGATTAAGGCCGGCGCTGATTTTGGCAAGCTGGCGCACGACGTTTCCGACGACAAGCCCTCGGCCGCTGCAAATGGCGATTTCGGCGTAATCAAGCCGGATAGCGCCTACCCCCCGGCGTTCATAACCGCGGTCTTCGCTCTGAAGCAGGGAGAAGTGAGCGCGCCGATCCAGGAGCCCAACGGTTTTTACCTGATTCGTGCCGAGGAGATCAGCCAGCAGTCCTTCCAAGATTCCCGTGTGCAGCTTTCTCAAATTGTGAGACAGGCAAAGTATCAAGAATGGCTCAAGGGCATGCAGGCCCAATACAGCGTGAAAATTGACAACCCGGCCTATTTTTCTCAGCGGGGCGCTCCCGCGCCAGTGCAGCAGGTTCATTAGAGCTATCGAAAGCCGTCTGGCCGCGATGGAAGGTCGAAGTGTTTCTCTTCGTTTCCTGCCGTCGCTCACGGCCGACCGCCGCCGCTTATATTCCAATCGCCCTCACGGTGAGCCGGTTCACGCCGGTTCGTTCATTCGAAAGCGGCGGATCGTGTTAGACCGAGAACTGGAGCGCCAGCCGAAGGAACTCGCCCGCATTCTGGTGCATGAACTGTTTCACTTCGCCTGGGTAAGGCTGGGAAACCCCGCGCGCCACTCGTATGAGGCCCTGGTGCGGAGAGAGTGGGAGCAGCGGGCGCGTGGAGAACTGGGTTGGTCCGCTGAATCGCGAAAACGCTCTCTGTTGGACCATTCGCTCGGTGCCGCTGGGTCGCCGCGTTGGCGAGAATATTTGTGTGAAAGTTTTTGCGACACCGCGGCCTGGATTTACTCGGGTGTCCGCCGGCATTCCGAGTACACACTGGCGATGCGCCATCGCAATCGACGGGCGGAATGGTTCCGTGACGTGTTTCAGCGTGGGGCCATACCGTTTTAATGCCCGATATAATATGGGGGGAGATGCTTGTGTCAAAAACTAGCTCGGTGTTGGGCGCCGGTTTGGCGCTGGCCTGCGCGCTGCTGTTGGCCGGATGCTCGGATTGGGCTGGCAAACCTTCGGCAATGGTCCAAAAGAAAGCGCCGGAGGAGCACAAGCCCGCGGCCCCGTTCAACCTGGATACCGCCGTTGGACAGTCGGCGCCTACATTCACTTTGAAGGACGAAAACGGCCAGGTGGTTCGCCCGGCCGACTATCAGGGTAAGGTGGTGCTGCTGGACTTTTGGGCCACCTGGTGCGGCCCTTGCAAGCTCGAGATTCCTTGGTTCATGGATTTCGAACGGCAGTACAAGGATCAAGGATTCGCCGTGCTCGGAGTCTCCATGGATGAGGATGGATGGCGCGCCATCAAACCCTATGTCCAGAACATGAAGATGAATTATCGCGTCTTGCTCGGCGACGACGCGGTGAGCACTGCGTACGGGGGGCTGGACGCGCTGCCGACTACGCTGCTGATCGACCGGCAAGGCAAAATCGCATCGGTTTATCAAGGCGTCTCCAAAGGGAAAGAGGAATTCCAGCATGACATTGTTCAATTGCTCAACGCGCCCGGCCACCGCGCTTCTGTTGTTTCTGGCGGCGTCCTGGCCCTGCTTGCAGGCCCAAGCGCCCGGTAGCGCGGTCCTGAGCATAGCTCCTTCCACGCGTCTCACCATCCAGCGCGGCGGCACGGCGGACTTTGCTTTGAAGGCTGAACTCCAGCCGGGCTTTCACGTCAACAGCAACATGCCGGGCGACGATTACCTGATACCAATAAAACTGACTTGGAACAAAGATCCTTTGGAAGCCCAGCAGGTCACCTATCCGAAGCCGCAAATGGAGAAGCTGTCGTTCTCGACCAATCCAATTTCGGTTTACACGGGGAGTTTTGAAATCGGGACGCACTTCAAAGCCCCGGCGAGTGCGATGCCGGGCATGGCTTTCATGAATGGCAAACTCCGCTACCAGGCCTGCAATAACAAGGAGTGCCTGCCGCCGCGCACCGTGGACGTGCGGGTCACCTTGGATATTCAATAAGCCTGCTGGCCTCGCGCTGGTTCCTTCTTGAGGTCCTTTTGCGGAGGCCAGCCAGCTTGCCGTCGCTGGCTCTTTTAAATCCCCGTTTCGACGGCGGTTCTGACATATATACACCAAAACGAACGGGAGAACAAGCCGTTTGGCGTCGCTATTGCGGCAACAGCACCTTGACGCCGTCCTGGCCCGCGACGATGGCGCGCGATGTCATCTTCAGAAAAAGTCCATGTTCCACCACACCGACCACGCTGTTCAATTGCTGATCCAACTCCGCCGGCGCTTGAATCGGGCTGAAGCTGCAATCGATGATAAAGTTGCCTCCATCGGTGACGAAAGGCTTTTCATCGGGCCCCGGGCGCAATTTGGTATGCGACCCCAATTGCTGCAGCTTCCTTTCAGCCGCCTGCCATCCGAAGGGGACTACTTCCACGGGAAGAGCGAATCGGGTTCCCAATTGGTCCACTAGCTTGGTGTCGTCGGCTATGATGATCAGGCGGCGGCTCGCGCTAGCCACAACTTTCTCGCGCAAGAGCGCTCCTCCGTGGCCTTTGATCAAATCGAGCGTTCCGCGCTGGATCTCGTCGGCGCCGTCGATAGTTAGATCCACCTCCGTATGCTCGGCCAGCGACGAGACCCGGATGCCGACACCGCGCGCCTGACGCGCCGTAGCTTCCGAAGTCGGAATCCCGACGATGCGCAATCCGTCCTTGACGCGCCGGCCCAGCGCTTCCACTGCGAATTTTGCCGTGGAGCCGGTGCCGAGGCCGACGATCATGCCGTTCTCTACCAGGCCGGCTGCAACCTCGCCTGCCTCCTGCTTCAATTTTTCGAGTGCATCCATCCCGATAGCCAATCGTCAGTAGCCAATGGTGAATCGCTGCTTGGTATGACGGCCCTGCTCCACTTCGTCCACCAGCGCGATGGCGTAGTCTTCGGCCGAGATCGAGCTGTTGCCTTTATTGTCGGATACCAGCGCGTCTTTTCCCAAGCGGAACTTGCCCGTGCGCTCGCCGGGTTGAATCATCATGGCGGGGCTGAAGTAGGTCCAGTTGAGATCGGATTCGCGCAGCACATGGAACGCATCGCGATGCGCCAGCGCCACCGGCTTGTAAGCTTCCGGGAAAGTGGGCGCGTCAACGATTTGCAAGCCCGGCGAGATTTCCAAGCTGCCCGCGCCGCCCACCATGATGATTCGGGGGGAACCGGCGCGCCGAGCACCCGCGATCAGCGATCGCGTGGCGTCTACCAACTGGTTCACCTTGGAAGGATCGGGCCCCTGGGGACCAGACGGAGGAGCGTAAGCACTCACGATGACTTCGGCTCCCCAGGCCAGCTTCGCAATGCTATCGGGGTCCAGCAGGTCGCCCTTTTCGATTGTCAGATTGTTCTTGGGCTCGAGCTTCGATGGGTCGCGCATCACCGCCGTCACCTTATGCCCGCGCGCCAGCAGCTCCTTCAAGATGCGGCTGCCGATCATGCCTGTCGCGCCGTACAAGACCACTTTCATTCCGTTCTCCTCGCTTTATTTTGTGGATACAAACCGATGATACAACTTGCTCCGTGCCTTCTGGAATGCATCATCCCCGCGGGGAGGATCATCACAGAGCTAGCATGCTGGACCCAATTCTACTGCTGAGCCTTTTGACGTTGGGCCTACTGGTGGGCAACGAACTGGCGATAGCGCTCTTTATTCACCCGGTGCCCTACTCGGTTCCCGGCGAATCGCACGCGCGCGTGGCGAAGCCTCTCGCGGGACGACTCGGGCGCTACATGCCCTTCTGGTACGCCGCCAGTCTCGTGCTCGCAATTCTGCAACTGTTCGCGATTGGGCGGTCCCGATCAACAATCGAATCGCCGGATTGGATCTGGACCACTTGCCACAGGATTGGATGAGCATGCGCCGGCGCTGGGACCTCTACCATCGGGTCCGTGTCCTCTTGTTGGTGATCGCGCTGGTTTTGTTGATCTTATCGGTTCTAGTCAAATAATCTACCTGACCTCCAAGTCGGCGGTCCTTTTGACCTCTTTGCCGGCCGAGTCGACTGCCGTTACCTCCAATTGATAAGAACCTGACGAGAGGGAATCGAACGGCAGCTTGGCGGCCGCGGGAACCAAGGCCTTGCCCGCGCTGCTTTGAGCCGGGGCGCCCGCGGGCCCGCTGTCCCACTTCTGCTCGCCGCTCTTGCGATCGAGTATTCGCATGCGGACGCTCGCCGTTGAAGCTTCGGCGCCGTAAATCTCAAAATAAACAAAAGCTGGTTCCGATTTCGCAAACGTCCAGGAACCCGAGGGCACCAACTGGGCCCCCTGCGCGACGAGCGGCGTTCGGCCTTCCAGCGCCGGAGCCAGACCCAGATCGGCCACCGGATGAGTCTCTCTGCTCAAGGCCAGAGCGCTCAGGCCGAAGTCGCCGGCCCAGGGGTCCACTACAAGCGGCGCCTGCACTTTTCCGAAGTCGTTTTCACCCTGGCTGAAAGTGACCGTGAGAGTATACTGGCCGGGAGTAATCTTGAACTCCTTCTCGTAGTGCAGCGATTTCCCCTTCAGCTTATCTACCTGCGATGGATTATCGAAATCGAGCTTCAAAGAATCGCTGAAGCGTGCCCGCACTTCTCCGTCCGCGCTGGTTGCGATGCCGAGAAAGTTCACCTCGCCATGCAGCTTGCCTTTTCTGTTCTCGAATTTTAGATTATCGGCTTGGATCTCCATCGCCAGGTCGACTCGCGCGACGTTAGGCGCGACGTAAAAGTACGGTAGCTCGATGAAGGCGGCGACGTCGCCATTTTGTGCCGCCTCCGCGTGTTTCTCCAGCTCTTTCCCCGCCGCGGTTCCCGCCAGCAGATCTAGCGGCTTCTCGGTGCAGTAGCTGGTGCGCGAACGGACCGTGGTCTGCTTGCGATCGACTTTAACCTTGAGCGAGTGGCAGGTCCCCTCCTTCGATTCAGGAGCCAGGTAGGTGAGAACGTAATACTGGTCTTGCTCCTTTCCGATGGTCTGCAGCCCTCCCAGAAGATCGCTGGTATTGCGCACCACGAACCCGCCGGTGCCATTGGCCAGGTTAAACAGCATCGACTGGCCGGCCGAGCCGGAATCCGGCGTAAGCGAATTGTCCCCCAGATCGCCCTGCGCCCCCAGCCCCCCTCTCCCCGCCATCTGCTGGTGACGATCGGCAGGCAGAGCCGGCACGTCGCCGGGATCTGTCTGGTTGAAAACCGGACGCACATCTACCGGATAGAATGCGACTCCCGACTTGTTTGCGACCTCCACTGCCTCCCGCGCATCCGATTTTGGATCGCTGCCGGACGGAAGCGTTCCAGTAAACAAAATCACGATCTTTCGGCCCGGTAGGACGCCCAGGCTTCTGCCCAGGTCGCCGAGCGCCCGGATCATGTTGCGTGATGCGAACGCGTTGGCAAGCGGTACGGCGCTGCGTCCGACTGCGCGTGCTTCCTCGGCCCGGTCCGGGTCATGCGAGTTGTCCGAATCGGTGGCACTGGGCGCCAGACCATGGAAGCTCGCCTGATTCAGCGCGTCCTTCAATCGGCCTGCGTTATCGGTGAAGCTTTGAGCGATGCGCACGGAGCCGTTGAAAACCACGATGGCCATCATATGATTCGGCCCCGCCTCCGCGTCGATAAAGTTGGAGGCAGCTTGTCGGACCGCGATCTGATCCCGCGCCTCCATGCTGGTCTCATCGAAGAACAGAACCAGGGAGCGGGCCTGGGCCGTTGCCGCTGACGATTCCAGAGAGAATCCTTTGATGGCTTGCTCCTTGCCATCTTGCGATACGCGAAAATCCTTGGCGGTCAGGTCGCCCACATAGCCGCCATTCTTGTCCGTCACGATCGCGTCCACCAGCACTTCGCGTGTCTCGGTCCGGATGACTGCGGTCGGCTGCGCGGCCAGCGCGCCGGCAAGACCGAACAATATGATTGTGAATCTCATGAAGTCTCGACGACGGCCCGATCCATCATCCTTTATTCTCCCTTTTTCGCGCTTGGCACGCCCGCCGTCTCCCAATAAATAAATGCAACCCCCTCCAGGCGCGGTGCGTCCCCATGCGCGTATAATCGCTTCAGGGGAGGGCCTTTTGACCCGAATCCTTCGATTTGTTCTCCCGGCCTTGCTGGCGGCCGCTTCAGTGCGCGCTCAGGTCCCATATCCAACCACCCCCTACCCGACGACGCCGTATCCTGGCCAATATCCACCCGGGCAGTATCCACCCGGCCAGTATCCACCCGGTTCGTATCCGCCAGGTTCCTATCCGCCCGGCCAGTACCCTCCAGGCTCCGTCGGGCTGCCGGGAGGAATCAATCTTCCCATGCCGAAGCTTCCCGGCAAAAAGAGCAAGGACAAAGATTCGTCGGACAGCAACAGCGTGCGCGTGCCACTCCGCACCGCCGATGGAACCATGCGTGAGTTGGATGAGAAGACCCTATATCTCGAAACCAGCAAACACAAAATTCTCAAGTTTCGGGTACTGGCGAAAACCCAATTTCGCGACAAGGAAGGCGAGCAGGTCCGCGATTCCTTGTTGAGGCCCGGGGACCAGCTCTCGGTGGAAGTGAACGGCGACGACCCGGAGACGGCGTTGCGCGTGATTTTGACTCGCAAATCGACGGACGCTGAACGGGCGCGCGCCGAAAGACCTTTCGACCACGATTCCGCGCAGGCTCCCGTAGAGGCGGATACGCATTCGTCGGGAGCGATGGAAACCGCGGCCGATCCATCGGGAAGATCGAAGTCCGATAGCAGCGACAACGGTCCACGGGAGGTCCCCACGCTGGCGAAAGCGGGGACCCCGGACTCCATCGATTCCACTCAGCCGCTGGAAAAAGCGGAGCCGGTGGAAAAAACGGAGCCGGCGGTTGATAGCCCGAAGCCCGTTGCACGTCCCAACGCAACTAGCGACGATATCATCGCTTCGGCGCGCGACGCCGCCGATCGTCTCACCGATGGGCTGCCCAACTTCCTGGTGCAGCAGAACACCACGCGATACTTCAGCCGCGTCCTCCCGCCTCGTTGGCAAGTCCTGGACGTGGTGACGGCCGAGGTGGCGAGCGTGGGCGGCAAGGAGGACTATCGCAACATCATGGTGAACGGTAAGCCTTCCAACCGGCCCATTGAAAAAACCGGCGCATGGTCTACCGGTGAATTCCAAACCACTCTCGAAAGCCTCTTAAGTCCGTACACCGCCACCGCGTTCCGTAAGTCCAAGGACGATACCATCGATGGCCGTTCGGCTTACACCTACGACTTTTCGGTTCAACAGCAAAACTCCGATTGGGACATTCATGCGCCGGATGGCTCCAAGGCAACGCCCGCGTACACCGGCACCGTCTGGATCGACAAGGCCACCTTTAACGCGATACGGATCGAGGAGCAGACCGGGCCGCTACCCGCCAGCTTCCCGTTCGACAAAGCGGAATCCGTGGTCGCGTACGGCTTCATCAACATCGATGGGAAAACCTACCCGCTGCCGGTGCATAGCGAGATCCTGACGTGCCAGCGTGGCACCACCATCTGCACCAAGAACGAGATCGATTTCCGGAACTACCGCAAGTTCGGCGCGGATTCCAACATCATTTTCGACAAGTAAGGCCCCCGACTCCCTCACGATCGCGGTTCCGTAGCTGAGCCGCGCGCGTTAGCAAGCGGTCATGGAATCTCGACGCCCGCGTTCCGCGCCGTAATGGTCTTGCCTCCGGAATCCCGCACCACCACGCGAACCAGATAGCGGCCCGGAGCCACGTTGAAATCTTCTTTCAGATTGATGCCTGCGTTCTGAAAGGCCTCCAGAGTCTTGTCGCGCAGATGCAGCTCCACTACTTTCTCGATGCCGGCTACATAGTTTCCATTGGGATCGAACAGCCCCGCCACTACCGTCACGGTGTCGTTGTTGCGGTCTTCGGTCTTATTAAATCGCAGAGCTTTCACATCGAGCTGCGCACTCACTGTCAGATCGAACTTCTCGTCGCCGGATTGGAAGAACTCGGTCTGGATCTCCAGCGGGATCGCCTGCACTTCCTCGCGCGAGAAGACAGTCTCCTGGAGTTCCTCTTTGGCCGCTTCCGCTGAATCGACGGCATGCCTCGGAGCCCAGTAGCCGCGGCGAGCCTGGATGGTGAGATTAGCCGAGTTCTTTGCCGTTACCTTTAGGCTGTGATAGGCTCCGTCGTATTTCAGCGCTTGCGGGGAAAACCCGAGCACATAAACATACTCCGGCCGCGCCGCAATAAGATTGAGCCCTCGCTTAAGATCGTTGTCGTTGTGGAAGAAAGTGCCGCCGGTTCCGTCCGCAAGTTCGGCGAGTACATCATCAGCCTGAGTGGCGGCGTCCCGGTCGGCCTGCCCCAGGAAGGTCATCGCTTGAGCGCTGTGAAACGGGGGCTGGCTCGCGTCGCCTCCGGGTATGATGGCGAACAGACCTCGCATATCGATGGTGTTGATGACCACCTTGGAGCGGATCGCGCGTTCAAAAAGATCATGCTCATCAGTGCGATGGTCCCTGGTCAGCAGGAAGCCGGGCGAAACCAGGACCAGGTTCCGGTTACCCGGCATGACGGAGAGCTTGCGGATTACATCCCGGAGCGCCCCAAGTCCGAGTTCAGTCTCATGGTCGCCGTAGATGAGCGCCTCTCGAGCGGACGCTCTCAGTTTGGTGAGTCCTTGCGAAGCGCACAAGGGCAGCCCAGTCAATTGGTCTTTGCCCGGCGGGCATCCGATACAGGCGATCGTTTCCTCATAAGCGGCGGACAGCATTTGATCGCTAGGCATCACTTGCATGAGCTGCTGGTCCGGAAACAGCTGGCCATCCAAATACAACGTTTGATTCACTAACTGGTCCGCCACGTAATGGCTGATATAGGGACAATTCTGTTGCCGGTCGATACCGCTGGTATAAGGTTGGATTCGGTTCACGGCGTTGTGCAGCTTCTCGCGGTCGGCGGTGAAATCGACCAGAGCCACGCCGCTGGTGGTGAAGATCGCCGCGCGGCTGGTAGGATCCAGCGATTCATCCAGATGCCGATGCATGGCTTGCCGAGTATTCAGCAAATCCCCAGCCTGCAGGTGGACGTCATCCACCAAATACGCGGCATAGTTTTCGGGCAAAACGGTCTGCGGGGCAATCGGAGCAGGCGCCTTTTCACGCGGAGTATTCGCAGCCCCAGCCGGAATTTCCACCAATGAACTGCTCTTCTCGATCGAAAATTTCGTGATCGTTTGCAGCTTACCTTTGTCGAAGACTTGAAAATCTTCCTTCTGAAGGTTCCCGACAGCGCGCCCATCCTTATCGCGAACCACTACCGGAACCGAGATCAGATTCACGCGGCTGCTAAAGGTGATCGGCGCTTCGTGAGAGGCGATCTCGGGCTGGCTTGGCTCGGGTGCTTGCGCCCAAACTGCAACAGCAAGTGCGCCGAGCAGCAGCACTGCGTAGCCGACTCTTGCTCGCATTCGGGCCTCCTGACTCGTTTATCCAGTTTAAACCTCGCGCTCGGGACGTAAGTCGCTTCGTTTGTTCCCTGGAAGACGTCTGTCGCGACATCGGCAACCAAAGCCACGGCACTCGCATCCAAGATGTAGGAGCTTGGCAGGAAATTCTTATGAAAACCGCACAAAATCTAGTGATTGGAATGCTTGCCATGGTCCTTATAGGCGCGAACGTCGGGTTTTCCAGCCCTCTCCCGAATGCCGGAGTTCCAACTAAGATCGTAGTCACGGTGACTCCTTCCGCTGGCGTCAGCACGCCCCAGATCCTAGGGGCCGATGATTTGGCGGTCATGCTCGGTAAAACTCCAGCGCGCGTGATTGGCTCCCAGCGCTTGACCGGCGATCTGGCCGAAATGCAGCTTTTCGTTCTCCTGGACGATTCAACTCGATCGTCCAGCCTCGGCCTCCAACTGCCCTACTTGAAGGCGTTCATCGGATCGCTACCGCCCACAACTGAGGTAGCGGTTGGCTACATGCAGAACGGGGCCGCGCGTGTGGTGCAGGAATTCACCACCGATCACCAAAAGGCGGCTAGTTCGCTGCGTTTGCCTCAATCTATTGCGGGCGGTAATGGCAGTCCTTATTTTACGCTTTCGGATCTGGTGAAGCATTGGCCATCGAAACAAGCCACTGGCCGGCACACCGTGCTGATGTTGACGGACGGTGTTGATCGCTACTACGACAATTCGATGGTGGACGATCCGTACGTTGACGAGTCCATCCACGATGCGCTGAAGCAAGGCGTGATGGTCTATTCGATTTACCTGCGCGACGCCGGCCTTTATGACCGTGGTGGGCAGACGACCCTATTTGCCCAGTCCCGTCTGATCCAGGTGAGCGATCAAACGGGCGGCCATGCTTACTTCCAGGACTTCACCGATCCGGTGACGATTTCCCCGTTCCTGAACGATCTTCAAAACCGTCTCGATCGCCAGTACCAGGTCACCGTCGACGGCCTCGGCAAGAAGGGCGTGCAACCGGTGCAGGTTCGAAGCGAGTTGCATGGCGTCAAGATCCAGGGGCCGACGCGCATCTACCTACAGTAACGAGCAACTTACTGAACGACGACCGTCAGGGAGTGGGCGGCCGACGGAGTGCCGACGCCACCCCTACCCTCACGCTTTTGGCCGGTCCAGGCGATAATTAATTGAGCCCATGACCACACTTGAATTGCCGGGGGCGAACCCCGCCGCGCCACCCATGTCTTCTTTTTCGCCCGATATGAGCTGGACTAAGAACATTCCAGCGGCAAAACGATTAGACTGCGTTACCGTGGCCAACGACGTTTTCACCCAGGCCGAGCGTAAACTCAGCCACGTGGAGCGGACCGGACTGGATCGTGAGCTGGTGCGCGTAGCCGCCTTTATGCCCCGTATGCCTGAAACCCCGCTCGATCGCGGATCCCGCCGCTATGCCAGCTACATGTCTAAGAAATTTCGCGACCATGGCCTGGACTTTCGAGTGGAAGAAGCCTATAGCGCCGACGCCCTGGAGCTGCTGTTGATGGGCGCGCAAGTCAACGAAAGGATCTACGGGACCTTTATCTTTTTCCCTGCGCCGTTCGGCAAGAGCGAGGATTATTTCCTGCGCCGCGTTCGTCCTGAAAAAGACATCGAAGGGCTTACGGTGGAAAACACCGGTCGCATGGCGCTCAACATCCGCACCGTGGACGAGGAAGAAAAATACGAAGGGGTGGTGCCCTGCACCGCGCGCGCCATCCTGACGCTGCTCTCCCAGCACAACTCGCTTAAGAGGATGTTCCCGCGCGACATGTCTCAGCACGGTCCTACCGCGGTCATCTTTAACAACTCTTCGCGCATCGGCATTCCTCTGCAAAGCATGCTTATGCGCATTGGCGCCACGGCCATCATGGTGCATCCGCAAACCAGACCCGAAGACCGGCAGCACTTTCTTGAAACCGCCGACATCGTGGTCACGGCATTTCCGGCGCTTTCGGAAGCCGACCTGATCCGCAACGTCAAACCGGGAGCGGTTGTGATCGACTGCTCCACCGACGGCGACCTGCATCCGGATGTGGCCGAGCGGGCGTCTTTTGTTTCCACCCACGACAATCATCTGGGACAAATCACCACCGCGCTCGCGCTCTACAACACCGCGTTGTGCGCGCTTTGGCAGCGAAGACTGATCGCGTAGGAATCGATTATTAGGATCAACCATGGCCCCTCAAGAGAGAACGGAAATCGTACAAAATTTGGAGCGCAGCCGCGAGGAGTTTCTAGCGGCAGTCGCCGGACTCACCGAGGCTCAGGCGAAGGCTCGCCCCGATCCAGAGCGCTGGAGCGTGCTCGATTGCGTGGAGCATGTCGCGTTTGTCGAGGATCGCTTCTTCGGCTGGCTCGAAAAGGCCGAAAAATTGGACTCGCCCCGCCGAGATAGAGAAAAAGAGATCAGACTGATGACGATGGTGCCCGATCGGTCCGTGCGAGTAAAAGCCCCCGAGGCTGTTATACCCACCGGCCGATTCACGACGCTCGAACAAGCCGTCGCCCAATTTAACGCCAGACGGACGCGTTCCGTTCAATTCGCTGAAGAGCACACGAACGATCTCTATTGTCTTGCCGCCGAACATCCGCGCTTCGGGCCCGTAAACGGCGTTGAGCTTCTCATTATTACCGCCGGCCACTCGCGGCGCCACGCCGAGCAAATCCGGGAAACGCGCGCCGCACTCGAACAGTCGTAGACTTAGAGGGGAAATAGACGCGCCGCCCATGGACTCACGCCGCAAATTCATCGGAGCGATGGCTACCGGCCTGGCCTCCACGCTGGCCTCCTCCAGCGGTGTGCTCGGTGCGAACGAGCGCGTTCGCGTAGGCATTATCGGCGCCGGACAGCGTGGCGCGGAGCTGCTCCATCAGGCCATCGCCTGCCCTAACGTTGAGGTCGCCGCGTTTGCGGACGTTTACAACAAGCGCCTCGATGACGCGCGCAATCTGATTCCTGGCGCGGCCATTTATAACGATCATCGCCGCCTGCTCGACGACCAAAGCATCGATGCGGTCATCATCGCCACGCCGCAACATCTGCACGCGGAGCACTTCGTTCATTCGCTCGAGGCGGGCAAGCATGTGTATCAAGAGAAGACGCTCGCGTTCACGCTCGAACATGCCAAACGCATGCGGGCGGCCTACCGGCAAGCGCCGCGAGCGGTGGTCCAGATCGGCCATCAATCCTGTTCCTCCGGCCAGTTTCGCGACGCAGTCAACTTCCTGGCCACCGGGCACCTCGGAAAAATCACGGCGATCCGCATGCACTGGTATCGCAACACGCCCCATGGCAAGGCGCAGTGGTCGCGTCCGGTTTATCCCGACATGACCGCCGAGAACATCGCCTGGAGCTCGTTCTTGGGCGATGCGCCGCGTTCCGATTTCGATCCGCACCGCTTCATCAATTGGCGCCTTTTCGAGGATTACTCCGGCGGCAACGTGTACGAGAATCTAAGCCAGCAACTCGCGTTTTGGTACCAGGCGCTCCATCTTCAAATCCCGCAAGCAGCCACCATGAGCGGTGGGCTGTATCTGTGGAAGGATGGCCGGGACGTGCCCGACACCATGAACGTCACGCTCCAGCAAGGCGAGCAGATGCTGGTCAGTTGGGATTCCGGACTCGGCAACAGCCAGCTCGGGATTACCGAAGACGTGCTCGGATCCGACGGCACCATCTCGCGCAGTCCGTCCGGCATTCGCTACCTGCCGCAAAAGGTGAATCGTCCCGACGGCGTGGAGATCGCGGGCAAAGTGGCCAGCTTCCCTACCGCCCACATGCAGAATTTTGTGGATTGCATACGGTCGGGAAAAGAACCCCACTGCCCGTTCGAGCTGGGCTACCGTGTCTCGATCGCTTGCCGCATGGCGCTCGAAAGCTTTCATCAGAGCCGCACCGTGCGCTGGGACCCGCGGACGGAAACGATCGTTTAACCTCTGGCCTCGCGCTCAGCGCCCCCCGCCGATTTCCAGAATCGTCCCCGTCGTATATGACGCCGCGTCCGAAAGCAGCCACAGCACTCCTTGCGCGATCTCGTCCGGAGTGCCGGCGCGCTGCATCGGTATGGTCGGATTCAATCGCGCCAGGCGCCCCGGTTCGCCATTCGCAGCGTGCAGGCCCGTGTCGACCAGACCTGGAGCCACGGCATTCACCCGAATCCCCTCGCCGGCCACTTCACGCGCCAAGCCAATGGTGAAAGTGTTGACCGCGCCCTTCGACGCCGCATAGTGCACCCACTCGCCAGCGCTTCCGGTCCTGGCCGCGAGCGACGAGATATTCACGATCCCCCCGCCTAAGCCGCCGCGCCGCGTCGACATTCTGCGAACGGCTTCGCGCGAGCACAACATCGGTCCCGCGACGTTCACCGCCAGCATCTGCGTCAGCTTGGTGCTGTCGATTTCATCCACCCGTGCCTTGCCTCCGGTGATAGCGGCGTTGTTGACGAGCGCGCGCAACGGTCCCAGCTCGCGTTGGGCGATGTCAAAGAGCCGCAGGATATCCGCCTCGCGGGAAACGTCGGCCTGAATCGCCACCGTTCGGTTTCCCGCCCGGGTTAGATGATCCAGCACGCCCCGGGCCGCAGCCTCATCGCTCGCGTAATTAAACGCGACGCTGTACCCGCTGGCTCCGAGCAGCTTTACAATGGCCGCTCCAATTCCACGGCTGCCGCCGGTGACGATGGCCGCGCCTCGACTCGCATTGTCCATTCAACCAGCATACGCGCGCACCTCATAAACGTGCACCGTTTACACCGCTGCCCCTCAGTGATAACGTAGACGGTCATGAGGTCCTCACTCCTGGTACTTGCGATGACCTTGCCACTTGCGGCGCAACAGGATAGCCGTCTGGCTTGGGCGCCCGTTCCCACCCAACCGGCCACATGGATGGCGCCTAACCGGCCGCTGTGGAAACTGGCCGACCTGCTCGCGCAACACAAAGGCGAAGCCAATTGGACCCAGACCGTAGTCAGCGATTCACTGCTCCACGCCGACTACATCTCCATGGCTCCTGGCGCGAAAACGCCGCGCCGCTTCCATCCCGACACGCGCGAATGGTGGATCATTCAGGACGGCCAGATCCGCTTCACCATCGAAGGCCAGGAACCTTTCGTGGCTTCGAAGGGCTTTCTTGTGCAAGTACCCTATCGCAACGCCTACAGCCTGGAAACCATCGGCGACAAGCCATCGCTGCGCCTGGAGGTGAACATCGCGGGAGCCCAGACCATGTATCCCGCAGATGAAACACCGGTGCCGCTGGATGGCATGAAATTCTTGAAAGTGCGGATCGAGGGTCGGGGCAAGTACGATCAAGGCAATAAACCGTATATCGATTTCAACGCCGTGGTCGCCGGGACCGAGAAGCAGCGGCGCTTCATCGCGGACGATCGCGCGGTGGCCAACATCATCATCGGCGATCCGAAGAAGCAGCCGCCGGTTACGGATGCGAACTGGGGCCATTTCCACGAGGAGTCGCCCGAATTTTGGTTCATCCTGCTAGGCAAAATGGAGTACAAAATCGGGTCTCTCCCCATCTTTGTTGCCGACCAGGGCGACATCGTGTATACGCCCAAACAAACCTGGCACCGTGCGCGCTTCGCCGGCTCCGATATGGCATGCCGCCTGGCCATGAATGGCTATCAGGATCTGCTGCACAACTACCAGCCGCCCGGCGAAACGTCCGAACGCTAAGTGCCCTGGCCCGCGCGCCCCTTTGGAAGGCCAAATGCTCCTTGTCGGGCATGCCCGCCATCGACGAACAGACCATCACAAGTGTGGCCCTGGACCAAATGTCCAGTACGCCCAATCCCCGTTTGCGCGAAATCATGGACTGCTTGGTGCGTCATCTTCATGCCTTTGCCCGAGAGGCCGACCTCACTCCCGAGGAGTGGCTGGAGGGGATCAAGTTCCTGACTGCCGTCGGCCAGGCCTGCACCCCCTATCGCCAGGAATTCATTCTGCTTTCGGACACGCTGGGACTATCCAGCCTCATCAACACGCTGCATGATCGCCGGTCGGTAGAGGTCGGAACCAAGACCAGCTTGCTTGGTCCGTTCTATCGCCAGGGCGCGCCCACCAAGAGATTGGGCGAATCGATCGCATCGCCTGGCGACGGCTCCGAAATCTGCATCTACGGGCGGGTCGTCAACCTGGGCGGCAAACCCATTCCGAATGCTTCCATCGAAATCTGGCAATCCGACGATCACGGATTCTACGATCTGCAAAAGCACGATCCGTCTCAAATGGACCTGCGCGGCTGCTTTTACGCCGACGCGGGGGGGAATTACTACTTGCGCACTGTCCGGCCGCTGGGCTACCTGATCCCGATGGATGGCCCGGTAGGCGACCTCATCCATGCACAGCAGCGTCACGGCTACCGTCCCGCGCACATTCACTTCTTAGTGGGCGCGCCGCATTATCGCGAGCTGGTGACCGCGCTTTATCTGCGCGACGACGACCACATCAATTCGGATACGGTCTTCGGAGTGACCGATTCTCTGATCACGGAAACCAAGCTCGACGATCCCGACTCGCCGTTCCCGAATCTGCCATCCATCCACTTCGACTTCCAACTCGGTGCGGCCGCTGCGCGGGACGAGTCGGGCCGCGTGGGCGCCGACCCGTCGCAGATCGTCAAGCGCGCGGTACTGGTTTCGCATTAACGGCTCATGTTGGCCACCCACCTGCGTGCGAACCCGCCGTGATGGTGGCGGTTCTGTCCCAGGAAGCCGCGCTCGTTTATATCCTCGCGGAAAGCGGAGTACGGGGTCACCTGACTTCCGGGAGGATCGAACGGAATTCCGACGGCACGCTGGATGTTTTCGATGCGTGGGGGAACCGCATCGACTATGTTTCGGGGAACAGGCTGAGGAGTTGGTGTGTGATCGGGCCGGATGGCAACCCAATCGATGGATGGCGGGAGATCCTGCCGGAGGATCTCCCTAGGATTCTGGCTGGTTAATCCAGGTGTTAATTCACCCCCGCGCCGACCTTCTCCCGAATGAACACCGGCTTGCGGTGCGACGCAATGGGATGCTTGGCGTCCACTGCCACTTTCGGATGCCACTCCGGAACGCGAATGGGTTCCAGCATCGCCATGATTTCCGTACGCCGCTCCTCGAACCACTCCGGCAGCAGCAGATGCGTGCCTAGTTCGTTATAAGCCTCGTCTTTGGTGAAGCCACCATCGGCGGTCGCCGCGCACTCCATCAAAACGCCCCCAGGCGACCGCACATAGATCGAATGGAAGTAATTGCGATCCTTTACCTCGGACACATCGGTGTAGCCGAGCTCTTCGTAATAGCCCTTCTGCCACTTTAGATCCGCGTCGCTCGGAACGTTATAGGCTACGTGATGGACCGTGCCGGCGCCGAACGTACGGCTGCCCGAGGGCCGATCCGCGTCGTGATGCAGATCGACGATGCAGCCCGGCCCTCCCTTTCCCACTTCAAAGCGATGGTACTTTCCATCCACGCCGGTTTTGCGGAATCCCAGCGCCTCCACCAGGAATCTTTCGTCCTCTGGGATCTCGCGCACCGAAAGTGTAATGGAATTGAATCCACGGGCCGACTCCGCCGCGCCGATGCCCTCAATCGCCGTTCCTTCGCGCCTCTCCCGAGGATCTTCGATCACCTCGAAACCCAGGCCGGCCGGATGCTTGAATGCGATGAACCGCTGTCCGAAGCGCTCTTGAATCTCAGAATGTTCTATTCTGTGCCGGTCCAGGTGTTGGAGCCAAAACGGCAGTGCTCCTACCTGCACAGAATAGGCAGTGGATTGAACCTGGCCCGATCCGGGCCGTCCTTGCACCCGGCTGTACGGAAAGCTGGTTAATACGGTGCCGGGATCGATATGCCCGTTCGCATAATAAAGGTGATAGTGGGCGAATTGGCCGTCAAACAGGATGGTCTGCTTGATGAGCCTTTGGCCCAGCACCTGGGTAAAGAAATCGATATCGTCCTGGGCTTTGCCAGAACACACTGTGATGTGATGAAATCCAGTGCTCGGAAAACTCATAATTGGTCCTCCAGAAATGTAGTTGTTCGGTCGCAGTAATCCGCAAGATTCGCGCCATCTTTAAGACGTCACACGACGCTGAAAATGGCCTCCCTGCGTGAAGGCACTCAGATCTGCGCCGTATCCCTGCGGGCCTTCGCGCAGGCGAGCCGAATTCGCTCCCGATGACCGGGATTTAGAGTGAGAGATTTACGGACGCCGCCACGGCGGCGTTCACCTCGTCCACCATGCGGCGAGTGTTTTCCCGGACAGAACGGACGAACGCATCGCGTGAAATCGAGGGATCCTTGAATCCGTAGGTAATCCCGCGAGACGAGCTTGCGATGGCACCGAGGCCGTCGTCATTGAAGCACTCCGCGGCGGCTTTGGCGCTTCCGCCTTGAGCGCCGTAGCCCGGCACCAGGATCAGCGCCTTGGGCATCAGGGTGCGCAGGCGACGGCCTTCCTCCGGAAACGTCGCGCCGATGACCGCGCCGACAGAGCTATAGCCCGATTCGCCGACTAAATCGTTGCCTAATTCGTTCAGCACGCCGGCGATCTTTTCATAGAGCGGCCGGCCCGTGGAGGCGAGCGGCTGGTCTTCGAAGTCCTTCGAACCGGGGTTCGACGTTTTCAAAACCACGAAAAGGCCCTTGCCGTTTTTCTTGCACGCTTCCACGAACGGCTGCAAGCTATCGCGCCCCAGGTAGGGTGTAGCGGTCATAGCGTCGCAATCGAAGCCGTCCGGGCCTAGAAACGCGTTCGCGTAGGCTTCGGCCGTGGACGAGATATCGTTGCGCTTGCCGTCGGCGATCACCAGCAGGCCACGCTGCTTGGCCGCTCGCACGGTGTTCTCGAACGCCTGCATCCCCGCGACGCCATATTGTTCGTAAAACGCTAATTGCGGCTTGACGGCGGGAACCAGATCGGCCACGGCATCGAGAACGAGCTCGTGGAATTCGGTGATCGCGTCGCAGGCCGGTTTACCACCGACAAACCCCGGCATCTGATCGATGCGCGGATCCAGACCCACGATCGCGCGGCTATCTTTCGTGCGGATGTGTTCAATTAAGCGATCGGCGAACTGCGCCATGTCACGATCATTATGGCACGGCCCTAGAAATTATAGAGGACCTCGCGGAGCGCATTCGCGTATTCCTGACGCGCCGCCTTCGCAATGTCTCTAGCATCCTGTTCGGCGAAGTTCGCTTGGTCCCAAGCTTCCGAAGCGATCATGGAATGATCGGGCGTCGCCAGGTTTTCTTCCTCGCGAATGGCGGCGACCCAGCGGTCCACCGCCGCCTTGTACTGGAATCGCAACTTGTCGAGTTCAGCATTTTCCATGGTCTCATTCCTTAGAATACGTTCTTCAGGCCCCAGAACAGGAAGCCCGAAAGGAGCATTGCGGCTGGAAGCGTCAGCACCCAGGCCAGCGCGATGTTGCGGACCGTGCTCCACTGCAGCCCCGTGTGATTGGCGGCCATGGTGCCCGCGATGCCGGACGAAAGCACGTGAGTTGTACTGACTGGCAGACCGTAATGATCGGCCATTCCGATGGTTATCATGGCGGTGATTTCAGCGGACGCGCCTTGCCCGTAAGTGAGGTGGTCCTTACCGATTTTTTCGCCCACCGTTACCACGATGCGCTTCCAGCCGATCATCGTTCCCATGCCCAGCGCCATCGCCACCGCGACCTTCACCCAGAGCGGAATGAACTTGGTGGCGAGATCGATGTGCTTTTTGTAATTGCCGAGGATCTTCAGATCGTCCGACGTGAACTGGGTTTTACCGGACTTTTGGATCAGCCTGATAGCCTCGCTGACCACGTACATGTCGTTGCGGAAGTTGCGGGTCATGTCCGGCGGCACGTTCTTGAGCTGCTTGTAGATCGAGGTCTCGTCGCCGATATCGCTGACCACTGAGCGCAGAGCCAGCATGGTGTTGGCGTTGAAGTCCTTGGTCCGGATGTAAGTGGTCAAGTCATCCCGAGGATCCGCGACAACGGCCGAAGGATCCACATAATGATTGAGCACCTGGACGGTTTGCTGCGACACCGCTAGAAAGTCCGCGGTTTGGGACTGTGTGATGGCGCGGTTCAAGGCGTACGTAGTGGGCACCGTGCCGATCAGGATCAGCATGATAAGCCCCATGCCTTTTTGTCCGTCATTAGAGCCGTGGAAGAAGCTTACGCCCGAGCAGGTTCCGAAAAGCAGCACCCGAATCCAGAAGGGTGGCGGCTCGGTACCCACCGGCGCTTCATACAGCCTTTTGTCTTTAATGATTGCCTTGCAGATCAAGAGTAGCAACCACGCGATAGCGAACCCGACCAGAGGCGAAAGAAGCAGGGATTTGCCGACACCCGCCGCCTGGGTCCAGTCGACTCCGCTGGTGCCTTGCCTGGGATTCATCAGTTGATTCGCGATGCCCACGCCGATGATGGAACCGACCATGGTATGCGAACTCGAGGCCGGCAGGCCGAAATACCAGGTGCCGACATTCCAAAGGATGGCAGCGATTAACAGCGCAAAAACCATCGCAAAGCCCGAACCGGAGCCCACTTGCAGGATCAATTCTACTGGGAGCAAAGTGATGATGGTGAATGCGACCAAGCCGGTGGAAGTTAAGACACCAACGAAGTTGCAAAATCCGGACCACGCCACGGCCAAGTGGGGCTCCATGGTATGGGTATAGATGACCGTTGCAACCGCGTTGGCTGTGTCGTGAAAACCGTTCACGAACTCGAAAGCGAGGGCGACGAATAGCGCGACGCCCAGTAAGAGGTATGGGTAAATCGATGTGCCGCGCTCCGCCTGTAAATCGTTCGCGAGGCTGATGATGGTGTAAATGAGTCCGACAACAAGAGCCACTCCGAAGACGGCCATACCAATCTTTCCAGGGTTTCTCGAGAGTTTCTCGTGTACTGCGGTTGAGGGTGCGGGTGCTGCGCCAGCGGCCATAGTTCTCCTTCAGCCTGCCCACTATAAACCCAAAGTGTTTCAGTTTGCTTAAAGTTTGGTTACAACAATGTGCCGCGATCAAAAACCTTCAGTCAATTCTCAGGTCGCGCACCAGACGCACAAAACCAGGTACGCCTAGCACTTTTTCGATCTCCCCACACCTTTTCTCGTCCCGGACGCGAAAGCCCGATTTCTCATAGGCCGACAGCGCGGCATCGTTTCCTATGTGCGTCGTGATCTGGGCCAGATGGCAGCCACGCTGAACAGCGACTTGAAGCATTGCGTCCAGGAGAAGGCGAATGAGTCCGCGCCGGCGAAACTCGGGCAGAGTTGCGACATTCTCAATAGCGAAATCCGCTCCGATGTCCGGCGGCATGCATGACGCCCAGATAGGAGAGACACGCTGATAGGACGCTGCTGCTTCCCCTTCGCTCCATCCAAGATCGCGCTGCACTTTGGCCATGGCATCGCCCACGATTTCCCATGCGCCTCGCGTTTCGAACCCGCAGAGCGCGGCAGCGGGTGCGCCCTCGATCTCCGCGACGATGAAGCTTTCGTAGTGATACAGCGAGCGCGGCTCAGCCAGCGCCAGCCGCCTGAGGTAATCGAGGCAGCCGGCTTCATCAGTTCCAATAATCAAGTCCCAGAGACCACGCGCAAGGTGTGCACGGGAGGCGGAAAGCATAACGCCAGCTAGAAACTGCGCGTCAGCGGCGCGGCCACGGCGGATCCGAGCGTCCATTATGCGGTCATGATGGCGGTCACCGTGGTGCGGTCGACCACCTGTTGGTACGCATCCAACATGCCTTCGATCGGAACCACGGTCGTCGCCAGCGACTTCGCGTCGAATTGATGCTTGTCCAGCAGTTCCACAAAGCGAGGGATGTCGCGCATCGGATTGGCGCCGCCATATTGCCCCGCGTGATGAGTGCGGCCTCCAATGGTGAACACTACCGCCGGCAACGTGATGTTTCCCGTGGGCAAGCTGGTGGTGATGATGTGGCCGCCGGGAGCGCACATCATGTAAGCCTGCTGGATCGGCAGAATGCCGGTGGGATCGGGACCCGCTTCGAGCTTGGGTTTGGCGCGATCGGCGCCTACGGCTTCCACCACGAAATCCGCGCCTGCTCCGCCCAGCAGTCCGCCCGAATCGCGGCCTCCGGCCCAGAGACGATTGTTCGGACCATTCGAGAGTTCGCGCACCTTCTCAACCAGCTTTTCGCCTTCAACATTTGGATCGAGCACATGCGTGGCGCCGACCTTGAGCGCTACTTCCCGCCGAACCCGAATCGGCTCAATAGCGATGATGGTGGAAGCGCCGGCGATGCGTGCGCCCTGGATCGCGCTTAATCCCAAGGGACCGCATCCTACCACCGCGACAATCGATCCAATACCCACGTCCGCCAAAACTTGCGATGCGGTGCAACCCAAACCCGCGACGGCCACGCAACTACAGACCATTTCGAGGTCGACGGCGGAGGCCTTGGTAAATACCGGCACCACCCATTCTTCGAAGGTGACCATCAGCTCGGCCAGCCCGCCGATGTGCGAGTTCGCATAGACCGGCGTACCGTCGCGCATGTCGGCGATCGGAACCAGATCGCTGGGACCTTGGCGTCCGAGAAACTGGCACATGTCGGCGCGGCCGCGCAAGCACTGGTAGCAGGAGCCGCATTGTGGTGTGCCCGATACGCACACCCGATCGCCAACTTGCACGCGGCGCACTTCGGGACCCACGGCTTCTACAATTCCGATACCGCCATGGCCCTGGATCAGCGCCATACGGGACATCGCGAGGAAAGCGGGTGGCACGGGCCGCGGAGGAGTCCCTGCCGGCGGGGGCGGTGGGGCGCCTGGCTGAGGAAGACCGAGCACGTCGCTC
Source organism: Bryobacteraceae bacterium (assembly GCA_052148835.1). GTDB lineage: Bacteria > Acidobacteriota > Terriglobia > Bryobacterales > Bryobacteraceae > Palsa-89. The sequence continues at coordinate 58,845 of JBKQHJ010000239.1, forward strand.
GAATTGGAGTAGCAAAGATTCGTCGCTTCGGTACGCACCACGATCTGCCGGCCGCCGATGGGGCGCAGCGTCAGCTCCTGGAGCGTGGTCCGTCCGGGGCCGGTTCCGCGCGAGATCCAGCCGCGAAACTTACGCCCAGGTGCGGCGACCTTGGTCTGAGCCAGCAGCGTTCCGCTCTGCGCTGCCAATGCGACGCCTCCCGTGAGCACGCCACGGCGCGACAAAGCAGAGTCTTTCGGTTCCATCGGAACCAGTTTATCCCCTATTCGACGCCGGATCCGGGGTGGATGCCGGGATCAAACCATTTCCGGCGTCATCTCCACCACTTCGACAATTTGCGTGAACGGAATGCGCGCGCGTTCGTTGGCTTCCTCTACAGCCGCCCTGGACGGCGCCTCAAAGTAACAATGCGTCTGTGCGGTTTCCGGCAGGAAAAAGCTCCGAACCCAACGAACCGGCTTTCCTTCGCTGGTCATTTCGGAGCAGCACGATTTTGCGCGCAGCCCGGCGCTCTGGAGAGCTTCTGGAGTCACTCCTGGCAGGTCGCGTTTCACGACAAAGAATGGCATCGCTATTCCTCCTTGTTCGTCCCAACTACTACGGGGTTTGTCCCAACTACCACGGGTTCGAGAACTTTTCCTAAATCGGCGCGTAGGATCCGGATGGCCCGCTCTCCCGCTAAACGAAATGCCGGCATCCGGCCGCTGCGGATGTACGCACGCATTGTTTGCACATGAACGCCAAGCTCCGCGGCCGCCTCCTCGGGCGTCAGATAGTCCCGCGCTCTCTTGGTTTCGGCTTCCGCCAGTTTCGCGTCATTGTTCTGGCTGAGCCCTATCGGCCCGAAACCGAGTTGTGCGACAGCCGCGCGCCACGAAGCGCTCGCGATCCCATGAGATCGCTTCAGTTCGCCCATCAGCCCGCCTTCTTCATTGGCAAAGGCCGCCAGAATATGGTTTACGCCTGCCGCGGAATCGCCACCCGATCTCGCGATTTGCGTTGCACGATCCAGCAGCTCTACCACTTGCTGAGAGAACGCGACCTTGGGGCGTGGCCCGTCGGCTTGGCGACTCCAGTCAATACCCAGATACTCAAGATCGAGATCCCACCGTCCTAATGTCGCAATGCCGAAGCGCGAGATGGCCCGCAGACAACCCAACAGCAGATGGTCGGGATCAACTTCGTTTGCATCCCGCTGTTTGGCGGCAAATATGGCAAACGAAATGGCTAATTCAGAATCATTCATACTATCTAACGCTATCTTGAACAACGTTATACTGCTTTTGGATCGCTGTCAAGCTATTGTCCCTGTACTGGACCATACCGGTACCAACCGCAGATTTGGCGGTTGGTCCTACCGGTACATCATCGATCAGAGGACATTTCCGATGACCACTGCGCTTGGACACGACCCCGGCAACTTCTATATCTGGCGAGCTTCGCACGATTTTGCCATTCATCTAAGCACCAAGCTGGTCACACAACTAACGGCGCAGATCGCGCGGGCCGGAAGCCAGAGCCGGAACGGGGAACTGCGAGGTATTTTGCTCGGCCGCACGATCGAAGACGGGGCTGCCCGCGCCACCGTGATCGAGGACTTTGAACTGATCCCCGCGGACGATGATGCCGCCGCGAGGCAGGATACCGACGATACCTTCTTCGAGATCGCTCTCCGCAAGGAGAGGAAGGCAGCCGAAGCGCGCGTGGTTGGATTCTTTCGATCCCGGCGCGACGGCAGGTTGAACATGAGCCAGCGCGACCTGGAAACCTTCAGTCGTCTGTTTTGCGAGACGGGAAATGTCGCGTTGCTGATTCAAACGTCGAGGCGCGGCAACGAGAGCGACGCTGCGCTGTTCTACTGGCAAAACGGCGGAGCGCATCCCCGTGATTTCGGTTTTGGATTCCCATTTGACGCGGGGCAGTTGGTGAGCGGGCACCCGGGCTGGAGATATCCCAATCCCTTCGACCTTGAACCGGCGTCGGCGTCACTGCCACCAGCCGAACCGCACGCTCTCGAATTCGACCCGCCGCCTTCCCGGCAACCCCGGGCCGTCGATTGGACCATGCCACCTCCGCCGGTTTCTCCCAGCGACGGCGGAATCCGATGGGGGCGTTTGGCGCCCACCATTGTGCTCGCGGCGATCTGTATTGGAGCGCTACAACTGGCGACCAGTTCTAAACATCCCGTGGCGGCGGCAAGCGAAACCAGCGAAACCGGGGCGCCCGAAACTACGCCGTCCGTGCCGGTGGCGCCGGCCGCACCAAGCAATGAGCACAGTCTGGGACTGAGCGTCATCTCGCGTCAACACCAGTTGGAGATTCGCTGGAACCGGGCCTCAGCGGCGATCGCGACATCCGATAGAGCCGTAATGAACATCACCGACGACGGAATAACTGAAGTTGTGCCGTTCGACCAAACCCAGCTTCGCGACGGCTACGTCGCCTACACGCCGAAGACGAATGATGTGAGCATCCGCCTGGAGGTGAGCGGCAAAGACGGCGCCACCACGTCTGAATCGATTCGATCGGTGGCCATTCCCTAGCAGGATGCTGAAAAAGGCCAAAATCCGCTTGCTCACGCGCACGGCTCAGAATTGCCACTGATTGTTTGCAAATGTTTACTGAGCCGCGACCGTGAGGGAGTCGGTCCCGAAATGCCTTTTTCAGCATCCTGCTAGGTCTGCTTAAGCCAGGTGCCCGGCGCGCGATTCCGAGGCCTGAGCCACTACATTTTCGATCAATCGCAGACCGCAATTGCCATCCATCGTCAGGATCGACTCGGGATGAAACTGCACCGCCTCGATGGGCAATTCCCGATGCCGGATGCCCATGATGACGCCGTCCTCGGTTTCGGCCGTCACTTCCAGGCAGGCCGGGAAAGTGTCCTTGCGCGCGAACAACGAATGGTAGCGGCCAACCTTGAACCGTTCCGGCAGCCCTTCGAAGATTCCCAGGTTGTGATGGACCACGATGGAAGGCTTGCCGTGCATCGGATAGTCGAGCACGCCTAGCTCGCCGCCGAACGCCTCCACAATCGCCTGCAACCCAAGGCACACGCCGAACACCGGGATGCCGGCGCGCGCTGCAAACTTCACCAGGTCGGGAACTCCGAAGTCGGAGGGACGGCCCGGACCCGGCGAGAGCAAAATCAGGTGCGGAGACAGATCTACGATCAACTGGTGCGGAACTCCCGCGCGATAGGTCACCACCTCGGCGCCGGTCTGGCGCGCGTAGTTGGAGAGCGTGTGGATAAAGCAATCGTCGTTGTCCACCAGCAGCAACTTCACGCCGTGCCCGGCGTGCCGTGGGGCAGTCTCCAGCGGTTCGACTTTTTTTGCGCCGCGCAGCGCCCGGAAAAACGCCGTGGCCTTGAGGCGCGTCTCTTGTTCTTCCAGTTCGGGCACGGAATCGTAGAGCAACGTCGCGCCCGCGCTATAGCGTGCGATTCCGTCGCGCAGATGAACGGTGCGGATCATAATACCGGTGTTGATGTCGCCGTTCAGCGACAACATGCCCACCGCGCCGCCATACCAGCGACGCGCGTCTTTTTCCAGATCCTCAATGGCCTGGGCCGCGGCTTTCTTCGGTGCGCCCATGATAGTCACCGCCCACATATGCGTGAGGAATGCGTCGAGTGAATCGAACCCGGGCTGGAGTATCCCCTCCACGTGATCCACGGTGTGGAACAGGCCCGCGTAGGATTCGATCAGGCGCCGCCCGATCACCTTCACCGAACCCGGGATCGATACGCGCGACTTGTCGTTGCGATCCACGTCGCTGCACATGGTCAGCTCGGATTCTTCCTTGGTGGAATTCAGCAGCTCCCGGATGTTGTCGGCGTCGCGCAGCGGATCGCCGGTCCGGCGCGCCGTTCCCGATATCGGGCAGGTCTCCACTCGGCTGCCTTGCACGCGCACGAACATCTCCGGCGATGCGCCCACCAGTTGCTCGTCGCCCAATTGCAGAAAAAATTCGTAGGGGCTGGGGCTGCTCTTCTGGATCCGCTGGAACAGAGCCGAGGCCTTCTCGGAAAAGTTCGCCTGGAACGTTTGCCGCAGCACCACCTCGTAGTATTCGCCCTGGCGCATCCCTTCGCGGACCGCTTCCACTTTCGCCATGTACTCTTCAGGCCGATGATCGGACTCGATTTCGTTATCGGGGCGTTTGGGCGAGCGCTCGGCCGGAGCGCCGGTACGGGCCAAGCCCGCGGTGGAAAGATCGCCCAGCGCAAAATCGTAGCGAAACCGCTCGATCTGCTCCTTCTTGCGATCCATGTAGTAAATGTCGTCGCACAAAAATAACCGCAGATCCTTGTGGCCGGCTCGTGGGAGGTTCAGATCGATGGGATCGAACTGAAACAGCAGATCGTATCCGAACGCGCCCACTAACGCGAGCCTGGAATCCTGCTCGCTCCCCAATTCGCCGATAATCGCGCGCAAAATCGAAAAGGCCGAGGGCTGCTTGCTGCGCTCTTCTTCGGGGAACAACTTCGGCAGCGGCTTCAGGCGGCCGCGCAGCGCCGAGCCTTCAAAACCGAATTGCTCCCAATGCGGATGGCGATCGAGCAGCCGATATAGCATCTTGTTCAGCACGTCCCCGCGCGCATTGAGCGGGTTGAACTCGATTTCCTTGCCAGCCGCGACGATCTCGATGGGAGGGCACACCGCAGCCACATCCCAACGCGAATACCGTTCTGGATATTCGTAGCCGGACGAAAGATATATGCCGCGGTAGCGGTCCAGTTTGTGCAGCAGATGGCCCAGGCCCTTTTGGAATGAAATGCCGGATTTCACCCGGGTGACAACGATTCCGCCCGGCGTGGTGTAGTTCAGCTTTGTCGTATCAACCCTGGCCATAAAAGGAGATCCGCGCAGATAATCTCGCAGAGTTACCAGGATAACACCACCTACGCGTGCGAACTCACGCGAGTCGGTGATCAGCTGCCCGCGGTGCCAGCCACAATAATAGCGATCGGAGTGTCGCCGACTTGGGCTTCGAGCACCCAATCGGTATCGCCTTGCCGGCTGAATCCAGGCGAGTCGCTCGCCGCCTTCCGAACACTGAGCACCGCTGGATGTGCCGTTAAGGAGGCTTTGCGGCTCAGGGCCACTAGCCGGTGGAAATTTGGCGTGGCATTCAAGTCCCGATCCTCGCTGGCCGGTATTAACAGCAAGAAATCGCGCTGCGGCGCTGCTCCCTGGTGATCGGCGTTCAGGGGCATAATCCCGTAGCGCAACGTGTATACGCCTGGCTTCATGCTCTGGCCGCGCCGGTCCGATCCTTCACCGTCGAAGCGGATTACACCCAGCAGCGCTCCCACGGGGATATTGGGGAGAGTTACGTTAGCCGGATTTGCATCCAGTGTCGCAGTATGCTCGGTCGGGCGAAGGCCGGACGGGACAGTTGTCCGCAGCCAGATCTCGCAATACCGGACGCCGTTGGCGCTGATCTGGAACCCCGTCTTAGCGAGCGCTTGAGCGACGCCCGGCGCTACCTCGGGCGGAGGGGGTCCGGCTTGGTCCGCTTTGTATTGCTGCCCCAACATAGTTGCGGGCGCAAGAAGCAACGGCCAAGCCCTGGTCAGGATGGTGAGTGCGCGTCCCATGGTCTCCATCGTAACCATTCTGAAAGCCAACGCCCGCGATAAACTTGCAGCACGAGATAGAATTACTTTAATGGCCGGTTCGGCAACGCGGCTGGCTGGGGCTGCGTTTATTAGGTAGCTAGAGGAATTGGAGGACGGGGATGAAACTGACTAATCGAATTGTCTTTGGACTTGCCCTATCGGCGGGTCTACTCATGGCGCAAGCCGATCCGCCGGGTCGCGTGGCGCGCATTAGCTATGTGTACGGGAACGTGTCTTTCCGTCCCGCGGGCGTCGACGACTGGACGCCGGTGGACTTCAATCGGCCGCTCACCACGGGAGACTCTATCTTCTCGGAGTTCGCCGCAACGGTGGAATTGCAAATCGGAAGCGCCGCGCTGCGGATGAAAACATCGTCCGCTCTCGAATTCTTGAACCTGGACGATTCCAACGTGCAACTTCGCCTGACCGAGGGATCGCTCATCGTTCGCCTGCGCTATTTGGGCGATCAGGACAGTTTCGAGGTGGACACACCCAACCTCGCCTTCTCCCTGTTGCGTCCCGGCGAATATCGGATTGACGTAAAGCCCGATCTTTCCACGACGATGGTCATGGTCCGCGCCGGCGATGGCGAACTGACCGGGCCGAACCAGGCTTTCCCCGTTCATGCCGGAGAGCTGGCGCAAGTTAGCGGCACCGATCAGCCGAATTACCAAACCTTTGCCCTGGGGCCACGCGATGACTTCGACAACTGGAGCGCGGGGCGCGACCAGCACGACGATCAATCGCCTTCGGCGCGTTACGTCTCGCGCCAAATGGTGGGATATCAGGACCTGGATCAGTATGGAGCTTGGCGCAATACGCCCGACTATGGCGCCGTGTGGGTGCCAAACGGAACCCCGGCCGGCTGGGCGCCCTATCACTATGGGCACTGGGTTTGGATGGATCCGTGGGGCTGGACCTGGGTGGATGACGCACCTTGGGGATTCGCCCCATTTCACTACGGCCGGTGGGCGTTCGTGAGTGGTTATTGGGGTTGGGTGCCGGGTCCGGTGGCCGCGCAGCCAGTGTACGCTCCCGCCTTGGTGGCCTGGGTTGGAGGCGGCGCGGTTGGAGGCGGAGTGGCGTGGTTTCCGCTCGGTCCGCGCGAAGTTTACGTGCCCGGTTATCGCACCAGCCCGGATTACGTGAACCGCGTCAACATCAACAACACCGTGATTGTGAATAACGTTGTGAATGTCAATGTGACGAACGTGACGTATGTGAATCGCAACGCGCCGGGCGCCGTTATGGCGGTACAGCAGAGTGCGTTCGCGAGCGCGCGTCCGGTTCAATCGGCGGCCATTGCGGTGAAGCCAGAAGCGATTCGATCGGCTCCCGTGGTCCCGGTAGCCGCTGTCGCGCCCACCAAAGAAAGTTTGGTGAAACCTCCGGCCCCAGGAGCGAAGATCGTGCAACCGCCCGCTGCTCTCAAAGGCCGCGCGGTGATCGCAAAACGGACGCCTCCGCCTCCACCCGTGCCGTTTGCCCAGAAGCAGCAAGCCCTGGCCGCGAACGCAGGCCGTCCGCTCGATGTGAAGCAGGTCCAGCAGATCCGGCAGAGCCAGCCAGCGCCGGCTCGGACCGCGGTGCGGCAGGTGCAGGTGAAAACCGTGGCTGCGCCTCCACGGCAGCCTGCTGAGCAACTCAATCGGCCCGCCTCTCAAGTGCAGCAGAGAAGTCAGTCGCCAGCTCCGGCAGCCGCACAGCAACCACCCGCTCAGGCTCCGCAGGTTCGGCAATTAGCGCCATCTCAGTCTGGCCAACCCCAACAAAAAGCCGCGCCGCCGGAAACTAAGCAACCCGCGCCAAAGCCGCCCGAGCAGGCTCCGCAGGCTCGGCGATTAGCGCCATCTCAGTCCGGCCAACCCCAGCAAAAAGCCACACCGCCGGAGACTAAGCAACCCGCGCCCAAGACGCCCGAGCAGGCTCCGCAGGGCAGGAAATTGGCGCCATCTCAGTCCGGCCAACCCGCGCCGAAAGCGGCCAAGCCCGCGCCCAACAAAGAGCAGGACAAGGATAAGAAAAAAGAGGAGCAGCACTAACGCCGGATTAAGGCAGCAGCGTTTTCAACTGTTGCGCCATCATCATAATCGCCGGGCCGAGCGTTACCAGCAGGACCGAGGGAAAGATCAGGAAGAACACTGGAAATACCAGTTTCACCCCGATTTTCCGCGCCCGCTCTTGAGCTTGCTGGCGAAATCGCGTGCGCAGATACTTGGCGTGCGAGCGCAAGGCGGGGCCGATGCCGACGCCAAAGCGGTCGCTATCGATCAACAGATTCGCCAGCTTGCGCAGTTCCGGCTCCTTATTGCGGACGGCTAGGGCGCGGAACGAATCGGCACGGACGCCGCCGGTTCTTAGCTCCATGTAGAGCTGCGCCAGTTCGCCGCTCAAATCCGGGTGAGTGCGCTTCAGTCCGCGGCTCGCGTCGGCGATGGATTGATCGAGCGCCTGGCCCGCTTCCATCGCGAGCACCATGAGATCCAGCGCCGCCGGAACGGCACTTCGCAACCGCTGGGCGCGCGACTGCACGCGCGAGCTTAGCACTCGATCGGGCAACAGGAACCCGATCCCTAATCCACAAATCATCGGAAGTGGAATGGCCGAAGGGTCGTGCTGGTAGACCAGCGCCAAAATTCCGAACAGCCCCGCAAAGAACAGCGCGGTGCCGCACTTTATTCCATAAAAGATCGCCAGTGCCGTCGGCCACCGGTATCCCGCCGCGGTGAGCTTCACCCGGTATGGATTTTGTTCGTTCTTGGCGGCAGGAAAGTTTTCACCGATGGACTGGAACAGATTCGCGAAAGCGGTGCGCGATGCGGTTTGCCCTTCGCCGGCCAGCAGTTGAGGCGAGCCTGCCCCGTCGCGGCGCTCGGCCAGGCGTTGGTAACAATACCCGGCCGCGGCCACTGCCGTTAGAACGAAGGCGAAGAATCCCGCGGCCAGCCAGAGGTCCGTCATATCTTGATGTCCACGATCTTTCGAATCACAAAGCGCGCCGCCACCAGGCAAACCACGGCGGCCGCTATCAGATACTTGCCGTAAGGATGGTGCAGAAAAACCGCCAGATATGACGGATTCACTATCGTCATGATCACGGCGATCCCGATCGGAAGCACGGTCAGCACGGCGCCGGTAAGCTTGCCGTGCGCGGCCAGCGCTCGGACTTCACCCTTCAACGCGACGGACTCGCGCATATTCTCGGCCAGGGTGGACAGGACCTCGTTTAGTTTTCCGCCAGTCCTGTTTTGCAGTTGGACCGCGGATGCGAACATGCTCACTTCGAGCAAAGGCACGCGCTCGGCCAGATTACTGAGCGCTCGCTCCCAGGAGGTGCCCAAGTTTCCTTCCACCGCGGTCTGATGCATTTCGCCCGCCACGGGCTGTTCGCATTCTCCGGTCAGGATGTCCATCGCGACGGCGAAGGGATGTCCGGCGCGCAGCGAACGCGCCAGCGAATCGAGGGCATCCGGAAAATTTTCTTCAAACTGGCGGAAACGCTTGGCTCGGCAGCGCAAAATATAGAGATACGGCAGCGCCCCTACCGCGACCGCGATCGTGAGGCCGGCCCAGCCCGGCATCCACTCCAACTGCATCGTAATCCCCAGCGCGACGCTCGCGCCCAGCAGCATGAGCAACGTGATGCGCCCCACCGACCAGCTGAGCCCCGCCTGCAGCAAATGGCGGTGCATGATTCGTACGAAATCGGACTTCTCAAGCACCCGGGCCCAGGGTGAGATGGTGCTCAGCGATTCCTCTTTGAGCAGGCTAGGGCCGTCCTCGAGATATTGTTCGGACAGGTTCTCAGCCAGCGCCTCAGCGCCCATGCGTTGCAACGCGAACCAACTGATGAGCACGGCCAGCCCAGCCGCCAGGAACGTTGTGACAAAGACCAGAACAGAGGAAAGCGCCAGCACCTAGCGCCCCCGTTTCGCGCCTGCGATCTCGGCCGCGAATGTTTGCTGGATGGCGCGGGCGGAAACGAAGATGACCAGGCGCCGATGCTCCCACGAATGGCCAGGAAACAGTTGAGCAGCGATGCTTGGTTCGGCCCCGTCGTTGGCCCGGCTCTCGATCATGAAGCTGGATGTGTCGGGCAATTGTGTCGGCGGACCGTTCGAGGCGCCGATGCGCGGCTTCACTTGCAGACTTACTTTCTTGCTATCGAGCCATTCGGGCGAAAACGCTACGCGAAGGTCGCTCGGCTTCGCTCCGGCAAGGTAGCTAATGGGGCGTCCGACGCCAGCCATCAGCCTTTCGCCCGAGACCACCTCCAACTCATGCTTCTGCTCCAGGCGCTCCACAAAATTCCGGGCCTCAGCGCCGGAATGGAAGGCCGCCACCCGCCACGAGTTGTCTGAGGCGATTTCGGCGGACTTGGCTCGCAGTTCCTCCAGAGCCGCGCTACTCACGCTGAGCACCCGCACATGCAGTTGGATGGGATGTTCCCAACCCGCCGGGGTCGGATCAGTTGACTCCAGCGCGCCGCTACTTGGATTGCCATTGAGAGAGAATAAAGCGGCCAGCGCCAGGGAATGGCGCGGCGTGGTTTGCTCATCCCGGGGGTTTCGAAGCGCTACGCGTATCCGGCTGCCGGAGTCCGCCAGCGCAACCATGTCCGCGTCCTGGGCCCGTAGCAGCACCGTTACCGCAGCGGGGCGATCTCCATTGGCTTCTGGTGAACTCGTTGCCAGAACCTCGACGTTCTCCAGCACCGTACGAAGCTCCGCTCCCCCATTTCTTTCCGTTACCGCCTGTAGGTCCACGCGCGATCCGGGCCGCAGCATGTTCAGCAAGCTCTCCGATTGGACGACGTGCAGCGTCACCGCGCGCATTCCGGTTGGGACTGGCCCGCCTGCTCCCACGGCATCGGAGATTCGCGGCGTGACGCGCTCCTCAAGCAGCGGTTCATTGGCCTTCAACGCGGTCAACAGAGTGGCGCCCTCGGCATCCTCCGGTTTCGAAAACGAGCCGGATAAGACGCCCTGTGTTTCCGATACCCGCAAGTCGCTGGGCTGGATCACCGTGCCGCGGTCCAGATCGCGCGCCGCCACTACGATGGCATGGCCCGGCAGATCACTCGAAGACCGCAACTTGCCCGCAAACAAGCCGTAGAAAACTCCGGTGGAAATGATCGCCACGATAAAGGCAATCCCAAGCAGCGGAACCATGTTTTTTTTCATCGTGATGCTCAATCTCCCTCTCGCGCTCCCATTCTCGGCCCTGCGGCGCACACCTGGGGCTCCATGCCAGTTAAACGGCGGATTCGGGCACGGAAAGTATCGAGTTTTGCCCTAAGGTTCCGGCCTTAATCACCTTAGCCATCCGTACTGCCCATGGAACTGAGCGTTATGCAACCAGGTTGCAACTGCCAACATCCATATAGATGGTAAGTGAAAGAAAAATATATGTTTCGATTTTACAAACCGTTACTTGGGATGCTGGCGGCGTCGGTCCTTCTGGCCATACCGGCCGGCGCGGCCAACAACGCCATTCCAGGAACGTTGAATTACGTGGAAGGACAAGTGACTGTAGCCGGACAAACGGTCACGCCGCAAACTTTTGGTTCGGGTCAAATCGGTTCGGCTCAACTCGGACCGAACCAAGTTCTGGAGACCGGGCAGGGCCGGGCCGAACTACTCCTCACGCCTGGTGTTTTTCTTCGCGTGGGTGACAATAGCGCGGTTCGGCTGGTGTCGCCCGGGTTGACGAACACGCGCGTGGAGGTTCTGCGCGGCCAGGCAATCGTGGAAGTGACCGAGCTATTCAAAGACAACAACCTGTGGATCGCTATGAACGGAACCTCAACCAGATTGGACAAAGAGGGCCTCTATGCGTTCAATGCGAATACGCAATTGGTCCAGGTTTTCGATGGCCAAGCCACTGTGGAGCAAAACGACCGGACCAAGGAGCTGAAGAAAGGCAAGGAGCTCGCGCTCAACGGCAATTGGAAAACGGCAAAATTCGACACCAAGGCGCAAACGTCTGAAGATCCGCTGTACGCGTGGAGCAATCTGCGCTCCGAGTATGAGGCGGAAGCGAGCATGCAATCGGCCAGGAACATCTTCGTCGCCGGATGGCCGTATTGGTATGGACCTGGTTGGTATTGGAATCCCTACTGGGGAATGTATGGATTCATTCCCGGCGACGGCATCTGGTACAGCCCGTTTGGCTGGCCGTTCTACTCGCCGTGGGTTGTAGGATTCGGGTACGGCTACGGGTACGGCTACGGCCACGGGTATTTCGGACGTGGTTTGATGGGACACGGCCACATCGCTGGTAGCGCTATCGCCTCAGGCGCGCGCTTTGCCGGCCATGGCGGCGGGCTCGGGCGAGGCGGATTCGCCGGCGGCGGCTTGGCTGGCGGAATGCACGGTGGATTCGGCGGTGGCGGCGGACGCCGCTAATATTTTCGGACGAAGGAATCGATGCCTTCCGTTTGGAGCTGGGCCTTGGTTGCGTCCAGAGCGCCGGGATTGTCGAAAGGCCCGAGCAGTATGCGCAGCAACTCCGGCTTCGGTCCTGGCGCCACGTGTGGCTCGAACTTTTCATTGCGCAGGCGCTGGACATAGCGGCGAGTGGCGTCATTGTCTAACGCGCCAACTTGGATATAGCGCTCGCCGTTTTGTGGCGTGATCATAGGGATCGCGTCGTCGCTGTTCGCGACGGCGGCGGTCGGGCTTGGTCCGACGATCGGTTTCACTTCAGCCACTACGGCAGGTTCCGGAGCAGGAGCCGGCTGTTGAACCGGTTCGACGCGCGGTGCATCGCTCGACACGGGCCTCGACACGGCGGCCGCCGCGGGAGCGACCGGTGTTTCGGATCGATGTGCCGTCACGATTCTGCCACCCAGATAGACCGCCGCGATCAGCAGGCCGATGCTGAGCGTCGCCGGTATCGATATCAGAGGGATTCGTTTCTTGTTCGGTTCGCCGTTCGCAGCGGCGTTCGGCGTCATCTCGACATTGTCCGCGACAGTGGGCTTGATCGGGATCATCGGTTGCGTCTCGCGCAGGAGCCGCACTTGTAGTATCGGCAAGAGCGCGGGAAATCAGCAGTGCGTGCGCTAAAGACTCCGGCGGCCCCCGCCGAACTGTCCTACAGGAGATTTCTTGATTCGTTTCTGGATGGCCGCCCTTTTCGTTCTGGCTCCGTGCGGCCTGCTCGCGCAAGCTCACGCGCCAGTGGAACACCGTAGCCCGCATGAGGCGGAATCTCGTAAGCCTCACGAAGCGATCCCCCACAGTCCCCATCCGGCCGGGTCTCACCCGCAAGTCCAAAAACCTCCCAAACACAAAACTGCGCTCCACGAAGCCCCCCACAAAGTACCGAAGCGCTAAGCCCAAGTGAAGCGCTAAGCCCAAGTGAAGCGCTAAGCCAAAGTGAGGCGCTAAGCCAAAGCGAAGGACGAGATAGGTACCTCTTACACCTGGGAGCTAGTCACGTCTTCAGGGGAGTACTCGGGTCCATTCTTCCTGAGATCGCGCCGATTGCTCCATTACTTTTCTTGCTCCTTCCGCCCATAATCAGGGTAGAGCATGAAGCCGTGGTGGCATCTTCGCAAGCTGGTCGCATACCTGGCGCCGGAGCCTGCTCTAGTTTCTCCGCGCAAGCACATTGCGTTAATAACGGTGTTGCTGGCTGTGGCGGCCATCGCGGGCGCCGTGGTTCTAACGCCATCGCACCGCACAAAATCGCAGGGAACGAAGCCGGATGCATGGCAAGTCCTGCGCCAGCGGGTTTCCGATCGAGCGCAGGTGGATCTGTTTGACGATTTCAGCACAGGCCTGGACGCTTGGGAAACTCGAGACAATCATCCGAGCACCTGGTCTTACGACAAAAACGGATTTGTCAGCCTGGGCGACCTTTCGCTTTATGCGCCGAGCCTGCGACTGACAGATTACGATCTGGACGCCCTGGTGCAGATTGAGGCCAAGGGTTTGGGCTTAGCTTTTCGAGCCGGCTCCTCGCGAAACTACCAAGTGGCCAAGCTGCTGGTAGACGGCTCCGGGCCGATGCCTTCGCTTGCTATCGAGCGATATGCTGTTATATCAGGCCGCGCCTCGCGTCCGGTACGCACCCGATATCCGCAGCATTTCCAGGCGGACGCGCTCTATCGCGTGCATTTGGAAGTACGTGGCGATTCCTTCGCGCTCTACATCCAGGGTAACCTGTTGGATTATTGGACCGATTCCCGGCTGAAGGTGGGCGGTGTGGGCCTGTTTTGTTCACCCGGCGAGCGCGGGCGCGTCGCCTGGATCCGCGTGTCGCACAACACGGACTCTGTGGGACGCATGTGCTCGCTGCTGGCTTCGCTGTTCTAGTCTTTTCGCGGGATTGTAAAGGAACCGGTGCGTTCCGCCGATAAAACTGACGTGGCGCCGTTGAGCACCCCCGACAACTTCTCGCTCTACCTGTGGCGTTCGCCAAAACGGCCCGGAACACTATATATGGCGAGCGGTTTTGAGGCCGCCGAGGCGCTGTGCCGGGGCCTGACCGAGGAAGGCTACATCGTTAAAGTGATCCACACGGCCAGTAACACCGAATTCGAGCTGAGCCGAGGGAAACTCTTCCCCGCCTGACACTCCCTTCCGAGGGTGATTTCAAGACGAAGACTTTGCAACCAATGAGAAGGGCTCCGGCCGGGGATCGCTGTAGACTGGCGAGACCCGCTCCGGCATCTGCTGCACATTGGAATGCCGCATACGGCTCATAGTGCGGAATTGATAGCTCTCAAAAACGACTGAGACGCCAATCGCGGTGGACCGGACCACTGTCCCCACCGTGATGAGCTGCAGGGGCGTCGTCCCATTCAGCAGGCTCGGCCACTCGACAAATATTTTCAGGCGGGTGCCTTCGGGAATATTGTTGCCGCAGGCTAGAAGCATGCCGCTACTGCTCAAGTTCACAGTCTGTCCAAGCCCGGCAACCGGGCTAGCCACACCCATTGTTTGATACCGGACATTCAGCTCGAGCGGATACCGCGATTTAACCCGGCGTTCGTTGGACATAATCAAAATCAAACTCCTCTGTTGGCCTTACATCACCAACTGCTAACCCCGCCCTTAGGCCCGCCATGGTGCAAATTAGGGACCAATCTTAAGTGCCGCTGTAAGCCTAGGCGTTTCAGGCTGAATGTGACACTTGCGAGGCGCAGAGCCTGGTAAGAATTGACATAGCAGAGAACCATTTGCTTAGTGCCCCTAGTATTTCGGTTAGTAAGAATCTGGGGAGAATATAGGGGAAGGACCTGACGGGGCGCATCAGCTCTACACGCCGGGTGCGTCAAGTTGGATCGTTATCGATTGTTAGACCGCGATGCCCATGCGCCAGAGCAAGTAACCGACAGCCTGGCGCACGTCCTGCCAGCGGGCGCGCCACTCGCCAGGAGAAGCGGACGGCCGGGGTGATCCGTAGACCTTGAGGCCGCTCGATTCCAGCATCTTCTTCACGCGGAAAATATGATAGCCGTCACTGACCACGATGGCGCTCCTCAGATTCATGCGGCGCATAATCTCGGCCACCGCGGCGACGCTTTGCGCGGTGCTTTCACCCTCCCGCTCCACTACCACTGCCTCAGGCGGCACGCCATGTTGGGTGAGATAGGCGCGGCCGACGGAGCCCTCGGTGAAGACCGGATCGCCCCCCGCGCCGCCCGTGGTAATCACCCGCGGCGCCATGCCTTTCAGATAGAGGATCAAGGCGTGATTCAGGCGCGCTTCCAGCACCGGCGACGGACGCCCCCGGTACTCAGCCGCTCCGAGTACGATGATGGCATCGGCGGGGTGAGCTTCATCCACCAGGGATTCTTGCTGGATTTCACGCGTCACCTGGGCCACCTTCAGTGAGACCAAGGCAACCGCTGCCACTAGCGCAATCCCTACGATCCATTTCATGATAGTAGCTTCGGGTTCATGATAGTAGCTTCGGGTTCATGATATATGTGGGCGGCCCGAAACGCCTCTCAGTTTACAGTATGACAACGCTGCTCAGCGCGCGAAATCCATTGTTGAAGGACGTTCGCAAGGCGATCGCTCGCGGCACTGTCACTGAAAACGGACTGGCCGTGGCTGAGAGCTTTCATTTGCTCGAAGAAGCGCTGCGCAGCGACTGCGAGATTCCGGCTGTATTTGCCGCCGAATCGGTGCGCACAGCGGTGGAGAGCCATGTGCGCGGTCTCAAGAAGACGCGCATCCACGTTCTGCCGGACGATGTTTTTCGCGGTATTTCCGCCACGGAGGCGAGCCAGGGAGTGATGGCCCTGGTCCGGCCGCCAAGCTGGAGCGTCGAGCAGTTATTTCGCGGCCACTCGTTGACCATCGCCCTGGACGGACTGCAAGATCCCGGCAACGCGGGCGCGGTTCTGCGCGCAGCCGAGGCCTTCGGCGCCACCGGAGTAGCTTTCTTGAAAGGCACCGTCAGCCCCTACAACCCGAAATGCCTGCGAGCCTCCGCCGGTTCTATCTTCCGCGTTCCGGTGGTGGCGGGGCTCGAGCAGCAGCTATTTCTGGCCGCGGCCGAGCAGCGCAAGATCGCCCTGTTTGCGCTGATGCCCAAGGGCACCACCGACGTCGGCGAAGTGGAATTAGACAAGAAGTGCGTCATTATCGTGGGCAGCGAAGGGCGGGGAGTGAGCGAACGGCTGCGCGAGAAAGCCACGGCCATCCGTATTCCGACGGTTGGCGTAGAGTCGCTCAACGCGGCCCTGGCTGCCGGCATCGCGCTGTTTGTCGCACGAAAGCAAAGAATGGCGGCGTCGGGATGAGCCAGTCTGAGCCGAGCCTGTTAGACCCGGATCCACGGGCTTCCCTCAAGGAAGATAGCCAGCGGCCGCTAGCCGAGCGCATGCGCCCGGAGAAGCTGGAAGAATTTGTCGGCCAGCAGCACATCTTGGGACCTGGCAAGCCGCTGCGCATGCAAATCGAGCGCGACCAACTCGGTTCGATTATCCTTTGGGGACCGCCGGGCGTCGGCAAAACCACGCTCGCCAGAATCATCGCGCATCTGACGCGTTGCGATTTTATTCCATTCAGCGCCGTCTTGAGTGGGATCAAGGAGATCAAAGCGGTGATGGCCGACGCCGAGCGAAACCGCCGCATCGGGCGCCGCACGCTGATCTTTATCGACGAGATTCACCGCTTCAACAAAGCGCAGCAGGATGCGTTTCTGCCTTACGTGGAGCGCGGCGACATTACCCTCATTGGTGCCACCACAGAAAACCCGTCGTTTGAAGTGATTTCGGCGCTGCTTTCCCGCACCAAAGTCTACATGTTGAAGCCGCTGACCGAGGAGGAGATCTTCGGTTTGCTCGAGCGGGCTCTGCCGGTAGTGAAAATTGGAGCGCCGGCCGAGCTGCTGCGGCAAATTGCCACCTACGCCAACGGCGATGCCCGGACCGCGCTCAACATCCTGGAGCTAGCGGCGGCGGCCGCCAAAGACGGCCAGCTTACCCCTCAGGCCATCGAAGACACGCTCCAGCGCAAAACGCTGCTCTACGACAAGGCTGGCGAGGAGCATTTCAACCTTATTTCAGCGCTCCACAAATCTGTTCGATCCAGCGATGTCGATGCGGCGCTGTATTGGCTGGGCCGGATGCTGGAATCGGGCGAGGATCGCATGTATATCGCGCGGCGGCTGGTGCGTATGGCGATTGAAGACATTGGACTGGCCGATCCGCGGGCGCTCGAGCAATCCATTGCCGCCATGCAGACGGTCCACTTTCTCGGGATCCCCGAAGGTGACCTGGCGCTGGCCCAATTGGCCATTTACCTGGCGGTGGCCCCCAAGTCCGACGCCTCCTACCAGGCCCTGAACCGGGTGATGGAGGCGGTGGAGAAGCGAGTGGCCGAGCCTGTGCCGTTTCATCTCCGCAATGCTCCCACCGGCGCCATGAAACAGTGGGGCTATGGGGCCGGGTACCAGCATGCCCACAAGTTCGAAGACGCCTTGCCGGGCATGGAGTGTCTCCCGGAATCCCTTGTAGGCACAAGGTTTTACGAGCCGACCAACCGCGGGCTAGAGCAGCGCATCGCGGAACGGCTGGAAGAGATCCGCGCTCGCAAGAAACAAGCGTCCGACCCACGGCCCGAGTAACCTGCTCTGGGTACTACCACTTCCAAGCTCAGTACCACCGCAAATTAGGAAGAATCCGCTATAGGCGCACTCATCCCGGTGTCGCAATCTAGGTGTGCGAGCCGGAAAGGACACAACAGCATGTTGGTGACGGGAGCGAATATGAGCTTGGAGAAAGACAAAGACGATCGCCGCGGTGCGGATCGTTTTCCCATTGAGCGCGAAATCCGCTACAAGGTCTTAACCCGGAAGAACAGCACGGAAGGCGAGAGCGGCGCCGGTGTCACGGTGAACATGAGCAGCAATGGTGTCCTGTTCACGACGGATCGTTATCTGCTCCCTGGAAGACGTCTCGAAGTTTCGATCAGCTGGCCGGCCCAGTTGAATAGCAAAGTTGCGTTAAAGCTGGTGGCACGGGGTCGCGTGGTTCGCTCGGAGGAGGG
>JBKQHJ010000240.1:0-59256 GCA_052148835.1 Bryobacteraceae bacterium
TATTGCAGCCGCCAACGCGCTGACGGCCCGAACGACGACGACCAACGCCGGCGCCCGCAAAATTCTTCCGCGCGATTTTCGCGATAATCCGACGCTTTATCCCGCGTCCGACGTGGTGGCGCGCGGCGAATGGGCCATCACGCTCGATCCGGCGACGCAGCGTCTCCGCGACCGGCTATGGACGGAAATTAAAGCAGCCTGAGTTAAGGCAGCCTGACCGGGAT
This sequence comes from Bryobacteraceae bacterium, assembly GCA_052148835.1. Taxonomy (GTDB): domain Bacteria; phylum Acidobacteriota; class Terriglobia; order Bryobacterales; family Bryobacteraceae; genus Palsa-89. The sequence goes on from JBKQHJ010000240.1 coordinate 225, forward strand.
GCACCAGACTTGAGGATCTAAGGGATTTAGAGCGCTGGTTCAGCGCGCGGCCGTGGTATAGAGTTCGGGAGAGCGCGAGGAGCCGCGCAGCCAACCCTCGAGCCAGAACCGGCGGAAGCCGGAGCGTTTGGGAAGCAATGCCCGGCCGCAGCAGAATTCGGCGACCTTGGTATATTCGGCGATCGTGGCGGAGTCGACCAAATCGACCTTGAACTCGGAAGCATCCACTAAGCTCGGGTCCACCGGAATGGCCGCGATCTTCTCGGCATCGATGGCCCAGCCGGCTTCGCGTGGAATAGCTCGATCGAGAGTTTTGCGATTCACGATGTATTTCACCTTGGTGGCGCCCACGCCGCGCGCTTCCAAATCGTAGCGCCGGCGAGTTGCCAGGAAAAGCGAAGGCGAAGACGGCGCTGTCACGATAAACACTGCCTGAGCGGCGCGTACCACCACTTCGGTGGCATTGTCGACCACCTCGGGCAGATCCGCGATGACGACATCATAGCGGCTGCGAACGAACGACAGCAGCCGTTGGTAACCCCAGGGCGACACCTGCCGCACACCCAGGCGGCTGACGGAGGAGAGTACGTCAATGCCGCCCGTGTGCGCAACCATCTCGTGCCAATTCTCATCGGTGAGCCGGTGAGAGTCTTCGACGGCGTCCATGATCGAATAATTGGGGCGCAGGTTGTACAACATGGAAATGGGCCCAGCATGCAGGTCGCATTCGAGCACCAAAACCTTTTTCTCGGCCAGCGTGGCGAGAATATGCGCCACAAACAGCGCCGTGGTGGTGGCGCCGCTGCCGGCTTTCGCCGGCTGAAAAGCGAACAGAGCCGCATTTGTTTTGGAATCGACGGATTCGAGTGTCTGGTAGATCGCCGCCCGAAATTCATCTGGATTGCAAGGAATGGGGCACACTGAAAAGCCGCCGAACGTGGTTTCAAAAACATCGGGGTGCTTCGAACGGGAAGACACGCCCATAATGGCGGTGGAAGGCTGAATGCTGCGGATGTCGTGTTCGACGCCGTGAGCGGCCGTTTCATCGTCGGCGCCCAGAAAGACCAATTGCGGCGAGAACGAATTCAACAAGCGCATAGTCTCGTGGGCCTGCGGGTAGCGTTCCAGGGTGCGAAAGACGCAGACATCCTGGGTAAGCGAGCACAACTGCTGCAGTTGCGAGGTAGTTTCGCGATCCGTGCCGAAGATCAGTGCTGTCAGCATTTGAATATGCGCTCCGTTGAAACCGGTGCCATCCGGTACTCGATTGCAAGTAAGCAATCGGGGGGCCAGCCGGAAAAAAGCTGAGTAACCTGGGAAAACACTGAAAACATATTGAGGCATTCTTGGCGTGCAGCGTCAATTTCTCGTCATAGCGTTGAGATTCTGACGCGCGCGGTGTTGGCCGGGGCTGTCGTCGAAGGAGCCGCTGCGCGCGGGGTCGGGGCGCGCGCTGTGATTGACGCACGGCTTCGAACTCTGTTCTAATCGCCAAATGCCCGAAGAGGAAGTATCCGCGGTGGCTGAAAACTTGCTGGAAGCTCTGCGGTTCTTTGGGCACGCGCGCGCCGACGCCGAGATTCGGGATCTGCCGGGCGTATCACTGATCTTTTGCGGGTTGAACTACGCGGCATTCAATGCTGCGCTGCAGGCGCGGCCGATCGAGGGAGACGCACAGGAGCTAGGCCGGCTGATCGACCTGTCGGCCGAACATTACGACGCCCGTAGCCTGCGCTGGACCTATTGGTTGTGCGAGGACTTCCTCAAACAGCCGCTGCGGCGGGAAGCGCCGCGCGTGTTCAAGCGCCATGGGCTACGACATCTGACTGAAGCGCCCGGGATGTATGCCGAGCGGCTGGCGCCGGTGAAGCGCAGTCTGCCGATGGTGGAGGTGCGGCCAGTGAGCGACGAGGCCACCCGGGCAGCCTTCGCCGAAGTGATGTCGACGTCCTTCGAGATCCCACATTCGGTGAGCATGTCGGTGTACGGCGCCGAACGGGCGTGGAAGGGTACATTTCAAGGCTTTGTCGGCTATTCGAACGGCCGTGCGGTAACGACGGCAGCGGCTGTCATCACCGGTGACGTGGTAGGGCTGTATTCGGTGGCCACGCTGCCGCAACATCGGCGACTGGGATTTGCGGAAGCCATCATGCGGCTGGTGATTCGCGAGGCGCAGGAAACGCGGGGCGTGTCGCGAACAGTGCTGCAAGCAACGACGTCCGGCTTGTCGTTATATGAAGCGATGGGGTATCGGGCGGTGACGAGCTTTAGCGTGTTCATAAGCGATTAGGCCGCTTGCTGACGCGCGCGGTTCGGCAGGAGCGGGCCGCTTGCTCACGCGCGCGGTTCAGTGGGTGAACGATAGCCCTCCGGACGCGATCCAGGCGCTTACGTCTTCGATATCCTGACTGAGCGCGCGGTCGGCGGTCCACGGCGCGCTGACTTGAGAGAGTGCCCCGCGGACCCGCTCAATAATTGAGCTCGATTTCAACGGGCGGAGACAATCGAGCGCCCGCGTGGCGGCTAGCAGCTCGATCGCCAGCACGTAGCGCGTGTTGCGCACCACTTGCTTCAGCTTCATGGCCGAGGTCATGCCCATGCTGACGAAGTCCTCTTTATTGCCGCTGGTGGTGATGGAGCCGGTGGATGCGGGGTGCGAGAGCACGCGGTTTTCCGCGACCAGGGCGGCCGCGGTGACCTGCAGCATCATGAAGCCGGATTCGAGTCCGGCGTGATTGGCGAGGAACGGTGGGAGTTCCTCGTTGAGAGAAGGATTCACGAGGCGATCGACGCGGCGCTCGGAGACACCTGAAAGCACGGTCAGTGCGACGGCCATGGCGTCGAGCTGGAGGGCCAGCGGCTCACCGTGGAAATTACCGCCGGAGAAAATCTCGCCATCGATGACCAGCGGATTGTCGGTGACGGAATTCAGCTCGATTTCGAAGGCTTGGCGGGCGGTGGCGAGAGCGTCGCGCACGGCTCCGTGAACTTGAGGGGCGCAGCGCAGCGAGTAGGCATCCTGGACGCGCCGGCAAGTGATGTGGGACTCGCGGATTTCGCTGCCTTCGAGATACCGCGTGAGATTCGCGGCGCTCTGGATTTGGCCTGGAAACGGGCGCGTTTGGTGAATGCGAGGATCGAAGGCGCGCGGGGTGCCGCGCAGGCCGTCGATGGTCAGGGCGCAGATCAGGTCGGCCGATTCGGCGAGCGTTTCCGCTTCCAGGAGCTGGAGGCCGCCGACCGAGAGCATGGCCTGGGTGCCGTTGACGAGCGAGATTCCTTCTTTGGACGCAAGCACGATGGGCTGGATGCCGGCGCGGCGGAGGGCTTCGGCGCCGGTTAGGCGGGCGCCGTCGAATTCGGCTTCACCTTCGCCGATGAGCACCAGCGCGATGTGGGCGAGCGGGGCCAGATCGCCCGAAGCGCCGACGCTGCCTTGTGACGGAACGACGGGCGTGACACCGCGATTGAGCAAATCGCACAGGCGCTCGGCGACGATAGGGCGAATGCCTGAAAAACCTTTGGCGAGCACATTGGCGCGGATGAGCATCATACCGCGGACCTCGTCGCGGGCGAGCGGCGGCCCTACTCCGCAGGCATGCGAGCGGATGACGTTGCGCTGGAGCTGCTCGAGCTCGTCGGGGGGGACGCGAACGTCGGCGAGCAGTCCGACGCCGGTGTTAACGGCGTAGACCGGGGCGTCGCCCGAGGCGAGCTGTTCGACCACGGCGCGGGAGCGAAGCATGGCGGGGAGAGCGGCGGGGTCGATTTGGGCGGGCTGGTCCTGTTGGGCCACGCGGCGGAGTTCGTCGAACGTGAGGTGGGAGCCGGAGAGCGAGATCATGGCTCCTACCGTTGTACCAACGGGCGGAGCGAGGTTGGGGATTTTGGGGCTGGCTGTTAGTGATCGGCAGTTGGCCGCTGGCCATCGCTGTGGATTACCATGGGCCTTTTTTCGGACCGAACCACCAAACCACGCCCACGGTCGCGGTGTTTTGTTCGCGCTTCAGCACTCCGAGTAAATCCGTGTAGAAATACGGCTGATTGGAGAAGTCGCGGCGGTATTCCTCGCGCAGGAGGAAGCCGTCGACGAGCTTTTGCTCCAGTGTCAGAGTGGTGTCCTTCAATGACTGCGAGACGCCGCTGAATAGGCCGCCTTGGTCCGCCAGGTATTCCGCCCGGCCCGCGATGGCAACGCGCGGCGAGATTTGATAGCGGGCGTAACCGGCTCCGCCCCAAGTGACTTGCGGGTATGAGTTCGTAAAGAGCCGTTCGACGACGTAGTCTGCTTCCAGCGCGAGTGTCAGCTTGGGATTAGCCTGCCACGTGCCGTAGGTGTCGATGATATGGAGCTTGCCCTTGGGCGAATCCTGAATCGGCAGAAAGGGTTCGCCTTGCAAGTTGGGCAGGTCAGGATTCGTCGAGTTGGGGAGAAACGTGACGTCGGGATGTTCCTGGCCGAGATAGTAATTGATGGTCCAGGAAAAGTTCTGGTTCGGTTGGATCGCCAGGCCGATGAGCTGATCCTTGAAGTTATTGAACGGTTCGGTCTGCTGGGTTCCATTGGTAACCCAGTAATTCAGGGCGACAGCTTTCGTGAGCTGGTAGTTCATCCGCGCGCCCATGTGATAGAAAGGCAAGAAATTAAACCAATAGGAGCGCGAATAGTTGATCTGGTCTTGCGTAAAGTTGCCTTCGATTCCTAAAGAGCTCGCCCATTTACCGAAATTGATCGTCAATCCGCTGCCAAGTGGCACGACATAAATTCCGTAAGCTTGGAAGATATTGCGATAGACCTCTGGCCGCAACTCGTTAGCGGCATTACCTTGCAGCGTCTCCGTGGCTTGTCCGAACTGAAGATCCAGGCGCGCGCCCCAGCGCTTATCGTTCTCCACGTCGGGCGCATTTTCGAAAATAACCGTGGCTTGATTGAGGCTGGTGGCATTGCTGAGAACGTCATAGGCGCGCAAGCGGTTGACGCGGCCGATGGGGTCGTTGAAGTTGTAACCGTAATACGTATCAACGAGTGTGTTGATCGAGGTGCCGCGTAGAAAGTTGCTTATAGCCGGCTGCGAGGGCGTGGTCTGCGCCGTGGCTGGCAGCGCGGACTGGTTTGCTTGCGCGATTTCAGGCTTGCCGGCGCGTTCGGCCGCGGCTGTCGATCCTAGCCTAGCCTCTAATTCATCCACCCGCTGCTGTAGCTTTTGAATTACCGTATTCATGTCGGCAACTTGCTTCGCCAGGTCGGCGGCCGTGGGCGGAGTGGCAGGTGTCTGTCCGCAGAGCAGCAGCGGGAAGAGAAATGGCAGTATCGGCTCGCTACGCAACATGGGGCACGGCCAAACTCAGATTACGCGGAGATCGAAAAAGAAGTCCTAAAGAAGTTGTGAAGAAGTCATTAATTCGATCGGAGCGCCAGCGTCGAGGTACTGAGGGCTGCTGACGCCCGGATGGGAAACATGACTACACTGGATCAAGCCGATCGTGGACAAACCGTTGCCATTTTTGTTGCGTCAAGCGATGTACAATCTGCGCGGCGGATTTCTGGTCCGGCCGCTCACCATCACTTTGGTTCTGGGATTCGCGGGCGCGTTTTTGTCCTGGTTAGAAGAGACCAGGCCCGCCATCAGCGGCATCGTGCCACGGACGCTTTTCCCGTCTCACGCGGACCCGCAAGTGGCGCAGATGATCCTGGGCGATATTGCGTCCTCCATCATGACGGTGGTCTCGATTGTCTTCGCCATCCTGCTGATGACGCTGACGCTGGCGTCCATGCAGTTTTCGCCGCGGATCATTGTGAGCTTCGTCCAGGATCGAGTGACGCAGTGGACGCTGGGAATTTTTCTTGGAACCTTTTCTTATTGCATGGCCGCGCTGCCGACGGCGCGAAGCTTGCCGCGGCCTTTCGCACCCGTTGCGACGGTCACCGGCGCGATGTTGCTGGCTTTGACTTGCGTGGGCTGGTTGCTGTTCTTCATCCATCACATCTCGCAATCGATCAGCGTGAGCCACATCGTCGACAGAATCGCCGCCGAGACCGAGGCGATCATCGACGGGATGATGCCGTGGCCGCACGACGGCCGTGGCCGGATCGAAGCCGCGGCCGTGGACTACAGTGCCTGGGACACACCGGTGCTGAGCGAAATATCCGGCTACATTCGATACATTGACACGGCGAGGCTGGTGTCGTTATCCAGCTCGTCTCACGTGAAGGTGCGAGTCCTGCGGCGCGTGGGCCATTTCGTTCCCCAGGGAACGCCGCTCTTCATGGTGTATAAGGCGGACCGGCTGACGTCCGAGAATCGCGCCGAGCTTTTGAGCGTGGTGGATTTGGGGCCAAGCAGGACCTTGCAGCAGGACGTGGAGTTCGGCGTCCTGCAAATTGTGGATATCGCATTGAGAGCGATTTCGCCGGCGGTCAACGATCCGAGCACGGGGGTTAGTTGCGTCGATCAGCTCAGCCGCATCCTGATCCGTTTTGCGTCCCGCGAGCCGGCGGAATCCTTGCTGTACGATCCGCCGAGCGTGGTTCGCGCCAGCATTCCCTGGGTCCACTTTGACGGGCTATTGAATTCGGCTTTCGAGCAGATCCGGCTGTATGCGAGCACCGACCTCGCGGTCAGCCTAAGAATGCTACGGGCTCTGGGCGACATTGCGGGAAGCACGCACGATCCGGTTTATCGGCGGCTGCTGTATGAACAAGGCAAGCGAGTCGTCGACGGCTGCGCGGAGAAGCTTGGCCCAATGGAGTTGGAGCCGATGCGAACTCGCCTGGCGGTGCTGGAGAAGTTCACGGCTAGTGCGGCAGCGGTTCTATGATTAATCCATGAAGGTTCGCGCGTGGCAACGGCTCGTCTTGCTAATCGTGGCGGCTTGGCAGACGCAGAGTTTTGTTTCAGGCGAAGTACCCGAAGCGACCTTCGAGTTCCACAGCGGGTTTTGGGTGAACCTGCATCACACGCTTTACAACCAGGCCGCGGGCAAGAAGGCAGGGCGCATGCCCGATCTCTCGGCATTGACCCCGGCCGAAACCGCCGCTTGGAACGAAGCGCTTGATTACTATGGACGGAACTTCATCAATCACGATTTTCTGGAGCCGTCCATGGTCAGGATCAATGTACCCCTCGCTCTGCCCGGCGAAGCTGCGTCTTTGGATGCTGTGCAACTACCTGAGCCGGTGCTTCAGATATTGGAGAAAGCCGCCCCGGTCTATCGCGCCCACTGGTGGCCGGAACACAATCGCAAGAACCACGAGTGGATCGATCAGGTGACTCCACTGATCGCCGAGTATGAGAAGGTGTTGAAGCCCGAGCTATCACACGCCTACAAAGTGGCCCAAGGGCCGGATACGGGTGGAGATGAGTTATTACACGACGGGAGCGGCCGCCTACACGTCGCTAAAGCCCACCCTCATCACCATCTCTAGCTGGAGCGCACGCAATGTGGGCCCGGCTGGACTAGAAACGATATTTCACGAGGCGGGCCACAGCCTGGTTCAGAAGGTGGTGCAGGAAATCGGCGCGGAGGAAAATCGACGCGGGCGCAAGCTCTCGAATCAGAACCTGTGGCATGGAATCATGTTTTATACAACCGGGGAGTTGGTTCAGCGACAGCTGCCGACGTTTGTTCCCTACGCCATAAAGTATGGAATGTGGGAAAAAAATGGCCAAATTCGCGGCCGGTCCTGGACAAGGACTGGAAGCCGTTCCTGGACGGTAAGGGAAAATTTAAGAATGCGATTGATCGGATAGTGGCGGATTCAAACTGACGGCTAGTGGATAACTTGCCGGAGATAGCTTGGCAGGTCCGGCTTGGTTTCGCGCAGGATATCGACGATGGCTTGGCGGTCGGCCAGGGAAAGATGGGCGTAGCGGCTTCCCTTCTCCGCACCTGATAGGATCTCCCACATCCGTTTGTAAATGGCATCCTTGGCTTGCGCCGGAAGGCTATCGAAGGCCTGGCTGTAGATCATGTAGCTGCAGGGATAGCGAAAAAGACGCGTCTTCAGATCGAATTGACGTAACCCGCGGCCCTGGCGGTCGCGAGGCGCTTGAGCGGCAAATCTTTCGGCGAAGCCAGAGGTTCCGTGGACTGGACCAGGGAGCGGCGCTTCATCGATGAAGAGCAGGTAGTCGACGAATTCCTCGGCGGAGGTACGAAGCAGCGCGCTGAGTTGGCTTTTCGACACTTTGTCGTATAGCGCGCAGCGGACCTCCCATCCGACGCGGGTGATCAGGTTGGTCATGTGCATCTGATGATCGAAGACCAGGAGCGCAACCAAGTCGCTGTAGGGAGAAAGATAAACGTTGGTATCGAATTTGTCTTGGAGCGAAGCCACATGCAGGGACTGCGCGGTGATCATGGATTCGGGGTGGTCCTCGTCGGCGAGCATGGCGTTGCCCATGTGCCGGGCATGCTCCATCGAACCTGTGACGTACCACCCGCCCCAGCGCTCTTCGAAAGGGCTGCGATGATCGGTGTCGAAGGCGCCGAGGATGAGTTTCGGGCGGCCGTCGGGCAAGGTATAGAAGCTTCGCAGGATCATGCCGGGAACGCCGAAACTCACGTCGGATCGATGGCAGCGCAGGCAATCGTCGCGGCGCGTGAAACTGGGCTGGGAAGCCAACTGCTGTTCGAGCGAGTAGAAAATCACGCCTTGTTCGGGATCTAGCGCGGCCAATTCCATGAATCCGCCGCGAACCCAGGCGACGGCGACCGAGTCGTTAAAGAAAATGGTGCGCGGATTACTCGGCTCGATGCGATCGACTTGCAAACTGGTTTTCGAGAAGACAGCCATCTGGGATTCGACGGGGACGTTCAGGGCCTGGAGGACGGCCGGCAGGTAGCCTCGTTCGCCGTCGAATTTCAGTTGGATTTTGCCATCCTCCACCTGGCGCTTCAGGTGCGCGACGGGATCTTGAGGAGGATGCTTTAGGTAGTTGTAGTATTCGATGGCGGGGTGGTCGAGCGAGGGCGATAAGCGATCGTTCAGCTCAGCCCAGCCGGAAGCCACGGCGATGGCTAGAGCGGCAAGGATAGCGGTGGCGCGCACCGCTATGGCTTCCAATCGTCCATGGCTTTCTTCGGGAGTGAGCCCGGGAGAAAATCGACCAGCTCCAGGCGGACGCCGTTGGGATCGGTAACGTTGGTGATGCTGGTTTTCGTGGAGCCGGTGCGAGGATCGGCGACGGTGATGCCTCGGCCGCGCAATGCGGTGACGGTAGCGCTCATATCCTCAGGCCAAAGTCCGATGTGGCTTAGGCCGACGGGGCGTTCGCCGGTAGCGGGCGCCAATTCGAGGAACGTGTCGCGCGTGATCTGAAGGTAGGCGAGGACGGGTTTGCCGTCGGCGCTCTTGATGGTAAATGCTTCGCGGAAGCCCATGGTCTGGGTATAGAAGCGCATGGACTCATCGAAGTCCTTCACAAAGATTCCGACGTGATTAAGCCGGACGCCTGGGACCGGCGTAGTCTGGGCGTGGCTGGGCTGCATCAGAAAGGCTCCGACTCCGATGCCAGCGGCGAAAAGAGCAATCGAGAAAATGGTGCGGCGCATAGGGGACCTCCAGAAAAGGATACCGCTTACTGACGTGCGCGGCTCGGCTGTCTTACCGCTTACTGACGTGCGCGGCTCGGTAACGGCAATTCGTCACCTCAGAGCTCCATCGTTCGGTGGAGAGAATTATCTTTCGATAGCTTGACTGGGGGCTCGGTTCCCAGGAAGACTTGTAATGTATTGAGGCATCGCATGGTAGGGATTTGGGAGGCGTTGCCTTTATCAAATCGATTCAAGAAAGCTATGGGAGTTTTTATGCCTTCTTCGTACCGCTTCGCATAGATTGTGGAATGGACACCGCCATGCGCAACTCCCCTTCGGCCGATTATCCCGGCGATAATCCTTTGATTATCAGGCGAGCGGAGGGAGTATCTAGCCGCCGCATCCTGAAGATGCTGCCTCGGGCGTCCCGCATGGGCCTGCCGGCTAATCGTTCGATTGTGGGGCCACAATCGGCGAGCGGTGAGATAATAAGCACGCTAAATCCGAAACGAATGTGGCGTCTGGAGCGAGTATGGGAAGAGAACAACCGAACCTCAGTCCTGCTGGTGAGCGCCGCGATCATTTTAATCATCGCCGTGGCCGATTGGTGGACCAAACCGTTTGTGGCGTTCGGTGTTCTGTATTTGTTCCCCATCATGCTGGTGGCCGGGTTCCTGCCGCGCTGGGCAATCGCGTTGCTTGGCGTTGGCTGCGCGGTGTTGAGCGAGATTTTCAGCTCGCTGAATCGATCGGCTGTACGGCTCAGTTTTGAGACGCTGGCACTGGCCGGCTGCGGACTATTCGTCGCCGAACTGGTGCGCAACCGGCGATTGAGCGTCCAAGGGCGCGAGAAATTGCGGGCGCTGGTGGAAACGAGCCCGGCGGCAATTGTAACCGTGGACGAGCATGGCTTCATCGAACTGGCCAATCAGGCCGCTGTGGAACTGCTGGCGCCGCGGGACGGGAAATTGATCGGGAATCCCGTCTCGGCCTTCCTGCCTGAATTGCACCACGCTCTGCGCTGGGAGCAAGCTCCGCAGTTCCGGGCATCCATGCAATGCCGGGGCCATCGGGGAAACGGAGAATCGTTCACCGCCGATGTCTGGTTTTCTACTTACAACGAGGGCCGAACTCCTAAGCTGGCTGCAATTATCGCGGATGTTACCGAGGAGGCAGCCGCGGCCAATTCCAACTTTTCGCATGCCGAACAGCAGGAACGCGTCGCTCTGACGGATCGGGAAACAGAAGTGCTTCGCTCCCTGGTTCAGGGCCTCGCCAACAAAGAAATAGCCAGCCGCCTGGAAGTTTCCGAAAGCACCATCAAGAACACACTCCAGCAACTCTTCGCCAAGACCAATGTCCGCACGCGCGCTCAATTGGTTCGAGTAGCTCTGGAGCAATACCGGGATCTTTTATGAGGCGAGAAATCGAAAGATTATCCTAGGAACCCGTCAGGCGAGTTGGTGATTGTCGGGCTTTCCCGCGGCGGACCTTCCAGCGCGATCCTCACAAGTTGACTCCTGGTTCGGACGCCGGCCTTCTTGAATAAGTGCTGCACTGCCGCTTTAATAGTCGATTCAGATAGACCGATCTGGTTGCCAATGCTGCGGTTGGACAGGCCGTCCACTACGCCACGCAAAACGTGCCGCTCCCTTTCGCTGAGATTGCCCGGCCACCTGACCTCAAAATGCGGGAAGCGCTCGGCGAGGAATTGGAGCACTTTCTGATCCACCCACGCTTCTCCGCCCGCGACAAGCCGAATGGCCTGCATCAGCCGGTCTGGCGAATCCGATGCCAGGAAGATACCGGAGGCGCCGCACTTTAGGACCTCGGCGGAAGCAGTGGCATCCAGCTCTCGGGCGAGCACCAAGTATTTTCCGTACGGGCGAATTTTGCGGGCGCACAGAATGAACTCTTTGGCCAGCTCAATATTGAGCAAGATCACGTCCGCTTCAAAATGTTTTAGGCTTTGCAACGCCTCGGCCGGCGTAGTGCAGGCCGCCACCAGCTTGAGCTCGTGTTCGGAGGATAAGAAGCGAGCCAGGCTTTCCCGAAACAGCAGATGTTCGTCGAGCAGCATCAGCCGAATGTGATTTTGCTTTCGCTGGTCGGTCTCGATGTTGGACAGCTGCTTGGACAACTCCATGCAATGCATAGTAGGGCGAATCGGCTCATCTGCCAAGGCTTTCAGCCAAAAGATCGCCGCACCTCTCCACAAGACCGGCGATTGAATCCGCGGACAAAAATGTGACGGAACGGATGCTTACGATACACGAACGGTTAATCGAACGACTCGGTTGATTAGAAGCAAGATCACTGGAGCCAGCCCGCTCGATAAGGCTAAAGTCTAGGTCTGCCCCGTCAGCACAAGCGAATTTATCACGATGAAGAGTGTCTACTTCACAATTATTTTGCTGGCGGCTATGCCGATCGTCACACTTGACGCTCAGACCGCCTTCACGTGGCAGCAGATTGAGGACAAGTTCAAAGTAACCAATCCGACGTTGAAGGCCGCGCAGCTCAACATTGACGAATCGCGAGCGGGCGAAATCACGGCGTACCTCCGCCCTAATCCGGATCTCACGTTGTCGGCGGACGGATTTCAAATCACCCGAAACTTAGGAATCTGGCGTCCATTCAGCGGCGTGGTGGAAACGCCCGCTTTCAGCTACTTGCACGAACGCGACCACAAACGCGAATTAAGACGCGATCAGGCCAAGGAGACAACCGCTGTCACGGAGTCGACTTATTTGGATCAGGAGCGCAACCTGATTTTCAACTTGCGAAGCGCCTTCGTGCAGACCCTGCAGGCCAAAGCCGTACTGGAGAACGCCAGGGAGAACCTGGCTTATTGGGACCGGGAGCTGGAGGTAAACCGCACGCGTTTCAATGCCGGGGACCTGGCTCAAGTGGATTTGGATCGGTTGGAGTTGCAACGCGTACAGTTCGAATCGGATTTCGAAACCGCGATGGTGAATCTCAGGTCCGCCAAGATCCAGCTTCTGATGCTGCTGAACGATCGAACGCCGATCGAGAAGTTCGATGTAACGGGGCCATTCGACTACAGCGACGAATTGAAGCCGATGGAGGAATTCCGAAACATTGCGCTAGAGGGGCGGCCGGATTTGAAGGCGGCGGTGCAGAACGTGCAATTGGCCAAGATCACGTATCAATTGGCAGTATCGAATGGGTCCACCGATCCGACGTTCAGCATCTGGTACTCGCACAACCCGTCGTTCGCGAATTCGTACGCCAACGAGACGGTGGGTGGAAGCGTTAGCATTCCGCTACGAATTTTCGACCGGAATCAGGGGCAGAAGGAATTGACGAAGATCGACATTGGACGTAATGAACGATTGCGCGATGCCGCTGAAGCGCAGGTGTTCAACGACGTGGATTCCGCTTATGTGACGCTGGTCAGCACCGTGAATCTGCTTCGCCCGTATAAGGGGAAGTATCTGAAGCTGGCGACCGACGTTCGCGACCGAATGGCGTTCTCTTACCAGAACGGCGGGGCTTCGTTCCTGGATTTCCTGGACTCCGAGAAATCCTACCGCGATACTCGCCTGGCTTACTTGAATCTGATTGGTTCCTACTTGTCCGCGGCCGCACAGATGAACATGGCCGTGGGTCGTGAGGTGTTGCAATGAACCGCTCCTCTATAATCGTGACAATTTTCTGTGTGGGCGTCAGCTTTTTCATCGCCGGGTGCGAGAGAAAGGTGAACGCGCAGGACAAGGTGGAAGCCAGCACGGGTCCACAGCCTATCGCAGTGGAACCGGACCTGGACGCTAACAACTTCAAGGTGGATCATCCGGAGCGCTTTCCGCTGGCAACGGCGGGCGAACACATTGCCGCACCCGAGCTGAACGTGACTGGCGTGGTGAGCCCGGATGTTTCCAAACAGGTGCCGGTGCCGTCGCTCGCTACGGGGCGGATTGTGGAGATCGACGCGCGCCTGGGCGACCAAGTGAAAAAAGGCCAGCTTTTGTTCAAGGTGCGGAGCGCGGACATGGCGAACGCGTTTTCCAATTACCGCCAGGCCGTAAAGAACGAACAACTTGCAATCGACAACGAGCACCTGACGAAGATACAGCTCGATCGCGCCGCGCTTCTGTTTGAACACGGGGCCATCCCGAAAAGCGGCTTGGAAATCGCGCAAAACGCGGAAGTCGGTACGCAAACGGCGCTGGACGACGCGAAAATCGTTACCGAGACCGCGAAAGAACAGCTCGGCCTGCTAGGGGCGGACCCCGACCATCCCACTGGCATCGTACAGGTGTTTGCTCCCGTACCGGGAACCATCACGGATCAGCAAATCACCGATCAATCGGCGGTGCAGTCTTATACAGCGCCGAACCCGTTCACGATTTCGGATTTATCGCACGTGTGGATCATCTGCGACGTATGGGAGAACAACATGTCGCAGGTGCATATCGGAGAATATGCGGACATCCATCTGGTGGCTTATCCGGATCGGGTCTTAAAGGGGCGGATTAGCAATATTCTTCCAATTATCGATCCGACTATACGCACCGCGAAGGTTCGTCTGGAAGTGGAAAACCCCGGGCTAATGCGAGTGGGAATGTTCGTCACCGCGACCTTCCACGGCGAAACGATGGAAAAACGCGCCACGGTGCCGGCCACCGCGATTTTGCATCTGCACGATCGCGAATGGGTCTACACGCCTTTGGGGAACGGCCGCTTCCGGCGTGAGGAAGTGACGGCTGGAAATATGCTGCCCGGCAGCCTGCAGGAGGTCGTCAGGGGTCTCAAATCGGGCGATCAGGTGGTGACGAGCGCGCTGGTATTCCAGAACACGGTGGAGCAGTAAGGGTGACCAATAGGTGATTCGCAAGCTGGTCGATTTCGCCCTCGAGAACCGGTTTCTCGTACTCGCGGCGGCGGTACTGTTATTCGGTTGGGGTGCAGTTTCCTTTCATCAGCTTCCGGTGGAAGCGTATCCCGACGTGGCGGATAATTACGTGGAAATTGTCACGCAATGGCCGGGTATTTCCGCCGAGCAAATGGAGCAGCAAATCACCATTCCTCTCGAAATCGTGATGAGCGGCATCCCGCACGTAACCCACTTGCGGTCGTTTTCGCTGTTCGGGCTTTCCGATATTAAACTCATTTTCGATGACGAAGAAGAGAATTTTAAGGACCGTGAGCGGGCGCTGGAGCGGATCACGCAGGTCAATTTTCCGCCGGCCGCTGTTGCCGCGGGAGTGTCGGCGCAAATACAAACGGACTGGAGCCCAGCCGGGCAGATCTATTTTTTCACGCTGCACAGCACGAATCCGGCGTACGACGTGATGGAGTTGAAGTCGCTCGAAGACTGGGTGGTGGAGAAGAACTTCAAGGCCGTTCCCAACATCGTGGATGTTGCCAGCTTCGGAGGCCCGACGCGCGAATATCAGGTTCGCGTGGACCCCGACAAACTGATCTCCTACGGGCTGAGCATAGGGCAAGTGGAGCAGCAACTCACCAACAACAACGCCAATGCGGGCGGAAGCTTTGTGGAAGCCGGTCTCCAGCAGATCAACATTCAAGAAATTGGGCTGGTTCGGAACGTACAGGACATCGAAAAGACCGTAATCACGGCCAAGAACGGCACTCCGATCCGCGTGAGCGACATCGCGGTGGTGTCTCAGGGCCCGAAGATCCGGCTGGGCCAGTTCGCCAAGTGTATTCGGCACGAGGATGGAAAGCTCATCGATAACGACGATGTGGTGTCCGGGATTGCGCTGCTGCGCAAAGGGGCCGACGCCGACACCGCGCTGCAGGGAATTCACAAGAAGGTAGAAGAGCTGAACAGCACGATTTTGCCGAAGGGCGTGACGGTGGTTCCGCTTATCGATCGCAGCGATCTGGTGCACTACACGACGCATACCGTGCTGGATAATCTCCGGGATGGCATCATCCTGGTGGTGATCATCCTATTTCTATTTCTCGGCAATGTTCGCGGCGCGATCATTGTAGCGTTAACTATTCCGTTTTCGCTGTTGTTCGCCGCCACTTGTTTGAACCTGAAGGGCGTTCCGGCAAACTTATTGTCTTTGGGCGCGCTGGACTTCGGAATGGTGGTGGATGGGGCGGTGGTAATGGTGGAAAACATCGTTCGGCACCTGAGCCGCCGAGACCAGGACGGCAGATCGCCGAAACAGAAGATTTCCGATGCCGCGCATGAAGTCCAGCGGCCAGTGTTTTATGCGGTCGGCATCATCATCACCGCCTACCTGCCTATCTTCACGCTGCAGCGCGTGGAAGGTCGATTGTTCAAGCCGATGGCATGGACGGTGGCATTTGCTCTGCTTGGCGCTATCATCTTTTCGTTGCTGATCGCGCCCGCGCTCTCTAGCATTCTTTTCCCCAAAGGCGCGCGCGAGTGGCACAACCCGGTGATGACCTGGCTGACGGTGATCTACCGCAAGGCCCTGAAAATCGCTATTCGCCTGCGCTTTCTTACCGTCGCCGGAGGCGTGGCCGGCTTAGCTGTCGCGCTGTATCTTTGGCTCGGCCCGCTCATCGGTTCCGAATTTCTCCCACACCTGGATGAAGGTGCCTTGTGGGTGCGCGGCACTCTAGCTCCCAGTACCGGGCCGACCGAAGGCATCCGGCTAATGAATCAGGCGCGGCTCATCCTTTGCTCGTGGCCCGAAGTCACGCAATGCACCAGCCAAACGGGGCGTCCCGATGACGGCACCGACACCACCAGCTTCTTTAATACTGAATACTTTGTTGATCTAAAACCTAAAGAAAAATGGCGGCCGGCGTTTCATCAGAACAAAGACGCGGTGATCGCCGCCATGGATGCCCGGTTGGAGCAAATACCGGGCGTGGTGTGGGGCTTCTCCCAGCCGATCGCCGACAACATGGAGGAAGCGGTCAGCGGAGTGAAAGGACAATTGGCCACGAAGGTCTATGGCGACGACTTGCACGTTCTGGAAGACAAGGCCAATCAGGTCGCCAAAATAATGGGCAATGTCAAGGGGATTCAGGACCTGGGTGTGTTTCAAGTTCTGGGTCAACCCAGCGACAATTTCGTGGTGGATCGTCAGGCCGCGGCACGCTATCAGATCAATGTCGCCGACGTGCAGGATGCGATTAATACCGCCGCCGGTGGAAACGCGCTTACACAAGTGCTGCAAGGCGAGGCGCGCTACGACCTGGTGATGCGGTACCTGCCGGAATTTCGGAATACAAAAGAAGCCATCCAGAATATTCGTCTGTTAGCCCCCACCGGCGAACGAGTTTCGCTCGCCCAGCTCTGCAAAGTGGAAGAACGCGACGGAGGGTCCGAGATTTACCGGGAAGGAAACCAGCGCTACGTCGCCATCAAGTACAGCGTGCGCGGTCGCGACCTGGGCGGCGCCGTTGAAGAAGCACGAGCTAAGGTATCTACGGGCGTTGATCTGCCGCGCGGATATCACATCAATTGGGAGGGCGAGTACGAAAGTCAAGTGCGCGCGAACGCCCGGCTGGCCAAAGTGGTGCCGCTGACCATCTTCCTGATTTTCATCATTCTCTACAGCATGTTCCGCTCGTTCAAATGGGCGACGTTGATTCTAGTGAATGTGATGCTGGCGCGCATCGGCGGCCTGCTTGCGTTATTGGTGACACACACCAACTTCAGCGTATCGTCGGGCGTCGGCTTCCTTGCGCTGTTCGGCGTTTCGGTGCAGACCGGAGTCATCATGCTGGAGTACATTAATCAGCTTCGCGTCCGTGGACATACCATTGTGGATTCGGCGGTGGAAGGAGCGGTTTTGAGGCTTCGCCCCATCATGATGACGATGCTGGTGGCGACGCTGGGGCTATTGCCGGCTGCCATGTCGCACGGTATCGGCTCGGACTCCCAGCGTCCGTTCGCGATCGTGATCGTGGGCGGTCTTATCTCCGATCTGGTCATGAGTATTTTCCTCCTCCCCACTCTGTATGTCTGGATGGCTGGAAATAACGACGTGTTACCGGAGCCTGAGGGCGAATTTGATGAGCAGGTGTAGATGAAGAAGGAAGAAGTTCGCGCGCGGATCGAACAACTGGCGATCGTGCCGGCGGTTCGCGCGGCGAACGAAGAAGATGCCCTGTTTGCCGCCGAGGCGGTGTCGCGCGGCGGACTTCCCATCGTGGAACTCACGATGACGGTTCCCAAGGCGACTGAGTTGATGGCGGATCTGGTGAGAAAGCATCCGCACATGATCGTCGGCGCGGGGACCGTAACGGATTTAGACACGGCGCGAGCCTGCCTGGCGGCGGGAGCGAAGTTCATCTCTAGTCCGGGATTGGACCTCGAGATTCTGGAATTCACTGCAAAAGCCGGGGTGATTGCGATGCCCGGAGCGCTGACGCCGACAGAAATCATGGCTGCGGTGAAGGCAGGCGCCGACTTCGTCAAGATCTTTCCTTGCTCGCAGGTCGGCGGAGTGGACTATATCCACGCCTTGAAACGCCCGTTTCCCAAGGTTTCGTTGATCGCGGCGGGGGGCGTCAACCAGCAAACCGCGGGCCTATATCTAGAGGCCGGAGCGACCGCTGTCGGCATTGGCGGGGACTTGATCCCTCCGCGCGCCATTACCATCCGTGAGGCGGCCTGGATCGAAGAGCTGGCGCGAAGATACGTTCAAACAGTGAAGTATTTGCGTGAAGTAGCTTAGGCCCGATACAAGCTCGGCATCCTGTCTTGCCGCGCGCGACAATGTACAGGAATGGGCAAAGCGAGGGAACTTCGGGAACTGCTGCGTCAGGATGGCATCATCACGGCACCGGGAGCGTACGATTGCATCACCGCACGGATGATCGAGCAGGCGGGATACAGCGCGATCTACATGACGGGCGCTGGGACGGCGGCGGCGCTCGGCTATCCCGATTACGGGCTGGTCACAATGTCGGAGATGGTGGAGAACGCGGGGCGAATTGCGGCGGCGGTGAAGGTGCCGGTGGTCGCGGACGCCGATACGGGCTACGGAAACGAGCTGAACGTGGTCCGGACGGTGCGAGAGTACGAACAGCGGGGCGTGGCGGGGATTCACATCGAGGATCAGGGTTTTCCAAAGAAGTGCGGGCATTTGGAAAATAAGACGGTCGTTCCGCTGGAAGATTACGTCGCGAAGATTCGAGCGGCGGTTTCGGCCAAATGCGATGGCGATTTCTTGATTATTGCGCGGACCGATGCGCGCGCGGCGCTGGGGTTCGAGGAGGCGGTGCGGCGGGCGAATGCGTCGCTGGATGCGGGCGCGGACATGGTATTCGTGGAGGCCGCAGAATCGCTGGAGGAAGTGGCCGCGGTGCCGCGCTTGGTGCATGGTCCGTGTGTGCTCAATATGGTCTGGCGCGGAAAAACGCCGGACGTCCCGCTGGACGATGCGCGGAAGATGGGTTACAAGCTGGCAATCCTGCCTGTGCTGCTATTCAATGCAGTGGTGGGCGTTTGCGATCGGATGTTGGATGAACTCAAGAGCCAGGGACGCCATCCCGTACCCGGGGCTGATGTCCCACCCAGGGAGTTCTTTCGGCGAATGGGCGCTGACGATTGGGACAAAGTGAGGACGAGCTAATTTCTGGGACCGTAATGCGGTAGCGGGCGATCCAATTCGTATGCGCCGAGATCGGGCGCGCGACCGGTGAAATCGTCCGTGATCGAAGGAAGAACGATGCCCGCATCAACGGCGGGCGAGCCCGCCTTCAATCGAAAGTCGAAGTCCTCGGGTTTGTAGAGATGCTGCGGGTCGGACTTGTCGGGAACACGCACCTTCACGAAAATATCGTAATCGATCAGAATGCTGTGCTGCTCCTGGCGAGTTGCGTCGCTATATTCTTTGAGCGATTTGAAGTGCCGCACAACAGGGTCGTGCTCATAGTCGGTTGCCACTTCGAACGGCGGCGAGCTCCATTGGAACGCATCCGCGACACCAGGATTGGGGCGGAATCCATTGTAATCGGAGGTCGAGTAGTTGGTGTAGGTGCTCAGAGTGAACACCGGATCAACGTAACCGTCGCCTAAGAACAAATTGTTCACGAAATGCACGTTCGACGCCGGGCGCATCAGACGGCCTTGGCCGATAAACGTGTTCTGATAGACCAGCACGCCCGCAGGGGTATCGATGAACTTCAGCGGGCCTCCCGTGATGGCTTCGTAAACCAGGTTGCGATAGAAGTACACAGGCCCGCCGAAGATAGGCTGCGCGCTGAACGCACCCTGAGCTGAGTTGAAGCACCGATTCTCGAACACTCGAATGTTGCGCGCGCCGCCATCCGCTTCAATACAGTTGTCCGCCATGTTGGAAAAATCGTTGCCGTAGAAATCGATGGAGACGGGCAGACGATCGGCGATGGGGTTGGGAGTGCCGTCGGGGTCGCCGTAAGTGGCGACGTCGATGCCATCGTGCCAATTGGCGGCGTAGTTATACGCGACGACGTGGCCCTGGCCATAGACTTTGACTGCGTATTCGGACGTGATTAGAGCGGGATAACCGGGGAATTTCGACCAGATTTGCGCTTCCGTCCAGCTTTGAAGCTTGTTTGGATCGTGGCGGCCGATGAAGACGTTGTCGGCGATGTAGAAGTTCTTTGAACCCGACCAATCGTCTTGAACGCCGCGTCCGATATTCTCGAGGCGCGAATGCTTTAAAGTAAAGCCGCTGGAGCCGGCGATATTCTTTATGCCAAGCAGGAACGCCACATTGGTATTGCGAACGGTAATTCCTTCGAAATAGTTGTAATTCCCGGCCATCAAATTGAATAGAGTCTGGCAGCCGTCGCCATCGAAGACCACGTCGCCATCGCCCGCACCCTTGATCACGATTGGTTTGCCTGGCGTGCCGCTCTGGGTCAAATAGTAAGTGCCGTCGAACGGCGTGCCATAGGCGGGCGTGTTGCGATCGAAGCCTCCGTACATGAAGCGGCTGTCTTTATAAATACCGGCATGAACCAGGATGATGTCGCCGGGCTGAACGCGCGGAGGCATGACATTGGAATGGTCGGATTGATCCGACCCCATGTAATACGCGGCGAGCAAACCGGTAAAGGCAGGCTCCTGCTTGGTTCCTTTGTAGCCGAACGGGTAGACGTGATAAAAGTGGCCGCCGGCCGCGGGCTGAGGTTCGGCCCGGGTACGCACGACGACGGTCTTTTCGGCTTTGCCTTTTACTCCGTCGGGATCGGAAAGAACGAAGCGGCATTCGTATTCGGTGGCAGGCTCGAGATTGAGAAGACTGCCCGCAAACATATTGGGCGCGACGTAGCTGTAGAAATGCTTTGCGCCGTCCCGAGGCGCGCCTCCGAAGACCTGTTCATGCTGGAGGCGGAGCAGCGGCAGGCCCATGCGCCACTGGCGTTCGCCTTTCTTGCGATAGGTGACATCGACGCGCGCGTTGCGATTGTCGTCGCCCGAGATGTTCCAGGCGAAGCCAAGCGAGACGAGAGTGGGCGGGTCGACAATGAATTCGCCGGGTGTGGTGCTCGATTGGGAAAAACAGAGCGCCGGCAAAAGCACGGAGAGGATTACGACGCCACGCACAGTCATTCATTGTATCCGCAAGACCGCTTGCTCACGCGCGCGGCTCAGTTTCACTCCGACGATCAGGCTGCAGAACAGGAACGCGTGGGTGACGAGCGAGCTGAGGAACGATCCTAGATAACGCGAATTCTGGAACGTGTCCAGCAATAACCGGAACAGCCATGGCACATCAATACCGGGAGCGAGGCCGAAGCTCCGCACAGAAATGCTTGCCGCGAATATCCAAACGCCAGGGTTGCCCCACGGGCCGATCAGCCAACCCACCGCGCACAGGCCGAGGCATTCGAGCGCCAGTCGCAAGGTTGGCAACCACGCCGGACCGAGAAACGCGGCGTGTCGAACCAGCGGCCGTTCGATCAATGCAGTAATTGCAAACAGAGCAATCCAGCCGACCAAAACCGAACGAGCCGCGTTGAGCAAGCCGTAATGTAACAGGTTGCCGCGCCGGATGTGGGATACTCGCTGCCATGACTGTCGCGGACTTTCGACGGCTCGCGCTTAGCTTGCCTGGCGCTGAGGAGGGATCGCACATGGGGGCGGCCGATTTTCGCGTCGGCGGCCGGATTTTCGCCACTCTCGCATCGCAGAGCAACGGGTACGGCAACCTGATGCTGACGCCGGAACTGCAAGCGGACTTCGTCGCGGAGGCACCTAAGGTGTTCTTGCCGGTGGCCGGCGGCTGGGGAAGGAATGGCGCGACCCACGTCCGGCTGGCGGACGCAAACGAGGATTTGCTGGCCGGCGCTTTGCAAGCCGCGTGGAAACTGCGGACTGAGAAGAACGCCAAGAACGCGACGACCGGCAAGGCGAAGCGGGCCAAATAGGTACGAAGATAAGTACGACAACATAGGTACCATTGGACAATGGCGCGCGCGACCATGCCGCGAGGAACATCGAAGAAGCAGTCCTCGAAAGAGCCGTTCTCATTCGTTCTATTTCTGATCGGGCTGTTCAAGCTCTTCAAAGCCCTGCTGTTGATCGCCGTGGGAATTGGCGCCGTCAGGTTCCTGCACAAAGACGTTGCGGGCACAGCGCTGCACTGGGTGGAGGTGCTACGCGTCGACCCAGGCAATCGATTCGTGCATGGACTCCTCGTCAGAATCTTTCGCGTGACGCCCAAGCAGCTTAGGGAATTGAGCGTGGGAACGTTCATTTATGCAGCACTGTTTGCCACCGAGGGGATGGGCCTGCTGCTGCGCAAGCACTGGGCCGAATATTTCGTTATCGTCACCACCGGACTGCTGATCCCGCTCGAGATCTATGAAATAACGCGACATTTCACCATGGTGAAACTGGCGGTGACAGCGGTCAACGCGCTGATCGTGTGGTATCTGGTGGTGCGCGTGCGGCGGCGCTCAAAAAGATTTTCCCGGTAGTGTCGATTTCCAGCATCGCCATTCGACTACATGGCGGAGGTCAAAAGGAGATATATGGAGTATCTATTGTTGATCTATGACAACGAGGCGGACATCGCTAAGATGAGCCAACCCGAGATGGGAGCGATGTACCAGGAGTTCATGCAGTTTACCCAAAGCATCCAGCAGTCGGGGAACTATCACGCTGGCCAGCAATTGCAGCCGGTGGCGACGGCCACCACGGTTCGGGTTCGCGATGGCAAACGGTTGACCACCGATGGGCCGTTCGCGGAGACACGCGAGCAGCTGGGCGGATTTTATTGGATCAAGGCGAAAGACCTGGACGAAGCGCTGGCAATCGCCGAACGTTGCCCAGGCGCACGCTTGGGCTCTATCGAGGTCAGGCCGATAGTGCCGCCGCACGCTGGATGAATCTGGAATCGCTCTATCGCGAGGAGTGGAGGCGCGTGCTTGCCACCACTGTCCGGCTGACGGGCGATTTCGATTTATCCGAGGAAGCGGTGCAGGATGCGTTTGTGGCGGCTCTCGAACAGTGGCCGCGCGATGGAACGCCTTCCAACCCGTACGCTTGGCTGGTTTCGACGGCCCGCCATCGCGTCCTGGACCAGCTTCGACGGCGCGCGCGTTTCCTGGACAAGCAGGTTGAAATCGAGCGGCTGGCGGAGTTGGAAGGTACCGAGATCGACCTGTCGGAGGCGGCCATGGTGGACGACCAATTGCGCCTGATTTTCACCTGCTGCCATCCGGCGCTGGCTGTGGAAGCACAGGTGGCTCTGACGCTGCGAACGGTGTGCGGGCTGACCACCGAAGAGATCGCTCGCTCCTTTCTGACGCCGGTGGCTACCATGGCGCAACGTCTGGTGCGGGTGAAGCGCAAGATCCGGGACGCGCGTCTCCCGTTCGCCATGCCGCCACGGGAGAGACTGGCGGAGCGACTGGATGGCGTCATGCTGGTGGTCTATCTGGTGTTCACCGAAGGCTACGCCGCGACGTCGGGCAAAGTTTGGATCCGCCGGCAGCTCTGCGAGGAGGCTATCCGGCTGGGAAGATTGCTTTGCGAACTGCTGCCGCGGAATCCGGAGTTGCGTGCGCTGTTGGCGCTAATGCTGTTGCACGATTCACGGCGCATGGCGCGCATCGGCCCAGACGAAGAAATCATCACGCTCGAAGAACAGGATCGCGGGTTGTGGGACCGTCGCCAGATCGCGGAAGGAGTGCCGTTGCTCGCGGCGGCTTTGCGCGAGGGTGCCCGCGGAGAATTCGCGTTGCAGGCGGCGATCGCGGCGCTACATGCACGCGCCGAGCGCGCCGAAGACACGGACTGGCCGCAGATCTCACGCCTGTACGTCGCATTGCTTCAGAAGCAGCTGTCGCCCGTGGTGCAGCTCAATCTGGCAGTGGCGGTAGCGATGTCCGAGGGTCCGGCGAAGGGGCTTGCGATCATCGACGAGTTGGAAGCGAAAGGCGATCTCGCCGGATATCACTTGCTGCTCGCGGCGAAGGCGGATCTGTTGCGTCGCGAGAACCGGTGGACGGAGGCGGCGGACGCGTATCGGCAGGCGCTGGCGTTGGTGACGAACGAACCGGAGCGACGATATCTGGCGCGGCGGTTGGAGCATGTGGAACAGGCGCGGATAAAATGGGCGAATGGACGTGGCAGTCTCGATTGAGCCGATGCGGCCCCAGGATTGGCCCGTGCGGTACGCGCGATCTATTTGGAGGGCATCGCTACCGGAAATGCGACCTTCGAGCACACGGCGCCGGAGTGGGAAAAATGGGACGCGGGCCATTTGCCGGGTGCACGAATCGTGGCGCGATGTGGTGCTGATGGAGCGCAGAAGCGCTGCCCTTGGCCGGTAAATCTAGGTCGCTGCGACGGGCTTCAGTGTGCGCTGCCGCCTGGTTTCCAGATTCGGCAGGAAGCCAGTGAGCAAGCCGATGGCCGGCAGGAACGAGCACAACTTATAAACGAAAGCGATGCTAGTGTGGTCGGCCAGATTGCCCAGCAGGGCCGCGCCCACGCCAGCCATTCCGAAAGCGAGTCCGAAGAACATGCCGGAAATCATTCCGATTTTGCCCGGCATCAGTTCCTGCGCGTAGACCAGGATGGCGGAGAAGGCCGAGGCGAGAATCACGCCGATCACCACGCTGAGGATGCTGGTCCAGAACAGATTCGCGTACGGCAGCACCAGGGTGAACGGCAGCACGCCCAGTATGGAACACCAGATGACGTACTTGCGTCCGATGCGATCGCCGATGGGTCCGCCAATGATGGTGCCCGCGGCAATGGCGCCCGCGAACATGAATAAGTGGACTTGGGCGCTACGCACCGAAAGGTGGAACTTACTCATCAGGAAAAATGTGTAGTAACTGTTCAGGCTCGATAGATAGAAGAATTTCGAGAACATCAGAGCGATTAAGACCGCCAGCGAGAGATAAACTTTGCGCGGCGATAACAGCGGATGATATTCCATTTTCGCGGCGCGGTTCTTTCGAGGCTGCGGCCGGTTGGTTTTCGCCCAATGGCCGACATAGGTGAGAACGACGATCCCGAGCAGGGCAACCGCCGAAAACCATGCCAGACTTCCCTGCCCGTGCGGGAGCACGATGAAGGCCGCAAGCAGCGGGCCTAACGACGAGCCGGCATTGCCACCCACTTGAAACAGCGCCTGGGCGAAGCCGTGCTGTCCGCCGGATACCATGCGCACCACGCGCGAGGACTCCGGATGAAACACCGCGGACCCCATGCCCACCAGCGCCGCACCACCTAGCAGCATCGGATAGGTGGACACACGCGAAAGCGTCACTAAGCCGACGAGCGTGAAGCCCATGCCGACCGCCAGCGAGTAAGGCCGCGGATGGCGGTCGTTGAAATGACCGATGAGAGGCTGCAGCAGAGATGCCGTGATTTGATAGGTCAGCGTGATCATCCCGATTTGGCTGAAATCGAGATGGAAGCTCTTCTTGAGGATGGGATAAATCGCCGGGATGAGCGACTGAACCATGTCGTTCAGGAAGTGACAGAATGCGGCCGCGAGCAGAATGGACAAAACCAATTTCTCGGCGGTCTGTTTCGGGCCTTCGGCTTGAACCGGGCTGGCGGTGGATTGCATTAAACTACTAGGGTAACGCACCTCTCGATTAGATTCCCAGGCGTTGCTTCAGCGCTCGGACGCGATCGCGCGACACGGTAAGTTCGGTGTGTTTAGGATCTTTCAAGCGCACCATCATTCGGCCGGCGAACCAGGAGTGTAGTTCCTGGACGTGGGCCACGTTGACCAACGTGGCGCGATGCACCCGAACGAATTTGGCGGGATCGAGCTTCTGCTCCAGCTCCTGGATCGTGTAATCCACCGCGTAGTTCTTGGCCGGGGTCGAAGCGAACGTCAGTTTATCGGAGGCGAAGAAATGCGTCACCTGATCGAGGTCGACGAATTCTATTTTTTCGCCAACTTTGGAAGCGACTCGGTCCGGATATGACGGCGCGGTGAAACGCCGAATCAACTCGGCCATCGCTGGAGGGGTCGCGGCGGTTCCGCGCAAGCGCTCGATCTTATCGAGAGCGCGATCCAGGTTCGCAGCTTCGATGGGCTTCAGCAAGTAATCGACGGAGTTGACGCCGAACGCCTCGAGAGCGTAACGATCATAGGCCGTCGTGAACACGACCCAGGGCTGCGATTGGAGCTGAGCGAGCATCTCAAAACCAGTCATGCCGGGCATTTCGATGTCCAGGAAGAGGACGTCGGGCTTGGCCTCCAGAATCCTGGGCACAGCCTCCACCGGGTCCTGGCTCACGCCCACAACTTCCACTCGCTTCGTGGCGGCAAGCATGCGCTGCAGCCGTTTCAGAGCGAGCGCTTCGTCATCAACCAGGAATGCCCGCATGGCCAGTTACGGTAAGAATGAGATGATTCCGGCCCGCCACTCGCTGCAGCATCAGTTGCGCGCGATCCCCGAATATTGCCGAAAGACGGCCTTTCAAATTATCGAGGCCATGGCCGGCGGGTGCGGATTCCAGTTGGAAAGCAGGGCCCGGATCGGAGACTTCGACCCGGAAGTCGCCGTTCGAACCAGCGCCGGTAATGCGAATTTCTCCTCCCACGCGGTCGGGTGCGATGGCGTATTTCACGCTGTTCTCCACCAACGTCTGCAGCGAAAGCGGCGGAATCTGGGACTCGTTCAAGTCAGCGGGAATGTCGATTTCATACCGCAGACGGTCGCCAAAACGGGCGCGCTCGATCTCCAGGTAATCGCCGACGATCTTCAGCTCGCGGGCAAGCGGCACCAGGCCGGATTGATGGGCATCGAGCGAGAAGCGCAGCAGCGCGGCCATCTGTTCCACCAGGCGTTCGGCGCGGACCGGATCCTCGGGAATCAGCGACGAGATGGAATTGAGCGTGTTAAACAGGAAATGCGGGTGAATCCGCGATTCGAGCGAAGCAAGCTGCGCTTCCGTCGCCAGCTTGAGCGCACGCTCTCGCTCCAGTTCCTTGGTGCGAAGTTGCAGAGAGGTCTCTTCCAAGCGTTCGCGCAGAGTTCTGTAAATCCCTATCGTGATGCCAGCAACGATGGTCAAGAACGCCGCCAGTTTCAGCGAACCCAGGAATTCGGGCCAGTAGTCGCTCATGGGCTGCCAGCGCAAGGCAACGAAGGCGAGCCCCGCCACCAGGCTACCTGCGACGCAGGCCATGAACATGCCGCCGATGCGAGCGATCCATCGCATCCATGGCGGCACATTGCAGGTCGCCATCCAGATTTTCGGCATCACAAGAAATGCGAATCCGCCGATGCAGTTCGCATAGATCCAAGAGAGGCGGAAATCTTCGAACAAACGATGCCAGGTAACGTGCGGATTGAGTGTCAGAAGAAGAATCGGCGGAATTAGCGCGAGAACGCTGTCTATTAATACCGCGGTAAGAATACTTTTCCAGGTTCGCGCGTTCATGATTTCACCTGTTCTTTCATCTTACTTGCTCTGATCGGACGAACCAGCATGGCAACTCAAACAGCCGGCCTGCCGCGGCGCGAGCGTCTTGGTTTCGAGCCACATGGCCGCGGATTTGGCATAGGGCGTGCCAGGCAGATCTTTTTGAATGCGCTCGAACCACCGCTGTGCTTTTTCTTGTTGGCCGAGCCTCGCGTATGCGTCGGCCATGCCGATCATGAGTTCGCCGCTCTTGTGCGTGCCGAGGTGACTCAAGTCCGGGCCTTGGACCGAGTACGCCTTCTCGTAATCACTCAGGCCCTTCTCGATCAAAGGGTGGGCGGCTTCCTCGGGCAAGTATTGGGAGGCAACCAATAGCACGGCGCCGCGAACGATACGGACACCGAGATCATCGGGCGCTATTTCCTCGGCTTGATCCATTTCGTCCAGGCCGCGCTGCCAAAGTGCCGCGCCATTCTGCTGGTCGCCCTTCTGGAAGGCGGTGCGCGACTCGCTGACCAATCCCATGCCGTGCCAGACCAGAGCCTCGGGCTGCTTGGGATCGCTGGCGAGGATGTTTTCGCAGATCTTCATTCCTTTTTCGAGCGAAGCGGCGTCGCCCGCGAGACCGGCGAAGAAGTAGTTGCGGACCTTGAAATCGAAACGGTCCTGACTCAAAAGGGCGCCGGCGGTGAGGATCAGCACGGCGGCGATGGTGGTTTGTTGCATTTTCATTTGGGGCTCCTTACGAGTCCAGAATAGGCGTGAAGCGGCGGATTCCGAACGAGGTTCGGACGAAGGGTTCAAAAACCGGATGAATCGTCGAGATGGCCCGACGAGTGGAAAGCCGGATGGAGAGATGGGCGGAACAGCAGTAGATCCAGGCTGAACGTCAGGCGCATCGCTTCCACCGGACGCGATCGCATGGGCCGATAGACGGAAAGCAAAACGTCGTGGACGCCGGCGGCCTCCAGGTCCGCGGTTGTAGTCACGCGGCGCCGATCGACGAGCGTGAAATTCTGCGCGAAGGTCTCGATGGTTCGAGCCGTGCGATCGTGCCCCGAGCCGCGCAGCTCTATGAGGTCCTCTGGCGACGGAAGGCCCATGAGGAGACGCCCGTCGTCGCGCAGGACACGCCTGAATTCACTCGCGTTCATGCGCGCGGTGATGGACATTACCATGGAAAACGAACGGTCGGCGTACGGTACGAAGCGATCGGCATTGGCCACGATCCATTCGCACTCAGGGTAACGCCGGGCCGCGGCTTCGATCGCGGGAACGGAAATATCAATTCCATGCCCGCTGAATCCAATCTCGCGGGCCAGGCTGCCCAGGTAGAATCCGTCACCGCAGCCGGCATCTAGAACAACGTCATTCGTTGAAGGAGATAGGATCTCGGCGATCGCTTGGAGCAGTGGCAAGCTGACGCCCAGATCGTGCAGCCGCCGCCGTGCCGCAACGGCCGCAACCGTATCGCCTGGCTGATTCGACCGCCGATCCTGCGGCTGGAGCAGATTGATGTAGCCGCTGCGCGCGACATCGAAGGAATGCCCGCGCTCGCAGACTAGGCGCCGATGTTCGTTTTTGAGAGGCAGGCGGCAGGCGCGGACTGGACAGACCAGCACGTCAGTAGTGAAATTTCCAGCGAAATTCGACGTATATTTGTCGCGGATCGTTAAAATGAAATCCTCCAAAGGTCAGGCTGTTGTCGAGCAGCACGCGGCGATTGGCGACGTTCAGAGCGGTCACTGACAGCCGGTATTTGTCTTTCTCTCCGAAAGTCTTTCCGAGCGAAATGTCGAACGTCGTGTGCTGGGGCAGATAGTTCCCCGGATATTGCGCATCCGGCGTCCCGTTCGTGAATCCCGAACCGTAGTACACATTGGTGGACGCTAACACCTGCCAGGGAAGGATCGAATTTGCGCCCACGTTCAACGTGTTCCTCTGATCGTGATCCACCGGCGAATATCCCGGCGGAATGGCTATCGGGCATGACGGCGACACGGGAACCGGGCAAACCACGCCTCCAGTGATCGGCGCCGTGGCTTGTGCGATTTGATTTGAGTAGGCCAAGTGGACCTGAGCGCGGCGCCACAGGCGCGGGGAACGCAGCGTAGTTTCCCAACCCTGAATGAGGGCTGCAGTCCAGGTGATCGGCCAGAAGATGTTTGATTCGCCGATATTATTGTGGTCCAGCCAGTTCGCCGCGCGGGTTTGAAAGCTGTCTTCCTCAAGCACCCAACCCCGAAAAGGAATCGAGACGCCGAATTGATATTCGTGATCACGCTCGCCACGCAGAGGCGCGAAGGTCAGAGTCTGGCTAGTGGCTAAGTTGAGCAACGGGCCGGTTGCGGTCAAAAGTGGCGGTGCTTGATAGAAATCGCCGTAGAAGGCATGGAAAACCCAGTTGATTTTGGGGATTCTCAAAGCGGCACCATACCGCGGGTCAGTTGCATTCTCGATGACTGCCGGCTGGCTTGCCCCGCCCACGGAGCCGGAATCGAAGTGCGATTCGCGGAGGCCGGCGATCAGCGTTAGCCATGAGGTGACTTTGAACCGATCGCTGATAAATTCTTCGATCAGGCCTCCGGTTACGGCAGCCGAGGAAGGGCCGAAATTTTGACAATCTGGCGCACAATCCGTAAAGACATTGTTGAAGTAGTTGTTCTGATGCTGGGCAAATCCGTATGCGCCTACTTGAATGTCGTTGTTCTTGAGCGCAGTTATGTTGGCGCTCGCCTGAGCACCGGCATAGCTGGCGGTTTGATCCACAGTCGAAATCACAGGAACGTCGTTCGGCGAGCTGTTATAAGCGGCTTGGTTGTAATGATAGAACGGTGAAATCGTCATCACGACATCGGGATTGAACGTGTGAATCCAAGAGAAGGCGACGTAACCGTCGGGCTCGCGTTCGCTATCGTGAAGCCCGTAACTCGGATAGACCTGATTTCCAGACGAATTTGGATTCGGATCAATGGGAATCTGGTAATAATCCTGGCGCAAAGATGCGACCAGCCGGAATTGGTTGGAAGGACTGGCGTTGAAGATCAAAGACCCGAAGCCCCCATAACCGTTCTCGGCGTCGTGAATCACTTGCCCGATCGGCGGCTGCAGGCCGTAGTCGCTGCGATTTGCATTGAGACTCACATAGTAGGCGAAGCGCTGCGTATGGCTGCCAAAACTGACTTGGTCGTTCGTTTGATACCAATTGCCGAAAGACGCGACGAGTTCCCCTTCGTTATTGCTCTCGAAGCCGGTACGCGGAACGATGTTGAAAACTCCATAGGTACGGTCACCGTACTGTGCATCGTAACTGCCGCGTTGCACTTCGAGATAATCGATGTCCTTGGGGTCAATCTGCGGGCCTAGATTGGTCGCGATATTGGTGTTGGGTATGGGCACGCCGTCGATTAGCCAGTCCACTTGATGGCCACCGCGCATATGCAGCATGTCGTGCGTTACGTAGGCGCCCGGCGTGTAATCGGTGATCATCGCCAGGCTGTTGGAACGGTCGGCGCCCGGTGTTTGGGCAATGTCTGCGCGATCGATCAGAGTAGTCGGGGTTACCGAATTCATGTTGGCGGTTTCTGCCTGGCCAACGACAACGGTGCTTTCACTCACTGGCGCGATCGCCAGTTGAAAGTGGAGAACCGGCGATGAGTTGGATTCCACCGTAACGGTTTGTTGCGCGGTTTCGAATTTGGATTGACTGACAGTGATCTTGTAATCTCCAATCGGCACGGTGTTAAACGAGAACTCGCCGTTATCGTCGGCTTGCGTGGTCTGCGAATAATCCGACGTGACCGCCTGTAGCTTCACCGCTGCTCCGGACACGGGGCGATGCTGCGGGTCATGTACGACCCCTTGGATTCTTCCGAAGATCGCGGCTTGGAGCATGCAACCCAACGTGAGCAAAGCGAGGTTTCGCGCGAAGGCCACCAAAACCATGAAACATGATTTTCCGCGCCTTGTCGTGCGGCAAATTGTCGCACGGGGCCGCTTGCTCACGCGCGCGGTTCTGTTCAAACAAATGGTTACCGAACCACGACCGTGAGGGAGTGACTGTCAATGCGGCGGCGGATACTTCACCAGCTTCCGCTGCAGAGACCGCCGGTGAATGCCCAGCAAACGCGCCGCCTGCGAGATATTGCCGTCGCAATCGGCGATTACACGCTGCATGTGTTCCCACTCCACTCTGGCGAGCGTTGGAACCGTCTGCGGCGCTTCCAGTGCGTCTCCCGGAGCGGCGCGCAGGGTGTCGTAAGCGGCCAGAATCTGATCGACGTCGGCGGGTTTGCTCAGGTAATGGTCGGCGCCCTTTTTCATCGCCGAAATCGCGGTGGGGATGCTGCCATAACCAGTGAGCACGATGATCGTCATGGAGGAATCGATGGCCCGCAACTCCGGAACGACGTCCAGGCCGCTCTTTCCGGGCATGCGCAGATCCACCAGCACCAGGTCGGGGCTGCGATCGCGCGCGAGTCTTAGAGCCTCTTCGCCGTCCGGAGCGGTCTCCGCTTCCCATTTTCGCTGGGCCAAAGCGCGACAAAGCCGATTGCGGAACACTTCGTCATCGTCGACGACGAGAGCCAGTGGCAGGTCTTCAGACGGCTGCGGCATGCGCGCTTTGTCCCGCTGTGTGGACTGGTAACTCCAGCGTCACGGTGGTCCCAACGCTTGGCACAGAATCAAACAGGACACGCCCGCCCAGGCTTTCGGCAAATGTGCGGACCAAAAATGTTCCCAGCCCCATGCCCTTCCCGGGCTCTTTGGTGGTAAAAAACGGCTCGGCGATTCGCCGTAGCACGTTCGCCGGGATCCCGTGCCCATGGTCCTGAACTGTAATAGACAACGAGGAGCCGCTTCTCGTGGCTGAGATGACGATGGGGCGACGATCGGAACTAGCGTCCAGTGCGTTTTGCACCAAAGCCGCGAGGGATTGTATAGTGGCCTGCACCGGCAGAACAGCAGACAGCGCTTCGTCCGCAAGCTCTACTTCAAGGAGGGACCGCCGCGACTCTGAGAATTGCACCAGCACTTGCGTAAGGAGATCGCGCAATCGGACTCTGGCGGGGGTTTCGCCCATGGGTTCAGCGCTCTGAGCGCTCATCCGTTCCAGGATTCGACGGCAGCGGTCCACCTCCGAGCGAATGAGCCGCGCGTCCGCGAGGACTGCCTCGTTACTGGCCACATGCGCGGCGTAGCGCTCCAGTTCTCGCGCCACCACTGCAATGGTCGCGAGCGGCGTTCCGAGTTCATGAGCGGCGCCCGCCGCCAGCGTCACTAAAGACGCCAATCTTTCGTTTTTTGCCACCTGATCGCGCAGAACAAGAACGTCTTGCTCGCGTTTGCGCAGGGCGTCGGCGATCTTTCCGGTGAAGAAGGTGATGAGAGCGGTTGCGATCACGAAGGCGATCCACATTCCGATCAGGTGCGGAGACGGCCCCCGTTCCACATGATGAGGCTCGAACGCCACGGAGGGTATGTGAAAGAAGAAAAGCAATCCGAAACCAACTGTGGAGAGAAGTCCGAGAATCCAGGTCCAGATCTTCCGCAAAACGACCGCCGATAGGGTAATTTGCACCAGATAGAGCAGGCTGAACGGATTCATCGGCCCGCCGGTGAGGCCCAAGATTGCGGTCAGGCAGATGGTGTCGAGGCAAAAGACGGTCCCCAGAGTTTCCTGAGTAAAGCGAACCGGAAGTGTTCGCAGGCGGCCGAGCAAAATGTTGCTGGCCAAAACGATGGCGAGTGGAGCGAGCGCCCAGGATAACGGAAAATCGACACGCAGGCCGTAAAACATGCCCAGAATGACCGCCACTTCTCCGGCCACCATCCCGTATCGCAGCCGCACCACCCAAGGCAACGCTAAATTCGGGGCCGGATCCGTAGTGGCCGTGGTCGCTGTTTGGGTGAACTCGGTCCCGGCAGGCTCATCCCGCTGGAAGGGCGTAGCGCTGGGGTACGACATCATCTCTTTGCATGGTACGCCAACCGGCGGGCTCCCGGATTGCGACAATTTGCCGCAGGCTTCATTGCGGTCGCAGATGCCGCGCAAGGGCATTGATGGGCTAATGGGTATCGTGACGATGCAGGTGCGGATGTGGATGAGGCGAGTCATCCGTCTCGTGGACGTGCTCGTGAACCCGTACCAAGCCGGTCCGCTCGAGTAGGGCCACGTCGTGCAGCACCTCAAGTGGCGTTCCTTCGCCCGCGATTCGGCCGGCTTGAAACACGTAGCAGCGATCAGCGATTTCTTCCAAAGTGTCCAGATCGTGCGTGGCAGTTATGACCGTCTTGACGCCGTTTTTCCAGGACGCCAGCAGACTCAGGATTTGGGCCTGGCTGAGAGGATCGAGGGCCGCGCTCGGCTCGTCCAGCAGGAGCACTTCGGGATCGGTGACTAAGACGGAAGCCAGCGCGACGCGTTTCTTTTCTCCGCCCGAGAGCCGGTGTGGCGCGCGATCTCGCAGGTGGCTGATCCCCATGGATTCGAGAGCCGACTCCACAATTTCTCGGATCTTTGCTTTCGGCCAACGAAGCTGCAGTGGTCCAAAGGCCACTTCATCGAAAACACTCGGATTGAAGAGCTGGACATCGGGATTTTGGAAGACCAATCCCACGCGCCGCCGGAAGTGAAAGAAGAACGCCTCATCTTGGAAATTCCGTTCCGTTAAGGGTTCTCCAAAAAATGAGATGTCGCCGCGCTCCGCAAATGCCAGGCCGGCGAGCAATCGTAGCAAGGTAGATTTGCCGGATCCATTAGAGCCGAGCAACGCCACACGTTCGCCCCGCACTACCTGCATCGCGAGACCATTGAGCGCGGGCACCTGATGGTAGCGATAGAACACGTCGCGCACACGGAAGGCTGTTTCGCCGCCGCCGCTCACCGGCCCAACCACATTGCCGCGCAAGCAATACCGGCAAAGGCGGCCAGCCCCAACCAGTCCTTCGGATGCAAAGCAGGATCGTCGAGCAGTCGGACCTCGCCGCGAAAGCCGCGGGCTTGCATGGCCAGATGTACTTCGCCGCTCAATTGAATGCTCTTGCTGAGCAATAGCCCGGCGCTCGCGGCTGCCAGACGTCGCCGGACCGATGGTTCCAGAACACCGATCAAACGAGCCTCGCGCGCTTCGAACATGTCTTCCGCGGTCTGAACTAGCAGGAAAACATAGCGGTAGGTCATTCCGACGATCGTCACCAGGACCGTCGGGATGCGAAACCATCGCAATGTACGCAGCAGTCGCGTCCAAAGCGTGCAAAGAATGAGTAGGGTGGCAAGGGTTGCGGCTGTCTCCGCGCGCAGGATCAAGAAGGCCGCGCTACGAAGCCCTGGATACGATGCCGCCCACTCCAACACAGGGACCCGAAACATTGTCTCGCCGGATACCAGGAAGATCGCCGGCAGCGCGATCGCGCCGGTGAATGCGAGCACGGCGATCCAAATCTTGACGGCCAGGACACGAATGGGAATCCGGGAGGCCACCGCTAGAAGAACGCAGGCGGCGAGCAACCCGGCCAGCACCGACAGCCGATGCACAGCGACGGCCGCAAAAATCAGCGCTAAGATTCCGATCACTTTCACACGAGCGTCCAGGCGTTGCAGTAAACCTCCGGACTGCGCGGTTTCCTCGGCGAACAACGCGCCGTTAAGTACGTGCAATAGACTCCGGATGGTCTTTTCTACGAAGTTTTCGCGGCGTCGGCGTCCCGGCACCAAAAAACCGCTTGCAGCCGCGGTTCCCCGATCCTTCGTGAAGAACCACACCAGCCACCCGAGAAGAACGATCAGTCCGACGCCTACCATCGCCGAGACCAGATACCCGAGTGACGCATTGCGGATGAACGATGGCGCGTATCGCGAGAGCGGCGCCGTCCAAACGCTATAGAGCCGCTCCAAACCACGCGGGACTCGATTCGGCGCAAAGTCCGCCCGGCTCCATTCACCCCAAGCCGTTCCCACAGCCACGATACCCAGTGGAGTCAAAACCAGGAGGACGCCGAGGGCTAGCCAAAGCTTCCAGGCGGCCGGCCAGAGAATGCCGTTCGATTGGGGCGCAGCCGGACTGTCGCGATCAGGAGCATCCGGGGCCGTCAGGCAGAGCAGCGAAGGATCCACCTTTTGCAACCAGGCGACAAGCCCGGACGAAATGACCAGTTCGGCGAGACCGGCGAAACTCAAGTGCCCGATCAGCATCGCCGGAATGGAAATACTGAGACCATAGGGAGCATAGAGCGGCGCGCCGGAAGCGTCGCGAAACAACATAGGTTGAATCCCGAATTCAATTGCGGCGCAAAGGGCTGCTACGTTTATGGCGGCGTAACCGGCGAGGCCGGCGGCAAAGACGCGTCTCCTGGATCCGATGGACGCCCCTCGGCCGAGGATCCGGTATGCACCATATGCGACCAGCGAACCGACGATGGCCATGTTGAAGCAATTCGCGCCGATCGCGGTAATTCCACCGTCTCCGAAGAAAATCGCCTGAATTACCAGCGCAACGGAAATCGCCACTATGGACGCCCAGGGGCCGAGCACGATACTGGCTACGCCCATGCCCACGGCGTGCCCTGTCGTGCCGCCCGGCAGGGGAAGATTGAACATCATGATGACGAAAGCAAAGGCGGCGAAGACCGAAAGAAGGGGAATCATCCGCGTGTTCAACGCTCGTTTTACCCGGTTCAAAGCGACGAACCAGAAGGGCGCGGCCGCACCGAACATGCCGACGCAAGTGGATGGACTGAGATAGCCATCGGGGATGTGCATAATGATCGGACTGGCCTCGGTGATTGGGCTGTCCACCGGCAGCTTAACACGATTATTTGGTTCGTGCGAAAATCGCAAAGCCGCGACAGATAGGTAAAATAAAAGCGCGCCAAACAGAATCACGGCCGCCCATCGGCTTCTCTCGATATGATCAATCCGTCGCAGCCGGACTATTCGAATACCCCTGTCTGCGCCGACCGCCCACAGTTCACATATAGCCGCGCCAGTGCGCACGAGATCGATTCACCACTGGTATCGATCATTACATCGTTGTCAGCCACCAGCAGATTCCTCGACGAAACTATGGCGTCCGTTTTCGGGCAATCTCTGCAGGACTGGGAATGGATTGTCACGGACGGCACCGCGAATGGCATTTCTCCAATCCCCGATTGCTCGGCCGGAGTGGATCCACGAGTCCGCATTCTGCCCGCCCGCAACGAAACGATACAAGAGGCATATCGTCGGGCAGTTCAGTCGTCCCGCGCGCCCATGATATTATTCCTCGGCTGTGGCGATTTATTGGAGCCAACAGCATTGGAAAAGCTAGGCTGGTTTCTCGTATCGCATCCCGAATATATGTTCGCGCGCGGATACTCAGTGGGCTTCGGACATTCCAATGCCCTTCTACGACAGCCCACGGACGACCAGCATCTAATACTGTTCCGAAGAGCCGCCGTTCTCGATATGCAACCGGATTTCTGGCTGCGGTGCGCCGGACAGGGTTACTGCGGCGGAACGATCCCGGAATTTCTCAGTTGGCGCCGGATGGCTCAAGATGAGCGCGGCGCGCTTCTCGATCACCGAGCCCTTTGGAAGAACGTGGTTCCTCCCTCTAGTCGCGCCTCAAACACGTCCCCAGAGGTAGCCTCGAATCAGCTTGCCAAGCCCAAAGCCAAAAGGCGTCTCATGATGCTGGCTCCCCATTTCGAGATGGGAGGCGCCGACAAATTTAACCTGGACCTAATCGCGGCTCTTCAGCGCGATCATGGCTACGAAGTATCGATCGTAACCACTCGCTCCAGCGCTCACCGCTGGCGGGAACACTTTGAGCGCCTGACGCCGGATGTTTTCACGCTCCACACGTTTCTGCGGCTACCGGATTATTTGAGATTCCTTCTGTATTTGATCGAAAGTAGACAGCCCGATACGGTTCTGATCACCAATTGCCGCACCGCGTATGAATTGCTGCCTTTCTTGCGAACTCACTCGATCCCGTCTTTCGTCGATTATCTCCATATAGAAGACGGTGAGCGTGACGGGTTTCCGCAATTGTCCCTGAAATACGCTGCTTTCCTGGATTGCACCATCGTGTCGTCTGAGCACCTAAAGAGGCGCCTGATCGCGGCGGGCAAGAATACTGAGCGAATGTTCGTGTCGACTACGAATATCGACTCGAGCCTCTGGGACAAGTCTCGCTACGACTCGAGTCTGTTGCGGACGAAGTACGGAGTGCAGGAGGGTGTTCCGGTGATCGCTTTCGTGGCTCGATTGTGTCGCCAAAAGCAACCAGACGTTATGGCGGCCGCGCTGAAGACGATCCGAAACCGTGGACTGGATTTTGTGTGCTTGGTCGCCGGAGATGGAGAGGACCGGCCTTGGCTCGAGAACTTTATTCGAGAACACGACTTCTATCAGATGAAGCTGCTAGGAGCGCTCCAGAGCGATGAGGTGCGCGAGATTCTGGCGATTAGCGACATTCTCTTCCTCCCGTCGGAAAACGAAGGGATCGCCTTGACGCTGTTCGAGGCAATGTCCATGGGGGTTCCACCGGTGTCCGCGAACGTGGGCGGCCAGAGCGAACTGGTTTCCGCGGATTGCGGCATATTGATCACTCCGGGCCCTTCTCAGGTGGAGGCGTATGCGGATGCGCTTCAAACCCTGTTGATCGATCCCAAGTTGCGCGCCTCTATGGGCGCACGATCGCGGGAACGAATATGCCATCATTTTACGGTCGAGGAAATGGGCAACCGGATGGCTCAGCTTTTTGAATGTGCGGCGGGAACGAGCGGCTTCGATCCGGGAGCTGTGCCCAAAAACCAGGCCAACATGGATCACACCTTAAACACCCTGGGATCGCCTTCTCGCTTGCAGGGCTTTGTAGCGACGGCGCTCTGGCTATTGTCCCCCAGAAACTGGAGCGCAAAACTCAGGAATTTGAGCCTTCTGGCGCGGATCTTTCTGGACCGCCGGAAGAGACTTCGGCTCGCCGACACCTTCGACGCGGAATATTATCTGTCTTACCAATCCGACGTTAGAGCGCGAGGCGTTCCGCCGCTGCTCCACTACGCCTTGGAAGGGTATCTTGAAGACCGTTTGCCAAGTCCGCGGTTCGATGCCACCGGGGGCGAACCGCACAATCGTGAGATCGCGGTAAACCCGATGCTTCGGAGCATCATCCACGAAGATCCCGGTGCTGTATAATACAGCGCAAAGCAGTTTCCGGCGGAAGCTATGAGCCTGGCAGCAGAGCAGGAGAAACCCTCATGAAAAGAATCGCGATTGCGGCAGGCCTGTTGCTCCCGGCTTCGCTGTGCGCTCAGTGGCTCGATTTTCCCACGCCGGGGATTCCACGGACTGCCGACGGCAAACCGAACCTGACGGCCGCCGCACCCCGCACGTCTGATGGCAAGCCCGACTTCACCGGGCTGTGGGCCATTCCGCTGGACACTGCGGTCGGAAATATCGCGGTCCGCAACACCGGCGACCTCAAACCCGCCGACATGCAGCCTTGGGCGCAGGCCTTGGTTCGGCAGCGCGCTGAGAGCTTCTCCCGCGACAACCCGCGTTACCGATGTTTGCCCGAGGGCCCCGGCTACAGCACCGGCGGCGGAGGCATGAAGAGGTTCGTCCAGACTCCCACCATGATCGTCATCCTGAACGAAGATCTCACTTACCGTCAGATTTTCATGGATGGCCGCACGCTAGAGACCAATCCTAACCCCAGTTGGATGGGATACTCGGTAGGCCGCTGGGACGGTGACACGCTGGTGGTCGAAAGCTCCGGATACAACGACCGCACTTGGCTCCTCGACGGCTATCCTCACACCGAGGCCTTGCGCATGACGGAGCGCTACCGGCGCACCGATTTCGGCCACCTGGAGATAACCGTGACGTTCCAAGATCCCGGAGCTTACTCCAAGGCCTGGACCGTGCCAGTGCGAGCGCATTTTACTCCCGACACCGAACTGCTCGAAACCGTCTGCAATGAAAATAATGACAGCGGACAAGAGCACTGGGTCGGCAAGCTCTCCGACGACCAGAAATCGGCGGTGAATGTCGCTCCCGAAATCATGGCGAAATATGTGGGCGTCTACCGGGGG
This sequence comes from Bryobacteraceae bacterium, assembly GCA_052148835.1. Lineage (GTDB taxonomy): Bacteria > Acidobacteriota > Terriglobia > Bryobacterales > Bryobacteraceae > Palsa-89. The sequence continues at coordinate 39,664 of JBKQHJ010000240.1, forward strand.
CCCTATATCCAGGGTGCCCGCACGATCGAGGTTAGTTTCTCCGACGGTGCACTGTTCATCAGCGTGAACGGAGGGCCGAAGCAGCATGTCTTTCCGCAATCGGAAACCAGCTTTTCCGGCACCGGGCTGCTGTACCGGTTCCTCCGGGATGACCATGGCGTCGCGACCCACATTATTGAGGGTCATGTGTCCGGCGACTACAAATACGAACGGCAGAAGTGAACTTCGCCGAGTGGCATATTAGCGACTAGTTCCGCTCGTTTCGCTGGGAACCGATGGCGGCAATGGTGTCTCTGATGTTGATGTACTCAAGGCGCCCTTGGCCGGCGCTTGCGTGGCGTTATCGCCTGGTGCCGGATCTTCGCGCGCTTGGTCGAAAGTCTTTTTCACATCTTGCCAAAAACTCTTGGTGAAGACTTCCTTCATATCGCTCCTCGCGTGTCCATGGTACCTCTGCGATTCCGTTTCCGGCGAGCCAGTCTTCCCAGGCGGCCAGTTCATCCGCCCGGATCGCGAACGCGACGTGAAGTTCGCCGTCGCCATGGTGCGCTGTCTGCATTGCACGCGAGCCACAGCGATTGCTCCCAACCAGAGCATCACGGGTCTGCGGCGACAGCCCGCTCTGACGACGCAGTGTTTCCTAAAATCGATCCTCCCAAGAAGCTTCCAGCAATAAGGCACGCAGTCTGTAAAATCAGCAGTTGATTGGCCTGCCGCAAGTCATATAGGGTTGATCGTGGAGGCACGCGCTGGACATATACCTGGTTGACGGCACGTACGAGTTGTTCCGCCATTACTACGCTCTGCCCTCCGCGCGCGATCAGGACGGCCGTGAAGTGGGAGCCGTCCGCGGCGTGCTCGCATCGGTGCTCGGGATGATCAGCGGCGGCGCCACGCACATCGCGGTTTCGACCGATCATGTCATCGAGTCCTTCCGCAATGGATTGTGGCCGGGCTACAAAACCGGAGCAGGCATTGAACCTGACCTGTGGGCGCAGTTCCCTTTGCTCGAACAGACGCTCTCGGCCGCCGGCATTGTCGTGTGGCCGATGGTGGAGTTTGAGGCGGACGATGCGCTGGCCGCCGGCGCGGTGGCCGCGGCTCGTGACCCACGGGTTGAGCGCGTCATCATCTGCACGCCGGACAAGGACCTGGCTCAATGCGTGAGCGGAACCCGCATTGTCCAATTGAATCGCCGTACGCGCGTCACGCTCGACGAGGCGGGCGTGGTCCAGAAATTCGGCGTCCCACCTGCGTCGATTCCCGACTATCTCGCCCTAGTCGGCGACACGGCCGATGGCTATCCGGGCCTGGCCGGATGGGGAGCCAAATCGACGGCTGCGGTTCTCGCCAAGTTTGGCCATCTTGAATCGATCCCCGCGGATTCGCGGGAGTGGCACGTGAACGCCGCCAACGCCAGCGCCCTCGCACATACGTTATCGCAAGAGCGCGAGCACGCACTCTTGTTCCGAACGCTCGCCACGCTCCGGACGGATATCGCACTTTTCGATGACGTGGACCAACTGCGATGGAACGGCCCCATGCCTGGTTTCGAAACACTGGCCGCGAGATTCGATGCTGCGAAAACTCACCCTAAGCGGTCACGAAACCCCTGATCTTTGAAGCGACTTCACGTGGCTCACTAGTTCGCGCTCACTCCGCCCACAGTAGACGATCCGGTCCCGCTGCATCCGATGGCGCCAAAACGGAGAAACTTCTGGATTCGTTTGGCGGTATCAACCTCTCCCGTATAAATGTTGCCCTTGCTGTCCACGCTCACTTGATGCAAATAGTGAAATTCTCCAGCCCCGCGCCCATGGCGTCCGAATTGGCCGAGCTCCTGGAGAGTGCCGCGGTTCAGAATGTAAATCGTCATATTGGCGTTATCGCCCACATACAGACAACTCTGGGCCTTGTCGGTCGAGAAATTCATGGAAACGGCTGTTCCAATGATGTTGGTGTGATCGCTGACAAATTGTTCGGCGACGAAACCGCATGTGCCGCTCTTGCCAGTCGGATTGCTGCACGGCTTGCCCAGCGTGGGATCGTTCTTGTCAAACACTTGAATGCGGTCATTTCCCCGATCGCAGACATAAATCTTTCCGTCGTTCGCGATCTTTACGCAATGCACCGGGTTCCGAAAGAACGCCGGCTTTTTGTTGCCCTTGGAAGAGTCGGCGATCCACGTCCCCGCCGCCTCAGCGCCCTTATCGTCAACCGGATTGTTCCCGTAGGCGCCGAAGTGGCCGATATATTTTCCGGTATTGGCATCCACAATCAGAACGCGGCGGTTTCCATAGCCGTCGGCGATATACAAGCGGTTGGTTGCGGGATCCACCACCATGTCCGCCGCTAGATAGAGGAGCGGCGTGCCATTTATCCCACCGTTCGTGTCGTTACTGTTCGGCCCTCCCGGAGTTCCGCCGATCCTCATCTTGAAGTTGCCGCTCCTATCGAACTTCAGTACAAAGCCATCGCCTCCGTCCTTGTGTGAGGTCCAGGGCGGAGGTGCGGGTCCTCTAGTCGCTGCGCTGCTTGGCGCCGCGGAGTTTCCCGAAATCCAGACGTTGTCGCTTTGGTCGACATAAATACCGTGCTCGTTGTTTGGCCAGATGCAGCCGGCCTCCGCTTTGCATTTGCCGCCGATGAAGCCGGGATCGGACGGACCGCCCCAGGCACTGAGCAGCTTTCCGTCGGCATCGAACTCCAGCACCGAGGGCGCAGCTTTGCAGCAATCCGACACCGGACCATAAGCACGCTCTTGGCCGAGGCCGTTGATCGGCTGACCCTTTTCATTGGTGGCGCCCGGCACCGGCCCTTCCAGCCCAGCCTCGTCTGTCGACATCGTCCGCGGCCGATTGTAGACCCAGACATGATCGTGTTGATCGACATAGAGCCCGCCGATTTGGCCAAGCAGCCAGTGGTTCGGCAACGGTTGCGGCCATGCGGGATCCACCACAAAACCCGGCGTCTTCCCGCCAGCAGATGCATTGTAGACGCCCGTTTTCTTCAATAGCCGGTCCGCGGGACCGGCGGTCAGAATCATCGCAGGAAGTACGACCAACTGAACCGCGCGCGTGAGCAAGCGGCTTTTGGTTTTTCTCAGTCGCATCATCGTCAGTCGCATCATCGTTTGTCTACGCTCCGAGTTTCGTCGCCAAATCCATTATGTCGGCGGACACCACATCAAAATCCCCCGCCTTAGCATCATCTGCTTTCCGCCCATATTCATTGGGTGCGCCGTATTCGTTTGGCCTATGGATGAATCCGGTCCGCAGACCGAAACTGCGCGCGGACTTCAAGTCGCCCGAATGCGCCGCGCACATCATCACTTCCTCGGGCTTCAGCTCCAATAAACTGACCGCCGTGAGGTACGCTTCGCGATCGGGCTTGTAATGCTTGGCTAGCTCGGCCGAAAGAATGAGATCCCACGGAAGACCAGCGTGCTTGGCCATGTCGGCGAGAAGAGCCACGTTTCCGTTCGATAGTGGCGCAATCGTGTACTTCTTCTTGAGGCGCGTCAGACCCGCGACCGAATCAGGCCACGGCTTCAAGCGGTGCCACACTCGGTTCCAGTGGTCCTTTTCCGCTTCCGAGAGCCCCTCGATGTGGAACTCCATGAGCAGGTCTTCGAGCAACGCGCGATGCAAGTGGTCCAGGTTGGTCCAGGGCATTTCCCCTTTGCGGACCTTGTCCATGGAAGGCGCATAACCGGCCCTCCATCGATCGGCAAAGCGACCCCAATCGACGGTGATGCCTTTGGTTTTCTCCCACCCCTTCCCTTCCTCGATAATCGACCCGCGCCAGTCCACCACAGTGCCAAAAGTGTCGAAGACTAGCGCCTTCACCGCAGGCACCGCGCGGGCGGAATCTTGGCCATTTGCCCCGCAGGCCATCGCAGCGGAACCAATGCTCGCGTTTTTCACAAATTGTCTCCGCGTCATATCAGGTTCCCGGGAACTCCGGGGTCCTGGGAACCTACTATATCTAACGGATTCGCCGAGTGCGCTTGGGCGGAACAGAACCGGTTGCCACAAGCCGACTTATCGTTCCCTAATTTCCCAAATGGCGATTTGATAGTGCCGTTGGAACGCTTTGCATTGCCGGGCGGTTCGTGTGAGGGCCCGGAGATCAGTGTCCTTTCAGTTCGTCTGGGACGTGACCCGTTACTAGAAAGTCGTACAGGTGAACTAGGTCGGTCGCCAACCCCCATACGTCATCGTACGAGAGTCCGGCCCCCGGGAAGACGCCGTATCGACTCGCCGGGTGAACCGTCTTTATACGGTCTTCGTAATAGTCCGGGAAGTAGCCTTCAGAAGCGAATTGATTATCGAATGCGTCGTCGAGGAAGTCTCCCGCATCCTTCGCCTTGGGCTTCTCGATGCCCCGCGCGCGCAGAATCCGCTTGACGATCTCAAAACTCGCTTCCATTGAGACCCACAATGACATGCCTGCGCTTTCAGTGAATTCGCTAAGCGAGGAAAGCATGAAGCCACGTATCAGAGCGCCCAAGCCGCGAATCATGAGGTGATCAGATACGTTTATTGCGCTGAAAATCTCATGTTGGTGTCGATGCCGAAACTTCGCATACTCATTGAACGAGTAGGCACGACCATGAGCGGTGGGCTATGCAGGTCCTGCTGCTGACGCTCTCCTTGGATGAAGATCCGAAACTCGGTCATTAGCTCATCCAATGCGCCGATCTCGGATAGATCAACGCGACCGTCCGGCCGTTCCATTGCCACGTGCGTAGGGTAAAGACAAATGGAGCCGCTATCAGGGACCCGCGAGAGCATCACGCTCGCAAGAAGGCGGATTTCAAATGGGGACAGGAACTCGATTTCAGAGTAATAATCTTCGGGCAGTTGGATCTTCCCGAAAGCAGTCAAGATGGCGCAGATGTCAGGCGAGACGACCATTGCGGCCTCGCGGCGACGAAAGCCTTCGGTCGGATAGTCGCCTAATGGCGAGAGCAACCTCACCACGACACGTTCCTCGAGTGGTGGATGCGCCTGCGCGAGGCTGATCATCTCTTCCACGAACATCCGGCCCGCGTGCTGCTCCGGGGTTCTTCCCTCATCATTCTTTTCTAGCGCGGTTCTTCGGGCGTCGCAAATTCTTGCGGCCTCGGATAAAGGCTGGGGTAGCGCTCTTCGGAAACCCAGTCTGGCAAAGTCTGGTCGATCAGGACCGACAAATGCGCCTAGCCCAGCTGATCCAAGCGGCGCCGTGTTGCGTTTCATCAGAGTTGCCGACTTCGAAGCAATCCACCGCGAGTTGACCGCCCTTGCGCCAAAAATCGCGATTTGCCATCATGCCCAAAAGAGCCATGACCACTACCGTCGCCCCTGTTCAAAATGTCACCGCCGTGGTTCCGTTGCTGATGGTCACCAGCATGGAACGATCACTGGCATTCTACGTCGACGGCCTCGGATTCACCATCGAGAACCGGTGGGTCCCGGACGGCCGCCTGCGCTGGTGCTGGATGTGGCTTGGCGGCGCCGCTCTCATGCTTCAGGAGGCCGTCGATTCCACCCGCGAGAAGCTGGCCGCCGCGGGCGTTCTCGGCAACGGTGTGTCGTCGAACTTCTCGTGCACCGATGCTCTCGCCATCTATCGTGATGCCGCCACTCGCGGCATCCACACGCTCCGGGAGCCACAAGTCGGCAACTTCTCCTGGGAGGTCGTCTTCGCCGATCCCGACGGCTACAGAATTCACTTCTCCAGTCCAACCGATTTACCCGAAGAAACCCTGCTCTCCGACGTCAATTGATACCTGAGTTGTCCGGTCTGATTTCGAAGCGCCGTTTTCTGAAGCCCGCGCCGGGAAGTTGACCTCTTCATTGATACAATCGTGGACGGCAAAAGCCCTGAGGGCGTAATGATAAATCGATTTTGGCTCTGCTTATTGTTTGCGATGCTCCCAACCGCGTGGCTGCGCGCCCAGACGAATGTTGCCGACGCTCCCTCCAAGCCGATTCCACGAACGTCCGACGGCAAACCGGACTTCAGCGGGTTCTTCAATCTTCAGTACACGCCCAATATGGCCCTGGGCAAGGAAGATCTTGTTCCTTACACGCCGGCCGGAAAAGCCGCCTATGTCAACCACGATGCCAAGGACGATCCAACTTCGAATTGCTGGTTCCCCGGCGTGCCGCGAATTATGCAATCTCCGTACCCGGTGCAAATCGTTCAAACACCAACTTACTTCTTGATCCTGTTCGAATACATGCACATGTTCCGCTCCATCCCGCTCAATGGGCGGCCTCATCCCACCGGCATGGAGCCGGCGTTCATGGGCGACTCGACGGGCCATTGGGAAGGGGACACCATCGTGGTCGATACCGTCGGATTGAAGGGTGCGCCTTGGACCTGGCTGGACACGGCCGGTCACCAACACAGTGACGAGATGCACGTGACGGAGCGTTTTCGCCGGACCGCGGACACCATTCAATACGAGTACACCGTGGACGATCCGAAAATGTATGAGAAACCCTGGACCCTGTCTCGCACCTTCACTCCGTTGAAACTGAATCCCGCTTTGCCGGAACTGATCGAGTATTCGTGCACCGAAAATAATAAGGATATCCAGCACTTGGTTACCTCAAAGCCCGCGCTCGGGAAGCAATAGCAGAACGCACAATCACGAACTCCCGCCCGTTCTTTCCACCGCCGTTGCAACAAACTACATCGGCCCGTCCCTCAATTCCATCCCCGTCCGTGCTATCCCCGTGACCGAGGTCGACAAATGGCAAATTGGAGCCCAGGCCCAAGCAACACAAACAAGGCGCGGGCGCGCCCAATGGCTTCGTTTTTTCAAAACAACAAATCGCGCGCCACGCACAACACCAGATGCCCCGCCATCCCCGGTATTTCGCCGCCCACGGGAGCCCCCGGCCGATCTTCTGCAATGATTTAGAGCGTCGACGGTTGCATCGCAGGGGGCGGCACTATAGAATTCGGATGACAGGAGAGTGGCCATGGTGCTCACAAGATTTGCTCACAGCGTTCCTCAGCGCGCCGGAAATTTCCTTCTTTTCGGCATCGCAATGGCCTGTGCCGGGACGGTTGCGGCAGCCGAGCAACCTCTCTATACGGTTCTGAATCCGACCGGTAATCCCCCGCCGATCGAGCGCCGCGCCATGGCGCCGCGTCCCGCCAGCCTCTCGGGTAAAACCGTGTACCTGGTGGACGAGACCTTCGATGGTGGCGACAAGTTCCTGCAGCAGATGCAGGCCTGGATGGCCGTTCACATGCCCGATGTCAAAACCGAATTTCGGGAGAAGAAGGGCTCCTATGCCGCCGATGACCCGGATCTGTGGAAGGAAATCAAATCCGTCAATGGCCTGATGATCATGGCCATAGGCCATTGAAGCACCTGCGCGCCGGCGGTCGTCGGCCATGTAGCGGTGACGGAAGCAATGTATGGAATCCCGTCCGTCGGAGTCATCATCAACGTCCTCGAGGATCTGGTTCGCGACAAAGCGTATGAAGAAGGAATGCCGGCTCTGCGGCTCGCCTTCACTCCCACGCCCGTCGGCGGAAAAACGCGGAAAGAGCTCGACGCTTACATCGCGGGCGACGATCCCGTCACCAAACGGCCTTTCATGCCGGAGATCGTCGATTATCTGACCAAGCCGCTCACGGACGAAGAGAAAAAAACAGGCGTCGTCCAGCGCGAGAAAAAACGCCTGATCGGGCCGGATACCGCCGACAAGATCCAACAATATTTTGACGAGCGTTTCTGGACGGATCAGCTTCCCATCGTCATGCCCACCGAAGAGCGGGTCGCGGCGATGCTCAAGGCTACCCATCACAAGCCCGACGAGATCGTCGGCAAGATGCGGGTCACCGGAGAAAGGGAGGCGTGGTCCTACACCGTGGAGACGGTCGCCATCAACGCCGTCATGGCGGGCGCGAAACCCGAAATGTTCCCAGCGATCCTCGCATTGGCCGCCTCGCAGACGGACGCCCACTCCAGCTCCACATCCTCGATGGCGACCATGGCGGTTTTCAACGGCAAGATCGTAAATGAGCTGGACTTGAACTCCAGCACTGGCGCACTGGGCCTCTACAACAACTCGGGCGCGCTCATCGGCCGCGCGTGGAGCTTATTGTCGATGAACGCCACTGGCGGATCGGTGCCGGGTCACACTTACGAGGGCGTGCAAGGCAATCCCATGTCCGACGTCCCGGCCGTATTCGCGGAAAACGTCGCCGGTCTGCCCCCGGGTTGGAATCCGTTGAGCGTGCAGAAGGGTTTCCAAAAGGACGACAACGTGGTCAGCACGTTCGACGGTTGCCAAAGTCAAAACACCATGATGGTCCTGCAGGACGAGGATTGGCAATACACGCTCAAGCGCTTTATCGGTGGCCTGGGCTCTCCTCAGCGCGGCGGCAAGCTGCTGCTGATCGATCCTTCGGTGACGCCCCCCTTGCTTCGCTTCGGCTTCGACACCAAGGAGAAGCTGATCCAGTGGGTGAAGGAGAACGTGACCATTCCCAAGGACCATTATTGGCTGGACCAGGAGGTCATCAATTATAAGCTGGGACCAGCCCGAGCCGGACGCGAGCCGTACGCCACGTGGTTGAAACTTCCCGGGGATGCGCCCATTCCGTATCTCGACAATGTCAGCGTAGTCGTGGTCGGCGGAAGCGGCAACATCCGGTGGAGCGTGAATGAATGCTCTTACCGCAAGAGCGTCAAGGTCGACGATTGGAGGTGAGAACGCGAATGCGAATCGCGATCGGCCTGGCGCTATTCGTCTGGCTGCCGGTCACGTCCCGAGCCGCGGAGGCAGCGTGCAGAGCCCATGCCGAAGCCGCGAATCTCAACCTCACGTTCAAGGACCTACAAGGCAAATCAGTCACCTTGTCCGATTACAAAGGCAAAGTCATCCTGCTGGACTTCTGGGCCACTTGGTGCCCGCCTTGCCGCAAGGAGATTCCCGGGTACATCGAGCTGTATAACACTTACAAATCGCGCGGCCTGGTGGTGATCGGCGTATCGATGGATGACTCGGACGACATCTCGGATGTGAAACACTTCGCCGCGCAAATCAAAATGAACTATCCGATTCTGCTCGGCTACGGTCGGGAAGACGACCTCAAACCGGCCTTTGGCGAGCTCCCGCTGCCCACTTCGCTCGTCATCGCCCGCGATGGCAGGATCTGCGCCCGGCACGACGGTCTTACGGCCAAAGAGCAAGTGGAGCGTGAAATTACGGGGTTGCTCCAAAAGCCGCTTCGATAACTGTTCTAATGAATAGGGGAGGTTCCATGAGGCTGAATTCATCCTGCGCTTTGCTCGCCCCAGCGTTGCTGCTCGGTCTCCTCGCGCCTGCATCCACCTTCGCCCAGGACTGCAAGAACGGATCCTTCATCGACGGTGAATGCGTCGAGGGTTACGTCTACGTCCCCGATTTCATGTCGCCCCAGGATCTGAAAAAGGCTATCGACGAACACTCCAAGGACGTCGTCATTGTCGACACAGCCGCTCCTCCTATCTGGGAAGAGGAACATATTCCCGGTGCTGTGAATCTGCCGTACTCCAAGAACCTGACTGCGCCCCTGCCTCTGCCGCGCGATAAAACGCTGGTCGTTTATTGCGCCTGCAAAGACGACGACGACTCGAAAGAAATGGCCCGCCAACTCAGTCTGCTTGGTTACCGCAAGGTGAAGGTTCTCAAGGATGGTTGGTTTAAGTGGCTCGAGCTGAAATACAAAACGGTGAGCAAGGACGATGAGAAGGGATCCAAAGGATGAAAAGCCAACTCCTGTTCCTTCCGCTTCTCCTCGCCGCGCTCGCGCCGGCGGCCGATGTTGTTTCTGGTCCCGCGGTCGGCGCAACCACGATGTCGATTCCCGTTTCCGACGTCACGGGGCAATATAAAGGGCAGCTCATCTGTTACGTCTGCGATTACGACAAGGCGCCGGACGTCCTGGCGTTTTTCCGCGACACATCGGACGACACCGCGAAAGAGATCATTCAGCTCAATGATCTGTATTTGAAAAACAAATCCCGCGGCTTCAAAGCGGTTGCGATGATCGTCGCGGGCGAAAGCTCGAAGCAGTGGCTCGAGGATCTGAACCGCACCGCCCATCTCGAAATTCCTTTGACTTATTTCAGGAAGGGACCCAAGGACGCCGCCGTCCGCGTTTACAACCTGAACCCGGCCGTCGCCAATACGTTCCTGGTCACCGTGAACCGGTCGGTAGTGGCCAACATCTCAGACATCGCGCCCGGCCAGTTTAGCCGCGTCGCCGACGCCACGTCGCAAATGCTCTCAAGCCTGCGGTAATCGCCGGCCTTTTGAACGGAACAAATTCGGCCGATAATCCGTTTTTGAGGTAGAGCATGGGAGGTTCCATGGCCAAAAAACTTCTTCTTCTGTTTCTGCTCTGTTCTCTTACCCTATTGATGGCGCAGCAATTTCCTTTTTGGGAGCGGCTGCTTCGCTACGAGGGCGGCAAAACCGACGACACGCCGGTGCCCTCAATGAAAATGGGCAATCACATGCAAATGTCGCTCCCGGGCAAGCCGCAACCGGGAGATAAAGAATGCGCCCAGCGGATCGTCGCGGCCACTCGTAGCGTGGTTGCGCATTACTCCGATGTGAACACCGCGCTCCGTGACGGCTACAGGCCGTTCCATCCCACCGGCAAAATGGGAGAAGAGGTCCACTACACGAACTATCGCTACGCCCGGCTGGAGCAGCGCCAGGTAAACTACGATCGTCCGGGATCGATCCTATACAAACGTACGCCGGAGGGCATGAAGGCAGTGGGGATCATGTACACCGCGCCGCAAGATTCAACGCCGGAACATCTGAATGCAGTCGCTCCGCTCAGCATCGCGACCTGGCACCGTCATGTGGATTTCTGCGGCGGACCTCGCGGCTTGCCTGTCGAAGAGCGATTTGGACCCCATGCGCGGTTTGGCCCGCAAGGAAATATCCATACCGAAGAGGCATGCAATCAGGCGCACGGACTTTGGATCCCCGTGGTCTTCGGATGGATGACTCATGTGTACCCCAACGCGAAGTCGCCTAACGATGTTTGGGCCGGGATGGACATGCATATGGATGCCAACACCAACCCAGAACCCCTTCCGGGCAGCTTAAACTGAAACCATGCGCTGCGTCGTCCCACTTGTTTTGTGTCTCTATCTGGCCGTCACCGTTTCGGCTGACGATCTTGCGATAACCGACAAGAGCTTTGGCTGCGTTCTCGACCTTCCGAAAGTGAGAAACACACGGATTCAGAATCCCGATCCCGAAAAGCTCAAGGAAGCCATCCGAATATTTAAGGACAGCGTGCCAAATAAGGACTATCCTACGGGTACGGTTTTGCAGCTGATCCCGACAGAAGCGATGGTAAAGCATGATCGCGCGGCCTTTCCAAACACTAACGGCTGGGAGTTTTTTGCTTTGAAGGTGTCCGCGGACGGCACCACGATTCAGGACCGAGGAGACAAAGTGATCAACATGTCATTGAAAAAGCCTTGTCTCGATTGCCACTCGCCCGCGGCGAAATTCGATTTCGTATGCGAAAAGACGCATGGCTGTGCGCTTATTCCTGTCACCGATCAGCAGATAGCTGCCATCCAGTCTGCCGACCCACGTTGCAAGAAGTAAAGCGCGGCGCCTGAAGGGGCGCTCAATCATTCGCGAACGCAGGTGAAGCTCGCAGCCGAGTTCTCCGTCCCCGGTGCGCCCGTAAATTTTGGCCACTTCGGCCATTCACACAGAGGCCGTGTGCGATTGGCATCCTTATTTCCATCCATCACGGTGAGGCCGCTGGGCGCTTGCCCCTTCTCGACCCAATTCTCGAGCGCCACCAGGCTGTCGAATTTCGCGTTGAAGCGTCCAAAGCCGTGGCCGAAACCCGGGATCTCGTAAAACCGCAGGAAGCTGTCCAAGCGCGCTTGACCAAAATGGGCGAGTTGCCGCTGGTAGTATTCGATGGAGTTATGCGGCGTGATGAAGTCGTCCGCCGTGCCGTGCGTCATGATGATTTTCCCACCCTTGGCCCGGAATTTGTCTAGGCTCACGTCGGTCACATCCATGATCGAGGCAACCGTCGCGATTCGCTTCTGCCACTTCTTCGGATCGAATTTCATCGTGTCGTACTTTGGGTCGCGCGTGATGATAAACTTCACCGTCTGATCGCCGGCCGAATAAAGTAGCGGCTCCTTGCCAGAAAGCGGGTTCGATGGCTGGGACGCCTGCCCGAAGTTCGACGGTCCCTGGAAGAGCGCGCCTTCCAGCAGCGCCCATTTCGGGAAGGTGTCCATCCCAGCGATAGCGAAGCCTGGCTTGTAGCTGGAATTGATGGCGCGAACCGCCCCAATCTGCGCGTCCGAAAGACATGTGTCGCCGGTGTCCGCTCCGTTCGGACAGCGCAGCGCTGAAATGTCGAATGCCGCATTGCACCCGGCGACGTTACTGATGATTCCATCCTTGGCGCCGTCGAGCACGTCGCATTTGGCGTAGACCGCCTCACCGATCAGCTTGGTCTTTTGCGGATTGATCCACGCGGCGCCTCCCTCGGCGTACAAGGCCTTGCCCACGTTCAGCGATCCCAGGTGCAGCATCGTGACGTTGTACGCGGGGTAATGCGCGACCACGCCATCATAGTCCTGCGGATAGCGTGCGGCCGCGTCCAGCGCTTCATGCCCGCCCTGCGAGCCGCCGATGAAGTAGAACCGCATCGGCCGCTGTCCGTATGCTTTTTGAATGACGGACAGCGCGGCATCATGGGTTTTCTTCACCGATTGCTTCCCGAAATTCAGCAGCGCTTCATCGTCCATCCCAAAGCTGCCGTCGAATCCGGCCTTGCCCTTGTGGCCGCCGTCGCTGCCGAGCGTGACGTAGCCTTGCTTGAGAGGTGTATCGCCGTTGGGTGTTTGATTCGAGTAGACGGTGAGAGCCGTCACCAGCGAACCGTCGTATCCGCCGCCGCCCATCTGCAGCGCGCGGCGATTCCATGCTGCCGGCAGGTTCACCTCGAATTCGAGGTTCGGCGAGCCAGGGTTGTGGGGCTTGACGATACCGGTTACCTTGCAAAACTCGCCGTTGCTGTTGCCGGTGTCCGCCGCGCTGACAAACGCTGCTGTCTCGACGACGGCGCCGGCGCTTGGCAGGCCGATAGCCGAGGCGGGAATGGAAAATCCCTGGAGGCTCGCGCAGGCATCGCGAGATAATCGGATTGGTTCTTGGTTCCCGGAATCTCCAGCGAAGGCCAGGCCAATGCCGCCCGCAAGCAGGAGCACGCGACCAGCAAACTGCAAACTATTTCGAAAAGTGTGCATGACGACTTCCAAGATTATCCGCTGCGTTCCCGCAACGCAACCCTATTGAAGATGGGCCGAGGCAGGCCCACATCGTTACGGCCTGACGCGCCGCTGCTACACTATGCGTTGCGACGATGGAAAATCAATCGCAGTCTCACCCCAACCTCGCGATAATCGTACCCGTGTGCGGGAAACAGCATCTGGTATCTTCGCTTTTTCAGTCTCTTTTGTCACGGCCTTTGGCCGACGAGCTGGTCTCGCTGGGTTGTTCGGTGATCGTCGTTAACGATATAGCTGATGATGCTGATCCATGGGAAGGCGCCCTCGCGGAACTTCAGCGCGTGATCCGCTGTACTGTGTTGAGCTCTGTGAACCAGGCACTCCAGTCTGCCGTCGAAAAGAAGTGCGATGTATTTGTTCTCCATCCAGAGGCCGTCCTATCCCCCGGCGCGCTCACAGAGCTCTGCCAGGTGGCTGAAGCCGATCCCATGATGGGCTTCGTTCGTCCTCGATCTAATCAGGCATCCGTCTGCTCGCTACCGCATTGGGATCTTCCAAGAGCGACGACTCCGTCGGAATCCGAGGCTGCATTTCGAAAGTTATCCGTCTATCTTCCCCGATTCCAGTTTGTGCCAGCCGGGTCCGGCCCTTGTTTGTATATAAAACATTGTATTGTGGAAGAATTTGGATTTCTCGATGAGGCGTACGGCGCCCGAGACAGCCAACAATTAAGCGTCGCGGAAACGGACTTGATCATGCGAGCCAACCGATGTGGATTCCGCGTTGGGCTCGCCAACCGAGCTTGGGTTTATGGCCAAGACGAGTGCGGCCATGAGACCAGCGGCACAGGCTCCTTGAGCCAGCGACATCCAGAATACTCACTGAGCCGCCAACGATACTTGAACGGCGAACGGTACGAGGCCGAGCGCGTGCTCACTGGCCTGATCCCCGATGGTGACGGGCGGCTGGACGTTTTGTTTGATTTCTCCAGCGTGGGCGCCCATCACAACGGCTCATTCGTACTCTCGAAAGAAATCCTCGCAAGAGCCCCGCGGCTGTGGCCGCAGTTCAAGCTGCATGTTATGGTTGCCGAAGAGGCGCGCCGCTTTCATGAATTGGACCGGATCGAAGGAGTGCAGTTTGTGCCTCTCGAGGTCGGAAGAAAATTCGCTGTCGCCCTACGGCTCGGTCAGCCCTTTCTGTTGGAGCAGGTCACGCGCTTAAGCCGCCTGGCGGCAGTGAACGTGTATGCCATGTTAGATCCCATTATGTTCGATTGCCTTTACTTGAATAGCAGTAATCCGGACGATCTAGAAACGCTTTGGGCCTCCGTATTTTCGCACGCAGACGGCGTGATCTACATCAGCGACTTCGTTCGCCAGCTGTTTCATCACAGATTTCGGCCGCGCCAAGGTTTGGCCGAATTGGTGGCGTATCTTTCGCTGGACGTTCAGGATTATAGGAAAAGTATCGGGCCTGATTCCCAGGACGAACGGCACATCCTTGTGATTGGCAACCAGTCTGATCACAAACGCGTAAAGGTCACCGTGGAGGCCCTCAGCAAAGCATTCCCCGACGAGAAAATTGTCGCGATTGGATCTCGAATCGAGGGTCAACAAAACGTTGCATCGTTCGACAGCGGAGGTCTTAGCGACGACCAAATGCACGAACAGTTTTCGGGCGCCCGATTCGTGGTTTATCCTTCAGCCTATGAAGGGTTCGGCCTTCCGATTCTTGAAAGCTTGGCATACGGAAAACCTGTACTAGCACGGTCGCTTCCAGTAGCTCACACTATTCGGGAAAAGATCGCCTGCCCCGACAACCTAGTCTTATTTTCTTCCACCAGCGATCTGATTGGCAGGCTCAGGCACGGATTCCCGACGTGGCGAAATAGTAGCGTTGACCGATCTGTTGCACCTGGAAATTGGAACACCACCACTTCACAAATAGGAGATTTTCTTTCGGAGGTTGTCCGTTCAATAGATTTCGAGAATGTCCTAATCCCGCGTATCGGCCGTATGCACCTACTGGGCCAGCGTGCCGAGGCCACCGGCGAAGTCACGCCGATTTTCGGAGCGCCACAAGAGCGAGTCCGAGCAATTTATGCTTCGTGGTCTTGGCGGCTCACTTATCCGCTGCGTTGGCTCGGCTCGACGTATTTGCGCATGAAGAGGCATTAGCTTGGGCCTGCTGTATTACGGTACCGTCCAGGTGCCCCGCTGCTGCCATCCCGAATTCGATCCCGAAGCATCAGCGGCGTACATGAAGATGTTCTGGTCTCCTGCATAGGCGGCTTGGAACGTCAGCGCTAGATTCAGCGTCAAGTTGTTGCCGCTCAGCGCTACCGAGCTGGACGCCACATTCAGCGAGCACTGGCTGTTTTCGAGCGTGGTTGCCGCCCCCACCGTCGCGGTCAGCGGCGTCCCCCCGTCATTGGCCAGCAGGGTCACCTGGTTGCTCGGGACGTTGTAATTCAGCACGCAGGAGTTTACGCTACTCGCTAACGAAGCGCCCAACCACACCCACACCTTTTGTAAACTCGCCGCGCCTGCCGGGTCGGAATACTCCAGCACAAAGTTCTGGCTCAACCCCGATCCTGAACTCGGCATCACCGAAACCGTCGCAGGGATGCCCGGGCCCGATACAACCGCCGTCCAAGTGCCCAACTGCTCCCACCCGGTGTTGGACCCGGAGACGTCCGCAGCATACAGGTAGATGTTCCGGGCTCCGGCATAGGCCGCTTCGAACGTCATGGCTAGATTCAGCGTTAAGTTGCTGCCGCTCAGCACTACTGAAGTTGACCCCACATTCAGCGAGCACTGGCTGTTCTGCAAGGTCGTGGCGGCTCCCACCGTAGCCGTCAGCGGAGTCCCGCCGTCATTGGCCAGCAAAGTCACCTGGTTGCTGGCTGCGTTGTAATTCAGTATGCAGGAGTTCACGCTGCTCGTTAGCGAAGCGCCTAACCACACCCACACCTTCTGCAAGCTGGTCGCTCCGGCTGTGTCGGAGTATTTCAGCGCGAAGGTTTGACTCATTCCCGACCCCGCACTTGGCGTGACTGAAACCACCGCCGGCGTACCCGATGCCGTCACCGTCCAAGTGCCCTCTTCTATCCACCCGGTGTTGGACCCCGAAACATCACCGGCCCACATATAGATGTTCTTGGGTCCGGCATAGGCAGCCGCGAAGGTCATGGCTAGATTCAGCGTTAAGTTACCGCCGCTCAGCGCAACCGAGGTCGCTGCCACATTCAACGAGCACTGGCTGTTCAGCAAGGTCGTTGCCGCTCCCACTGTAGCCGTCAGCGCCGTCGCCCCGTTATTGGCCAGTAGGGTCACCTGGTTGGTGGATACGTTGTAATTCAGCACGCAGGCATTCACGCTGCTCATCAACGAAGAGCCGAACCACACCCACACCTTTTGCAAGCTCGCCGCGCCGGCTGTGTCCGAATACTGCAGCGCAAAGGTCTGGCTCAGCCCCGATCCTGAACTGGGCGTAACAGCCACTACCATCGGTGTGCCTGACACGTAGGTGATCTCTGAAACAAACGCATCCGGCGGCGTGCTGAGAGTGGGCTGAATCGCCGCGGCAACAGGAAAATTACTAGACGAGGTCATTCCGGCCAAAAACAAGTTGTTGGAAGGGCCCACTGCCACCGTGTAGCCGCGATCATCGTTTGACCCACCCAAATAGCTGGAGAAAACCAGAGTCGCACCGACTGGGTCAAGAACCGTGCTGAATGCGTCGAAAATCCCCTGAAACGCCGATTGTATGGCGCCCGAAGTCGGGAAGTTGGAGGACGAGGTATAGCCGCCAACAATGGCTCGTCCCGTGGAATCGATCGCGATCGACGTACCTACGTCCGAACCTGAGCCGCCGACAAACGTGGAGTACACTAGAGCGCTTCCCGCCGGCGACAATTTGGAGACGAAAGCGTTGTAAGATCCATTCAACTGGCTCTGGAAGACACCCGGGGTGGTCGGAAAATCGATCGAGGCTGTATCGCCCGTCAGATAAGCCGCGCCGCTGGAATCGACCGCGATGGCCGAGGCATTGTCTACATTGGATCCGCCCAGGTACGTTGAGTAAATAAGCGCCGACCCGGTCGCGTTGACCTTCGTCGCAAATGCGCTGGCGGTCCCGCCGAGACTGTTTTGCAACGCATCTACGGACGGAAAATTTGTGGAATACGTCGTGCCGGTTACGTAAGCATTTTCGGAAGTGTCAATAGCGATGCCCGTACAAATGTCCAAGGCGCTTCCACCTAAGAACGTGGAGTAATCCAGTGCACTGCCCGCGGGATTCAACTTCGATACGAAGCAATCTGAAATGCCGCCGCCGTTCGATTTCTGAAACGCTCCGGAACTGACGGGGAAACCCGTGGATTGAGTCTGTCCGGCGACGTATGCGGCGCCCGTCGAATCAACCGCAATGGCCAATCCAGCATCGGCGCTCCCTCCGCCCAGGTAAGTCGAATACTGTAAGACAAAAGCGTTATTGAACTTGGCGACGAAGGCATCTTGAGCTCCCGGTAAGTGTGTCGCGAGCGCGCCCTGCGTCACCGGAAAATCGCTGGAATCGGTGACGCCGGTAACATAGATATTTCCCGTGGGGTCGAGCGCAATCCCTCGTCCCGAATCGTAGCTGCTGCCACCCAAGTAAGCGACGGTGATCTGGCTTCCTGCGCTGTTGAGTTTGGCGATAAACGCATCTCGACTGGATCGAGGCGCCAAGGATGGAACGGTAAGGCTACCCGAACCGGTTTCTCCAGTAACGTACAAGTTGCCGTGGACGTCGACCGCGGAGGCATAAATGGAATCGAAGGATGACCCTCCCAAATACGTACTGAAGTCTAAGACCGGGTCTATGAATAGCGGGTTAGCCCGATCATAAAGCCCCACGCGCAAAACCGCCTCATGATGGTTTTTCAAACGATATTCGCACGTAACATGCGGCTGTTGTCCCGGCACATTTTGGAAGGCCATCGGCCGCCGCTGAGTGATGGTACCCATGCCCGCGTGCATTTGCAGATCTCCGCCATACGTCAGGTGAAGATAAGCTCCCGCATAGTGGATCCGGATCACACCAGGATCGGCGAAGGGGGAAATCTCGAAGTTGTATTCGAGCCGGTCACCGGTGGTAACGAAGACGAGATCGATCCCCGGATAGATTCCTGGGTACCGGATGCGGTCAAAATGCGAACCCGTTCGCCACGCTTCGGCCGGGCCAACATAATAGATCGCTTTGCTTCCGGACTGAAGCTCTCCGCGCGGTTCCGAGCGTGCGTTTGCCCCTACAAACGTAATATGAGCCTGGACTCCGGCGCTCTCGATAACCGCTATACTTCCACCGTTTTTCAGCATTACCGCCGTTCCCGGTATCCGCCAGATATAGCGCGGGGACGCGTCACTCCGGTCTTCCTCGAAGCTGGGCGCGATGGGTAAGATCGTTCGCTTGAGAGGCTCCCCCCCAGCGTGGCCAACGATTGCCCAAATGCCTAGAATCGCCACGAGATGTCTGCACAGAAAAGCGGACACCTGGTCTCCCATTGCCAAAGAGGTGGCGTTGCACGACAGGAAATCTCAAGCCGGGGGGACTTTTGGAATAAACCTATTCGACCGTCCAGGTACCGCGCTGTATCCACCCAGTGTTCGATTCCGAGACGTCAGCAGCGTACATGTAGATGTTCTGGACACCGGCATAGGACGCCTGGAAGGTCATCGCTAGATCCAGCGTGAGGGTATTGCCGCTCAGCAACGCCGAACTCGACGCCACGTTCAGCGAGCATTGGCTATTCTCGAGCGTCGTGGGTGCCCCCACTGGCGCCGTCAGCGGAGTCTCGCCGTCATTGGCGAGGAGGGTCACCTGGTTGCTCGCGATGTTGTAATTCAGCACACAGGAGTTCGCGCTGCCACCGAGCGAAGCTCCGAACCACACCCATAGGTTCTGCAAGCTCGCCGCTCCGGCTGTGTCCGAATACTCCAGGACAAATGTCTGGTTCAACCCCGATTGCGAATTGGGCGTCACTGAAACCGCCGCCGGTGTGCCCGCCCCCGACGTTGCCACCGTCCAGGTGCCCCGCCGTATCCACCCGGTGTTGGACCCGGAGACATCAGCCGCGTACATGTAGATGTTCTGGACACCGGCATACGACGCTTGGAAGGTCATGGCTAGATTCAGCGTCAAGTTGTTGCCGCTGAGCACTACGGACGTCGACTCCACATTCAGCGAGCACTGGCTGTTCTGCAAGGTCGTGGCCGCACCGGGAACCGCCGTAAGCAGGGTCCCGCCGTCATTAG
>JBKQHJ010000241.1:0-78231 GCA_052148835.1 Bryobacteraceae bacterium
CAAAGCCGGGTTCATGGCCACGCGCAAAGTTCTCTTAGTCGGGTGGGATGCCGCCGACTGGAAGGTCATCTATCCGCTCCTGGATGCCGGCAAGATGCCCAACGTCCGTCGGCTGGTCCAACAGGGCGCCAGCGGGCAGATCTCGACGCTGCATCCGCCGCTCTCGCCGATGCTATGGACTTCAATTGCCACCGGAAAGCGGCCGTTCAAGCATGGCATCCACGGATTCTCGGAGCCGACTCCGGATGGACGCGGCGTGCAACCGGTGACGAATCTCTCGCGAAAAACCAAAGCGCTGTGGAACATTCTCAATCAGAACGATCTGCGCAGCGTAGTCGTTGGCTGGTGGCCCAGCCATCCCGCCGAACCGATCAACGGCGTCATGGTGTCAGACCACTACCATCGTGCCGGCAGATCGTTGGAAGAAGGCTGGCCGCTGCTGGCGAATGCGGTTCATCCGCCGGAACTAGCCGAAACATTAGCTGGCTTGCGAATGCATCCGGACTGTCTGACGCCGGAGATGGTGGAACCGTTTATTCCCTTGGCAAAAGACATAGATCAGGACAACGACAGACGCCTGGGGCTGTTCCTGCGGACGTTCGCGGAGTGCTGGAGCATCCAGTCGGCCGCGACATGGCTGCTGGACAATCAGCCGTGGGATTTCTTCGCGGTCTACTACGACGCGATCGACCACTTCTGCCACGGGTTCATGAAGTACCATCCACCGCGTCAGTCCTGGATCGCCGAGCGCGACTTCGAGTTGTACCATAACGTGGTCTCCATGGCGTACCAATTCCACGATCGAATGTTGGGCACTCTGATCGAGAAAGCCGGAGTTGACGCGACGGTCATTCTCCTGTCGGATCATGGCTTTCATCCGGATCATCTACGACCGGCGTCCATTCCCGACATTCCCGCCGGGCCCGCCATCGAGCATCGCGATTTTGGCGTGCTTGCCATGAGTGGTCCGGGCATAAAGAAGAACCAGGGGTTCGACGGGCCGTCGCTCCTGGACGTTGCACCCACCATTTTGACGCTCTACGGACTGCCCGTCGGCGAGGATATGGACGGCAAGGTGCTTGCACCAGCCTTCGCTCGGGAGCCGAAGGTCGCATACGTTCCGAGTTGGGACGAGGTCCCGGGCGTTGATGGACGCCATCCGCCGTTTATGCGGTTGGATCCAGTGGCGGCCCACGCAGCGTTAGAACAGATGATCGCGCTGGGGTACATCGAACGGCCGGATGAGAATCGCGAAATAGCGGTTCGGAAAACCATCCGCGAGCTGCGTTATAACCTGGGCGAAGCTTACCAGGACGGTGCTAGGCATATCGAAGCGTACGAGATTTTCAGCGGGCTCCATGCAGCGGAACCCGACGAGGAGCGCTTTGCGGTTCGGCTGTTCGTCTCCTGTCAGGCGCTGGGGATCCACGATGAGATGCGGCGCATTATCGACGACCTCGAGCGCCGCTCCCAGACGCCCCTCGTCGACCTTCTAAGAGCGCAGGTGTCGATCGTTGAGAAGCGCTATCCAGAAGCGTTGGCCGCGCTGGAACGGCTGACGGAAGCGCATCTGTTGCGCCCAGGCCTCTTGCTGCAGACCGCCGATCTGTATCTGCACCTGGGCCGCTGGCGCGACGCGCGGCAGGTTTACCAAAGAGCACTGGCGATGGATCCCGATAACGCATATGCACACATTGGCGTATGCCGAATGGCTTTGCGGCAAAGGAAATTCAGCGTCGCCGCGCACTCGGCGCTCGATGCGCTGCAGAGGATCCATCACTATCCGCTAGCTCATTTCCTGCTGGGAGTCGCGTTAACGGGAATGCAGGAGTATGAGCCTGCGGCCGATGCGTTCCGCGCCGCCATTTCCTTCAATCCGAATTTTCCGGAAGCGCACGTCCGGCTCGCCGGTTTACTTGAGAAGCACCTTAACGACGCCGAGTCCGCGCGCGAGCACCGTCGCCTGGCGCGGCGCATGAGAAGTAAAAGGAGATCGCGCATTGTGCCCCCACCGCCGGCCGAGACAGCGGAAAGTGTTTTCAGACCGGCTGAAATACCAGGCTGTTCGATGCCACCAGTGGAGGAATCGGTCATCATCGTGACCGGCTTGCCGCGCTCCGGTACCTCGATGCTGATGCAAATGTTGGCAGCGGGTGGCATGAGTATCCTCTCGGACGGATTGCGCCAAGCGGACGAAGACAATCCACGCGGTTATTTCGAATTTGAGCCAGTGAAGAATCTGCTGAAAGATTCGAAGTGGCTTTCCAAGGGGCGGGGAAGAGCCGTCAAGATTGTCGCTCCACTGCTGGTGGCTTTGCCGCCCGGTCTACCCTGTCGCGTGATCCTCAGCGAGCGTGACCTTGAGGAGGTGCTCGATTCGCAGGAGCGTATGCTGGTACGTCGTAATCAGCTGCGGCGTGCGACGTTGCAACGTCGCCAGATGTTGAAGGACGAGTTTACCCGCACGCTTGGCCGCGTGAAAGCGATGCTGATACGGCGCCCGGACACCCAACTGCTGGTGATAGAATACAGCGCGGTGATTTCCCGTCCGCTTGTCGCTGCTGAAAGAATGAACCAGTTTCTTGGCGGCGGCCTTGACGTAGCCAAGATGGTGGCGGCGGTCGACCCCACACTCCATCGGAACCAAGCGATCCCATTGCGGGGAGGGCCGCTATGAAGTTCCGTACCGTCGCCTCCATACTTTTCGTGTCGACGTTTCTTTGGACGGGCGACTCCGCGCAATCTGAGCTCCGACTGATGGACCTCAATGTCGTTGCATTAGATGACCACGGTCGACCCGTTACCGATCTCACCGCGGACGATGTTCAGATTGTCGATGCCGGAAAGCCGCAAAAAATCTCATTCTTTCGACGAAATGGCGAAAGGAGCGGCAAGAACCAAGCTTGCGCGTCCAGGCCCAACCAGTTTTCGGGCTCGCGCTTACGCCGCAAATGAGATGGTGCGCAATCTCGGCCTCCTCGAATCGGCTGACTCCCTGTACCTCTATCTGTTGTCGGTCAACGGCAAGTTCTTTCAGGTTCACGGCATCTCGCCGGGCGAAGTTCCTGCTTCCCAGCCGCCGTCAGGAGTGCCTTGGACCCAGCAAATCAAGCCGCTCATGGACTCGGCCCTGCGAGCCGTTATGGGGTTTCGTTCGCCTGACATTGATGTCTTCGTCCGGATCCAATTGACTTTCGCCGCTCTGGTGGCCTTGGGGGAAGAATTGTCGGCGGTTCCAGGCCGGAAGATTATCGTCTGGGTCACCGATGGCGTCCCAGTCGCGCTGTGCGAAAATCGCTCCGACACTGGATTTCCGATTGATTTCACGCCCCATATACGACAACTAAGCGAAGTGTTGGAACGCTCCAATATTGCGCTATACCCGGTCCGGCAAATCACGTTAGGACGGTCGGATAATATAGGCGCTGAATCGGGAGCAAACGAACTTACGTCAAACAGTTAGCAGTCTTGCTTTGTCCGCTCATCCCCTGATGCAGAAAGCGAGACGTGAGACACTTGAAACCGGGATGGACCCCGGCCAGCCGCTCTGCGCATCGCTCCTGTTAAAGATTCAGGAACAAATTGATAGGACGGTTCACCTCATCAACCTCGTCCCGGTAGAACGGCCGGACTGGAAGCCTCTAATTCCCGACGCCTGGCCGATTGGATTGCTCCTCGGCCATCTGCTCGATTGTCTCGCCGGGTTCTGCGCCGTTCTGGCAGCGGCGGAGCCGAAGCGGCTAGCCCACTTCCGCGAATTCCGAAATTTCCCGGTGAACCAGGCTTGCTCCCCCGGCGATGCGGTCGCCCGGATTGCCTTCTTGAGAGCGCGCATTGAGGAAGGTTTCGCTTTACTCGACGATGCCAGTCTAGGCAAAACTGTTCCCACGGTCTTTGTGGCGCGCGGCGAGACACTCCTGACCCTGTTCCTCGGCAATCTGGAGCATCTGATCAATCACAAGCACCAGTTGTTTATGGATTTGAAGCAGATGGGTATAGCCGTGACAACGCGCGATCTCTACCGGTTCCGGGGCGAATGATCCTCGGTATTTTTACATAGTTTTTACAGCCCACGATCAATCACAGACGATCCCAGCTTCATACTTGGGATAGTTAGTCGTGATTGAATGATTCGTTTTAAGAATAATGCGTACTAAGAAGGTAGTTGTTTTCTTCCCAGCTTTCTCCAGCCAGGAGGCAACCGCGCCGCTGGGCATTTTGGCGGTTTCCACTCCGTTGCTGCGGGCCGGATATCAAGTCAAAATCATCGACTCCACCATCACGCCCAATTTTCAGAAGCGGGTGTTGGAAGAACTCAAAGACTCGCTCTGCCTGGCCGTCTCGCTAGTCACCGGACCGATGATCAGGGAAACGGTGCAAATTGCCCGTACCGCCAAGCAGCTCTATCCGGACAAGCCCGTCGTGCTGGGAGGCTGGCATCCATCGCTGCTGCCGCATCAGACACTCGCGGCCGACTACATCGATATGGTCGTCAAAGGGCAGGGCGAGGAAGCCTTCCTTGAAATCGCTCAGCGCATCGAAGCGGGCGAGTCCATGGAAGGCATTGCTGGAGCCGGATACAAACAGGATGGCCGGATCATATTTAACAAGCCGCGCGCTTTGAAGCCGATTCGTGAAATGCCGCCCAAAGCCTATCATCTGGCGGATTTCGACGCTTATGAGCGGGTGTGTGGACGCCGCTGGGCCATGTACACTTCCAGCCTCGCCTGTCCCTACGATTGCGCTTATTGCACCAACAGCGGCGTCTACGGCCGCAAATGGAACGCGCTGGATCCCGATCAGGTGGTGGAAGAAACCACCGACCTGGTTTCCCGCTACAATCTGCAACTGCTTTGGGTTGTGGATGACAACTTTCTGGTGGATCGCGACCGTGCCATTGCCATTGCCGAGGGGTTGGTTCGCCGCGGTGTGTATTTCGATTGGAGCATTCAGGGCTCGACAAATCTTGTCAACCGTTTCACCGTCGAAGAGCTGAAGCTGCTGCGCCGGGCCGGCCTTTCACAGGTTGCGCAGGGCGCCGATAGCGGCTCACCCAAGGTTCTCCATCTGATGAACAAGGATTTTCAGAAGCTGGAAACCATTTACACCGCGGCCGACAAGTTGACGCAGGCGGGCATTCGTCCCTCTTTCAACATCATCTTTGGATTTCCAGGTGAAGGCCGCGCGGAACGCCGCGAATCGATCGACCTGGTCATGAAGGTCTGCCGTAAATACCCGGGCGCCGAATTCTGGACCAATATCTTCACGCCGTATCCCGGCGCGCCCATCATGCAACGCGCGTTCGAGTTGGGAATAGAGGTTCCGCAAACTCTGGAAGGCTGGGTGGATTTCTTTCCACGCTACACCGTCCTGCCTTGGCTCAAGGGCAAGAAACACCAGGAAGTGCAGACCATGCGCGAGTATATGCGCGTGGCCTTCAATCGCAAGCCCATCGGCGTCCAACGCACCAATCGCGTGAATCAGTTGGTGCACCGCCTGATCAGCTTTCCCGCGCGCTGGCGTCTCGACCGTGATTTCTACGCGTTTCCCTTCGAACTCGGTTTAAAGAACGTGGCGAACAAGTACTTCGCGCCGCCCAAGCCCAAGGTGGATGCGCAGATGCTGGAGACGGAGGTCGTCACGTGCTAAGCACGCGCGTACAAGCTTCTGAGCCCCGACCGTCTGTTACTGAGACGCGATCGCCTGTTACTGAGCCGCGATCGCCTGTTACTGAGCCGCGAGCGCCTGTTACTGAGCCGCGATCGCCTGTTACTGAGCCGCGATCGCCTGTTACTGAGCCCCGACCGCCTGTTACTGAGCCGCGACCGCCTGTTACTGAGCCCCGACCGCTTGTTACTGAGCCGCGAACGCCTGTTACTGAGCCGCGATCGTCTGTTACTGAGCCGCGACCGTCTGTTACTGAGCCGCGACCGTCAGGGAGCGGAAAGGTCGTGCTTTTCCTGCCGCCCTATTCAGGCAAGGTGCTGGGACCGCCTCTCAGCTTGCTCAGTTTGGCTGGATCGCTGCGAGAAGCCGGCTACCAGCCGTGCATCATCGACGGCGCGCTGGATCGCAATTTTCCAGAGACGGTGGTTCAAGAAATCGATGGAGCCCTGTGCTTCGGTGTTTCTCTTCTCACTGGGCCGATGATCCGCGACGCCATGGAGATGAGCCTGCTGGTGCGAAGACTGCGGCCCGAGCTCCCCATCATCTTCGGAGGCTGGCATCCCAGCCTCGTCAGCGGACAAACCCTCAACGAGGATTTCGTAGACATCGTGGTTCGCCATCAGGGCGAAAAAACGCTTCTCGAAATTGTTCAAAGGCTGGAATCGGGCAACACTTTGGACTTGGTCCAGGGCTGCTGGTTTAAGCGCGACGGGCGCATTATTCAGAATCCCGACCGGCCAGCCACTCCTTTGTCCGCGCTGCCAGCGCCCGCCTACGATTTGATCGATTTCGAAGCCTACGAGCGCGCCAGCGGCGAGCGCAAGTTGCCCTACGCCACCAGCACCGGTTGCCCTTATGCCTGCAATTACTGCACGGATATGGTGTTCTACAATCGGCGCTTCAATCCCTATGACACCGCACAGGTGGTCGACGAACTGGTAACGCTGGTGCGCGAGCGTCGTTTGACCGAAGTAGCGTTGCTCGATTCCAACTTTCTGGTGGACGTGCGGCGCGCGCTTGCGATCGCGAAAGGCATTCTCGATTCCGGAGTACGCTTCCATTGGAGTTTCCAGGCCTCCACGGACTTGCTTTGCCGCATGACGGACGAAGACGTACAAACTCTCGCGGCGAGCGGCGTCAGTCACATTGGTTTTGGCACCGAGTCCGCGTCACCGGAGGTGCTGCGTCATATGAACAAGGCGCATCAGCACATTCCGGATATGTATGAAGCAGCCCGCAAATGTAAACGCGCCGGAATTCGGGTGACGTACAACCTGATCTTCGGTTACCCGGGAGAGGAGGATCGCCATCGCCGCGAGACCTTGAATGTGATGGGAGAAATCGCCGAACGCTTCGATAATGTCAGCTTTTCGCCCAACGTGTTCACGCCCTATCCCGGCATTCCCATCTGGCCGAAACTCCGGACAATGGGCCTGAGGGAGCCTCAGTCGCTCTTGGATTGGGCCACCATCGATCTGGGCACCAATAATCTGCCCTGGTTGCAGAACAAATCCTTCGCCACGCTGCAGCGTGGTATCTCGTATTTTCTGCTCGACAATCAGATCAACAAGACGCGCCGCCGGTCCA
The DNA here is from genome assembly GCA_052148835.1 of Bryobacteraceae bacterium. Classification (GTDB taxonomy): domain Bacteria; phylum Acidobacteriota; class Terriglobia; order Bryobacterales; family Bryobacteraceae; genus Palsa-89. Next base: position 7,255 of record JBKQHJ010000241.1, read on the forward strand.
GATCGGGAGCCGTGCAGTCCATTCTGCAGGCCACCAGAAAACCGTTGCACTGGCGCATTCGGAACTACTCCTTCGGCTGGCCGCTGGAACTCTGGCTCTCGATGGCCAAGCAATGGTTGGTCGTTCGGCGCTCTCTGCTCACCGGACAATCCTTGAGCCACGATCTTGCAAAAGCGCGGTAAATGCCATGGCAGACGTTCTGTTAACTCACAGCAATCATATTTACTCGGATCGCAAACAGGTGAAGAAGATGCAGCCTTATCCGCCGCTGCAAACCCTGTTGGCCGCGGCCGCTTTGCGTGAGCGCGGCATCGGCGTAGAGCTGTTTGACGCTACTTTCAACGCTCCCAAAGAGGGTTTTGCCCGGGCGCTCGATACCCACCAGCCGCGCCTGGCGATTGTTTGCGAGGACGACTTTAATTTTCTTTCCAAGATGTGCCTGCGGCACAATCGCGATCTTGCATTCTCCATGGCTGCCGCCGCACGAGCGCGAGGGGTGCCCACCGCCGCGCACGGTTCCGATGCGTCCGATCATGTCGCGGAATATCTCGCTGCCGGCTTCGATTCCGTCTTGATAGGTGAGGTAGAAACTACGCTGGTGGAACTGGCGGAAGGCCTGCCACGCGCTTCCATTCGTGGGCTTGCCTTTCGGGATTTCACTTCGGTTCAGTACAACCCGTCGCGCGAACTCCGTTCCGACTTGGCGGCCCTCCCACTGCCCGCCTGGGATCTTGTCGACATGCACCAATACCGCCACGCATGGGAACAAGCGCATGGCTATTTCTCGGTGAATATGGTCTCCAGCCGTGGATGCCCGTATCGATGCAACTGGTGCGCCAAGCCGATCTACGGCAATAACTATCATGTGCGCCCGCCGTGGTCCGTCGCAGCGGAAATGCGCGATTTGAATACCAGGTTTCAGCCGGACCATATCTGGTTCGCCGACGACATCTTCGCCCTTTCGCCCAAGTGGACTCTCGCTTTCGCCGGCGCGGTGGAAACGTTAGGCGCGGAAATGCCATTCAAAATGCAGTCCCGCTGCGATCTGATGACGCGCGATACAGTGGACGCGTTGCGCCGTGCCGGATGCGCGGAAGTTTGGATGGGCGCTGAGTCCGGATCGCAACGCATTCTGGACGCCATGGACAAGGGAACTCGCGTACGAGACATCTACCGCGCGCGCGAGAATCTCCGTGCCCACGGGATCCGCGCCTGCTTCTTTCTGCAGTTCGGTTATCCCGGCGAAACGTGGAGCGAAATTGAAGACACCATCCGGATGGTTCGTGAAACCCGGCCCGATGACATCGGAGTCTCGGTCTCCTATCCGCTTCCCGGGACCCGTTTCTACGATCAGGTGAGCGCTCAACTCGGCGGGAAATCGAACTGGTCCGACAGCGCGGACCTTGCCATGATCTTCCGCGGCGAATACTCGAGCGAGTTTTATCGGGCCTTGGCCGACGCGCTGCACGCCGAAGTGCGCGGAACTTTCGTGGATCATGCCGCTTGGGCGCGTGTTCGGGAACTGGAGCGGACGTCCGCGCGCCCGCCTTCGCCCAATCGAAGCCACTTCCCCATCTTGCATCCCTCCCCGGACTTGTGCGAATCGCCGGAACCGGTGTCATGAGACTCTTGCTCACTCACGCTTATTTTCTGAGCGAAGATCCCAAAGAGCGCCAGATCATGAAGCCCTATGCGCCGCTGGGCATTCTCTATTTGTCCTCTCACCTGCGCGGCAAGGGATTCGATGTCGATATTTACGACTCCACTTTCGGCTCGCGGGAAGAGCTGTTTGGCATTCTGGATGCCGGTCCGCCCGCGATCATCGGCATCTACGGCAACCTGATGACTCGCCGCAATGTGCTCGATATCGCCGCGCGGGCACACGCGTGCGGTTGGAAGGTGATTCTCGGCGGTCCGGAGCCAGCCAACTACGCCGACGAATATCTGGCTTCGGGAGCCGATCTCATCGTCGCGGGCGAGGGAGAATATGCGCTCGAACGTTTACTCGCCTCCCGTATGGACCCAGCCGAATGGCCGTCCATCCCCGGCATCATCATTCGCGGTCCCGATGGTTCGGCGGTCCGCACTGGTCCCGCGCAGCTCGTTCCGAATCTCGATGCCCAGCCCTGGCCGGACCGCGAACGCGCCGACATTCCACGATACTTGAAGGTCTGGCGGGAGCACCATGGCGGCGGCTCCGTCTCCCTCATCACCGCGCGCGGCTGTCCCTACCATTGCAACTGGTGCAGCCACTCCGTCTATGGAAAGACGCACCGCCGCCGCTCGCCCAAGTCCGTGGTCGACGAGGTGGAATGGATCGAACAGCGCTACCAGCCGGATATGCTCTGGCTCGCCGACGACGTCTTCACCATCCATCACGGTTGGATCCTGGAATATGCGGCTGAGATGACGCGCCGGAATCTCAAAATCCCGTTCGAATGCATTACGCGCGCCGATCGTCTCAACCCGCGTATTGCTGAAACGCTGGCCGGCCTGGGATGCTTTCGTGTCTGGATCGGATCGGAGAGCGGCTCGCAGCGTATTCTCGACGCCATGCAGCGCGGCGTAAAGGTGAAACAGGTACGCGAAGCCGTCTCGCTCTGCAAGCAAAATGGAATTCAGACCGGCATGTTCCTGATGTGGGGCTATGAAGGCGAGGAGATCGCCGACATCGAAGCCACGGTGGATCACGTCAAGCAATGCCGCCCGGATGTTTTCTTCACCACCGTTTCTTATCCCATCAAAGGCACGCCGTATTTTGACAAAGTTGCTTCCCGGCTGGTCAGCATTCGTCCTTGGGAAGCAAGTACGGACCGCGAGGTGCGGGTTCGCGGCCGGCATTCGGAAAAGTTTTATCGGCACGCGGACGAGCTTTTGAAGACCGAGATGGCGGCCCTGCCGGATGCGTCCAAGATTTCAGCCGCGCGCCAGGGGTTGCACACAACCTTCCATGAGGTGGAAGCGTGACCACTGCTTTCGATTGGCTGGCGTCGCAGTACGATCGGCTCTGGACCCGCTCTCGAGTGGGACGTCTGCAGCGGGAAGCCGTCTGGCGGCACATCGGCGCCCTATTTGAACCGGGCCAATCTGCCCTCGAGCTTGGCTGCGGCACCGGAGAAGATGCATTGCGGCTGATGCGAGCCGGTCTGCGCGTCCGCGCGATCGACGCGTCTTCGGAGATGATTCGGATCGCCAGCAACCGCGGAGTGGACGCCGAGATTCTTCCGATCGAAAACTGCGGTCTTATCGAGGAAACTTTCGACGCGGTCCTCTCTAACTTCGGCGCTCTGAATTGCGTGGAGGATCTCGAGTCTCTGCGCGAACCTCTCGCCCGCCTGGTCCGCCCTGGCGGTCATTTGGCGCTCTGCGTCATGGGTCCCTTCTGCGCTTGGGAAACCATTTGGTCCCTGCTCCGCGGCCAGCCCGCGAAAGCCTGCCGGCGTTGGCGCAAAAGCGTGATGTCTTCGCTCGGTATTCGCGTTTTCTATCCATCCAGAAGGCGTCTGGAAGCTGCGTTCAGTCCCCAATTCACGCTCGTAAACTGGCGCGGAATCGGCTTGTGTGTGCCTCCGTCGTACATCACTGGATTGTCCGATGGCGCTCTCCAGAAACTGGATGCTGTGGACCGGCGCATGGCACACTGGCCCCTGCTGCGCGGTTTGTCCGACCATCGCCTGTTCGTCTTCGTCAGGAACTGATGCCGCTCACCGCGAGACACACGTTTCTGGAAGACTATCGCACCATACGAAGCGCGGAAGGCCGCGGCTCCCGCGAGTCGTCGTATTATCAGGCGCTGCCGTATCAGGATTTAAGCGGAAAAAACTCGGCGCAGTGGAACATTCGCGCCCAAAGCTATCGCTATTTTGAGCGCAAGATTCTGTCTCAAATGGAACGGAAGGCCAAGCGCTCGCTCGATGTGCTCGATCTTGGCGCTGGAAACTGCTGGATGTCTTATCGGCTTGCTCTACGAAATCATCGTCCGTTCGCGGTGGATATCTTCACGGATGCGATGGATGGTTTGCGCGCCGCCCATCATTACGGCCGCTGCTTTCCGCTCTTCGAAGCGGAATTCGACCATCTGCCTTTCCGCTCGTCCAGCTTCGATCTTGCAATCTACAACGCTTCCATTCATTATTCGATGGATTACGCGCGAACCCTCGGCGAACTGCGGCGTTGCCTGCGCCCGTCCGGCCATTTTGTAATTATCGACTCGCCAATCTACCGGCGTCGCGAACATGGCGAGAGAATGCGCGCCGAGCGCCACGACGAATTTCAGAAACGCTACGGCTTCCGCTCGGAGGCGATTCCCAGTCTCGAATACTTCGACGAACCCATGCTGGCCGAGCTAGCGGAGAAGCTGAATATTCAATGGAGCGTGCATCGTCCCTGGTACGGATGGAAGTGGTGGTGGCGTCCCTGGAGGGCTCGCTTGCTAGGGCGCCGTCCGCCGTCGCGCTTCTGGATATTAGACGGAGTGTTTGCCAGAGAGTTCAATTGACCCATGATTATTATCTTGCATCCTCGCGCTACCAAGCCGAAAAATCGCCGCTTCCCGTTGGCGGCCCTGGCCATTGCGGCGGTCCTCGAAGGAAAAGAAGAATACGTCATCGTTGACGGAAATATCGACCCTCAGCCGGAGCGTACGCTGGACCGCATCATGCGCGAAACAGGCGCGGAGATGCTCGCCGTTTCCGTAATGCCCGGGCCGCAAATGGCCGCCGCCGTCCCTTTGTGCCGTGATTTTCGAAAAAAGTATCCGCGGGTCCCGGTAGTGTGGGGCGGGTATTTTCCGTCCCTCTACGCCGACGCCACGCTGAATGCGCCCTACGTCGATTTCGCCATTCGAGGCCAAGGCGAAGACACGTTCCTGGAGCTTCTTGCCGCGTTGCGCGGGACGCGGAAATTTGGCGGCATTCGCGGCCTGTCCTATAAGGACGACTTCGGCCTCCGCGTGCATAACGCCGAGCGCCCCATGCGTCCTCCTGACGATTTTCCCTGGCCACCCTATCATCGTTTGGTCAACCCGGAAAAATATATCCTTCCGACTTTTCTCGGCCGCCGCACCGCCGTCCATCACGCCAGTATCGGTTGTCCCTTCCGCTGCAAGTTCTGCGGCGTGGTTCCAGTGCACGAAGGCCGCCAGAAGATGGAAGGCCCTGAGCGTACGGCCGCGATTCTTTTTCACTTGCAGCGCGAGTACAACATCGATTCGGTTCAGTTCTACGACAATAACTTCTTCCTCAACGAGAGTCATGCTCTCAAACAGGCCGAGCAGCTCATTCCGTTGCGCCTGCGCTGGTGGGCGGAAGGCCGTGTCGACGCTGTGCTCCGTTATTCGGACGAGACCATGCGCGTCATCCGCCGTTCCGGCGCCACCATGATCTTCTTCGGCGCTGAATCGGGTTCCGACAAAGTGCTGGCGGAGATGAACAAGCGGATCACTAGTTCACAAACCTTGGAACTGGCCGCGCGCATACGCCAATTCGATATCGTGCCGGAATTCTCTTTCGTGTTCGGAAATCCAGCGGATCCGGGGGGCGACACCCGCGACACCATCCAGTTCATCCGCAGGATCAAGAAACTGAATCCGGATGCCGAGATCATCGTTCAACACTACATTCCCACCCCGCATCCCGACGGTATGTACGGCGATGTGGAAGGCAAGATCGAATTTCCCAGGACGCCTGAAGAATGGGCCAGCGAGCGCTGGTACAACTTCACGGTGCGGCACGATCCGAACCTGCCCTGGCTTCCCGAGCCGGTCAAGGAGCAGATCGATAATTTCGAACTGGTCGTCAACTCGCGCTGGCCAACCATTCAGGATATTCACCTGCCGCGCTGGGGCCGCAACATGCTCCGCTCTCTGAGCCTGTGGCGCTACGCGCTGGGCGTTTATAAATTTCCGTTTGAGTTGCAGTGGGCGCAGCGCCTGGTGTGCTTGCGAAAGCCGCGCCTGGAAAGTCTTTAAGTGCCTGTGCGCGTGTCCGCTCTAGAAGGCCATCGGAACTGGGCGCCCATCTATGATGACGGCCCAAACCCTCTGCTGGCGCTTGAGACCCGTATTTTGCTCGACAGATTGCATCCGCTATGCGCCTCTCGTTTTGTTGACATCGCTTGTGGGACTGGCCGCTGGATGGCATTAGTTCAGCGCAGCGGATCGCAGGTCTTTGGCGTGGACTTTTGCGCGGAGATGCTGCGCGAAGCTTTGCGCAAGCCGGGCTTGGCTGGACGTCTCGGCGTGGCCGATGCTTGCCGCCTTCCGATCGCCGATGGAGCAGCCGATCTTACCCTCTGTTCCTTTGCGCTCGGTTATCTTGCGACTCCTGATCATGCGATCGCCGAAATGGCCAGGGTGTCGCGCAGAAGTGGCCGCGTGATCGTTTCCGATCTGCACCCGCGCGCCGTAGCCGCCGGTTGGACACGCTCCTTTCGCGCGCAGGGGCAGTCCTATGAAATCGATCATCATCACCATCCGATCGCGGCTTTTGAAGCAGCCGCCGAATCCGCCGGCCTGTCGCTCGAATGGCTTATCGAAGCCAGCTTTGGCAAACCGGAACGAGAGATTTTCCTCAGGGCAGGGAAGGATTCGTTGTTCCCCCTGCTAAGCCGCATTCCCGCACTGCTAGCCATATCTTGGACCAAATCATGAGACTGACGGGCGCGCGAGTGGCTCTCGGCCCCAAGTCCGCCGAGCTGCGTGATCTCGATATTCTGCGCGGCCGCATTCAGCCCTGGCATAGATCACACAAACACGAACCCAAACTGGATCTCGACGGCTATCTGATTCTTCCCGGATTGATCAACTGTCACGACCATCTGGAATTCAATCTGTTTCCGCGCCTCGGCCGTGGCCCCTATCCCAATGCGACCGCCTGGGCGGAAGACATCTATCATCCCGATCGCTCGCCCTTGAAAGAGCACCTGGCGGTTCCCAAGGCGGTGCGCCTGGTGTGGGGTGGATTGAAGAATCTCCTGAGCGGCGTCACTACCGTCGCGCACCACAACCCCTACGACGCTACGATCTTCGATAACGGATTCCCAGTCCGCGTGCTCAAGCACTTTGGATGGGCACATTCGCTGCGCTTCTCTTCCGACTTGGTCAGCCGCTATCGGGCCGCTTCCCGGCGCTGGCCGTTCCTGATACACGCGGCCGAAGGTACGGATAGCAACGCAGCCGCCGAGATCCAGGAACTGGAGCGTGCCCGAGTCTTGAGTGCTCGAACCGTTCTCATTCACGGTGTGGGAATCGATTGCCATTCGCTCGAAATACTCCGGCGGCATCGCGCCTCACTGGTTTGGTGCCCCAGTTCGAACCTCTTCACACTGGGTAAAACAATACGTCCGGAGGTGTTGCGCTCAGGCCTGCCTGTTTGTTTAGGAACGGACTCCGCGCTCACCTGCCAGCGCGACTTGGCTTGTGAACTCCGAGTAGCGCGCAACACGAGCGGGTTCGCCTCCGATGACATTTACCCGATGGTGACCACTCAGGCGGCGCGCGTGCTGCATCTGAGCCGTGGCGAGGGAGAAATTCGGGAAGGTGGAGTCGCCGATTTGCTGGTGGTGCCTAACTCCCGACAGAACCCCGCTGAAGCGCTGCAAGAAATCAACCCGTCCTTGGTAATTCTCGGCGGCAGAATCCAGTTGGTCTCGATAGATCTCGCCGCGCGGATCGATCCCATGTTCACGCGCAATTTGCAGAAGGTTGAGCTGGACGGCCGCGGAGCTTGGTTTGTGAACGCGGATGTTTCTCGCCTGCGCGCCGCTACCGAAGCGGTCCTGGGGCCGAATTTCCAGCTCGCGGGAATTCCGGTGCGAGCATGAATCCGGTTCTCGATTCGTTGCCCGTGTTGATACTGTATCCGCATCGCCGCTGCAACTGCCGCTGCGTCATGTGCGACATCTGGAAAACGGATTCGACGCAGGAGATCAGCGCCGCCGAATTGGAACGGCATGGCGAGGATATAGCCCAATTGCGCGTCGAATGGGTGGTGTTTTCCGGCGGCGAGCCGCTCATGCACTCCGACCTGTTTCGCCTGTGCCGGTTTTTGCGGGCACGGAACATTCGCACTACATTACTGAGCACGGGGCTCCTGATCGCACGGCACGCAAGCCAGATCGTCGAGTGCCTGGACGATGTGATCGTCTCCTTGGATGGTCCCAGGGAAACTCACGACGCGATTCGGCGCGTGCCGGGAGCCTTCGATCTACTGGCCGCGGGCGTAGCCGCTCTGCACCGAATAGATCCGGACTTCGCGGTCTCGGCTCGCTCCACCGTTCAAAGCCGCAACTGCGCCCTTCTGCGCGACACTGTGGAAGCCTGTCGCGGGTTGGGTCTGCGATCGGTTTCGTTTCTCGCGGCCGACGTATCGTCCGAGGCATTCAATCGTCCCAGCGCTTGGAGTACAGACCGCCAGAATCAGGTGGCGCTGTCGCCCAGCCAGATTCCCGTCCTCGAGGCCGAGGTGGAAGCGCTGATCGCCGCCGGGGAGTGCGGCAGCTTCGTCGTTGAGACACCCGAAAAGTTACGGCTTATCGTCGATCATTTTCGAGCCCATCTCGGTCTCCGCCTCCCGGTTGCTCCACGCTGCAACGCGCCCTGGGTGTCGGCGGTTCTGGAAAGCAGCGGCGTAGTGCGGCCCTGTTTTTTCCAGCCTCCTATCGGTACGGTTGGCAAGGGCGCTTCGCTACTGGAAGTTTTGAACGGACCGCGGGCCATCGGCTTTCGCCAGGGCCTGGATGTTTCGACGAATGCGGTTTGCCGGCGCTGCGTGTGTTCGTTGCATTGGAAAGCGTAAACAAGAGGGGGCGCCATCCGGCCCGTGCGAGCCAAGAAAAGCGCCCCTTCGTTCTTACAGATGCAAATAGCTTAGGCGAGGTCGTAGCGATCCAGGTTCATCACCTTGCTCCACGCCGCCACGAAGTCCTTCACGAATGCCTCCTTCGAGTCGCTACATGCGTAGACTTCCGCGATGCCCCGGAGCTGGGAGTTCGAACCAAATAGAAGATCGACGCGAGTGCCGGTCCACTTGATTTTGTCCGTTGCGCGATCGCGCCCCTCATACACGCCAGGCGTAGAGGCTGGCTGCCACTTCGTCTTCATGTCGAGCAGGTTGACGAAGTAATCGTTGGTTAGCGTCTCGGGCCGGTCGGTGAAAACGCCGTTTTTCGACTGCCCGAAGTTCGCATTCAGCGCGCGCATGCCGCCGACCAGAACCGTCATCTCGGGGGCCGTCAGTGTCAGCAACTGCGCCCGATCCACCAGCAACTCCTCAGCCGCCATGGGGTGTCCCGGCGGGAGGTAGTTGCGGAATCCGTCGGCGATCGGTTCGAGCGGCGCAAAGGAGTGCACGTCGGTCTGGTCTTGCGAAGCATCCGTGCGCCCTGGCGTGAAAGGTACCTTCACGTCGTGCCCGGCTTTCTTCGCCGCTGCCTCGATGGCCGCGTCGCCGCCCAGAACGATCAGGTCGGCCAGCGAGACCTTCTTTCCTTTTCCATTGGATTGCGTGCCGGATTGCGAAGCGTTGAACTCCTTTTGGATCGCCTCCAACTTCCCCAGCACCTTCGCCAATTGTGCCGGCTGATTCACTTCCCAATTTTTCTGCGGCTCCAGGCGAATGCGCGCACCGTTCGCTCCACCGCGCTTGTCGCCGCCGCGGAAGGTGGCCGCCGACGCCCAGGCCGTCGAAACCAGTTCAGAGATAGATAGTCCGGACGCGAGAATCTTAGCCTTCAGAGCGGCCATGTCCTGCTCGCCGATCAACGCATGATCCACTGCGGGGACAGGGTCCTGCCAGATCAAGGTCTCCTTCGGCACCAGCGGGCCAAGGTACCGCGCGACAGGTCCCATGTCGCGATGCGTCAGCTTATACCAAGCCCTGGCGAACGCGTCCGCCAGCTCCTCCGGATGATCCAGGTAGCGCTTCGAGATCGGCGCATAGATCGGGTCCATCTTCAGAGCGAGGTCCGTCGTGAGCATTCCCGGGGCGCGCCGTTTCGACGGATCGTGAGCACCCGGAACTGTGCCGGCTCCAGCGCCGTTCTTGGGAGTCCACTGGAACGCGCCGGCTGGGCTCTTCGTGAGTTCCCATTCATAGCCGTACAGGTTTTGCAAGAAGTTGTTGCTCCACTTCACCGGGGTGGTGGTCCAGGTGACCTCTATGCCGCTCGTGATGGCGTCGTCGCCGCTCCCAGTGCCATAGCTGTTTTTCCAGCCCAGGCCTTGTTCCTCGATGCTCGCGCCCTCCGGTTCAGAGCCGACATACTTGCCCGCATCCGCAGCGCCATGGGTTTTTCCGAACGTGTGTCCGCCCGCGATGAGCGCAACAGTCTCCTCGTCATTCATCGCCATACGAGCGAAAGTTTCGCGGATATCGATTGCCGCGGCCAGTGGATCGGGCTTTCCGTTGGGCCCTTCCGGATTCACATAAATCAGACCCATCTGAACAGCGGCCAAAGGATTGTCGAGCTCGCGATTACCCTTGTAGCGTTCGTCCCCCAGCCACTTGCCCTCAGGCCCCCAGAAAATATCCTCCGCGGGCTCCCAGACGTCCTCGCGCCCGCCGGCATAACCGAAGGTCTTGAACCCCATCGACTCCAAGGCGACATTACCGGCCAGAATCATCAGGTCGGCCCACGAGATTTTCCGTCCATATTTCTGCTTGATCGGCCACAACAAGCGGCGCGCCTTATCCAGGCTCGCATTGTCCGGCCAGCTATTGAGGGGAGCAAAACGTTGTGTGCCGTAGCCTGCCCCGCCGCGCCCGTCTCCGATGCGGTAGGTACCGGCGCTGTGCCACGCCATGCGAATGAAGAACGGCCCATAGTGGCCATAGTCCGCCGGCCACCAGGGCTGCGAATCCGTCATCAAGGCATTCAGGTCCTTGATCACCGCTTGCAGATCGAGGCTTTTGAACTCCTTGGCATAATCGAACTCCTTGTCCATCGGATTGGACAGCGGGGAGTGCTGGTGCAGGATCTTCAGGTTTAGTTGATTTGGCCACCAACCGGCATTCGTCGGGGCCCCTGCCACGGTGTGTCGGCGAGGGCCGCCCACTACCGGGCATTTGGCTTCAGGTAAAATGTTTTGCTCTTCTCTTTCGGGCAAGGACGCCCCGGCAGCAGTGTTAATTGTTTGATCCATATATTTTTCTTCCTTCCGAATTAGTCAAAAAACGTGACACTTAACGGGAAGCTCGACGCGGAGCGCACTTGGTGCAGAGCCCCCGGAAAATGACTTCGCATTCGCGAAGAATCCGCTTGCCGAGGGAGGCCGAGCCAGGTTTAGGCACGTCGTACCACTCCATGTCTTCCACATTGCCGCAGCGGTCGCAGATGAAGTGGTGATGCCGCAAGCCTTTCGCATCGAATCGTGCGGCGCGGCCCTCCAGCGCCACTTCGCGCACCAAACCCGCTTCCACCAAGTCCCGCAGATTGTTATAAGTCGTGGCGCGTGAAGAGCGCGGATCCACGCGATTCACGGCTTCGTAGATTTCCGCGGCCGTGGGATGCTTGTTGTGTTCCGTCAGGAATGCCATCACGGCGTAGCGCTGGGGAGTGCACCGCAGCCCGTGGTCTTCCAGGGACCGTCTGATCGCCTCGGCATCCATCAAGTATTTAGACTATATCTAATGTGACATTTTGTCAAGAAGTATGCGCCGGTTTTCATTCCTAACCAATTCCGGATCGAGTAGACTGAGCTGAATCTACTCATCATCGATAAATGCGGGAGGAAGACCATGCGGCGAATGCTGCGCTGGCACGAAGTTACGAATTTGTCACAGGGCCGTTGCGGCCACTTAAAGTTTACCGACGATCAGGTCAAGCAGTTTAGCGAACAATTGGTGGGCCACATCACCTTGCCGCAGGATCCGGCTTATCCGGTCGATCGCGCAACGTTCATGAACGCGTTTCAAAGCTTTCCGCAGATCATCGTCTATTGCGAAGGATTTGCGGACGTGGTGTGTTCCATTGCCTTCGCGAAACAAGTCGGTCTAAAGCCGGTTTGCCGGGCGGGAGGCCACAACACGGCGGGTTATTCGGTGAATGACGAGATGGTCATCGATGTCAGCGGCATCAACTACGTGCGAGTGGATCCGGACGCCTGCATCGCTTGGGTGGGATCGGGAGCCAATTTTGCCCAGATCAATGCCACGCTCGAGTTGTATGGGCTCCACATGCCGGGAGGCGGCTGCGAAACCGTGTGCGCGGCGGGCTACATGCAAGGCGGCGGGTATGGCTTCACGTCTCTGATGTTCGGAATGAATTGCGACCAGGTGTTGGGCGTCCAGATGGCCCTGGCCGACGGCCGCATCGTGAAGGCCAACGCGAAGGAAAATCCGGATCTGTATTGGGCCGTTCTCGGTGGCACCGGCAACAACTTCGGCGTGCTGCTGGAAATCGAGTATCGTTTGCAGAAGATCGGCCAGCTATGGGGATTCGGTTTCAAATGGCCCCTTGGAAACGACCAGCAGGCCGCGGCCGCAAGCTTAGCTCTCGAAGTCTGGCAGGCGAATTTTACCGCTAAAGCCGCCCCGCCGAATCTCGGCCAGGAATCCATGCTCGGGTACACCAAAGATCTGCGCACAGGCGCTCTGGATCCTTATTATCTGGTGCGAGGAATGTTCAATGGTTCGGAGGCTGCTTGCCAGAAAGTGCTGGAGCCGCTGCTCAAACTGATGCCGGACGTCGAACAATATCGCGACATCTGGCGCGCGGGTTCGTATCGTGATTTGAATTTGTATCTTCTTTCGTATCCCACAGAGCTTCCGCCGGACGTTCCCGCTTCCGCGCGATCGGTCGCCAAATCGCACATCGTCGGCCGCCGGTTGACGCTCGCGGAATGCGCCGCCATTATCGAGTTTTACCGCGCCTCTGGAAACCCGGACAATTTCATCGGCTTCGAGCCCTATGGTGGCGCGATCAACGCCGTCGCCCCGGATGCCAACGCGTTCTGGCATCGCACCGCGTCGATGGATGTGTTCCTGTTCTCCTTCTGGCTGCACGAAAACGCGCGCGGCGCGGCCCTCGGCTATGTCGCGGACTTCGACCGCGTGGTTCAGCCCTTATCGAACGGCTGCTCCTACCAGAACTATCCCAACCGCGAAATCCAGGATTTCGGCAAGGTCTACTTTGGCGGTAATCTGCCGCGCCTGCTGCAAGTCAAACAGGCCTACGATCCGGATAATTTCTTCACTTTCCCTCAGGGCCTGGGAGCAGCATCGAAGTAGCAGCTATTCGGTGGCCCGCTACGTGTCCTGACCACTCCGCCGCAAACAGCCCGCAAGCCAACCTGAAATAAACGACCTTTCTTACTATCGGGAAAATCTTTGTGTTTCGTGCAACGGTGCGAGCTTGAATAACACTACCGGGTGCAGCGAATTTTCCTAGAAACCAGGGAGGTCAAATATGAAATATGACGAGCGATTGATCGGTCGCAAGCCGAGCGATGCGGTTCTTGCTGAAAGCAAAAAGCGGCTCGATGCCATGTTTAAGAAGCGCTTCGAGGATCTGCAGGCGCAACGTAAGGAACAGCGCCGTGTCGAAGCCGCGTCTTTTGGAGTCGTGCGCGGCCTCGCCAAGGAGGACCCGAAGCTCTCAGCGGCAGTCGAAGAGGCGAAGAAGAATGCGGCGGCGCGGTCGAAGGCCCATGCCAAGCCTCCACACCGAGCCACGGTCGAGGCGCGCCAGCACATCGGCTCTGTTTCGGTCACGCTGGTGCCACCGTTCTGGCCCTGGCAGTGGAACGCCCAGACTGGCCAGGATGCGACCGGAACTACCAGCGTCGACGCCAATGCCGGTACGATGTCGTTCGACGCCTGGACGGGTCAAAACGGTAAGACGGCGGCGACGGCGGTCGCGTTGGGCGGGTACTTCCAGCCGCTCGCTGACAACGGGATATTGCAAGTCTTTGCCAACCCGAGCGTCAGCTACGACGACGAAACTTGGACTGTTTTCGACAGCGCTCATGCTGGCAACTTCATCGGCCTCTACGTCGGACAATACACGCTGCAGGGTGACTTCGTCCAGGCCGTGATCGATCAGCAGATCGGAATCGGCGGCGGCAACGGCAGCACCTCCGGGTTCCCGCTCTTTGGGACTAGCCCATGCGACAGCGATCACTTCTACGAGATTTGGGTCTGGGCCGGCGGAGACGCTGAAGCGGACGGATGGTCGGCCTTCTGGGGTAGCGCCGCACTGTCGTACGGCAACGTCACCGTGCCCTCCATCTCCGTGTTCGCGTTCTAGAGGGGTTCACGCTACCGGCCTCCGCCGCTTAGTTGCCGGTGGAGTCGGATCAGCTGGTTCGGTTGAAAATAAGACGCTGAGGGGTCCTCGCGAGGTAGGATTGTTGCTCACTAATGACCTTCCCGCAAAAGAACGGACGACAAATAAACGGAAAATGAATAGGCGTTTCATGGAGGACCCTTGGCGAAGCATTAGTCGGGCCTTTAACGTCGAGGCGGGGCCGACTTGTAGTCATGCTAGCCTCACCATGTGGACCCAACCGAATTTGAAATGACCTGGCGAATGGCCAAAGTCGCTGGTGCCATCGACACCACCGTCAAGCTGCTGGAAACCGTCATCCAGACGCTAGCAACCTTCAAATTCCAGACCGCTGCCGGAAAGGAAATGGCGATACGGGATTTAGCCGGACTCGCTCGGTCGGTCCAAGCCGCCACATCGATCAGGCAGGGAGCGGAATTGGATAAGGGTACGGTTGCTTCGCTCGAAAAACGGCTCGCTGCCATTGAAGCTGACGCGAGAGCGATGATTGCCGAGCTCGCGGCGCGGCCATAGCTACCGCTGTCCGAGGTGAGTTAGTATCCCCTACACTCCCGCCACTGGGTCCGCTGGAGCAACTCCGTCGTCAGCAGTATCCCCGCTTCATTTGCCGCCCACATGCAAGCGTGGTGTTTTGCATCATCCAACGACTCGTAAATCTCGTGCAGAGGGGTCAGGAAATGTCCAGTTCCACGGAGTGAAATGGACCATTGCTCGTTAGGGGTTTTTGCCAGAACGAGTTCGTATCCGGCTACCTCTGCGCAAATCATCACAGGCGGAAGTTAGTGCTCTCCTGGTGGTAGATCGGACGAAGATCGGATGGGGTTTAGAGCCGAGAGCTGACTAATGCCCCAGCTTCACGCGGGTATTGGAGTCGCCCAGATCAATCGCTTGAATGGTATTCGTCCCGTCTTGATTGGCGGTTTCAACCAAGGTATAGCCGAACTTCTTGTCAGCGTTCTCAACCGTGGCGGGGACGGTGAAAGACTTGTTGTGAGCGTCCGTGAACACCGCCTGCGAACCTTCGATCTTGACCTTGTATTGTCCAGGCTGCAGTTCGACAGCCCCGGCCTTGGCGGGTGCCTGGAGAGTGATGTCGTATGTTTTGGCCGACGCGAGAGCCGCGCTCGAAAGCGCCACCGCTCCAACGATCAGAAGTGATCTTACATTCATGAAACCTCCTTGCACTTATCAAGACGAAATCGAAGATCTTCTGGTTCGTTGGAATTCGTGTTACAAATGTGTTCCGGTTTCAGCTATTGCTCTGCCCTGCCGTGGCTTGATTCATCCTTCCGGGACCTGATCCTTCTCTGCCGCAACAGTTCGGACAGCAATTCCAACTCTCGATCCGGGAGTTGGTTTGCCAGCCGGAAGAATTCCTCGATGGAGATTTCCTTCCGCGTCAGGCGGCCCAGTAGGGTTCTGGCGGTCTGGTTCACGGCGGCACCGGAGCATCAACCGTTCATGCCGGAGTTGACTCCGACAGACCGCCAAAGCCCCAAACAACGAACCCCACAAACATCCATTGGTGTTTCTCCGTTCCGACACCGTGACAACCGGCACATCGATGGCCACAACGTATCCGGTTGAAGGATCGTGGTGGCAGATTCGCCTGCGGAATAAGAAGGTTCAGTACCGGTAGCCAAAAGGTTAGGCGGATATGGTACGGCAACGAATCAAGAGGCTCATCCCGGTTCTCCGAAAGAACCGAATCGTGATACGCTCTCCAGGCATGGTCATCCTTTTCGACATCGATGGCACTTTGATCGATCACGATGCCGCCGAGGTGATCGCCATCGCTGCCTTGCGCAGAAAAATCGAGCACACCGAGGACGCCGCTGGCTTCCTTCGACGATGGCGAAGCGCCTTCGAACGCCATTACAACAGCTACCTGGCAGGTGAACTGTCGATCCAGCAACAGCGGCGGGAGCGCTTTCGTGAAGTCTTCGATCCGAATCTGTCCGACTCCGCCGCCGACCAGCTGAGCGCCTTCTACATCCACGAATACCTGGCAGCGTGTGAACTCTACTCTGACGTCCAGGCGGCCCTAGCCGAGCTCGCGGGCTACCCGATGGGAATCATCTCGAACGGCGAACGTAGCCAGCAGCAACACAAGCTGGTGAGAACCGGCATCGATCATTATTTTGGCCCGTTGATTCTGTCGGGAGAATGCGGTGTCGCCAAGCCTGCGCCGCGCATCTTCGAGTTGGCATGCGATTCGATGGGCGTAGTTCCGTCCAAGGCCGTCTATATCGGTGACCGGCCTGATGTCGATGCAGCGGCTGCGCGAAGCGTGGGTATGCATGGCATATGGTTAGATCGCCATGGAGCCTCTCATGATGGCGATCCACGGAGCCGAATCGGCTCGCTTTCCGCACTACCTGGCGCCATCTCGCTGATCCAGCAAAACTCACGTCGAGAATACGCCTAACTGCTTCGCTCAGAATCGCATGCCGACTCTTAGCGCAAACCATTTCTGCCGGACGCAATAGCGCCTACAGATCCACTCGACTGGTAGTCGCTAACCCGCTCATAGGCCCGCCGATCCAATCCCCCCTCACAGCCGAATGATGCCGCGGCGTGTTGCGATTGCGACGGCTTCGGTGCGATCTCTCGCTCCCAGCTTCTGCAGGATGCGGCTCATGTGGACCTTCACCGTGTCTTCAGAAATGCACAGGAGTTCTCCGATATCGCGGTTTCGGTTTCCCGTACAGAGACGCACCAGAACCTCGATCTCACGCGCGGTGAGGTCGTCGTCGCACATGTGCTCGGCCAGCGGCGCAGCCACTTCAGGCGGGACATGCTTCCTGCCGGCATGCACTTCTCTGATCGCCCGAAGCAATTCGCTGGGTGGCATCTTTTTTAGCAGGTATCCGCGGGCTCCCGCCTGGAGCGCTCTCCGTACCTCCACGTCGCCTTCGGTACTCGAAAGCATAATGATCCGGGCCGCTGGAAATTCAGCTCGTATCGCAGCTAATGCGTCGATCCCGGCCAGATCGGGCAGCCGGACATCCATGGTGGTGATGTCGGGCCGATGCGCTCGGTACTGGCGAATCGCCTCTTCACCTCCCGAGGCTTCAGAGACCAGCGCCATGTCCGGCTGATGGTTGATGATCGCGGCTATTCCTTCGCGAAAAAGCGGATGGTGATCGACGCTGAGCACTCGAATGCAAGTCCGGTGCGCCCCATCCAGCACTTCGGGCATCCGGCAGAGGCGCGTCGTTGGTGAATGATATTGTAGGGCCATGCTGGGATACTACCAGCACGCAAGAAATTCATCTTGAACGAAATCGCTGGAATCGGAACGTTCTTGCTCAAACGTCCCGGTGCCCCGCCAAGTCGCCCGCTTACCTGTCTTTCCAGCGGGCCAGGCTAGGCGGCATTCCAGTCCGCCGCCGAAAATGCCTTGACAGATGGCTCTGGTCGGCAAATCCGGTTGCGACCGCTATTTCCGCGAGCGGGAGTCTGGTTTCACGCAACATTCGCTCGGCGCGCTCCAGACGTCGGCTCAGAAGGTAACTGTGCGGTGGCACTCCCACCGATTGGTGGAAGGCCCGCGCGAAATGATGCGTGGAGAGCCCCGCCATGGAAGCCAGAGCATCGAGGCCTATTTTCTGGTCCAGATGGGATTCTATGTATTCGCAGATGCGCTGCGTGACTATCGGCGGCAATCCGCCGCGGCTGGGCGCGGGGGGCTCGGCGACCGGCAAATGGCCTAGTGTACTGATGCGAGGGCGGCTGTGCACAAACGCTTCGGCCCAGCTGCGCGCCGCGCGAGATTTGCTCAACGGCGGCGTTAGTAATAGGCACCACCACGCCCCACCGCCGGTGCGAGTGAACTGGGCCGGGATGTCCCGATCGCCAGTCTGACGGAAGAGCGAACTGTCATATTCGAAGACCGTCGATAAATGTCGCCCGTCCGCCATGCTCTGATCGCGGAGATCAAGAGCGCTCCGCCCCACCCGATCGGCGCCCACCATCCATTGGTTCTCATCCAACGCCAGAAGCAACGCGGGATCGTTTCCGGGCGGCAACGCCGCCATAGTCCAGGCATGCCGGAAGTGTTCCCGAAACAAGCGCTCTTCGATCGCCCGCGCCGCAACCACTACCGTATCCAGAACCAAAGGTAACGGCCCCTTGTCTTCTGGCCCATGCACCCTGGAAACATCGAGCACCGCCACTAACCGTCCGTGCGGGTCAAAAATCGGCGCGCCGGCGCAACTGAGCTGCGTATGCCGGCTGCGGAAGTGCTGATCGCCGTGCACCAGGACCGGGCGCTCGTCGGCAATGCAGGTGCCGATGCCGTTGGTCCCTTCCGTTTCCTCCGACCATACGCCGCCCACCCAGATTCCCCAGTGCTTGAACTCGTCGGCGCTGCTTTCATCCCCGCGGTGATGGATGGCGACGCCGTCGCGGTTGCACAGCAAGACCACATAGCCGTGCTGGCGCACCACCGCGTAAAGGCGATCGATCTCCTCCTGGGCTTGCGCCAGCAGGGTCTCCATTGGTTCGCGAGAGACCTTCAACTCATTTTGGGTGACGATGTGAGGCGCCGATAGATCCCGTGCGTCAACACGATAGTCCAGAAGGCTTCGTCGCCAGGACCCGAATATTTCTTCCGGTTCGGCCGGCAGATTTTCGCTGCCGACGGTCACTTCGACGCGATCACCGTGAGACAATCCCTCCAGCGAGATCGCGCTGCCGCGCTGAGCTGCCGTGGCCATGATCGCTGTAGCCATCGTTCAGGCGTGTCGAGGCCGAGTTTCAGCTCGCATTGTTTCGATTGTCCCACTCTCCGCGGCAGGCGTCGCGGACTTGGCTCGACACTACTACCGAGAGCATCACCCCTGTCAGCGACTCCCCTCCGCGTTCACGCCCCAACCTCCTCAATCTTTCCCGCCCTCCCAACAACATCCGCCGACCAGCCCACAAAACCACCACCCGCCCATGCCACAACCACATCGGAGGTCCTCTTTATGACAAACCCGATTCCCGCGCCAATCCCCCCGCGCTCGTACCCTAATCCCCAATCCCCAACCCCGAACCGCTCCACCGGACCCCGCACCGCCGCCGGCAAACAGCGTTCTTCCCTCAACGCCACTACCCACGGCCTCACCAGCCGCTCCCCCATCCTTCCTTCCGAAGATCCCGCCGACTACCAGCTCCACTGCCGCCGGTTCGTTGACGAGTATCAGCCCGCCACGCCCACCGAATCGCAGCTCGTTCAGGAACTCGCCGACACCGCCTGGCGCCTCAACCGCATCCCCTCGCTCGAAGCCGCCCTCCTCGATCGCGCCGCTAACCCCACCACCGATCAATCCGCCATCAGCTTCGACATCGTCGACGCCCACCGCGCCCTCGCCACGCTCGGCATGCACTCCCAACGGCTCTCCCGTCAGTTCCAGAAGACACTCGACAAGCTCCGCGAAATCCAGGCCGACCGCGCCGAGCGCGAACGCCGCTCGCTCAAAGACGCCGCCGCTCTCCTCGAACTCCACAAGCACCGTGGAATCCCTTGGGAGCCTGCCGATCATGGGTTCGTTTTTTCAAAAGACCAGGTCGAACGCTTCGCCCAGCGTCTGATCCTTCTCAACCAGTCGCGCCACATCGAACACGTGCTCTTCCATATGCAGCCGCCGCCCATCCAGCGGGAAGCCTCCCGCGCCGCCAGTGCCTCTCTCGGTGTGGCCTAGAGCTTGTTTGCGATTCAAACTGACAAGCTACCGCTCTTGGCGCACGCGCTACACTGGTCTCGAAATGCTGGTTTCAGGCGACCGGCTCGGTCCGTACCGAGTAGTGGCGTCCATTGGCAAAGGTGGCATGGGCGAGGTGTATCGTGCTACCGACACGCGCATGGGTCGCGACGTCGCCATCAAGGTGGTGGCCGAGCAGTTTATCGAGCGCTTCGACCGCGAGGTTCGGGCCATCGCCGCGCTGAATCATCCCAACATCTGCACCATTCACGATGTCGGTCCGAACTACCTGGTGATGGAATACGTGGATGGCGTTCCTTTGAGGGGCCCGCTGCCCGAAGCCACGGCGATGCAATTTGCGGTGCAGATCGCGGCGGCTTTGGATGCGGCCCACGCGCGCGGCATCGTCCATTGCGATCTGAAGCCGGCCAATATGTTGGTGAGCGGCGACCGGTTGAAGCTGCTCGATTTTGGCGTTGCCCGGCTGGCTTCGGCGCCCACGCGGCCGCGGACGGAGGCAGTGCTCAGCACATCTCCGCATGCGGTCTCGGGCGAGTCCGATTCCGCCGATCAGGGCGAGACCGTGCAGTTTACGGTCAGCAACATGAGCGGCACTCCCGCCTACATGTCGCCGGAACAGGCGGCGGGCCAAATGGTGGATGCGCGCTCCGACATTTTTTCATTCGGCGTGGTTCTCTATGAGCTGCTCAGCGGCCGGCGGCCATTCCCGGCCACAACCATGAATGCGGTGCTAATGCAGATCCGCACCAGCGAGCCCGCGCCGCTCGAAGCTTCCCCCGAGGCTACGCGTCTGGTGTCGCGCTGCCTGCGCAAAAACCCGGAGGAACGCTTCCAGAGTATGCGGGAACTTCGGCCTGTTCTCGAAAAGGCAACCGCGTCGCTGACTCGAAAAGAACCTTCGCTCGCGGTGCTTCCGTTCGTCATCACCGGTGCGGGGCAAGAGAGCGAATACTTCAGCGAAGGTCTGGCCGAAGACATCATCAATGCGCTCTCCGCCGTCCCCGGTTTGAAAGTGATTGCCCGCACTTCTACGTTTGCATTCAAAGACCGGGCGCAGGATGTCCGCGCTATCGCCGAAGCGCTGGGAGTGGATTATGTGCTCGAAGGCAGCGTTCGCACGGCCGGCAATCGGCTTCGCATCAATACACGACTTATTTCCGGCAGCGACGGCGCGCAGCTTTGGTCCAAACGCTACGATCGCGATCTGATCGACGTCTTCGTCATTCAGGATGAAATCTCCAACGCCATTGCAAATGAGCTCAAGGTTAGCCTGACCACGCAGAAGCTGGTGAAGGCGCCCACTACCGACTTCGCCGCCTACGAAGCGGTGCTGCAGGGTCGCTATCATTTTTATCGCTTCGATCCGGCCGATCAGGCCAAGGCGTTGGCTCACTTTGAAAGGGCCGTGACCATCGATCCGCGCTATGCGGCGGCGCATATCGGAATTGCCTTGAATCACTGGGGCCAAATGGTCGTCGGCATGGCCGACCCGCGCCAAGCCATGCGGCGCTCGGTGGAGGCCACCCGCGAAGCGTTGCGCCTCGATCCGGCCAACTCGGAAGGACATCATATTCTGGGCTCCTACTACGCCCTGCATGATTTCGATTGGGTGAAAGCCGAATACCATTTCGATCGCGCCCTGGAACTGAATCCACATTCCCCGTGGGCCTTCCATTCCAAAACAATCTACTTGCTCTGTCCTCTCGGCCGTCTGGAGGAGGCCGTCGAAAGCCAGCATCGGGCGCTGGCAATTGACCCCTTAACGCCGGCGATCCTGGCCAATCTTGGGCTGGCGCTGGAGTGTTTGCATCGGGAGGAAGAAGCGGCGCAAGTCATCGACCGCGTCACTCAGATGGATCCCAACTTTGTGGGCGGCCAATGGAGCATGGTGCGGCTCCGCATCCGCCAGGGCCGCATTGCCGAAGCTGTCGATTTGGCGGAACGCCTGGCCCGTGTCGCCGGGCGTTGGGGCATGACTTTGGGCGGCTTGGGCGCTGCCTATGCCGCCGCCGGCAGAGTAGACGAGGCGCGCGAAATCATCGCCGAACTCGGGCTGGAGCACAATCGTGAATCGCGCGCGTTCTATTCCTTCCTGATCGCTGCCGCCCTGGACGATCGCGACGAAGCCTTCTGCTGGGCCGCGGAAAGCATCAAACACCGCGACCCGATCATGCTGAGCTTCATCTGGAGTTCCAGCTTCGACAAACTGCGCGCCGATCCGCGCTTCACTGGCTTGCTGAGGATGCTCAAGATCGAAGATCGAATGCTGGCTCCAGACAACCGTGCAGCTGGATGACGGCGCTAAATCCCACTTGGTTGCTCGATGAGTTCCGCGCCTTCGAGCGTTCGCTCGCTTTGCGAACGGCCATTGAGATGGATTTGTTCACGCGCATTGGAAACGGAGCCAATACCATTCGGGCGTTGTCGGCCGCCTGCGGCGCTTCCGAACGCGGCCTGCGCGTGTTGTGCGACTATCTGACGGTTCAAGGGCATCTTCTGAAGCGAGGCGCCCGCTACAGTCTCACGCTCAACTCGCGGCTCTATCTAACAACGGCCTCGCCAGCATATTTTGGATCGGCAGTGAAGTTCTTTGCGAGCGACGCCACGGTGGCCGCCTTCTGCCGGCTGCGGCGGACCGTGGAGCAGGGTACTGCGTCTGCTCCGGATTTTGTGGAATTGGACTGGGTGGAATACGCCCGATCCATGGCGCCGCTCGCCGAGGCGACAGCCCAGTTTGCGGCGGAGGCCCTGGCGGTGGATTCGGCCGGGCCCATTCAAGTGCTGGACCTGGGCGCCGGCCACGGCTTATACGGACTCGCCATCGCGGCGCGAAATTCCGCGGCCCAGGTCTTCGCGTTGGATGCACCGCGGGTTTTGGAAATAGCCATCGACAAAGCCCGCCTAGCCGGAGTGGCCGGCCGCTACCATCCGATTCCCGGCGACGCATTTAAGGCGGACTTGGGCGGTCCGTATGACTTGGTGCTCGAGGCCAATCTGGCGCACCATTTCGACCAGGCCGCCAATGTCCGGCTTTTTCAGAAGGCCGGCGCGGCGCTCAAGCCCGCCGGCCGCATCGCGCTTATCGAGTGGGTCCCCAACGCCGATCGGGTATCGCCCGCCCACGACGCCGCATTCGCCCTCACCGTGCTCGCCACCAGCGCGCGCGGCGCGATTTATACGCTGAAAGAATATTCCCAAATGCTGCGCGCGGCAGGCTTCCGAAAGGTGCGCAGATTAGATACCGGCGATTTTGGGAGGTGGCTTATCACTGCCTCACGCTGAGGCCGCCATCGCGGACTCCGCGTCGCCGGATAGTCCGGACTCAATAATGTCTTCCATGATCCCGGTCATCATACGGATGGTCCGAAGTGAACTGATGCCGATCAGCTCGAGGTGCGCCGGCGACAACGGCAGCGCATCCAGCACCGCGTCCAGATCGCGTGTGTGCTGCGGATCGATCTTGGCGTGATAGAGAAAACTGCTGAAACATTTAAGAGGAAGGTTGTTGCGAGCAGCGACTTCCTCAAAAAATTCAGCCGGCGGCGGATTCCCTTCCATGGTGGCGATGAAGCCCGCTAGCGCGATCGGATTGTAATGCTGAATCCAGTAATATTGGACGCCCACCAACTGCGTGGCGCTTTCCTTCGGAAGCCTTTTGAGGATCGCCTGCCGGTCCATACCCAGGGCTACGCCGTCGTTGACGATCCATTCATGGTGCCCTTGCTCTTCAGGGATGTGATGCCGCAAGTAGTTTCCGAAGCCTCGCAGCGCGGGATCGTTCGCGTGCTCGGCGAGTTGGCAGGACTTCTCGGCGGCCTGCATGAGCGGCACACTCGCCCGAATGATGGAATGGCTCTGGTAGATATATTCGCGATAGATCCGCGGAAATTGAGGATGGGTCCAGAATGCGTGGGCCGTGTGCCCCAGGCGTGCGCCGAAGAGCCGGATCTTCGACCGGATGATCTGGCTATTGGAGACCCGCTGGCTGGCTTTGGCCATGCTCGCCGGTAGTCTAATAATACATTCCGTGCGTGGCGTGTTTCGAAAAGAACTCCGTCCCGAGTTTGGTTTTGGTGGATATGATCGCCGCCACCTCGGTCGCCGATAACGATTGGATGGCTTGCTTCTCGGCCGGTGTGAAAAGCTCGTAGCCCGCCGGAATCACGCCGGCTTTGGTGAGCGCGGTCAGATTATCCGCACTCTTCGCCTTGGCACTCGTCGAACGCTTCGCCGGCGCCTTTTTAGCCGATGTTTTCTTCGCCATGGTTGATCTTCTTCTCCTTGATCTGGTTGCAGCTATCAGGATGATGTTATAACCGAGTTCTCTCGATTTGCAAGAGGATTCGACGAAAAGTCTTCCAATTGGGCCAGACGGTGGTCCAAATCTTTAAGCCAAACCGGCGGCGCTTCGAGTTCCGCATACCGCGCTGCCAGTTGCCGCGCCTGACCGGCAAACTGATGCGCGCACCACTGGCGATAGGACGCGGCTGCGGTCAGCGAATCCGTGTCTTTCCTGGCAACTTGCACCATCAAGTCCGCGGCCTTCAGCCCACTGGCCAACGCCCGGGCGACTCCGCTGGATGCCGCCGGATCCAGCACCGCCGCGGCATCGCCGCATAGAAAATACCCGGCACCGGCGCATTCCGGCACCAGGCGCCAGGTAACATCGGCGCCGCGAAAGCGCGTGCCCAGAAAGGGCGGAGGAGGATCGGGCGCTTGGGCATTGGCAGCGAGAGAAAGCTGAACACATTGGCAGCAATCGGTTTGGACCCGCGCGAGCCAGGTCCAGCCACAAGCGTGTTCCCGGAATTCGGGAATTATCCCGAGTTCGCAATCGCCCCGAAAATACGCGTAGCGCGCCACCAGGCGCGGCGAAAAGTCTGTAACAGCCAAACTCAAATGGCGCGAGAGCCATCGAGTGGCGCCTGAAGCATCGACGAGGTAACGGCAGAAGCAACGCTCACCGTCCACTTCCAGCCCGGCGACGCGGCCGTCACTCATAAATATCTTAGCGCTGGTTACGGGTTGAATTACCACCGCGCCCGAGCCACGCGCGTGAGCCAGGAGTACGGAGTCCAGCTTCGATCGCCACGCCTGAAATCCAAACGCAAGGCCGGATGGCCCTTCAAAAGGAACGAAGCTACGCTCGCCCGAACGTTCTAGAATCCATCCTGGATTGCGTAGGAAGCCAGCTTTTGCGATGGCCCGGGCCACGCCCAATGCACGAAATATTTCTTCGACGTCGGGATGCAGCGCCTCGCCGGGCAGATCTCGCGGGAAGCTCGCTTTCTCAACCAACGCGACGCGCAACCCGCAGTTTGCTGCTCGGATCGCGGCCGCGCAACCGGCCGGGCCGGCACCCAGGACCAGCACGTCAAAAACCATGGCGGGCTCCGGCGAAGTTGCGTGACTCGATGTTCAGGCCAGCGCTTTTTCGTACAGCACCAGCAAGCGGCTCCACGCCTTCTCGGCTTGCGGCTCGTTGTAGACGCCCGAATCGAACGGACACCAGCCGTGCGCGGCGCCAGTGTACACTTCGATTTCCGCGGGCAGTTTGGCTTTCTCGAAGGTCTCTTTCAGCGCGACTTTGTCGTTGGGCGCGCGCATGTCGTCGTTGGCGGCGATGCAGATAAGGAAATGCGCTTTGCTCTTCGCGGCCTCCAGGTGCGGGCTGTCAGGCTTATCGGTCACGAGCCCACCGCCATGGAATGTGGCGACTGCTCCGACGCGAGCGGGCACGGCGGCCGCGGTACGAAACGCCATCGGACCACCCATGCAATAACCCTGTGTGCCCACCTTGCGTTTCTTATTGACGGAGGGTTGTTCATCCAGCCATCCGATGAACGCCTTCGCGTCTGTCATGTGCGTGGTCTCGTTCAGTGATTGCGCGAGCGGGATCAAATCCGGGATCGGAGTTGCGGCGCCTTTATCGGCGGTGGGGGCGGGCTTGGTGCGATAGAACGGATTGATCACAAGCACCGAGTATCCCGATTCAGCGAGACGCTTGCTCATCGCGCGGAAGGCTGGGCGCAGGCCGAAGATGTCGGGCCACACCAGAACGGCTGGGGCCGTGCCGCTCGCCGGATGTACGAAGTAGGCGTCGCACGTGCCGTCCGGCGTCTTGATAGTGACGTCGGAGTCGACGACATCGACCGCGTTTGCGACTTGCGGCAGCATCATCGCAATGCCGGCTCCCAACATCATGCCGAATTGTTTTCGGGTTATTACCAAACCGAGAGCTTCGTGCTCTTGCCGGTCTTGCTCAAAATGATCCTGATCACACATGTTCGCTCCTTATCGATGCCTGGTTATACCAGCGTTTTATCGTTGCGCACGCACACTGGGATATTCTATATCACTCGATCTGGTCTGCGAAGCTACGGAGCCGGATGTGAGCGGGGTTCCAGGGGATCTCTTCCGCTACTTGACGGCGATCGTTGCACCGACCGGCGACGAGTTTGCGCCAATCTGAAGGGAAACCGGTGCACTGCCCGAAGCTGTTCCCCCCGGGATACGGAGGTTGATTTGGAACAGACCTTCAACGGAGCCTGGCGATCCCCCCGCGTAAATCACATCCGCGGCTTGCCCTCCCACCATTGCGGAGACATTAGCTAACGGCTGTGTCAGGTTGGAGCCAACCAATGTTCCATCGATACCCGGAGGCGACACCACTCCTTCGCCGGTCGCATAAAGAACCACAATCGATCCTGCCGGTGCGGGATTGGAAGCCGAATTGAGCGTGTAGTCGGAATTGAATCCGGCAATCTGGCCGGCCGGGGTGTCTGTCTTCGTAAAGAAGTGTGGCGCGGTAGGAGCTAATTGCTGCGTGAATGCGGGAGACGCGGAGCCGCCGTAGGAAACCACAACGCTCGCGCTGGATTGCCCGGCAACTTCGTAGGGCACAAGGGCGCATACCGCGCCTGCCGACGAATAGATGATCGGCGCCGGGTAATTGTCGAATGTCACCGTTGTTCCCGCGTCTATAATCGGCACCCTGCCGGCCTGGCCCGGAGCATACGGCGTTAAGTTGGCTGGCCCCATGCCGTTTCCCCAAATCACAACGATCTCTCCCGGCGATATCGGCCCCTGCGAAAAATCTGCCGCGCTGGTAATCGCGCTGACGGAAACGGGCAAACCCATAACAGTGATCGTCACCGGCACCGATATTTCCTCAGTGCCCCCGTAAATACCAAGATCGTAAGTAAATGTGCCAGCCGTATTTATCGCTGGAGTAATTTTGATCGTAGCTGGGAGCGTTCCAGACACTGGCGTGACCGTAAGGCCCGATCCATAACCATAAACGGAAAAACTGCTTCCTGACGCGGTGCCGTCCCCAACCGATACGGTTGCACTTGGGAATTGGCCTCCCTGGCTATATTGGAACGAGAGTTTCGCGGGCGTAGCGACGAGCTGCGGCGTAACAGTGAGTGTGACCACAACCGGCTGCGTCTGTCCGTCGGAGCTGCTTACGAGAATCTCGCCGGTTTGCGTGCCCGCAGGAATTCCACTCAAGTTGATGGAAACGGAGAAGCCGGTGGCCGAGGCCGAGGTTACCTTGATCCAACTCGGATACGCGGTGACGGTGAAAGGCCCCGTTCCCGACTGCACGGAGAAAGATTGCGGCGCAACAGGAGTTGCACTCGACCAGGCTGCCGAAAAAGTCATCGACGTCGTCGACAGCGTCAGGGCCGTTGCGGTTGTGCCGAGCTGCGTTATGGGATAGGCGTTTTGGCCGACGCTGATATGGCCGGAACGGTTTGCCGTTCCCGTGTTCGCGGTAGCTGACCAAGATAGGCTCGCCGAGCCAGCGCCGATAGCCCCGGCAGTAATCGTAAGCCATGAGGAATCCGACGATGCGGTCCACAGACAGTCGGTCAAGGCGTCGATGATAGCGCTCCCAAACCCTCCGCCCGCCGGAATCGTGGGTAGCGCGCCCACCGGGGCGGCCGAGCACCCGGAAGCATGACTCAGTGAATAGACGGCATCGGTGGACGTGAGTTGGGAGCTCGGGTCGGCCCGCTCGAGCACGTACAAGGCGTTGGCCCCGCTGTTCCAGAACACAAATAGCCCGTGGCCCGCATAGCTGGACCCTCCGGCGGGGAACTGGGGCAGAGTTACTTCGCCCGCCCCTTCGAGATAAGCATCGCCAAACAACAGAGCCTGGGTATCGCCAGGCGAGGCGGGGATAATGGCGGTGGAATGTACCGCCGACGCATTTGCCGCCCACGTGATGGAGTTGATATTCGGGTAAGCGCCGGTATATTGCATGTCCTGGGCTGGAACGTCCGATGTTGCATAGACCTTTCCGTCGTCCGCAATCAGCTGCGAACCGTCTTGAAATAACCAGAAATTGTTGCCGACGTTCTCGCTTCCCGGCGAATCTTCGATCGAAACGGCTACCCCATTGGTGATGTCCCATTTGGAAAACCAACCGTCACCACCCAAATAGAAATATTTCCCGTTGGGCTCGAGTCTGGGGATGCGTCCTTCATAAATCGCACTGGTCCCGGTGACGTTGCCGTTAGCTGTTTCGAGTGAATAAATCGGCGACCAATCGCGCTGCGGAAATGCATAGATGTATCCATTGCCAGCGGCCAAAACGTGATGCACGTCGGTTACAATCTGGAATACCTGCTGGACGCTTTGAGCTTTCAAATCCACATAGGAGATCCATCCGTCGTGTCCCACCGCAGCGTGCAGCCCGTCGGGCGAGACCGACACGGCCAAAGGCGGCATGATCAGCGGAACGAAACTATCCGTCGTGCTCACTGGGTCGTAGATATGCAGCTCGTCCGGAAGGGTGGAAACAATGATCATCTTGTCCAAGGCGGCACTATACGCCGCGTCCACTGCGTTTACGCTTAAGTTTACAAATGAGGAATAGGCTCCCGGCGCGCCGCCTTGCTGAATGCTGTACGTGGAGCCGTTGATAGCAATGCTGCCGGCCCGCGCCTGCGCTGAATAGTTCGGCCGGGCCACAAACTGCACCGCGCCGCTGCCGGAACCGTACGCGCCCTCGGTCAGACTGATCCACGGCGTCGAGGTGCTGGCGTTGTAGATGCAATCCGCAGCCGCCGTGAAAGACACTACGCCCAGGCTCCCCCAGGCGCCGATGCTGGTAGTATTCTGCCCCAGTTGGACCGGGCAGGCGACTGGATCCGCCAGGTTAATTACCTCAACCGCGAAGGGGTTTGAAAGATTAGAAGTGGAGTCCGCCTGTACCAGAACAAACAGTCGTGTGTTGTCTTTGCTGAAATAGACGCCTTTTCCGTGCGCGGCGAATGAATTTCCCGACGGCATGAACGGCAGCAAGGATAAGTACCCGGCAGGCGTCAGGTATTGGGTGTCAAACAACTGGACCTGGGTATCGGGGGCCAGTGTGGAGGTCTGCTCAAAAGTGGAAACCGCGGGGATTACAGCTATTTCCTTTAAACTGGCGGATTCGGCGAAACTCACAATAGAGCCCGAAGCCACCGGCAGGCTGCGCAGGTAGTACATGTCGATGCTGCTGTCGGCGGAAGAGTGGACCACTGTTCCGCAGGACGTATAAACCCGGCTTCCGTCGACGGAAAGATAATAGGGTCCGCAGTCAGGGTAATCGCCATGATAAGGCCACGTAGTGGGGTTCCCGAGCTGCCCGGAGCTAATTTGCACCTCTTCCATGTCGTTTGGCGAGCTGCCATCCTGAGAAAGATAAAGCGCGGTCTGCGTGGCGTTGAGAACGCCATCGGTTGCGTAGTAGTACGACAAACCTGGGCTTGTAACCGGCGTACCGCTGCTGAGGTTCAGGCCGCTCATTCCACCGGTATATCCGTTCCCCGGAAGAAAGACCCATGCGTAGCTGTCGCCCAGAATGATGTTTCCGACCGTTCCGGAAACCGTGAAGGTCTTGATAATCGAGCCGGACGTGAGATCGATCCAGGTAAGCAGACCGTCGTGCCCCACGGCTGCATGTGATCCGTCGGGCGTTACCCCGAGCGACAACGGAGTCTTGGGTAGCGTAATCGTTACATCGGCCGCTGTCGCAGGGTCATAAATATGCAGCAAGTCCGGACTCGCGGAAATCATAATGATGCGATCTAGCGAGGGGCTGCCGAGCCAGGATATTGGTCGAAAAGGCAAGGGATTAAGCTGGGCGTTGCACAATCCTGCCAACATTAAGAGGAGTGCAGCCGCGAAAGTAGAACGAAAGCCAGTCACTCTGGCATTGTATCCATCTTCACGAGCCGCTTCCCAGGGCGGTTGCTGGGACGGTTTCATAATGACGCCTTTTCAGACGATGGTTGGGAGATTGGTTCAGTAAATCGCCTTCCCAGACATTTGACCGTCAGGCAACTTGGCCGCGGTCATGAATAATCAGCGGATATAATATGCTGAGAGGTGCTCAATGCGCACAGTTGTTTTTGGTCTGGCGCTGTGCGTCACCTGCCTCGCGGGACCATTGCCGGATCTGGAGGTGGTGGTGCCGGCTTCCGCGGCGCATCCACAGGATTGGCTCCATCCCCAAATTCGCAACAATCCGAAACCGGGTTATCACGGTAAATCCGCGGGCTCCCTGGCGGAGTTTGTCGCGCCCGAGGTGATCTCCAAAATCGTCGTCGATCAGTACGCCGGTCCGCCTGACGATGTCCGGCACTACCTTACCACCTTGCCCACCGCCGCGGCCCAATACTTCGGTCCGTCCCTGATACTCTGCAAGCCACGCCCGGGGACGAGCGGCGCCGCGCTCGCCTGGACCAGCACCTCCACCGTTACGTTCGACAGCTTCTATGTGAGCTACGTCGATCCTGACGGTTACAGTTGGTACTTTGTGGTCCCGTTGCAGAGGAAGAAGTAGCGCCTCACTTCGCGGTCAGGTGGCGCAGATCTCGTTCGTTCTCGTTACAGACAAACTCCATGAGTTCGGTATCCGGAATGAGCTGCGGATGCAGTTCGGCCGTCCACGGTTTGGTGTAGGCTTTCGGATCGTCAATGGTGAGTTGGATGTCCATGTGCCCGAAATCGCGCCGGCGCATTCGTTCGGTCAGGTGCATCGCGTCTGTTGTCGGATTGCCGAATCCGGAAAGCCACGCTTTCCCGTTGAAGCCGGTGGACTCCACCACCAGCGTGTCGCCCTCCCAGTGTCCGACCGAGTAACCGGCCCAAGTGGGATTCGGATCTTTCGGCAGATCGCGGCCGTCGAGGAAAATTTGGCGATAGGTGGTCTGATATTCGTAAAGAATTACGAGTAACTCGGGAGTTTGGATGATTTTGTGCAGGTCGAATGCGTCTGCTTTGGGCACGCCGCGCGGCAGACAGCGCGACTCCGGGTTATCGATCAGATTGGTCGCGGTGTTCTTGTCGAATAACGCCTTGGCCCACGGTTGCCACGGAATGTCGATTCCCTTCAGATAATAGGCGGTGGAGCGCGCGTTCAGATGTTCCCAGACCCCGGAAAGATCGGGCTTACCGTCCTTGCTCTTCGGAGCCGGAGCCGAGAGGTTGGGCTTGCCGTCCGCAGTCCGCGGAATTCCGCGCGTAGGATAGTCGATCCACTGCGCGGGCGCCGGAAGGCACAGCAGGGACGCGAACGCCGTTAGCGCGATAGTTCTTGTCATCGAGCCGTATTCACCCTATCAGAGTGTAGTTCAATGTAAACCCTTTGTGAGCCGGAGCGGTCTAACAGGGCGGATGGAAAGAGCTCTTTCATCCGAGGTGGCGCCGGTAACCGTGGGAAGCGGTGGTCCGCTCGACAACTTCGAACTGTTCGAGCAGCATCGTCCGCGTATCTTCCGCTTTATTCTGGCGTCACTTCGGAACCAGGAATCGGCCGAGAACCTGACGCAGGACTGTTTCGTGAGGGCCTACCAGGCTCGCGATCAGCTTCGCAGCGCCGCAAGCGCCGGAACGTGGCTAATGCAGATTGCCGCGAATCTGGTTCGCAGTCACGAAGCGAGCGGCCGCCTGAAATTCTGGAGGCGCAAGTTACGCGCGGATGTAGATCTGTCGGACGCGGGCGGCTGGATACCGGACCGGCAGATGTCTCCAGAACAGATGGCGGCGGCCAAGCAACAGGTGGAGAAGATCTGGGAAGTTGCGGGCCGATTATCCGGGCGACAACGAACGGTGTTCTTGCTCCGATTCGCGGAGGACATGGAACTGCTGGAGATCGCCGCAATCACTGGAATGAAGGAAGGAACGGTCAAGACGCACTTGTTTCGCGCATTGAAGTCGGTGCGGACCGCGCTGGAGGAGCCAAGGAAATGAGCCAACATCTAAATTCGCAACAGATTCTGGAATGCCTGATCGGCGAAGGCCAATCGGACGAGCAGCGGCACGCGCGGGAATGCGACGCTTGCCGGGGCGAAATGGAGAGCATCGCTAAGCCGCTCGCCTGGTTTCGGGCTTCCGTCCATCATACCGGCGTGCGCGGAATGGATGACGCCTTTCGAACCGCGCCGGTTCTTATCACGTCTTCCTCTCTCGATAGCCCGTGGTGGGGTTTTGGCGGACAAGGCACGCGAGCGGGCGCGACTTCGATTCTGATCCACGCCAGCTTGATAGCTCTGCTGTTTTTGATCGGGACCAACAAGGCGGTTCAGCAGATCGTGGTGCAGCAGGTTGAATTGATCGCGCCCGATATTGCTCCCTACCAGCCCACCGTCAAGAAAGACGCCATGCACGGCGGCGGTGGGGGTGGCGACCGCTCGCCTACGCCTGTTAGCAAGGGAAAGCTGCCGAAGATCGCCGACAAGCAGTTCGTGCCGCCCATGATCAGTACCGTAGAGAATCCCAAGCTGGTAATGGACCCGACGTTGGTCATTCAGCCGGATGCCAACATTCCTACGCTGAACATGAACCAGGTGGGCGATCCGCTGGCGAAGTCTGGACTGGCGTCGAACGGTTTTGGCGCAGGCGGCGGGATGGGCACTGGACACGGCGGCGGCGTCGGACCAGGTTCGGGGCCAGGATTCGGTCCCGGTTCGGGCGGCAATATGGGCGGCGGAGCTTACAAGATTGGCGGCGGCGTCTCTGCGCCGAGCATCCTCTACAAAGTCGAGCCTGAGTATTCCGAAGAAGCACGCAAGGCCAAGTTCCAGGGCACAGTGCTGCTGTTTGTCGTGGTGGATGAGCATGGCAATCCGCGCGACATCAAGGTCATTCGCCCGCTTGGCTTAGGCCTGGACCAAAAGGCTGTCGAGGCGGTGGAAAAATGGAAGTTCAGCCCCGGCAAGAAGGACGGCAAGCCGGTTGCGGTGCAGGCGCAGATTGAAGTCAACTTCCGGCTGTTGTGAACAGACGATTCAATCGGTCACTCGCAAGCATCGGTGACACAAATGGATTCCAGCGTGCGGCCCATGGGCGGCGCCTTGAGCCCGGCGGCAGTCATTAATTTGCGGATAAGAAGTCCGGTCTCTGGATGCGGGATCGCCGATTGCACGCCGACGCGGACCAGACCATCGGCGTAATCCACCGGCAGCCAGGTGTGAACGGCTAATTCCTTGCTGCCGCGGTTGTCGGTGTTGCCGTAATCGCGGATATCGAGCCGTGCGCCGTGATCGACCAAAACTTGTACCACGTCCGGCCGTCCTTTGTGCGCGGCGCCGTGCAGCGCGGTGCGTCCGGTGTCGGCTTGCGCATTTGGATCGAGACCCAGGTCGAGCAGCATCTTCACCGCTTCGAGCGTACTGGCGGGCGACCACTCGTAGGTGATCCCTTCCACCCAGCCGATTCCGGCGGCCACCTGCAGAGCGGTTACGTGCAGCGTCGTGTCGATCTTCGGATCGGCGCCATGGGCGAGCAGAAGTTTCATCAGGACGATGTCGCCGGATTGAGAGGCGCGCAGGAAAGCCGTGGCGCCGTTTTCATCCAGCCACTGATTGGTGAAAACCGTACGCGTCTCGGTGCTGTCCTTCATCCGGGCATTCACGTTGGCGCCTTTGTCGAGAAGCAGCTTGATGAAATCCAGATGATCCATGTCGGCTTTGCGGACCGGATAATCCCCGCCTTCGATGTTGCGGTTGTCGGTGGCGAGATAAAGCGGCGTCCATCCGCCTTTGTTGACGAGGTTCACGTCGGCGCCATGCTCGATCAGAAAAACTCCCAGCTTGTAGTAGCGATTTTGCGTCGCAACCAGCAAGGGGCTCCAGCCATAGCCCGTGACTTGGTTCACGTCCGCTCCCGCCTCTAGCAGGACCCTAACGGAATCGAGATCGTTAGAGCGGACCGCGTAGACCAATGGCGTAAGACCACCGCCATCCTTGGGGAGCTTGCCGCGCCCGAAGCCAAAAGCAGCCGCCGCGGCATCGTCGTTTTGATCGAAGCCCAGATCGCCCGTAGCGCCTGCTCCCGCTCGTGCGCCAGGCCGGCCGGTTCGAGCAGCGGCAGGCTTATCCGGCACAGTTGGGATCAGTGAGGTGGTACCAAGCGCGCCTAGTTGGGGCGTCGGTATCCCGGCAGCCAGCGCCTTCGCCAGCGCCGCGACCGCCTTTCGCGGATCGTTCGATTTTCCCAGTGCCGGTCCTCTGCCACGCTCCGCCGGATCCGATTGGGCCTTGATATCGGCGCCGTGCTGTAGCAGAAGTTGGATGGCAGCCGCATGGCCCTCGTCGGCAGCCCACATCAATGGGGTTGTTCCGCGCAGGGTTTCCTTGGCGTTGACTTCCGCGCCGTGGTCGAGCAGCACCTTGATGGCATCGACATTGCCAGTGCGCGCCGCAATCATGAGCGGAGTCCTGCCTAGGGGGAGCTTCTCGTTGGCATCGGCTCCGGCGGCGATGAGCGCCGCGACAATGGGGGCGTTTCCATTAATGCAAGCCAGCCACAACGGCGTGGACCCGTCTCGATTCGCAACCTTGGGATTCGCGCCGGCGCGAATGAGGAGGTCAACCATTTCCTTATCGGATCGGAAAACGGCCCAGTGGAGTGCCGTCGCCCCGTCCGCCTGCGGTGCATTCACGTCGGCATGTTGCGCCACCAGCTTCTCGACTGCGACGCGGTCTCCGTTCATCACCGCATCCGCAACGTCAGAGCTTCCCGCGGCGGAGATGATCCCGATCGACAGGCATGAGAAGACCACGATGCTGGCAAGCTGGGTACCGACTCCCTTACGGTCGCGGCTCGGTAACGGTGTGATTTTCCTGGACTGTCGATACTGAGCCGTGACCGTGAGGGAGCGGTTTTTCATTCCTGGAGTCCCCTACAGATTCGTCAGCCGGCCCGTGCTATCGCCGATGCTTTCCTGGTGAATGTCGTACATATCGAGCAAGCTTAACAGCAGATTTCCGGTGGGTATGGTCTTGGTGGGATACGCCAAATGACGACCGCCCTTGAGCTTCCCGTTCAAACCGCCGACCAGCACATGCGGCACGTCGTAATGGACGTGTTGATTGGAGTTCCCCATGTTGCTCCCATAAAGAACGAGTGACTGATCGAGTAACGTCCCCGCGCCGTCGCTAGTTTTGGACAGCTTGTCGATCAGATAGGCCAGCATCTTGACGTGATACTGGTTGATCTTGGACAGCTCGCCGATGCGCTTGGGATCTTCGCCGTGATGGGAGCCGCCATGAAAACCCACGGTGGGCGCTTCGCATTCGGGGTAAGTGCGGCCAGTGAGGTCGCGTGCAAAGAGCAGCGTGCCCACGCGGGTGATGTCCGCCTTGAAAGCCAACGTTAATAGATCGAACTGCAGTTTAATGTGTTCGTCGAAGGTTTGCGGCACACCCACCGGGACACCCATGTCGGTAGTCGCCACCATGGAGGCCTTCATAGCGATTTGCAGCCGCCGCTCGATCTCGCGGACGTCTTCGGTGTAGGCGTCCACCAGGTTGCGGTCGCCGGGGCCGACTTCGGCGCGAAGACGGGAGAGGCTGCCCGTCAGCGAATCCAGAATACTGCTGTCCCGCTTGCGCCGCGCGTTGCGCTGATCGGCCGTACTGCCGTCTCCGAACATGCGCTCGAACACCACCTGCGGATTCAGTTCCATCGGCAGCGGCTGGGTGGGCGTGGACCAGGAGATCGTGTTGGTGTAGGCGCAACTGTAGCCCTCGCCGCAGTTACTCGAATTGGCGCCCGGGTCCTCCACCGCGAGCTGCATGGACGGCATCAGGTTATCGCGGCCGATCTTCTCCGCGATCATCTGATCAATCGTTTTTCCCGCCCGCACGTCGGCACCCGCGGTCTTCTTGGGTTTGTCCGCGCAAAGGAAACATGCAGCCACCCAATGGTCAGCGCCCGTCGCGCCCGGGGGCGGTTCCGCCGAACGGCAATGCAAACCGCTCAGAATCACGCTGCGATCCCGGAATGGTTCGAGCGGTTTCCAATTGAATGGAAGCACGGCATCCAGCGGGCCCTCGGTGCTGGGGACCCAATAGGCGCCGGGCGCCATGCCATGCGGCACAAAACATCCGACAAATCGGGGCTTCGGCGTGGCCGCTGTTTGCGCCTGCGCGGTGGAGGCCGGAATCATCGCTTCAAGTAGCGGCAATGCGAGCGTCACGCCGCTGCCCTTTAAGACCGTCCGACGCGAAATGTGCTT
This sequence comes from Bryobacteraceae bacterium, assembly GCA_052148835.1. Taxonomy (GTDB): domain Bacteria; phylum Acidobacteriota; class Terriglobia; order Bryobacterales; family Bryobacteraceae; genus Palsa-89. The sequence continues at coordinate 43,765 of JBKQHJ010000241.1, forward strand.
CTTGGTGATAAACATCGCTGCTGTTTTCTCCTACCTTGTGCCGCTCATCATATTTCTGCCAATCATCTGATTAACGAGCCGCCCGCTGCTGGTTGTCGGCGCCCGTCTTGACGTTCATCTGGAACGGAGCGCTCTTCACGATACCCAAGACGATTGCTGAGAAGGAGTAGTTACTCGCGGCCGAATCGCGCACGATGGACCGCACCAGGGGCATGTCCTGGTACTCGACGCCGCGGCCCAGGGCATAGGTCATCATTTTTTCGGTAACCACGCGTGCGAACTGGTCGGAACGGCGCACCAGCGAATCGCGAAGGCTGGCGACTCCGTCCACCTTAGTTCCGTCCACCAGGACGCCGCTGGCATCGATGGGACTGTCGCCATCTTGCGTGCGCCACGCGCCAACCGCGTCGAAGTTTTCGAGCGCCAGCCCGATCGGTTCGAAAATCTTGTGGCACGACGCGCAGACCGGATTGGCGCGGTGTGCTTCCATCATCTGGCGCATGGTCGGCGGTTTGGCGTTGCCGGTGGAGTCCACCGGTTGTTCCTTGAGTGTCGGCACGTTGGGCGGCGGGCTCGGCGGACTGACGCCCAGGAACGTCTGTAGGAACCACTTGCCTCGCGTAACCGGCGAAGTGCGCGCGGCATTCGACGTCAAAGTCAATAACGCTCCCTTGCCTAGCAGGCCACGCCGCATGTCGAGTTCGGGAGGCAGGGTCACCTCGCGGAATTGCGAGCCATAGATGTTCGGAATGCCGTAGTGCTTCGCCAGACGCTCGTTGACGAAAGTGTAATTCGCGGTCAGCAAATCCATGATGCTGCGATCCTCACGGACAATGCTGCCGAAGAACAGCTCCACTTCGTGCTGGTATGCCGAGCGCAGGTTGTCGTCGAAATCGGGAAACAGGTTCACCACCGGCTCGCTGGTCTTGAGCGACCGCACGCCCAACCATTGTCCAGTGAAGTTGTCGATCAGCGCTTCCGACTTCGGATCGGCCAGCATGCGGCGCAGTTGTTTATCGAGTACAGAGGGGTCCTTGAGTTTGCCCTGCGCCGCGAGATCGATCAACTCGTCGTCGGGAACGCTGCTCCACAGGAAAAACGACAAGCGGGAAGCCAGCGCCAGATCGCTGACACGGTAGCTCTTGCCCGCGGCCAGGCCGGCCGGTTCCGCGTCGCTGCGATAGACAAATTCCGGGTCCACCAGCAAACGCTGCAACGCGGCTTCGATGCCATCGTCGAAGCTTCCGCCGTCGCTTCGGCCCGCTTGATAAAACTCGGTCAATGCCGCCAGGTCCGCGGGCGTGGCGGGACGGCGGTACGCATGCTTAATAAGCGTAGAAAGGATGGTGCGCGCGCAGGGTGCTTCATCGCGAGGCGTGGCCGGGCGGCACACGAAAATCTTCTCTCGCGCGGACGAACCGCTAGCGCCGGCGGGCTTGTAGGGGCCCTCTATCCAGACCTGGCCGACGTGCGGATAGAACAGATATCCCGGAATGGAGCCAGGAGTGTTCATGGTCCGCTCAAACGGCTTATTCAGTTCGCTGCCCGGCACGTCGTTGGTGGCAAGAAATGTCACGCCGATGGTGTGCAGGCCGGCCTTCACCGGGATAGGTTGCGTGGAGCGGCCCATGCCGGTGGTGGTCGAAATTTCCTTATCCCAGTCGAACAGCCTCACTCGCTCGCCATCGACGGTGACTTCGAGGTGCTCGCCCTTGACGCCGCCCAGAACAGCCTGGAAATACCCGGTGACGCCTTTCACCTTGAACGTATATTCGCCGTCGGCGGGGAATTGGTATTTGATCAGGATGCCGCCGCGGGTGCCGAAGGGCAGCCCCACGATGTGATAATTCTGCGCGGTATCGGAAGGCACTTCGAAGACGGCCTGGGTGGGCGCCGACACATCGCCGATCGCGAGACGGCTGATCTTGCCGGCTGCGGAAAGATACGCCTCCATGAGTGCCGGAGACAGCGTCAGCGCCCCGGCGATATTGTCGAACCCGTGGGTGGAATCGTCGGGCGGCAAGAATTTTGTGGCGTCCACCTGGAGCCCCAGCACATCGCGAATCGCATTCGTATATTCGGTGCGGTTGAGGCGATGCATGCCGGGCGGGATCAGATTGGGGACGGCGTCGCGGTCCAGTTCCGTCTCGACGAACGAGATCATGGATTCGAGCACCGGCGCACCCGGACGCGGCAGGCCGGTGGGAGGCATCAAGCCGGCGCGAAGCTTGCGCACCACTTTTTCCCAGACCTCGGCGTGCTCGTGCAGCTGGGCGAGGTCGAGCTGATCGAGCATCAGTCCGCCCGTTTTCAGGCGCTGATTGTGGCAGGGGACGCAGTACTGGTCGAGCAGCGCTCGCTCGGACGCGGGTGAAGTTGCAAGCATCGCCGATTTGTTCGTGGCATGAACTGTCGCGGCCTGCTGCGCGTGCGCGATCTGAAGACAAGCCGGCATGGCGACTAGCGCCAGAGTAGCCGCGAGGCTCTTACTTTTGCCCAATTGGCCTCCCAAAGATGCGGCCCGCCGCGAGATTCCGGCTAGGTTCGCCGCCCTTTAAGTAATGTAGTCAATACTTTCGCCAGGCGCAAGCCCCTAACCCCGATCTCTCTCCTTGACAGCTTAGGGGAGCTGCTTTATACTCCTTACTAACTTAGGAGTGTGAATGTCGGCCCAAGCCCAGCTTCTTCCAGGAACTCTCGACCTTTTAATTTTGAAGGCCGTCTCGCTAGGTCCTCTGCATGGTTACGGGGTTCTGTTACGCATTGGGCAGATCTCCGAGCGGGCGCTGCTTATCGAGCAAGGAGCGCTCTATCCCGCATTGTTCCGCCTGGTGCGTCAAGGCCTTCTGAAAGCGAGTTGGGGCGTATCGGACAACAACCGCCGCGCCAAGTTCTACGAACTCACGCCGTTGGGACGCAAGCGTTTGCGAGAGGAGACGGATGGGTGGAACCGCCTGGCTACTGCTATTGCTTCCGCCCTTGCCGCTCAGCCGGAGGAGCTATGAAAATCCTGGCCTATTTTCGCTCGGTTGGCGCTAAATTTTTTCATCCCGTCGAGGTCGCCGAGGAGATGGAGGAGGAGCTTCGCTCGCACATCCAGCACCGCGCCGACGATCTGGAGCGCTCTGGCATAGATCGCAGCGAGGCAGAACGGCGCGCCCGCATCGAGTTCGGGGGCCACTCGCGTTTTCGAGAGGAATGCCACGAAGCGCTCGGCGGCAATTTCCTTGAGACGTTGATGCAAGATCTGCGTTTCAGCCTGCGCCTGTTGCGCAAGTCTCCCGGGTTCGCCATTGCCGCCATTTTGACGCTGGCCTTGGGAATCGGCGCGAACGCCCTGGTTTTTGGTGTACTGAATGCCCTGATCCTGCGCCCGCTAAACGTGCCTCACCCGCAGAGTCTGTTCATGCTGTGGCGCGAGAAGGAGGGGACGGGCTATCAGTCGTACCCCGATTATCTCGACCTGCGCGACCGCAACCGCAGCTTCGAAGATCTGGCCGCGTTTAACATCGCTCAGGCCGGCCTGGACACGGGCGAAACTACGTCCACCGTCTGGCTCTACGAAGTGAGCGGGAACTACTTCGATGCCTTAGGCATTCGGCCTCACCTCGGCCGGTTGATCCACGCCTCCGACGAGCATGGCCCCGGGAGCGCTCCCTACCTGGTGCTCGGTTACGGTTATTGGCATGCCCATTTTCAAGACGATCGCGGAGTGGTGGGCCGCACGGTCCAGCTTAATAAGCATCCCTTCACCATCGTCGGCGTAGCTCCGCCCGACTTCCGCGGAACTCTCGTATTTGGCTCTCCCGATTTCTTTGTTCCGATAGTGAACCAGGAGCAGGTTGAGGGCGCTAGCGGCACGGGGCCGAGCGTCCTGAGCGCGCGTGGAAACCATTGGATTTTTATGGCGCTGGGACACCTGAAGCCGGGCGTCACGCCGGCTCAAGCTACCGCCGATCTGAACTCGATTGGTTCTTATCTCGAAAAAACCTATCCCAAAGAGGATGGCCACATGATCTTTACATTGGGTCGTCCTAATCTTTATGGCGATTATGTTGGCCGGCCGGCCAGGGCGTTTCTAACGGGGTTGATGTTGCTGGCGGGGTTGATTCTATTGGCTGCGTGTGCCAATCTAGGCAGCCTGTTTGCCGCTCGCGCGTCGGACCGGTCGCGGGAAATTGCCCTGCGGCTCGCGCTGGGGTCCAGCCGCACGCGCATTTTGCGGACATTATTTACCGAAGCCTTGCTGATCTCTCTCGCCGGTGGCGCACTTGGCTTATGGGGCAGCGTAATGTTGTTGGGTCAATTGTCCGCGTGGCAGCCACTTCCCAAATATCCCATCAGCCTGCCTTTGTCCCCCGATCAAAACGTTTATCTGATCGCGTTGCTGCTGGCGCTCGCGAGCGGACTCCTCTTCGGCATGGTTCCCGTGCGCCAGGTGCTCAGGACCGATCCATACCAGGTGGTGAAGGCGGGATCGGCGAACACGATCGGACGGCGGATTACGGCCCGCGACCTGTTGTTGGTAGTGCAAATTGCCATCTGCGCGGTGCTGGTTACTTCGTCGTTGGTCGCCGTGCGTGGGCTGATCAACTCGATGCACGCGAATTTCGGTTTTGATCCCCGCAACGCCATGCTGGTGGAAACCAGCCTGAATATGGCAGGTTACAGCGGTGACACCGCGCCCGCCATGCAGAAGCGGATGATCGACGCGCTGGCGAAGATTCCCGGTGTGACTTCGGTCGGATTGAGCGATTGGTTGCCCATATCGAACGGGGGCTCGCGCGGCGCGAATATCTTTACCGACCAGACGACGGATCTGAGGCCTGCAAATGCAGTTGCGACGCCAACCATGTACAGCATAACTCCCGGATATCTGAAGGCTGCGGGCACAACCTTGCTAGCTGGCAGGGATCTCTCGTGGCATGACGACAACAGCTCGCCCCGCGTGGCCTTGGTAAATCGCCAGTTTGCCATCAAAATCTTCGGTTCCACGGCCAGCGCTTTGGGGAAATATTTCAAGCGGCGCGACGGCACCCGTGTCCAAATCGTGGGCATTGTGGAAGACGGAAAATATGTGCACCTTACTGAAGATCCGGAGGCGGCCATGTTTTTCTCCATGCTGCAATCGCCATCTCTGGATATAACGATGGTATTGCGCTCCCGCCGTGACCCGCGGCAATTGGCGGCTGACATACGGAACACGTTGCGCGGCCTGGACCCTGGCCTGCCCGCTTACGTCGAAACCTGGAACCAGGGACTGAGCACCGCGCTGTTTGCCGCGCGCGTCGCTACTTTGGCTTTGGGTGTGTTGGGCGTGATGGGCGCGATGCTATCCATCACCGGGATCTTTGGGATGGCCGCGTACTCGGTCAGCAAGCGGCTCAAGGAATTGGGAATTCGCATGGCCCTGGGCGCGCGGCATCAGGAAGTGTTACGGGCCGCGTTGGGACGGGCTTTCAAATTACTGGCCTTTGGTTCGGCGGCGGGACTGCTACTCGGAATTCTGGCGAGCCGGGTGCTGGCTTTCATCGTCTATCAGGCCAGTCCCCGCGATCCGCTGGTACTCGCGGGGGTTGTTCTCGCCATGGCGTTGCTGGGCCTGCTGGCTACCTGGATTCCGGCGCAACGCGCGCTCAAGCTGGATCCTTTGACACTGCTGCGGGAGGAATGAGCCCAAACCCGGGTCCTATTGTCGGAAAACCAAGGTACCGGCGCAAGAAAGTACACGCGCTCCATGGACGCTCCCGGGCTTTCGCATTCTAATTGGTCATGGCCCGATGCACTGAATGCAACAGCGTGGTAACGAGAACGGATTCCGAGTGTTACATCTGCGGACTTCCGGTGCCGGGGGCGAAGAAGCCCTTTTGGCGCCGCACGAAGAGTCCAAAGGCCGTTCCCCCCGTGACGCCTCTGAGCAACCTGCTCTTTGTGGTCTCGGTGGCGCTGACGATGTTTTCGTTCCTGTGGCCCAACACGATGCCGGTGTCGTTCGCGGCCACCTTAGGGGGCCTTTTGTTCGTGGCCAGAATCGTGTCGGACCGCAGAGCGCTGAAGCAGCGGTCAGCGCTGCGCCCAGTAACGATCACGCGCCTGGACTACTAGATCCTTGCGTTTGACCGTTAATTGCAGCGTGCGAAATTCCGATACGCGAACCGGTTGATCGGAAACAAATCCCAAGTTATATTGGCTGCGCAGCTCGTTCTCGATAATCCCAAAAATCTGATTAATGTTTTGCTTTTTCGATACCTCGAAATAGCCGCCACCGGTCTCCTTGGCCAGCCGCATCATGTAGGTCTTACCGTCCGGGTCCCCGAAACCTCCGTAGTAAGTGGCGTCCGAGAAGAGGATCGAATAAATGATCGTGTCGGCGCGTTGTGCGGCTTCAATGGCCGAAGTGAGCGTCTCGTCGCTGCCGTTGTCTCCGCCATCGGACAAAATGATGAACGCCTTGCGATTGCCGAGGCCGCCCATGATCTCGCGCGAAGCCTTCACCACGGCGTCGAACAACAAAGTCCCTCCGCCGCGTTGCGCTTGCAGGTCGTTCTTGCTGGGCGTGTCGACGTATGGCAGCGATTCTTCCAGATCGCGCCGTTGGGACGTCGGCTTCTGGCGTGTCATCACCGCCATGTCGAATTGCGTGACGAAGACCTTGTCCTTGCCTTCGCGCAGAACCTGATCTACAAACTGGAAGCTCGCCGCTCGTTCGCTCTCAAGGACGCGGGTTTGGCTCATGCTGGTGTCCACCAGCAGTCCGATGGTGAGCGGCAGATCCGACTCGCGCGAGAAATAGCGAATGTCCTGAGGCCGCTTGTTCTCGGTGATCGCGAAGTCGTCTTTGGTCAGATCATTGATGAGTTGACCGGACTTGGTCCGCACCGTGGCCAGAATATTGACCACCTTGACCTCGGTGGAAAAGGTGGCCTCGTCCTGGCCCGGTGTCTGAAGAGCGCCCGGCGTTTGGGCGGAAATCGGTAGCAGAAGGGCAAAGAGAATAATTGACGGAGGGCTGCAAAAACGCATTCTTATCGTAATTATCTCACCATCCAAAGCGGGTGCCCTCAGTAGTACTTAAGCTGAGCAGTACCTAAGTAAGTACCTATCTCCCAGGTACGGGTGTTCCATCGACTGCACCTAGGGTGGATCTCTTAAATGGAGACATGGGCAGATGCATATATTGTCACAGCGTGGTGATTAGGGACGAAGACCATTGTTACGTTTGCGGCGATAGGGTCCCCCGTAATAACCGGTCCAAGGCTGCCGTCGAGCGCCGGCCCGTGTCAGGCATGACCAACGTGGTGTTTCTAGCGTCGCTGGCCTTCACCGCCTATTGTTTCTTCGGCGCCCACAAGCTCACACTGCCAATGACGATCGCGGTTTCCAGCACACTCCTCCTGCTAAGGATCCTGGCCGAACATTTAGCGAACAGAAACTCGAATTGACATAGCTATCGGAGGGGCGAGACAATGCCTGTTCCACGCAAAACTCTAATATGCCCCCACGTTTCCGCGCTGAACAGGTCGGCAGTTTGCTACGTCCGCCCGAATTGCTCCAAGCCAGATCCCGGCACGCCGCCGGAGAAATCTCGTTGCCGGAACTTCGCCTCGCCGAAGATCAGGCGATCCTAAGCGCGCTCGCCAAGCAGCGCTCCATTGGGCTGGACGTGCTGTCCGACGGCGAGATGCGCCGCGGCTCCTGGCTTACCGACATGGCCGACGCGGTGGAGGGATTTGTCCCCGCGAAAGTGACGCTCGAGTGGAAAGGGCCGGGCGGCGGCGCCGAGGGCAGCACTGCGCAAGCGGCGGGCGCCAAACTGCGAAAGCTGCGCAAGCTGACCGGGCATGAACTGCCGTTGTTGAAGCAAACGGTGGGAGGCGCGTTCAAGATTACGCTACCCGCCCCGTCCAACTTCGTACTCGCCAGCTACAAGCCGGGTGTTACAGATGCCTTCTACCCAACGCACGCCGAGCTCCTCCAGGATCTGGTCAACATAGTCCGCGATGAAGTGCGCTGGCTGGTTTCTGAAGGCGTGCGCTACATCCAGTTTGACGCGCCATACTATTCGCATTATTTGGATCCTCAACAGCGCGATCGCCTTCGGGCGGCCGGTTTCGATCCCGACCAAGAATTCAAGCGCGCGATCGCGGGCGACAGCGCCGCGCTGCAGGAAGTCCCGCGGGGCAAAGTTACCGTGGCGTTGCACGTGTGCCGCGGTAATAGCCGCAGCCGCTGGTATACCGAAGGCGGCTACGATGCCATTGCCGAGAAGCTGTTCAATTCGCTGGATGTGGATACGTTTCTTCTCGAATACGACACCGAGCGGTCTGGTGGCTTTGAGCCTTTGCGCCTGGCGCCGCGTAACAAAACCGTGGTGCTCGGCTTAGTCACGACCAAGGAGCCGAAATTGGAGTCAAAAGATGAATTGCTGCGCCGCATCGATGAAGCGGCTCGTTATTTTCCCATTGAAAATCTGGCTTTGAGCCCGCAATGCGGCTTTGCCTCGGTGGCCGCGGGGAATCTGTTATCGATGGACGATCAGTGGCGCAAACTGGAGTTAGTTGTGGAGACGGCGCGCAAGGTCTGGGAGAATCCGTATCAGCTCTCAAATTCTGCTTCCGTCACTCCTCCCGCAAAGCGGTAATCGGATCGACGCCGACGGCGCGACGTGCGGGCCCCCACGATGCGATCAGTATGATCGCGGCCAGAAGAACAGAAGTCGCAACAAATGTTGCGGGATCGAGCTCGGTGACGCCGTACAACATCGAGCGGATATAACGGGTGAGCGCCCAAGCGCCGCCCAGACCCATGGCGATTGCCAATAGAACCAGAACCGTCGTCTCGCCCAGCACCATCCGAACGACGTCGGCGTGCCGCGCTCCCATCGCCATGCGAATGCCGATCTCGCGAGTGCGGCGAGTCACCAAGTACGACATGGTTCCGTAGACGCCGGCCGCGGCCAGAAGAATTGCGATAAACGCGAAGCTTCCGAGCAGAATGAGCTGGAAACGCTCCGGGGCGAGCGCCGCGTCTCTGCGTTGATCCATGGTCTTGACGTCGTAAATCGGCTGGTCGCGATCGACGGCGCGGACCTGCTGTTCGATGGCTCGGATGGCAGCCTCGGGCGCAACCGAGGTGCGGACCAGATATCCGGCACGAAAGAGAGAAATCCCCACGCAGCCGCAGCGATAGAGAACCGCTGGAGGGTCGGCGCCGAGCGCGGCCCCACGGATGTTGCCCACCACACCGACAATCGTCAATCTGATATTCCTTTCGTCGGGACCGTATCCAATTTGGCGTCCCACAGGGTCCTCGCCAGGAAAAATTCGCCGCACGAACGCCTCGTTAACTACCACAGGCTCCATCGAACGAACGAAGTCATGGGCATCGAAAATGCGGCCGCTCTTGAGCGGGATTTGTAGGGTTTGAAAGAATTCCGGACCGACCACGACATCGTTGACCATCGGCTGATCGGCAAACGCCACTAGAGGGCGTCCTTGGACGCGAATGCGCACAGTTGAAATGAACTCTTCATTGCTCAGCGGGAAGTCGTCGGCCATGGTTGCCGAGCGTACGACCGCCAAATGCCGCAGCCGGTCGAGCACTTGCGAAAAGAGCGGTTGATAGTCGCGGTCGAAAGAACCGATCGGCATCATTCGGAAGGTCAGCAAACGTTCGGTCTGAAAGCCGAGCTCGGTATGCGCCAGATTGAGGAAACTGCGCGTGAGCAGACCGGCGCCGATGAGTAACACAAGCGAGACGGCAACTTCTGCAACGACGAGGACTTTTCTCAGGCGCGTCGCGCCGCGCCCAGCACTTTGGGTTAAGCCTGCGGACTTGAGCGCATCCTGAATGCGGATTCCGGCCGCGGAGAATGCGGGGGCCATACCAAACAGCAAGCTGGTGACGAGCAGCAACGCAATGGTAAAGGCAAGCACGCGCCAATCCATCGAGATTGCCGGATAGCGAACCAGAATCGCGGGCTTAACGGCGTCCAGCATGTGTACGGCGAGCCACGCGAGTCCGATGCCTGCCGCGCCGCCGGGGATGGCGAGTATCAGACTCTCGGTGAGCATCTGTCGGATGATGCGGCCGCGGCCGGATCCGAGCGCTAGCCGGACGGCCAATTCGCGATGCCGGCTGCTCGCGCGAGCCAAGAGCAAATTGGCGATGTTTGCGCAAGCAATCAACAGAACTAGCGCGACCGCGCCCGTGAGAACCAGCAACGCCGGACGCAATTGGCCAGTGAGATGGTCTTGTAGGGGAATGGCCTCTATTGTCACATCAGTCCGAAACGCACGTTTCCGAAAATCCCCAGGATACATGGCGCGAATCGCGAACGTCAGGCGATTCATCTCCGTCGCAGCCTGCTGTGGCGTCACCTCTGGCTTGCGCCGGGCCACGATGCTGACAATGAGAATGGGACTGTCGGGCCGGAGGGGAAAACTCTGAGTCGCTCTGTCAATCGGAAAAGGCAGCCAGATTTGGGTGCCGCGCGGAAAGTCGAACCCTTGCGGCATCACGCCAACAATCGTTCGCGGCAGGCGATCGAGAGAAATAGTTTTTCCGAGAATCTGAGGGTCGCTGCCCAGGCGAGTTCGCCAAAAGGCATAGCTCAATACCGCGATCGGCGGCGCCTTGGGTCCCACTTCGTCGGCGGTTAGAGTTCGTCCCAGCATGGGCTGCGTGCCCACTACGCGAAAGAACGACGGCACAACACTCGCGGCATCCAGTTGCTCCGGCCTCTCGATCCCGGTCCAGTTCGCCATAAACGGGCCGAAGGCAGCGACGTCGTCGAAAATCCGGTTCTGCTCGCGCAGGGCGAAGTAATCCGGCGCCGCCGCGAGATCTTGCTGTGCGGGTCCGGACTTCTCGCTAATCCAGTCGATTTGATCGGAGTGGGGATAAGGAAGCGGCCGGATGAGAATGGAGTTGGCGACACTGAACACCGTGGTGTTCGCTCCGATGCAAACGGCTAGCGTTACTGTCGCCGCCAAAGCCAGAAACGGGTCGCGACGCAAGTTGCGAAGCGCGTAGCGTGAATCCTCCCAAAAATTCTCGAGCATAATGATCCTCCTGGCATCCCGGCACTCGTCTTTGTGTTGAGTGAGAGGTCCGAATTGCCGCAATGCTGCGTAGCGAGCCTCCACCGGATCCATTCCAGCGGCGATATTCTGCTCCACTTGATGGTCGAAGTGAAAGCGGATTTCCTCTTCCAGTTCACGATCTACCGTCGCACGCTGAGATACCGAACGAAAGCGAAGACGGAGTTTATGGAGCCATCGCATGGAAATGCCCTCAGGCGCGTACGATGGCCGAGATCGCGGCGGAAAGCCGTTCCCAATTGTTCGCTTCGCTCTCGAGTTGCTTGCGGCCAGCTCTGGTCAACGAATAATATTTGGCGCGGCGGTTGTTGTCGCTTTCGCCCCATTCAGCTTGAATCCAGGCCTGCTGCTCCAGCCGATGCAGCGCGGGATAAAGCGAGCCCTGCTGCACTTGCAGGACATCGTTGGACAACTGCTGGATGCGCTGTGCGATGGCCCAACCGTGCATGGGCCCGAGCGCGAGAGTCTTGAGGATCAAAAGGTCCAGAGTGCCCTGGACCAAATCAGTAGGCTTGCTCATGCGCCTCCCCTGGGTAATCTACAAGGGACTATCGACAACAGATTACACCGTCTGTTGTAGATAATCAAGGGGAGTGTGCGACGGCGTTGTCTATCCTGGACAGAGGAGGCACGCGTGAGGGATTTGAATAAGCAGGAACGAACCGCGGTCGAAGCCGTCGCAAGACAGTTTTCGACAACGTGGGAAAGGGGTGCTGATCCCCCCGACGCCTATATCATGGTCGCGGGGAAGCGGGCTGCTGTTGACATCACAACCCTCAAACGGCGCGGCCCTTGCCAACGTGACGCTGACAAGCCTCGCTTGAGATTCGATAAGGTTGCGACCAGGCTCCTGGAACGGCTCGAAGCCACTCTCGGCGAAACGGCGCCGGACGGCATGACCGTGTTGCTGACCATCACCGCTCCCATCCGTTTGCCGGCGAAAACCGCTGCCTCGCTGGAAGAGAAAATACAGACTCTTGTCGGGCGGGCATCGCGGAGGCGGGACGAGAAAGACACGATTCACGGGAATCGCGTCCAGATCCGACTTTTGAGAGACGAATCTGAGCGAGCGCCAAAAATGATTGGGTTCGTGCACAATTCCGATTCCGACCCGCTTCTGTTATTGAATATGACGCACGAATTGCTCAAGCTAATCAGCGCCGTGGCCGGCAGGCGGGGGCCGGAGCTGGCGGGTGATCGATGGCTGGTTGTGATCAGCGCCGGAGGAATTGCATGCTTAGAGGCGTATCGCTATATCTATTCGAAGCTGCGCAGGGCGAAAGACTTTCAAGAGATTTTCATGGTGTTTGGCGATGGGCGTATTGAGATGTTGACGGGATGAAACGGAGCCGAAGCCGGTTACGCCCCGGCAGTTTTCAAGCACTCGGCGATTTCTTTCTCCGAAATCGCGCCTTCGCGGATCACTTTCCAGTACGGCTCCGTGATGTCTACTGTCGTGGCGCCGAAGCCAGCCAGCGGTCCGGCGTCTAAAACCAGGTCCACGCTGCCGTCCATGACGCCGAAGACATCGATGCCGCTGCGGCATGTGGGCTGACCGGAAATATTGGCGCTGGTCGCGACCAGCGGCTGATCCAACCAATCGAGTAACGCCTGCGCCACCCGTGACCGCGACTGTCGAACCGCCAGCCGTCCGGTGTTACCGGTCACCTTCAGCGGTACTTTGGCCGACGCCGGAACGATCATCGTCAGCGGGCCCGGCCAGAAGTGGCGGGCCAAAACATGGAAGCGGGTGGATAGATCTCTCGCAAGTTCCTCGGCCATGAAGGTGCCGCTAACGAGCATCGGCAATGATCGATGAATCTCGCGCCCTTTGGCGGCAAACACCCGGCCCACGGCGTGAAGGTTCAGCGGATCGGCCACCAACACATAGAGCGCTTCGGTGGGAATGGCGACGATGTCGCCGCGCCGCAGATGGGCTGCGGCGCGTTCAATCGCTTCCGGGAGCGGATGGTCTTGATCGATTTGTATTAAGTCGGTCGCCAATGCTTATTCTCGTGAGCCGATCGGGCGATAGAACTCCCTCGATGTGGAGTGGCTGGCGCTCAAAGAGGGACGGGCAATAGCACGCCTTCACCGGGAAAGAACAGACTTTACTTGGTTAGTGTACCGCAACGTGGGAGTGTTAGTACTAACCTCGAGTTTCATCGGAGCGTTTTTGCTTGACGCCGGGAAACAGTCAGTTTTATGATCGCTGGCAGTCCTATCCAGGGATGGGAGGACATTAAGGAGCAACATGATGAGCAACTATCGCTCGTTGGTCCGTTTTGGCGCCCTGCTAGCTGTGGCGTGCGTTCCGATGTTCGCCGGCGTCCGAACGGTCACTCCAGAGCCGAGCCTCGGGATTCTGACCGCAGCCGGTGTTGGGGTGGTAATCCTGATCGCCAGAATCAAGCGCCGCCGCTAGTCCCTTGCTGTGGGGATTTAAGTGACTTGGGTCAGGATCGAAGCTAACGCATACTGGACACTCTTCACCGTGGCGCTTGTCGCAGTCGCCGTTTGGGAGATGGTTCGCCCGTGGAGGAGTGTGTCCGGACAATTGGTGCGCCGCTGGCGGAATCACGCCCTATTAGTGGTGGCAGCGAGTGCGCTTGGCATGCTGGTATATCGAGGCAGCCTGGTGATGGTGGCCGTCACTTTCAACCACAGTAAGTATGGCCTGTTAAACAAACCATGGTTGCCGCTTGCCCTACGCTGCATTATCGCCTTTGTCCTGCTGGACCTTCTGGCTTACGCGGTGCATCGCGCCTTTCACGCCGTTCCACTTCTGTGGAGGGTGCACCAGGTACACCACTCCGATCCCGATTTGGACCTGTCGACGGGGTTTCGCAACCATCCTCTGGAGGCTCTCATCTTGCAATCGGCGTATTTGGGAGCCATCGTGCTTCTGGCTCCGCCGCCAGTCGCGGTTCTGGCCGTTCAACTGGCCGCCATTCTCTCGGCTTTTTTCACTCACGCTAATGCGACCCTGCCGTCCTGGGTGGACAGGCCGCTTCGCCTGGTCTTGGTCACACCGGAAATGCACCGTGTTCATCACTCCGACCAAGTGAGTGAGCAGACCGCGAACTTCGCTGAAATCCTGCCCTGGTGGGATCGGCTTTTGGGCACTTACCTGGAGGCTCCCGCAGCCGGACAGGACGGCATACGAACGGGCCTTCAGGGGATCGAAGACGCGGCCAGCGCCGGTTTTCTGTTCATGTTGACGCAGCCTTTTCGTCGGGCGGTTACGGAAGCGGAATCCTTGCCGAATGTCGTGCAATCGAGAGCCGTCGGGGATTGAGTGACGGCACTGCGCCCGAATTCCGCTGCCGCTATAATCGGTATGTGATTCGTCCCCCCCTCATCGCAGCCGCGGCGAGCATCGTTTTGAGCGCCGTTTTCTTTGTCGGCTGCAAGAAAGACATCCAGAACCAGGACGCCGTTCGCCAAGGCGTCATGTCATATCTCTCGAAGCGCTCCGACCTCTTGGCGATGGACGTTTCCGTGAACTCGGTGGCGTTTCATCAGGACGAAGCCACGGCGCAAGTGCACTTTCAGGCCAAGGGAAATTCGTCGCCGGCAGCCGGCATGACCATGCAGTATGTGCTGGAGCGCAAGGATGGCCAATGGGTGGTGAAGGGCCGGACAGGAGCGAACTCGGCACATGGCGCGGGTGGCGTGCCGAATGCTCCCAGCAGCCAAGGGAATTCGCCCGGTCCGCTGGATGGGATGCCGCATACCGCTCTTCCAGGCGGAGTTGGCGCCGCCGGTTTACCGTCCGGACATCCGGCCGTCGGAGGTTCGCAGGCGCTGCCGCCTGGACATCCGGCAGTCAGTTCCGACTCGACCAGTCAGCAAAAGTGAGAAGATCCGCATGAAACGTGTTGCCGTCCTCGGTGGCGGTCCAGCTGGAGCTTTCGCCGCCGAACGACTGGCGCGAGCCGGCTTGGAGACAGTCGTCCTGGACGAAAAGCTAGCCTGGGAGAAACCCTGTGGTGGAGGCCTGACGTACAAGGCCTACACGCGATATCCCTTCTTGATCGATAACAGCGTGCCCAAAAAGATCGTTCATCAGACCTGTCTGGCGGCGCAACCGGCCGGGGCGGTTCATATGAACCTGAGCAATCCCCTGCTGATCTACTCGCGAATGGACCTGAATCGCATGCTGCTGGAACGCGCCGAGCTGGCCGGAGCGCAACTAGAGAAGACGCGCGTCCTGGGACTGGAGCGTGGGGGCCGCGGATGGCGCCTCAAGACGCGGCATGGGCAGATCGAGGCGGATTTTTGCATCGTGGCAACAGGTGCGCGCAATTCGTTGCGCAACGTCGGAACCGAGTGGACCGCGGCCGACACCATGTACGCGCTCGGCTACTACGTTCCATCCGCGCAGGATCACATCGACATTCAGTTCCTGCGGAATCTGGAGGGCTACATCTGGGTGTTTCCGCGCTGCGGGCATCTTTCGGTGGGAATCTGCGGCAAAGGCGAACCAGCGCAGGCGTTGCGCGCGCGGCTGGAGCGCTACATGAATCAGAAGGGCATCTCTTATAAGGATGCTTCGTTTTATGGACACATGCTTCCGTCGCTCGAACACTCCGGTTGGAAAAATAATCGTCTGGCTGGAGAAGGCTGGCTGGCGGTGGGCGACGCGGGAGGCTTAGTGGATCCGATTACCGGCGAGGGCCTGTACTACGCGATGCGATCGGGCGACCTGGCTAGCGAAGTGGTGTTGAACGAGTCGCAATCGCTGGCGGAGCGGGCGCAGGCTTATCGTAACTTGCTATGTCGCGATTTCATGGCCGACCTGGAGTTCGGCGCCACGCTGGCCAAGCGCGTTTTTCTGGGGCGCTTCCTCTTCAGCGCGGTCCCTTCCCGGATGGTCGATTTTATGCGGCGCAGCCCAAGATTCCGGGTGTTGATTCAAGATCTGTTCGCCGGCACCCAGCCGTATCTCGGTTTGAAGAGCCGGCTGTTCCGCGGTTTGAACGGCACTTTGCAGGAAGTGTTGATGAACTTGTTCCTGCAGCGAGTGATTCCCGAAGAGACGTGAGCACGGCCGTCCCACTCATGAACCTTACTCGATCCGAAGAATTGTTCGCCTGCGCCCAAAAACTTATCCCGGGCGGCGTAAACTCGCCTGTGCGGGCGTTCCGCGGCGTAGGTGGCACGCCTCCGTTCATCGCGCGCGGCCAGGGCTCGCACATTTATGACGTCGATGGCAACGAATACATCGATTACGTGCTCTCCTGGGGCCCGCTGATTCTGGGCCATTGTTTTCCGCCGGTCATCGACGCGCTGCGCGAAGTGCTCACGATCGGAACCAGCTTCGGCGCGCCCACGGAACGGGAAGTGGAATTGGCCGAGCTGATTCGCGAATGCGTGCCCTCCATCGAGATGGTGCGCCTGGTCAACTCCGGGACCGAAGCCACCATGAGCGCGCTGCGGCTGGCGCGAGGATTCACGGGGCGCGATCTGACCATCAAGTTCGAAGGCTGCTACCACGGCCATGTTGATTCGTTATTGGTCAAGGCGGGGTCGGGGATGGCAACGCTCGGAATCGCCGATACGGCAGGCGTGCCGGAGGGGTTCGCGGCTACCACCATTGCGCTGCCGTTCAACTCGATTGCTGCCGTAGAGACAGCCTTCCGGGAACATGGCGCAAAGATCGCGGCAGTGATCGTGGAGCCCGTTGTAGGTAATATGGGCTGTGTTCCGCCACGCGAAGGTTTTCTCGAAGCGTTGCGCGAAATCACGACGCGATATGGCGCGCTGCTGATCTTCGACGAAGTGATGACTGGATTTCGCCTGGCATTGGGAGGCGCGCAGGAGCGCTTCGGAATCCGGCCCGACCTGACGACGCTGGGCAAGATCGTCGGCGGTGGGATGCCGCTGGCGGCCTACGGCGGGCGCGCCGATATCATGAGCAAAATCGCTCCCATGGGGCCGATTTACCAGGCCGGGACGCTCTCGGGCAATCCGATGGCGGTGAGTGCCGGGATCGCCATGCTGCGCTATTTGCAGTCACATCCCGAGGTCTACGAAATCGTCGAGAGCCGCGCCGCTCAGCTTATCGCGCATGTGCCGGACGGTGTCACGGTGAACCGCGTCGGATCCATGTTCACGTTTTTCTTCACGCCCAATCCGGTCACCGATTGGGAATCGGCCAAACGCGCCGATACCGGGCGTTTTCGCCAGTTTTTTCACTGGATGTTGGAGCGGGGCATCTATCTTGCGCCATCGCAATTCGAGGCGGGTTTCCTTTCGGCGGCCCACACCGAGCAAGACGTCGCCCGGACGGTTACAGCGGCGCGGGAGTTCTTTGACCAGGAGGCCGCCGGCGGTGTGGGCGGGGTGGCGTCGAAAGCGCCTGCCTGATTCGGTAAAATGGAGTACCTATGTCTGACAGCAGCACTGCGAACCCGGCGCATTTAGGCCTGGACATTGCCAGCCTCGATTTACCAGCTTGGAAAAAGGCCATCGGCGGAGTTTGCGCCCTGCTTCTGGCGATCCTGTTCATTACCACGGGAGCCTGGAAGCTAGCCGATCCATACCGCTGGTCGGAGTTTCTGGAGGAGCTTCGCGTTTCTTCGACCTTCGCGCTGCCCGGCACGCTGGCGCTTGGAATCGGCGAAATGGTAGGCGGCGTCCTCATTTTGGTACCGCGCTTCCGCCGCTGGGGAGCCTGGCTAATCGGCTTCCTACTGGTCGTTTTCATGATCTACATTGGAGTGAACTACGGCGCTCTGGTGGGCAAGGATTGCAGTTGTTTTCCGCTCGTGAAGCGTACCGTCGGGCCGGCATTTTTCTTTGAGGACGGCGCCATGCTCCTGATGGCCGTGGTGGCCGGAAAGTGGGCCCGCGCTTCGGAGAATCTGCGGGCTGCCCTGGTGATTTTAGGCGCGGTAGTCGTTTTCGCGGCCGTCTCCTTTGGCGTGAATACGGCGCGGGCGTCCGGTTTGCAGGCCCCCGCTTCCATCACCGTGGATGGAAAACCGTTTTCGCTGCAGGATGGCAAGACGTTCCTGTTTTTCTACGATCCCACCTGCCCGCACTGCGAAGCTGCTGCGCGGAAGATGGCGAAGATGAATTGGAAAGATACCAACATCGTTACCATTCCCATCGACACGCCGCAGTTCGCCGCATCGTTCTTGCATGACACCGGCCTGAAAGCGGGCACTTCCAACGACCTGGCTCTTTTGACCAAGACCTTCAAATTCACCAGCGCTCCCTACGGTGTGGCTCTCGTTCGCGGCCATCAAAAGGCCACCGTCGATGTCGGTCTTTTTGAGAAAGACGGCGAGCCGGCGGCCACGCTGCACGGCCTAGGGTTCATCGAGTAGTTCCCTGGATGGGGCTTCCGGGATCGTTTCATCCAGCGCTGCATCGGTTTCCGTGAGTGCTTCCGTCGCGGCTTCCAGGAGCTCGGGAGCCAGCCAGGTAAAGTCCATGCCGGGATACATCCGGCGCAGTTGGTATCTCCACTTTTTTTCAAACGACGCCATCCGGCGGGCCTGCTGCTTTATGGGAAGGTTTCCAAGACCGGCCAAGTCGATGAGCGTCGTCACCAGCACGCTCTCAGCGCGGATCAGAACGTAAAGGCACTTGCGGCTCTTGCTCAATCGCTGCACGGAGTCGAGAATCGAGTTGGAGCGGCTTGGCTCATAGAGCGCGGCTAGTTCGGACAGCCCCTCGGTCTGCAGCCGAAACTTCGCTGCTCCCACAACCTCGCCCAGCGCCGGGCGCACCGTCCGGAAGAATGTGGCCAGCGTTTTTGGATTCAGGACGTCGTAAGTCAACTCCGTGCGCATCTTGCCGCGGAACGGACGGCTGGCCCGATACACCAGCATCGGGTAGGCTGTCTTCACATTGAAAAAAGCTCGTGAGTCCACAAAGTAATATGTAGGCACACGTTCCCTCAACAGGGTTTGGATTGCCACCGACACCCGGGCAAAGGCAGGGAAAAACCCGGGTGTGCGTTCATCGGGCGCCGCGAGCCAGCTCGGTCCCGGCTTGGGAAAGCTGGCTCCCGAATCGAATTCAGGCATTCGTCATGTTAAAAGCAAACTGTTTGAGCCTACACCGCAGTCTGGAAAAAAGAGCGAACGCGCTCCGGCGCGACGAGGCAACTCTTGCAAAAGACGCTAGATGATTTTCCGGATTGGCGCGTGACTCAGCCGCGAGGCTACCCCATCGGGGGGGCTACCCGAGTGATGGGCTGGGCGACGGGTTGTGCACCGGGCGAACGATCTCAGGGGCTAAAGTCTGTTGCTCGGCCTCAGGGTACGCGAAGCGCACCGAGAAATGGAATGTGCTGCCCTTTCCCGGTTCGCTCGTGATCCACATTTTACCGCCCATCAACTCCACCAGACGCATTGAAATGCTCAAGCCGATGCCTGCGCCGCCATATTTTCTAGTCATCGATCCGTCCGCTTGCGCAAAGGGGTGAAAAATCGCGCTGTGCTTTTCCAGTGGAATGCCAATGCCGGTGTCGGCTACCGCGATGAGTATCTGAGCCTCGCGCGGCGAGCTCGATTCCACGGTGGCGCGGACCACCACGCTGCCCGACGGCGTAAACTTGAGTGCGTTCCCGAGCAGGTTGACCAGGATCTGGCGTAAGCGCGCGGGATCTCCCGTGACTTCTCCAGGAACCTCCGGCGAAATCTCACAAGCCAGCGACAAGCCCTTTTGTTGGGCCTGAACCTCAAATACGCGCGCGGTTTCCGCTAGCAGCTTCGGCAGATCGAAAGCAGCGTTGTCCAGTTGAACCGTTTTTGATTCGATCTTGGAGAAGTCCAGCACATCGTTCAGCAGGTACAGCAGCGAGATCGCGGAGTTGCGTGAGGTTTCGAGCAAGTCGCGCTGCACCGCGGTTAGCTCCGTATCCAGTGCCAGTTCGGTCATCCCGATAATGCCGTTCATCGGAGTGCGCAGCTCGTGACTGATGTTCGCCAAAAAGTGGCCCTTTGCTTCGTTGGCGGCCTCCGCCATCTTTTTTGCGTGTTCCAGCAATTGCCGGTCTTCGAACGATTTGCGGTATTGGACGCTCAACTGTTTTCCCTGTGCCAGCAAGAACGCCAAGCAGGCCGCATTGATCAAAGCCATGCCGTAGCCTTCGCCGCCGAGCCACAAATCAATCACAATCGGAGGTGCCAGCAGCGGCAGAACGTGGCAGTACAGAAAGACCGGTCGGGGAGTGAGTGAGACGATGGCTCCAAAACTAATGCCCAGCACGCAAAACGTCAGCAGCAGGGAATTCCACTGTGAAAAGCCGTTCAACACGTCGCTATAGCAGCTCAATAAACCCCAAGCCGACGAGAAGCAAATCAAGCTGGCGCAAAAAGCGATCCGCCACAGGCGTGGACTGCGAGGATAGATGGCATTTTTTCGCAGTGTGAGAAACAAACGAAGCACATAGGCGCCCATGGTGGTTGCGGCGAAAAGCGTGACCGCCAGTGTATGAATTTTCGAATGGGTGCCCGCCAGCAGGGCGAACTGTACCAGACCTAGCCCGGCCCAAACGCCGGCCAGCGATTGACGCGCAATATCGGCGTCCTGTTGAAGGCTCAGGTCAGCGCGCTGAGCCGATTCGCCTGCAGTGTCTGGCACGCAACAGTTCTATCGACAGTTGAAATCAAAAGCTTAAGGTCCTGTTTTCAAAGGAATTCCGTGGTAGGCAGAGTGATATTCCAGCACCACGGTGCAGTAGTGCTAAGGAACGCGTCAATTCGCGGTAAGTTGAACGGTTTCCTGCTCCTCTGCATCGAAGCTCAAGTTAGAGCCTTGGGCCTGGCACGCCGCCAAATCGTCGGGATTGTAGACGTCGCACGGCGGGGAATCCAGCCACGCCACAATCACGTACTTTCCGGGCGGCACGCCCCGCAGCATGAAATTGCCGTACTCGTCGGCCTGCGTCGTCTGGTAGGCTTGGACACGCCCCTCAGGCGGATTGGGAATTAACGCGACGGTTGCACCACTGGCGACCACCTTGGGATCGGCGGTCACCGCTCTTCCCACCAATTGTCCACCTTGCGAGCTCAGCCGGACATCGAGCGGGGGCGGGGAAGCGCCTGCCGACGCCTCCAGACCATCTGCCAACCGCTCGGAATTTGCGATGCGGACGGACTTGAGATAGGAATCCTCCGGCGCGTTCAGCACGTAAAGATCGTAGGTTTCGTCCGGAACAAAAGGAACGGAGAATTCCCCGTTCTTTGCGACTTCGGCGCGCACGGGGGCCGCAGTCGTGCGCCGCGGTTGGAGCGAAATCATCAGACCAGTGGGCAGAGCGCTGTCGTCGTCATCCATGTGGATTTTGCCGGTCCAGATGCTTGCCGGAGCGACCACGACATCGGCGTTGGCGACATCCGTATCCCCGATGTTAATCGGAGCGCGGCCGGTGAGCGAGACGCCATCCTCGTCTCCGGTGGCCATTAATAAATACGGCCCTGCTGTTACGCCGCCGATATCGAAGTTTTGATCCTTATCCACCACGACATTGATCGGCGCGCTGACCGAAGCCGTGTTGTCGGAATCGTTTATCCGCAACGTCACGCTCGGGCTCGCAACCACGGCGCCTTTCGCCGTGCTGAGCACGCGTCCGCGAACATGTACGGTGTGAACCAACGTGAGGAAGATATCGATGCCCCCTACCTCGTCGCCGGGAGCGATCTTCACCGGAACGGCCTCCGACATCTTTTGAACTTGCGGGAAAAACGTGACGGCGTAGCTCAGCTCCGGCAGCGGATTGCCGAGCGAGTCTTTGCGAAGCTCTTGCTGCGCCTCAGCCGGACGTGGCGGAGCTTGATACAAAGCCGCGACGTAATATACCCCCGGTTCCAGGCCGTGTACGCGGTACTCGCCTCGATCGTCGGTGTGGGTGCTCGCGGCGGCGGCGTAGCCGTGACGTCCCCGCTCGTAGTACGAACGATAAAGCTGAATGGCGACGTTGACGGCCGGCTCGGCGTCATCGAATTTCACCTTGCCGCTGACGACGGCCGAAGGCGTCATGCGCCACACGAACGAGCTGATGGTCTGGCCCGAGCTCACCGTGAAGATCGGCGGCATTTTGTAGTCGCCGATGCGGCCGGCCGAGAGCGGAAGATAGCCTTCGCGCCGCACCGTAATCACGTAGCGTCCGGGCGCTACCTTGGGAAATGCGAAGCTGCCGCTTTCATCGGTAGTTTGATAGAGCGCGGCGCCTTTTGAATCGGTCGGTCGGAGCAGGATCTGGGCGCGCCGCAATGGCTGTCCGGTGGCGCCGCTGAGCACGGTTCCTTCAATTACGCCCGGCGCCTCCGCCTCAGGAGGTTGCGTGGTCGGCGGCGGAGATATCGCGGGCGGCTCGCTGGGCGGCGGCACGTCTTGACTGAGGGCGGCAGAGACACAGCAAGCCAGCAGCAGGCAGTACTTCAGCGCGCGCGGCGAGAGGTCCACTTAAGATTGACGCATCGGGCGGCGCTGGCGTGGGAATGCGTTCGAAGACGCCGAAGATGTCACTTTGCAGGCTCTTTTACCATGTGGGCGCTGTCCTTTTCGTTTTCGCAGATGTTTTCGAAAACGTCGGAATCGGGCAGCAGGTCGAAGGTGTATTTTATGCCGAAGGGCTTGGTATACATCTCGGGGTCGTCGAAAGTGGTTTCGACATCCAGGTGCCCGAAATCGCGGCGGTGCAAGCGCTCCACGACACGCAGAGCCTCGCCGTGAGGATGGCCGTTCAGGTCGAGCCAAGTCTTGTCGTTAAAACCGGCGGACTCCACCACCAGCGTGTCGCCTACCCATTTTCCGGCCGAGTATCCCAGCCAAGCGGGCTGCTCAAATTCCTTGGGAAGCTCGCGGCCGTCGGTATAAATCTGTCGATGTGTCCCGTCGGATTCGTACAGGATGACCATCAGCCGAGGTGACTGAACGATCTTTGTCGCCTCAGAGACCAGACCGGAGGCGGGAATGCCGACCGGAAGACATATGCCGCGTGTTTCCTGGCCCGCCGCGCGCCGGCGAAAAATTTCCGCGGCTTGGGGCCGGATCGGCGCTTCTTGCGGCTTCATGTCTACGAAGATATTGAGCGCGTATTTGGAGAGCGTGTCAATTTCCATGCCGGGCACGTTGGTGAGGCCGACGTTGTCGCCGAAGATGCGCTTCATTTCCGCGATCGGAGTGGCATGTACATGCCAGGCGCCCGAGAGATCCGGCTTTCCATCCAGCGCGCGAGGCGCGGGCGCTGTGAGGTTAGGCTTGCCGTCGGGCGTGCGCGGCGTACCTGGAGTGGGATAGTTCAACCATTGCGCGTGCGCGCCGGTCCCCAGAAGCGCGAACAACACCAGCAGCTCGGCGAACAGCCTACTTATGTGACATGTGGGCGAGGTCTTTTTCATTTTCGTTGCAGAAGCTTTCAAATATGTCGGAGTCGGCTAAGAGCAAGTAGGCGACCTTGATGGTGAAGGGTTTGGTGTACATCTTGGGATCGTCGAAAGTCCACTGGACATCCAGGTGTCCGAAGTCGCGGCGATGGTAGCGTTCCAGGATACGCAGCGCATCGCTATGTGGGTGGCCCATCCCGTCGAGCCAGGTTTTGTCGTTGAAGCCGGCAGTTTCCACGACAAATGTGTCGCGATCCCATTTGCCGACCGAGTAACCCAGCCAAGCCGGCTGCTCAAACTCCTTGGGAAGCTCGCGGCCATCGGTGTAGATTTGGCGTGGAGCATCGCCTTCGTACAAGATGACGGTCAGGCGAGGTGACTGAACCAGCTTGATCGGCTCGGAAACAAGAGCTCCAAAAGGAATGCCGGTCGGCAGGCAGTGAGTAGGGGGGAAGTCGGTTTGCTTGCGCTGGAGGAGAATTTCCATGGCCTCGGGACGGATGGGCGCTTCGTCGGGCTTGAAGTCCACGAAGATATTGATGGCGTACTTCGAGACGGTGTCGACTTCCATGCCCGGCACGTTGCCCAGGGCGACTCGGTCGCCGAAGAGGCGCTTCTGTTCCGCGAGCGGGGTCTGTTCATGCATCCAGACGCCGGAGAGATCTGGTTTACCCTCAGCCGTGCGCGGCGCCGGGGCGGTGAGATTGGGTTTGCCGTCGGGCGTACGCGGCGTGCCTGGGGTAGCATAGTTTAACCATTGCGCATGCGCGCTGGTGCACAGCAGCGCAGTGCATAGGAGCAGCCGCTGGGTCATCGTCGTGCCTCCGAGTGAGGGATGATACCATAACGTGCTCGCGAGGAGGATTGTCGAATGAACAAATTTGTTGGCTGCGCCTTGCTTTGTTGGATGGGTCTTGGGCTGGCTTTGTTTACCTCGGGCTGCAGTCAGCAGACGGCGGACACGCGCGCCGCGGACGAAAGCGCGGTGAGAGAGACGGACGCGCAATGGGCCAAGACCGCACTGGCTAATGACCTGGATGGCGCGGTGTCTTATTATACCGACGACGCGTCGATGCTGCCGCCCAACGCTCCCATCGCCACCGGCAAGCAGGCTATTCGGGCCGTGTGGGCGACGATGCTCAGTCCGGATGCCGCGGTTTCGAGGCAGGTGACGAAGGCCGACGTCGCGCGATCCGGTGAACTGGCCTACGTGATGGGCGTCTATCAGATCACGGCCAAGAATCCTCAAGGCAAAGCGCTGGAAGATCGCGGAAAGCTGGTGGAAGTTTGGAAAAAACAAGCGGACGGAAAGTGGAAGACGGTGGCCGACATTTTCAACTCGGATGTGCCGCTGCCGGCGCCCGCGGCCATAAGGACGGGGTCTGCGGCCACACAGAAGTAGATGGCCTTTGACCTCCAGCACACAGCGTGGATCGCCGTGGATGCTAAAGGTCGGGACGTTCCTCGCCCGGTCCCACTGGGGCGGCCGCTACAACGGGGAGATGAAGCGGCTCATGCTTCGGCACGCCTTCCGATTCGTGAACAGTGTGGTCTTTCTCATTGGTCCACAGAACTTGCGTTCCCAAAAAGCGATAGAAAAGATCGGCGGGGTTCGCGCGGGATCCAGGCGCGATGAAAGTGGCCGGGAGAGTTTTGTTTATCGCATCACGGCTACAACCTACCTGGGACCGCCCGCCGATTCCAAGCGCTAAAATGATAACGTGGATTGGAGCCGCTGCAATGCCGTCGATAGGAACCCGGCCAAACTTGGCGGGATCTGGTGTTTCCGAGGCACGCGCCTACCGGTAGCGTCGCTCTTTGAGCACCTCGACCAAGGCTCAACCATTGATGAATTTCTGGAGTGGTTTCCTGCGGTAAGGCGCGAACAGGTCCACGAAGTGCTTGCCTTTGCGAAGAGTTCACTTGAACAGCCCGCAGCAGTTGCGTGAAGATCTTGTTCGACGCGAATACCCCAGCGCCGTTGGCCGGTTTCTTGCGAGGGCATGAGGTAACGCGCGCGGATGAGTTGGCGTGGCAAGGACTAGAGAATGGTGAGTTGCTCGACGCGGCGGAGCAGACGGGATTCAATATCCTGCTGACTTGTAACCAGAATGTCCGCCATCAACAGAATTTCGCGGGCCGAAGGTTGTCTGTCGTTATCTTGTTCACGAACCATTGGCCTAGCCTCCGACTGGTAGCTGACGGAATTGCGACGAGGCTCGACTTCGTCCAGAGCGGGCAGGTGGTGATATTGGACGTCGCCAATTTATAGGCCTTAGGTGCAATGGACGAGGGCCGTGTCCGCAAGCCACGGGCCAGGCAAGTTTCAATAATTTTGATATGCTTCCACAGAAGGCATTTTTGGAGGTCTGCACGATGATGGTTCGAGCGATCGCGTGTGCCGCCGCGCTGGGAGCGGCGCTTTGTTTGGCTCCCATGGCCGAGGCGCACCACAGCAACTCGGCGTTCTATGTCACCAAGGTCATCACGATCAAGGGCGTGGTGAAAGAATTCAAGTGGAGCAACCCGCATGTTTGGGTGATCCTAACGGTGGACGATGGGAAGGGCAATAAAGTGGACTGGAAGGTGGAGGGCCGCCCGCCAGGAATCTTGGCGCGTGCGGGGTGGACGCCAAAGTCGCTCGTACCGGGCGAAACGGTCACCATCGATTTAAGCCCGGCGAAGGACGACACCGCATCGGGGCTCATCGCGCGAGTCACCAAGGAAGACGGCACGATTCTCGCGAATGCACCGCCGCCGACGGAGTAATTCGATGAAGTTCCAAGCGTCCAGTCTGTTCATTGCGCTGTCGATCCCCGTAGCGCTCTGCGCGCAAACCGCGCCGCCCGATTTTTCAGGGGTCTATTATCCGATTAATCCTTTCGGCGGCTTTCGGGGCGGCCCGAGGTCCGGTGCGCCGCCTGCTCCCCGCCAGGGACCACCAGCGCGACCCACTGCTTCGGCGCCCTTGTCGGATGGCTCGCGCGGTCGCACGCCCGATGAACCGTTGCTCACGCCCGAGTACATGGCGAAATGGGAAATGATCAGCAAGACGCGGATCGCCGGATCGTCGGAATACGATCTGACGGCCAAGTGCCTCCCGCCCGGAATGCCCGCCATGATGCGCATGGATTACGGCATGGAGATCATGCAGAACAAGGACAAGATCACGTTCTTTGGCGAGCTGAACGACGCGCTGCGGCGTGTTTACCTGGACGGACGCAAGCCATCGCAAAAAGTTCTGGACGATCCGACATACGCGGGTTACTCCACCGGCCATTGGGAAGGCGACACGCTGGTGGTGGACACGGTGGCGTTGCGCGACAACACGTTCATCGAAGGATTCACGCCGCATAGCGATCAGATGACCGTGCATGAGCGCATCCGGCTGAAGGAGCCTGGGCTGCTGGAGGATCAGATCACGGTAACCGATCCGAAGGCGCTGACTAAGCCGTGGGAAACGGTGAAGACATATCGGAAAGCGAAGCCGGGATCGGGGCAAGACGAGCTGCGCGAGTTTGCGTGCGCCGAAGGCTTGGGAGACGCCAAGTGAGGGCCACGGCCCTGGTGTTAGGGCTCGCGGTCGCGACTGCGCTCTGTGGGCAGACGCCGCCTGATTTTTCGGGCGTTTACTATCCCGTGAATCCTTTCGGGAATTTCCGCGGCGGCCCGGCCGCGGGCGCGCGCCAACAACAGGGCCCGCCTCCGCGTCCCACGGCATCGGCTCCGGTGGGTGACGGCTCCAATGGCAGACGGCCGGACGAACCTTCGTTGACGCCGGAATACATGGCGAAATGGCAAATGATCAGCAAGTCGCTGATCTCTGGCTCGTCCAAGTACGACGCCATTGCGAATTGCTTGCCTCCGGGAATGCCCGCCGTAATGAGCATGTTTTACGGCATGGAAGTGATGCAGAACAAGGACAAGATCACTTTCTTCAGCGAACTGAACGACGCCATGCGCCGTGTTTACCTGGACGGCCGCAAGCCATCGCAGAAGGTGCTGGACGATCCGACGTACGCGGGTTACTCGACCGGCCACTGGGAAGGTGACACCTTGGTCGTCGATACGGTGGCAATCCGCGGCGATACGTTCATCGAAGGCATCACACCGCACAGCGACGAGATGACGGTGCATGAGCGCATCCGCCTGCTAGAGCCCACGCTGCTGGAAGACCACATTACTGTGACCGATCCGAAGGCGCTGACCAAGCCCTGGGAGACGACCAAGACTTATCGCAAGGCGAAGTCTGGATCGGGGCAAGATGAGCTGCGGGAGTTCGCATGCGCCGAGGGATATTCGGAAGTAAAGTAAAAACCCTTCGAGCTTTGGGCATCATCGCGCTGATGGCGTCCTCGGCGCTCGCGCAAAATCCTGCGCCTCCGCGGGAGTTCGAAGTGGCCTCCGTGAACCTGGTGAATCCGCCGATGGGGCCGCACGCGAAGGAAATCACGGCGTATACCCTCAGTGTGGCGAAGAACGGACCCACACTAAATGCGGCGAAGGCGGATGAGCCGGTCACTGCGGGACGCGACGGCGGTGGCGTAATCCAGCTTCACAATCAGCCGATGATCGGATTCGTCAATTTGCTCGCGAATATCCTGGATCTGCCGGTTCGAGATAAGACCGGGTTGACGGGACGCTACAACTTTGCGCTCGACTGGAATCAAGATCCGACAAGCCCTTCGTTGTTCACAGCGGTTCGTGAGCAGTTGGGCCTCGATCTGAAGGCGCAGAAGAATCCGGTGGAAGTGCTCATGGTGGACCACGCGGCGAGGCCTACCGAGAACTGAGGCAAAATCCTACCGACTAGAAAGGCGCTGCACAAACAAAAGGCCTCGCGGATGTTTCGCGAGGCCAAGTGGACACCTAAATTGTCAGATTACCAGCGGCGTCCGTAACCCCAGCGGCCGCCAAAACCGAAGTAGACGGATGGACCCCAGTAAGGATACGGATAATACGGATAGCCGTAAGCGGGGGCATAATAGCCGCCGTAATAGGGCGGGGGCGGAGGGTAGCCGGGTCCATAGGCCGATCCATAAGGACGAGGCGCAAGCGGACGGCCGCCCGCGTTGTAATCCTGTTGCGCGGCGTATTGGAACGCCTGCTGCGAATTGTCGAGCGTCAGCGGCGTTTCCATCGCAAAAGTCAGCGGAGTTTCCGGGCCGACCACGGTTGCCCGGCCGCGCGTCAACAAGACACCGATGGTGGATACCACCAGGCCCGCGGCAGCGCCCACTCCGGCTCCCACGCCACCGTTGACTCCGGCACCAATCGCAGCACCCGTGGCAGTTGTGGCGCCAATAGCGAACGCATCCCGTCCATACGACGTGTTGCCGCGACGGTCGATCAATTTCGTCTTGATTTGAACCTGGCGGCCGTCGACAAGCTGGACGCCGGTGAGTTCCACCTTCAGATGCGAAACGCCCGACACACGTCCGGCCTTTTGCGCTTCGGTAACGATGCCGCTGACTGTTTGGCCTCGACGCGCGATCAGCAATCCGTTCGCGACGATCGGTTCCAAAAGTGTGCCGGTGAACGCATCACCGGTCTGGTTGTGATCGCTCGACAACGGCTGGTTCAGGCGCATCGTGACCCAAGTTCCCGCGGGCAACGTAATGGTTGTCGGCGCGTAGCGCGGAGGCGGAGGAGCTTGCTGGTACGGAGATTGCTGATACCCACCTTGCGGCGCGCCTTGCGGGGGCGGACCCTGCTGATAAACACCCCGCTGCGGCGGAGGACCCTGAGGAGCGGGCGGCGGCGGAGCTTGATCCTGGGGCTCGCCAGCTGCGTCAGGTGGCGGGAGAGGAGCATCGGCGGATGGTTGGCCTTGTTGGGCGTTTTGCTGATCGGTTTGCGGATTGAACTTGCGCCAACCGCCCGACTGCGTGGAGGGCGCCGGAGGGGGCGCGGATTGGTTCGGATCCTGGGCGATGCCGGGCAGCGTGCCCACCAACGAGAGAATAAGTACGGAAGTGAGTTTCATGATCGTGGTGCCTCTCAAGACCATTCTATTTGCATCTTGGCTGCCAGAGGTAAATTGCTGGCAGGACGGAGGTTGGTATTAGTGGCTTTGGCCGAGGATCACCAGAGTGGTGCTTTTGGGCCACTGCTGGCCTTTGGCTATTGGCCTTTGGCTATTGGCCTTTGGCGGTTGGCTCTTGGCTCTTGGCTAAAGGCTAATGGCTATTAGCTAATAGCGGCTGCTATAGTAACCATCTCGCGTTGTCACGGAAAGACCCGGTTTGGAGACTAGGTGCAGTTTGCGATATCCGGGGGCGGCGCCGGTTCCGTCAGGCACGTAACCGATGCTGTATTGGTTGCGCAGTTCTTCTTCCAGCTGGGCATAGATGGCCGTGATCGGGCGGGCCGTGGCAACCTCGAAAAAGGCGCCGCCGGTTTCATGCGAAATACGTTCGAGAGCCTTCTTCCCTGCCGCGCTGGCAAAAGTCCCATCGTAGGCGTCGCGGTCCGAAAACAGGATCGAATAAACCAGCGTGTCGGCGCGCTGGGCCGATTGGATAGCCTCGAAAAGTCCGATTTTGCTGCCATTATCGACGCCGTCGGTGAGCAGGACGAGCGCCTTCCGGCCCGATTGCTTTTTCAATATTTCATTGGAGGCCAGCAGTACGGAGTCGTACAGCGCGGTGCCGCCCAAAGCCCAGCGGCCGATCTTTGGTTCGCCAGGCTTGCGCGGAGGGAGCTTCGGAGTCTGAAGCCGGGCGAGTGCCTGGTCCAGCTGTTCGCGCGACGACGTGAGATCCTGCAACAGCTCCACGTCGCGATCGAAGTGAATGACGAATGCCCGGTCCTGCTCAGGCCGGAGGACCTGGCTCAAGAACCGAAAGCTCGCGGTGCGCTCTTCGGCAAGAACGCGCTTTTGGCTGATGCTGGTGTCAACCAGCAGGCCGAGCGTCAGGGGCAGGCCGGATTCCTGAGAGAAATAGCGGATGGTTTGCGAGCGCCCGTCTTCTTCGAGCGTGAAGTCTTCCTTGGTCAGGTTGGGAACGACGTGGCCCTGAGCGTCGCGGACGGTTGCGAACAGATTGACGACTCGGACGTCGGTAGAGAAAGTCGCCGCCTGCTGCGCGGCCAGCGTGAATGGCCACAACGTTAGCAGGATCAAATGTTTAGAAGCAAACATCTCAAGTTTTGTCGTAAATGCCTGGTTCGCCGGGTGGACGCGTTTTCCAGCGGCGGTGGATCCAGAGCCATTGGCCGGGGTGTTCGCGGATGACGTGCTCGAGGATGGCGTGGAGGCGGCGAGTGTCTTCAGCAGGGTCGCCAGATATCTCAAGTGGAGGATAAAATTTGAGGATGTATTTTCGCTCGTCCTCTGACCATATGGCAAAACCCGGGATGACGGCCGCGCCGGTCTTGGCCGCGATCTTCGCAAAGGCGGTGTTGGCGCACGCGGGGGTCCCAAAGAAGTCGACAAAGACGCCTTCCTGCGGCGAAGTGTTCTGATCGATTAGAACCCCGACGGCTTCGTTTTGATGCAAGGCGCGCAGGACGGCGCGAGCGGAGTCCCACTTGACGATCAGGCGGTTGCCCGAAAGCTGGCGGCGATCCTCCACCAGGCGGTCAATCCCGGGATTGTCGAGCGGGCGGATCATGATGTGCATCGGCTCGGTCATGAGGGCGTGAGCGAAGGCGCTCAATTCCCAGTTGCCGAAGTGGGCGGTGGCGAAGAGGATGCCTCGGCCGCGCTGCTTGGCTTCCAGATAGTGCTCCAGGCCGTCGTAACGTATTAACTCATGAATGTTTTGGCGGCTCAAGTTCGGGAAACGCGCGAATACCCAGATGAGGCGGGCTATCGTAAGGAAAACTTCGTCTGCGATGGCGCGGCGCTCGGCCAGGGATTTTTCCGGGTAGGCGAGCTCCAGGTTGCGCATCGCGGTGCGGCGCAGGCGGGGGATGGCGAGATCGAGAAGCGCGACGTAAAAGCGGGCGAGCCCGAGTGGCGCGTGTACTAATAGCCAGAGAAGGACCGAGACTATTCGATCCACCCGCCTCCTAGGACGAGATCGCCGTCGTAAAGCACCGCGGCTTGGCCGGGCGTGACGGCGCGCTGCGGCTCGTCGAAGCGAATTTCGACGCGAGCGGGGTCGGGGGTGGGGGAGATGGTGGCATCGGCGGCGACGTGCTTGTTGCGAATCTTGACTTGCGCGCGGATGGGAGCGTCACTTTGGGCACCCGGAGGCGCGATCGAGACCCAGTTCATGTCTTTGGCGCTGAGGGTGGCGCGCAGCAGATCTTCGTGTCGGCCGACGATCACGCGCTGCGAGGCTGGTTCGGTGGAGATGACGTACAGCGGCTCGCCCGCCGCGACCCGCAGACCGCGGCGCTGTCCGACGGTGAAGTGGTGCACGCCCGCGTGTTCGCCGAGCACCCGGCCCTCGCGATCGCGAATTTCGCCTTGTGTCTTCTCGGGCGCAATGCCGTGCTCGCGGAAGTAAGCGTCGATGAAGGAGGCATAATCGCCGTTGGGAACGAAGCAGATTTCCTGGCTATCTGGCTTCGCGGCCACTGGCAGTCCCAACTCGCGTGCGAGCTCGCGGACCTGCGGCTTGGTGTATCCACCTAGCGGAAAATCGGTGCGCGCCAATTGCTCCTGTTTCAGGCCGAAGAGAAAGTACGTTTGATCCTTGGAGTGGTCCACGCCCCGGCTCATCTGATAACGGCCGGTAGCGTCGTCAAAGCCGATGCGGGCGTAGTGCCCGGTGGCGATGCGCGCGGCTCCGACGCCCGAGGCCAGATCCAGAAACCGGTCGAACTTGATGAAGTTGTTGCAGAGCGTGCAAGGAATCGGCGTACGGCCGCTCAGATAATCGTCGATGAACGGCTTGATAACCTGCTCTTCAAATCCGGACTCGAAATTGACGACGTAGTAGGGAATGCCCAGATGTTGGGCGACGTGGCGCGCGTCGTACACATCGTCGAGCGAGCAGCATCGGCCGGTAACGCCGCCCTCGGGCGCCAGTTCAGGCAACCGCCGCTGGTTCCAGAGCTGCATGGTAAGCCCAACAATAGGTCGGCCGCCGCGCTGCAGCAATCCCGCGACGACGGAGCTGTCAACTCCACCCGACATTGCGACTGCGATTGGGTCTCCTGCGACTGGCATTGGGGTGGTATCAGGCACTGGTATAGGTGGGCGAAAGCTTGCGCAATTGTGCGGCGGACTGGGCGACGGCCTCGATCAACGCGTCCACTTGCTGTTCGTTGTTGGAGGCGCCGAGCGAAAATCGCAGGCTGGCACGGGCGCGCTCCGGCGCGAGACCCATGGCGAGCAGCACGTGCGACGGTTCGACGGCTCCGCTTGAACAGGCCGAGCCGCTCGATACCGCGAAACCCTTGAGGTCGAGCGAAATTACCAGAGCCTCGCCTTCCAGGCCGTCGAAGTAGATGTTGGTGGTGTTGGGCGTGCGTTCGGTGCCCGCGCCATTGACACCAGTGTCTGGAACACGCGCGAGGATTCCTGTTTCCAGGCGATCCCGAAGCGATTCGAGTCGGCCTTGTTCGAGCGGCAAAGTTGCCCGAGCGATCGCGGCAGCTTTGGCCATGGCCACGGCACCCGGAACGTTTTCGGTGCCCGGACGCCGCTCGCGCTCGTGCTTGCCGCCAAATTGAATGGGGCGCAGCTTGGTCCCGGCTCTGACGTAGAGCGCACCGATGCCCTTGGTGGCATAAAATTTGTGGCCGCTGATGGAGTAAAGGTCCACGCCGAGCGCCCCCACATCGACCGGGATTTTTCCGGCCGCCTGGACGCCATCGGAATGCATCAGCGCGCCGCCCTGGTGCGCGATTTCCGCAATTTTCGCGATCGGCTGGAGCACGCCGGTTTCATTATTGGCGTGCATCACGGAGACCAGGACCGTCTCCGGCCGCATCGCGCGGCGAATGTCGTCGGGATCGATGACGCCGTCCGGCCGGGGAGCGACGAAGGTCAGCTTTACCCCCGATGGATACAGCTCGCGGCAGGGGTTCAGCACGGCCGGATGCTCGATCTTGGTGCTGATCACGTGCTTTTCAAACGGCGTGACGATGGCGTTGACGGCGCCCATAATTGCCAGGTTGTCGGCCTCGGTTCCGCCGCTGGTAAACACCACTTCCTTGGGCTGGCATCCGAGCAAAGTGGCCACCTGGCCGCGGGCGGCTTCCAGACGCTGTTTCGCTAATTGGCCATCCTGGTGGATGCTGGAGGCGTTGCCGGGCACTTCAAGTAGCGCTGCAACGAGTACCTCTAGTACTGATTGAGATACCGGGGTGGTCGCGTTGTGGTCAAAGTAAAAACGCTGCACTTCATTTATCAGTTTAACAGTGATAACTTGACGTGGTTGGCTCTATTGGCGATTGGAAGTTGGCTATTGGCGGCGCTGGCCGGTGCTGTACCGCGAACCAACGCACGATAATTGGACGAGAGCAGGCTTGCCGAGTGGCCGCGAGCGACTAGGCAATTTGAAACCCGCGCGTATAATGGCACGTAGGAAATACCATGAAAACAAATCCGGCCCTGGCCGCCGGCATCCTGGCTTTGGCGATGGCCGCGGCGGTTTCCGCCCAGACCTACCACGCCACCATCGTCACCGAGGACGGCTCGCCGCTTCCCAATTCGCCGCAGATCATTCCCTCGCTCACGGACCGGTTGGTGCAGGAATGCGCGATTGTAAACATTTTCGGCAACGGCAGCGTACAGTACCTGGTGAACTACCGCTCCAGGGCGTACGATCCCGCAACGGCCGACATGTGCTCGGTCACGATCCGGCTGAAGGGCTATCAGACACTCGAGGCGACGTTGCGCAACGACGCGACCGTGGTGCTGAAGCGGACCGGCCTCCACCAAGGCTCCACGGTCTCGGCCAGCGCGCTCAAGGCACCCGAACCGGCCAAAAAGGCGTACGGCAAGGGCGTGAATGCCATGAACGACGAGAAATGGGATGCCGCGCAAAAGAATTTCGAGAAGGCGGTGGAAATCGATCCGGAGTACGCGCAGGCATGGAGCGATTTGGGCGAAG
>JBKQHJ010000242.1:0-11611 GCA_052148835.1 Bryobacteraceae bacterium
GATGCTCAGAAGCTCGGTTTGCTCCATCGCTCGGATTCGATTTCCATGAATCCCGAACGGCTGATCTTCGACGCCAAGGCGCTGGCGCTCTCGCTGGTTCCCAACTACTCGCCGGGCGCGCCCCGCAACGATATCAAAGTTTCGGGCGAAAGCGCCTACGCGATGATGAAGCTGGCCGCCTGGTCGGCCCGCGAGGGACATTTCATCAGCGATTATGATTTGATCATCGCCGAAAAGCTGGCACACGTTTTGAGCGGAGGCCGGCTCTCGGGCGAACAAACCGTCTCCGAACAATACCTGCTCGATCTCGAACGCGAAGCATTTTTGAGCCTGTGCGGCAATCCGAAAACGCAGGAGCGCATGCAGTATATGCTGAAGACGGGGAAGCCGCTTCGAAACTGATCCCCACTGAACATGGAAGCCGTCATTCTAGATTGCCTGCGAACACCGGTTGGAAAAGCGCCTAGAGGCGCTCTTCGGAGCACCAGGCCCGACGATCTCGCTGCGATCGTCATCCGGCGTTTGCTTGAAAAATATCCAGCTATTGCGCCCGAAGAAATCGACGACGTGATCTTGGGTTGCGCGATGCCCGAAGCCGAATCCGGCATGAACATGGCGCGCCTCGCCGCTCTGCGCGCGGGACTTCCCGATACCGTGCCGGGGATGACCATCAATCGCTTCTGTTCCTCGGGACTCCAGGCCATCGCCATGGCGGCCGACCGGATCCATTCCGGCAGCGCGCAGATCATCATCGCGGGCGGGGCGGAGAGCATGAGTATGATTCCGATGGCGGGGAATAAGTTCGCACCCAATCCGTGGCTGGTGGATCACCATCCGCAGGTCTACATGGGCATGGGGCTCACCGCGGAGCAGGTCCAAAGGAGATACGGGATCACTCGCCAGGACGCGGATGAATTCGCGCATCGCAGCCATGAGCGCGCGTTGCGGGCGCAGGCCGAAGGCAAGTTCGATGACGAGATCGTGCCTGTGCCGGTCGAATCGACCGGGGTTGAAAACGGCGCGCCGCAACACCACTGCGCGATGTTCACCAAGGACGAAGGACCACGCGCGGACACCTCGCTTGAAGCGCTTGCAAAACTCAAGCCCGTGTTTCAATCCGATGGAACGGTAACGGCGGGAAATTCGTCGCAAACTAGCGACGGGGCCGCGGCCGCGATCGTGATGTCCGATAAGAAGGCCCAGGATCTCGGGCTGAAGCCGATGGCCCGCTTCGTCAGCTTTGCCGTGGCGGGTGTTCCGCCGGAAATCATGGGCATCGGGCCTGTCGTCGCGATTCCAAAGGCGCTCGCGCTGGCCGGTTTGAAGAAAGAAGACATCGGCGTCATCGAACTGAACGAAGCCTTCGCGGTTCAGGCGCTGGCGGTGATTCGTAAAGCGGGCCTGGATCTCGACCGCGTCAACCCCAACGGAGGTGCCATCGCGCTGGGGCATCCGCTCGGTTGTACGGGCGCGAAACTTACCGCTACTCTGCTGCGCGAAATGCATCGCAAAGACTCGCAATACGGTATGGTGACCATGTGCGTCGGCGGAGGCCAAGGCGCTGCCGGCATTTTCGAAAACCTGATTAGGAATCATTCCGATGGCATCCTCGACAATCTCTCCCACCAAGCATAAAGGCGGCGCGTTCCTGATTGAGCCGACGCCGTCCGAGCAACTTTTCTCGCCCGAAGACTTCACCGACGAACACCGCGCCATCGCTCGCACCACGGAAGAATTCTGGACTAAGGAAATCGCGCCCAACGTCGACGCCATCCAGCATCAGGAGCCCGGCGTCGCGGTTCGAGTGCTGCGCAAGGCCGGTGAACTCGGCCTCACGTCCGTGCACCTCCCCGAAAAATACGGCGGCATGGAGATGGATCTCACGTCCGCGATGCTGGTGGCCGAAGGTATCGCGAAAGACGGCTCGTACGCGGCTTGGCACGGGGGACAAAGCGGTATCGGTGCGCTGCCGCTGTTGCTTTTCGGCACCGAAGATCAGAAGCAGCGCTATCTTCCCAAAGTAGCGAACGCGGAGCTGGTGGCCGCTTACGCGTTGAGTGAGCCGCAAGCCGGATCGGATGCAATGGCGCTGCGCACGCGAGCCGATTTGAGCGCGGATGGCAAGCACTATCTCCTTAATGGCCAGAAGATGTGGATCACCAACGGCGGCTCGGCCGATCTGTTCACCATCTTTGCCAAAGTGGATGGCGAGAAGTTCACTGCGTTTCTTGTCGAGCGCAAGTTTCCGGGCCTGTCCTCCGGCGCCGAAGAAAAGAAGATGGGCATCAAGGGCAGCTCGACCACGGCCATTTATCTCGATAACGTGCCGGTGCCGGTGGAAAATGTTTTGGGCGAAATCGGCCGAGGCCATATCATCGCGTTCAACATCCTGAACATCGGCCGCCTGAAGCTGGGCGCTTTCGCTTGTGGCGGGGCCAAGGAGATTCTGCGCGTTTCGCTGAAATATGCGCAGGAGCGCAAGGCGTTTGGTAAATCGATCGCCGAGTTCGGGCTGATCCAGCACAAGCTGGCTGAAATGGCGATCCGGATCTTCGCCACGGAATCGGCGACCTATCGCGTAGTCGGGATGATCGATGCCGAGCTGGCGGTGCAAAGCGAACTGAAAGCCGTCGAGGAGTTTGCCGTGGAATGCTCCTACATTAAGATTTTCGGGTCGGAGATGCTCGATTACGTGACTGATGAAGGCGTCCAGATTCATGGCGGCTACGGCTTCCATCAGGATTATATTGTCGAGCGCGCCTATCGCGACTCGCGCATCAACCGCATCTTCGAGGGAACGAACGAGATAAATCGGCTGCTAGCGACGGGAATGCTGTTGAAGCGCGCGCAGCGCGGGCAATTGCCGTTGGTCGAAGCAGTGAAGAAACTTCAGGCTGAGATTCTGGCCGGACCCACTCTCGCGAGCGGATCGAGTGAAGACGCGCGACTGGTTGAAAATGCCAAGAAAATCGCATTGTTCGCGCTCGGCGCGGCCTATCAGAAGTTCGGGGCCGCGCTCGAAGAACAAGAAGAGATTCTCGCATCCATTACAGACATCGCGATGAATGCTTTCGCCATGGAATCCGTATACCTGCGCGCTCAAAAGCTGGCCGCGCTGCACAAGGGAGAAATCGCGGTGGACGCTTGCGCCGTGTTTCTGCGCGAGGGAATGGAGATTGCCGAAAGCGCCGCGCGCAATGTTCTCGCCGCCAGTTCGGAAGGCGACGCGCTACGGACCAATCTCGCGGTGCTGAAGCGCTTCACAAAGTTCGAGCCGGTGAATGCGATTGCCGCGCGCCGCCGGATCGCCGAGCGCCTTCTCGCGGCTGGCCGCTACCTGGTTTAATTGCGGGCTTAGGTGCGACTGGTCATCACGGTTGGGCTTCCTGGCTCCGGCAAGTCCACGTATCTCGCGTGGCTTGGCGTTAACGCGATTTCGTCCGACGAAGTACGGCGGCTGATTGCGGACGATCCGCGCGACCAGAGCATGAACGCGCGCATTTTTTCGGCGATCCGATATTTGATTCGCCAGCGCATCGCCGCGGGAAGGCCGGTTACTTACGTGGATGCCACGCATCTGACGCCCTGGGAACGGAAACCGTACGCGATCCTTGCGCAACGATATGGTTGCACATTGGAAGCGCTCTTTTTCGATATTCCCGTCGAAATTTGTATGGCTCGAAATCAGGCCCGAAACCGCGTGGTTCCCGAGGAAGCCATCCGAAAAATGGTGCTCCTGATGGTTCCTCCGTCGAAGGAAGAAGGGTTCGCCCAGATTACAACAATCACTTAGCTCGACGTTCGCTGGTGGGCGGTGTCAGGCCCTTCAGCCGAAGATAGACGGCCATGTATCCGTACATCTCCGAATCGTGAGCGACGTTGCCCCAGAGCGCGCTGAGCTTGGTTTCGGGCCGTCCGAAGACTTTCACGGTCTGCGTGGCCATGGCGTCGGTCAGAGTATCGTAGACGCCGTCGCAATAATCGAACGAAGCCTTGAGCGCGGCCATGAGATCGGCTTTGGAGGTTTTGCCGGCCGTCTCGGGCTTCTTGGTTTCGCCTTTTACCGCCGAGCAGATCATCATCTGGGCGTCAGCCACATGCGCCACGCGGGAACCGAACGAGCCTACGTCCGGGGTCGCCTTAAAGGCGTAATCGGTGTCCGACATACGGTCGGCTTCCGCCAGCAGGGCGCTCTTTTGGCGATCGTAATTCTGTTTCAGCTCGGTGCTGAGCGGGTTGTCCTGCGCTTGCAAGGCAAAGCCGCTCGCAAGCACGGCCGCAAAAAATATTGAGTGACGCATCAAAATGTGATCCTGAGCCCCATCTGTATTCTACGTGAATCGCCTGTCCCGTTCACAGCATTGCCCGCGTTGACAGGTCCGGCGGACACGCCGAAACTACCAGACACGAGAGGGTCGCCGTCCGGGAAACCGGCGGGTCCGTAGTTGCGGCTGTTGGTCAGATTGAAGAACTCAGCGCGGTACTGGGCGGTTACGCGTTCGGCGAATCTCCACTGCTTGGCTACCGAGAAATCCCATTCTCTGAAGGCCGGCCCGGTAATCTCGTTTCGGTACATGTTGCCATCGGTTCCAAATGCAGGTGGCACGATCACGGAATTGCCCACCATGTAGCATCCGAAAGTTGCCAGAGACGCCAAGCCGCTGCTGCCGGGCACATTGGCGTTGGTTGGCTCAGCAGCCGCCGCCGCGGTGCAAGCCTGCGGGATACTCGATCCGCTGAAATAGGGAACGGGTGTGGTACGGCCGAAAACTTTGCTGAAGTCGCTGGCGTGCCCATACAGATTCCAGTAGTTCCCCTGGAAAGGAATGATGCCGCCTGTGCCCGCGAAATCGAAAAGTGGGTCATTGAGGTCGACCCCGGTCCCGCTGAGAATGTTGAGGGAGCTGTTGATGGACCACCCTTCCAGCATCTCTCCGAAGCCCTTCTTTCCGGGTAGATCATACGTTACGGTGATGCCGAGATGGTGGAGCGGCGTGCTGTTCATGGGCGCATACGAACTGGCGATGTCGGTGCTGTCCTTCAAGTAAGGGAAGTTGTCGCCCTCGCCGCTCTGCGTGGTCATACCATTTTGCAAGGTGTAGGAGACGGCAAATGTGAGCCCGTGGGAATTCCGTTCTATTAGGCTCGTTTGCAGGGCACGATAATTCGACCACCCGACGTTGGAGTACTGCAGGATATTCGCGAAATACGGGAATTTGCTGTAGTATGGTCGCCTTTCTTGAAAGGCCGCGGGATCGACAGTGGCGTTGACACCGGGTGTTGGCTGGTTGATGTTGACGTATTCCGGCAACCCGTCGGCGTGAGTGCCCACGTAAGCTGCATTCACTGAAAGATTGTTGGTGAAGGCGTGCTGAACACCCACAGTCCACGTAGTCATGTAACTGCGGGGTGCATTCGGGTTCTTGGCCAGGAGTGAGCAAGGCGCCGGATTGGAGCCAATACCGTTGCCGCAAGTAGTTGCGGTCGGCCCTGCATTAAACACCGGCGTTACCGGCGCGCCGGGCGCGTTGTAAACCCAGTTTAGTTGACTTGGTCCCAGCTGAGGCGTACCGGCAAGTATATTGCCGGGGCCTTGGATGGTGGTCCCGTTCGCTTCATAAAGCGTAAAACCAGTCGGAATCGTAGGGAGGCTGGCGCCCTGGAATGTCACCAAAGCGTCCATCGGGATGGTGTCATAGATAATACTGGTTCCGGCGCGGATGACGGTGGTGCCTTTGCCGCCGAGGTCCCAGGCGAAGCCAACGCGCGGGCCGAAATCGCGGTGATCGGTATGGTAGAGCGGATTGCCATTAGTTTGCTGCACCATGCCGCTGGGTGTGTTGGGATCGAAATTGCCCCAAGAGTTGTGACTGTCAATCTGGGGCGGCTCGTATTCATACCGTAAGCCCAAATTCAAAGTCAGTGTCTTCAAGATTCGCCAGTCGTCCTGGATAAAGCCCGCGTACCGGTTGAACCCGGTCGTGGTTAGCGGAGGATTCAGCAGGAATTGCCCGCTAGCAGGATCGCCGGCAAGAAAGTCTTCGAGCGCGGTTGATGTGCTGAAAGCCAAGCCGCCATTGAACGCGACCTGGCCGTCCAAATAGTTGGGGGCGCCGTATCCGCGATACAGCGTGTGATGGAACTCGCCTCCGAACTTGACCAAGTGCCGGCCGTGGGTCCAGGAAACACTGTCGACGAAATGGTACGTGTTTTGGAAAACCAACTGATCCTGTATGAATTGACCTGCGCCGGTAGCGGCAAAGTTGCCAATGTTAATGATCGGGAATCCACACTCGGGAGACGGCGCATTGATGCCGGAAACAAAACCGAAGGCCTTATAGTAGTCCGGCTGGCCAAGATTTTGCGTACACTCGCCATTGTAGTCCTGCAGATTGTAGCGGTCGTAACCAAACCGTGCCTCGTTGACCCAATTGGAATTGGGCACGTACACCCACACTCCGCGGACCACCATGACGCGGTTGTGATCGATATTCGCCCAATAGGGTTGTAAACCAAGGCCAGCGGTCTGATCGGTGGCATTGCCCAACAGGAACTCGCCGTAAATGGAGTTCTTCTCGCTGAGGTGGTAATCGAGCTTCTCGAGTTGATTGTCGGAGTGACCGATGTTGTCCAATCCGGAGGATTTCAGAAAGCTGGACGTCCCGTTGGTGAAAACGCCCTTGGTTGGATCGCAGGTGCCTTGCGCAGTGCATCCTGCAAGATTCAAGCTGAGCTGATTCGGCTGGATGTTATGGGCCTTCAGGTCGGCGAGGGCATCTGGAAAGCTATTAGCAGGATCGCCTCCGAGGCTGAGTGAGCTAGGAATGGATAAAATTCCCGGCGCTCCTACCGTGTAACGGAATCCTTCGTAGTTTCCGAAATAGAAAAGCTTGTCTTTGATGATCGCTCCGCCGATGGAGGCGCCGAACTGCTCGAATAGGTCGTCGGCCTTGGGCAGCAACGGTCCCAGGTAGGGGCTTTTCGCGTCCATGGCGGTGTCGCGGCCATAAGCATAAGCCGATCCGTGCAGCGTGTTGGTTCCCGACTTGAGTCCCACGTTTACCACGGCGCCTTGTCCCCAGCCATAGTCAGCGCGCGGATTGGCACTAACATTGACTTCCTGAATGGAGTCCAACGGCAGCTCGGTGAGCTCGTCCGCGCTGGTAGTGGCCCCGAAGAGCGGGCCCGACATGGCAAATTGATTCATGTCGTCCACACCGTCCAGCATCCACACGTTGGTCATGAGGCCGGCACCGTTGCTGGAGTAGTTTGGCGTGTTCCCGCCCGGATGCCCTGTTACTCCTGGCGTGAAGTCTAGCAGTTTGGTGTACAGGCGGCCATTTAGCGGAAGATCTTCCAGAGTTTTGGTTTCAATAGTAGTCGAAATCATCGCGCTGGTGGTGTTCACGATCGGTGGCGTGCCCGTAACGACGACTTGCTGCGATTGGTTGCCGGTTTGTAGCGCAAAATCGATGCGAACATCTTGTCCGACGCCCACCGCGACGTCCTGACGCTGGAAGACATTGAAGCCGTTAGCTTCGGCGCGGATGGTGTACGTGCCGGGTACTAAGCTCGGCGCCGAGTATTCTCCCGCGGTGTCGGTAATCAGAGTTCTAGGGACTCCCCGTGCGACGTCGGTGACGGTAACCATGACGCCGGCCACCACAGCGCCGCTTTGATCCGTCACGACGCCGTAAATGCGGCCCAGGTTGAGCTGCGAGAATGCAGGTACGCAGGCCAGCAGCAGTCCGCAACTCACGATCAACGACGAAAACGCACCGCGCACTGAGACTGGTGCCGACTTACTCGTGTCCGACACGAACAATTTCATACGTCCTCCAACAGACTAGGTTGCAGCGTTCTCTTTTGACTTACTAAGTGCCCGAGTGGCCACTTAACAAACGTGGTACAGAACAGCGTGCGCGGCTACTGCCGAACGCAACAGTGGATGTTGGCGCGGAC
This sequence comes from Bryobacteraceae bacterium, assembly GCA_052148835.1. GTDB lineage: Bacteria > Acidobacteriota > Terriglobia > Bryobacterales > Bryobacteraceae > Palsa-89. The sequence continues at coordinate 7,963 of JBKQHJ010000242.1, forward strand.
GGCTTTTTCCCCGAGCCGCCAGCACGTTTACTTAGGTCGACGACGTTAACCGGTACAACTTATATTACAAATCGTGGCTATGGTCAAGAAGGATTTGTTACCGAAATGCAGGGTTAATGCATGCAGTTCTTGCATGCAATAAAAACCGGTAGATTTTCAGTTGTTATTCAGGTGGTGCGATTAAAATACTCTGCTCGCACTTCGGCGACGCACGCTAACGCAATAAGTATGAGACAGAGCGAGTAACTAGCCGCGGGCCGGCGGCCGTAGCGCGGCTAAAGCCAGCCGCTCTTCGCCATGCGGATCGTCGACCACTTTGCACTGGTTGTCGAAGATCATGGTGGCGCGCTGATCCGTCTTGAACGCCGGCCAGTTTGGCAAACCCTTGTGATTCGGATTGCCGGTGCGCGCGAACGCGGCCCAAGCGCCGCTCATTTTGTCTTGCAGAGGGTAGCGGTCCGCGCCCGTGCCCGTCATCGATTTGGCTTCATCCACGTTTGCGAGCACGAACGGAATTTCCAGCGTGTGGAACGCCTTGAGCTTGCCATCGTGCACGGGCGTTTTCCAGGTGAAGTAGTACAGGTAAACAGGCGCAGGCTGGGCGGACTTGCGCTCGGCCTCGGTTATGACAGTGGAGCGGAAACCATCGGAGGCGACGATCTGCGATAAATCGATATCACTGGCGTTGGGCCGGCCCTTGCGATAAAGCGCGATCAGCTTATCCACCGCTGCGTCATCGGCCCGCGTGGCTTGTTTCACCGCGGCGTGTAGCTCGGCATCGTCGATAGGATCGAGCTTGGTGTTCGGGAAGAAGTTCACTTCGAATTCCGTGGACCCGATCAGCAGCGGAACGTCCGCCGAGAGCGCAGGCGCGGCGGGATCAAACGGCCCCGAGGGGAGCGTCTTGCCATCCACCACAGGCGCTAGCCGCAGGCCGCGAGTGGAGAGCGTGGCGTCGATCAATTTATCCATCGGGACCCGCTGCAAGTCGTCGGCGGTCTTCACGCCCAATTTGTCCATGAGAGCCTGGGCCGTCTTGGTGGCGTCTTCGGTGGAAACGCCCTTCAGGTTCGCGCCGCTCTGTACGATGGCACGATGGAACAGCCCTTTGGCACCCGGCATGGCCAGCAGCGTACTCACCTTGCCCGCTCCGCCCGACTGGCCGAAGATGGTGACGTTTTTCGGATCGCCACCGAAATTCGCGATGTTATCGCGCACCCACTCGAGCGCCGCGACGATATCGAGCATCCCGACGTTGCTGGCATTAGCGTACTTGGCGCCGCCGATGTCGGCTAGATACAAAAAGCCAAACGAATTGAGCCGGTGATTCACCGTGACCGTCACAATGTCGTGTTTGCGCGCCATGTTGGCGCCGTCGTACATGGTGTAGCTGCCGTTGCCGCTGGTGAATCCTCCGCCATGGAGCCAGAGCATGACGGGGCGCTTGCGCGAATCGAGACCATTGGTCCAGACGTTGAGGCGGAGGCAGTCCTCGCTCATGCCGGTTTTAGGGATGGTGGCGGCCACTTCGGGGATTTCGGTGTGTGGACCTTGCGGCGCTTCGGGACCCCACTCGACGGTTTCCTTAACGCCGGTCCAGGCTTCGGGCTTGGCGGGCGGCATGAATCGGTTGGAGCCAGCGGTGGGCGCGCCATAGGGAATGCCGCGGAAGGCGTTGACCTTGTTTTCCTGCACGCCGCGGATCTTGCCGGAGGTGGTGTTGGCAACGGGGCCCTGCGCGGAGCTGTCTTTGGCATTTGCGGCCATGGCCTTGCTGAACGCGCCGCCCAGGATGCCGGATGCGCCGAGCGCGGCGCCGCTCACAAAAGATCGCCGATTGATTTTGGTCTGCATGGTTTCCGGCGACCATTTTACCTCCGAGGGGCGGGGAATGGGGGGTGGAGGATGATGTGTGGGCTGCGGCGCAATTTTTTGAAATTTGACGAATCAAAGCCAGCGTGATGGAACGCAATGAGGCTCAGCAGAGGTTCTTTTACTTGGTGACTCAATTCTGGGGGGATTTAGCGAATGGGCGCAGGGATTGGGCGCGAGCGATGGCGTGCGACGGATTTGGATCGAGAATAGCAGGGCCTGGCGACGGCGAGAGGGCGCGAACGTGGAAGTGATTGGCGCACAGGGAAAAAGAGCCGTCTTGAAAAGGTGACGGGCGGGGCGGCGTTGAACTTTAACTGCTTGGTCGCTTGCGCGATTTCTGGGAACGGCGTTTCATGGGATCGATTCAGCGCAACGGCACGCTTCTCAGATGAGGACTTCGTGGGAGGGGTACCCAGTGGCACCATTCTCCGAGTGGCCGACCATACGTCCGGAGATGGCTCAGAGTGTGTCGCGCAGTTCGGTGAGCCGGGAATCTGTCCAAGCCAGCGCCGAACTGTTGAAATCGCTGCGCGAGAAGCTCTGGGACACCTCAGAGATTCTGGCGCCCCGACCCTTGCCAGCCTCTCTGGAACCTGCTAGCGTTGACTAGCTCATTTTCGTATAGTGATTTACATCGATGGTCGAGGTTTAACGATGCGAAAACATAATCTCTTGTTCCTTTCTTTGCTGGTCCCAGCCTTTTTAGGCCTCGGCGGATATGCCGTCCTCAAAGCGCAGCAAAATACTTCGACGGCCGGCGCGAAGCGCTGGTCTGATGCGGCCACCTGGCCGGACAAAAAGGTGCCGACCAAAGATGCTGCGGTCACCATTGACAAGGATATGAACGTCGTCCTCGACGTCTCTCCGCCACCGCTGCGCAGTTTGACGATCAACGGCAAACTGAGCTTTGCGGACAATAAAGATCTGGAACTGTCCACCGAGTGGGTCATGGTGCACGGGGAACTGGAAATCGGCACCGAAGCCAGGCCCCATACGCGCAAGGCCACAATTACCCTCACCGACAACGTCAAAGACGAAGATATGACTGGAACCGGTGGAACGAATGACCGCAGTGACCGCGGGATCATGATGATGGGCGGAACCCTGAACCTGCACGGTACGGAGAAAAACTCCTGGACCAAGCTGACAAAAACGGCCGCCGCGGGTAGCAACACAATCGAAGTCTTGAATGCCGGTGACTGGAAAAAAGGTGACGTGATTGTCCTCGCGTCAACGGATTTCGATCCCCATCAGGCAGAGCGTCGAACCATTTCCGCCATCCGTGGCAACACCATCACGCTCGACAAGAAACTGGACTACATGCACTTCGGCGAGATCACCTTCGACGTGGATGAACGCGGCGAAGTGGGCATGCTCTCGCGCAATATCCTGATCCAGGCTTCGCCTGACGCAGACCAGACGCTCTTTGGCGGCCACATAATGGCGATGAATGGGAGCAAGATGTTTGTCGAGGGCGTCGAGCTCAATCGCATGGGTCAGAACATGCATCTGGCCCGGTATCCGATCCACTGGCATCTGATCGGCGATGCGCAGGGGCAGTACATCAAGAACTCGGCGATTCACGACACCTACAGCCGCTGCGTGACCGTGCATGGCACAAATTACTTGGACATTGAAAACAACGTGACCTACAACAACATTGGTCACTGCTTCTTCCTGGAGGATGCCGTGGAGCACGGCAACCAGTTCGTGCACAACCTGGGGATCCTCACCAAGTGTCATCCGGACGCGCCGTGCGTCCCGACAAACCTCG
>JBKQHJ010000243.1:0-2523 GCA_052148835.1 Bryobacteraceae bacterium
ATCAGCGGGGCCAGTCATGGGTCCGCCGCTTTCGCGTTCAGGCCGAACCTCTTTCGGCCGCGTTGTCCCCGCTCACCGATCCGCCGCCCGCGCTGAACTTCGTTACGCGTGCCCTCACCATGCTGCAAGCGGCAGGCTGGATTCCCGCGCATCGTTTCCTATTCGCCGCTCTTCGGCAACATCTGCTGGGCTGGTCCCGTTGCCTCATTCCCGACGGCCGCCGCGTCACGATTCCGCCCGCCGCCGCGCCCGCCTGAGCGTCCCCACACACCATTTGTCTGGAACCGGACTGCCTTTCCCCCTACGCTTGAACCTGAGGAGAAAACAGTCACTCGATGCCCCACGACAAAGCCGAAAAGATCGCCCTATTCCGCTATGGACTGATTGCCCCGCTGGTGCTGGAAACCCTGCCGCGCGGCGAACTGACCCGCCGCGCCCAAGAGATCTCCACGCGCCTCTACGATATCCCGCATTCCACGCGCCGCCAGGTTTCGGTGGATACCTTGCTTGAGTGGACGCTGCGCTATCGACGCAACGGCCTCCCCGCGCTCATGCCCAAGCCGCGGCAGGATCGCGGCCAGATGCGCGCCATCCCCGACGCCACCGCCGCGCTCATCGATCGGCTGAAGCGCGAAAGCCCCCATCGCACTGGAACGGCATTGCTCAATCACCTGGCCCTGGCCGGTGATCAAGCGGAGATCTCGCCATCCACGCTGTATCGATTCCTGCGCTCCCGCGGACTTACGCAGCGCCAACTGCTGCTCGATAAAGCCTCCGCACACAAGAAGTACGAAGCCGAGTTCTCCAACCAGATCTGGCAATCCGACATGCTTTTCGGCCCCTGGGTGCAACGTGCCAGCGGCGGCAGGATGCAAGTGTTCCTGCAAGCCGCGCTGGATGATGCCAGCCGCTTGATCCCGCACGCGCAGTTCTATCCCAACCAAGGTCTGGATTCCTTCCTGGACTGCTTGCGGCAAGCCATCGCCGCGCGCGGCCTGCCCATTCGCCTCTACATGGACAACGCCAAGATCTATCGCTCGCCGCAACTGGCGCGGATCGCCGCCTCGATCGGTATCCTCATCGTTCACACCCCGCCCTATCAACCCGAAGGCCGCGGCAAGATCGAGCGCTTCTTCCGTTCCGTGCGCGAGCAGTTTCTCGCCAACCTCGACCCCAAGGCTTTGCTTTCTCTCGATCAGTTGAACGAACAACTCTGGCACTGGCTCGATACCGTCTATCACCGCCGCGAGCACAGCGCGCTTCAGACCACGCCGTTGTTGCGCTGGCAACAAGACATCGCCCAGGTGCGGCAACTACCGCCGGCCACCGATATGCGCCGCCTGTTCCTCCATCGCGTCGACCGCCTGGTACGCCGCGATTCCACCTTCCTGCTGCGCCATCGCTTCTTCGAAGCGCCGCCCCATCTGGCGGGCAAGAAAATCGAGGTGCGGTTCGACCCGCTCGACCTGACGCATCTGGAAATCTACTGCGCCGGAAAACCGGAGGGCGTGGCGCGCCTGGTGGATGCGGTCGTCAACGGAAGGACCTACCGCTAATGTGGGAATCCTTCTTCGGCTTCAAAAAGACGCCGTTTTCCGACAATCCCGACGGCAAGCAGTTGTTCGCATCGGCGGCCTGGCAACAGGTCAAAACGCGCCTCGAGTTCCTGATCCGGCATCCCGGCGTGGGACTGCTCACCGGCGAAGTTGGCGCCGGCAAGTCCACCGCCGCGCGAGTCTTTACGGCGTCGCTGAACCCTAACCTTCACAAGGTGCTCTATGTCCACTTCTCCTCCGGCACGGCGCTGGATCTGTTGCGCCAGATCGCGCTCACTCTCGATCTGGAGCCCGCACATTTTCGCGGTGACCTGGTCCGGCAGATCGCCGCCGCCATCGTGCGCCTCAATCAAAGCAATAAGCAACATCCGATTCTCATCTGCGATGAAGCTCACTTGTTGCCGCATCCCGCGCTCGAGCAGTTGCCGCTGCTGCTGAACTTCGATATGGACTCCTCGCGCTATCTCACGCTGTTGCTTGTCGGCCAACCATTGTTGCGCCGGACCCTCTCGCTGCAGATGCATGAAGCCCTGCGCCAGCGCATTGGCACGCACTATCACCTGGAGGGGCTTTCGCGCGAGGAACTCGACGCCTATCTGGCGCAGCAACTCAAAGCTGCCGGCGTGACTCAGCCCTTGTTCGACGACACTGCCCGCCAGGGTCTGTATCAAGCCACTAAGGGCATCCCCCGCAAGGTGAATAAACTGGCCATGACCGCGCTACGCCTGGCGGCGGCGCGCCAAGCTCCGCTGGTCGACGAAGCGATTCTGCTGGATGCCACGGCGGAAGCGCTGTTATGAACTAATCACGGTATCGATCTTCCGTCCGGGGTCGCGCCTGGGCGGAGCCCAAGGCCGACGCGACGGGCTGGCTCCGTTACCGATCGGCATGGCAACTACCCCCGAGCAAGTCTCGGGGGTTTTGCTTTTGATGGCATCGGGGTGGTGATGTCCCCGAGCGGAGGCCT
>JBKQHJ010000244.1:0-203921 GCA_052148835.1 Bryobacteraceae bacterium
TGCGGGGCGCGCCCGGCGAGTAGTTGGGAACCAGCGAGAGCGCCAGCGCCTTGGCGTCGAAGATCAGCCGTTCGGGATTCATGGAAATCGAATCCGAGCGATGGAGCAAACCGAGCTTCTGAGCATCGTCGGCGCTGGAGGAAACTTTCGCGTAGCCGATGAGCTCGAAAATGCGGAGAGGATCTTTGAGGCGAGCTAGAAGTTCCTTGCAGCCGCCACCAGCCGGTATCAGGCCCACGCCGACCTCGACTAATCCAATATATGTTTCGGCCGAGGCTTGCGCGCGCGTCGAGTGCAGCACGATTTCGCAGCCGCCGCCGAGTGTGCGTGAGAACGGCGCGGCGACCACTGGCTTGGCAGCGTATTTCAGGGCCATGTTCATTTGTTGGAATCGATACACGGCGAGGTTCAATTCGTCCCAGTCGCCTTCCTGCGCGGCGAGCAACACCAGCATAAGATTCGCGCCCGCACTGAAGACTTCGCCTTCGTTGGCGATGATCATTGCATCGAAGTTGCGATCGGTCTCCTCCAGGCCCGCGTGCACCATGGCGATGTTGTCTTCGCCGAGCGTGTTCAGCTTGCTGTGGAATTCGACGCACAGGACGCCCTCGCCCAAATCGACGAGCGATGCGCCGGAGTTTTCAAAGACAACGCCGTGGGTTCGCTTGCGATCCCGCAACGTCAAGACGCCGGGCCGGGGCTCGATGGGCAAGTATCTGTTCGAGCACAAATCAAAATACTCTGTCACCGGGCGGCCGAGCGGCTCGGGTTGGCGATAGACTGCGATGACGCCCCGCGTGAGCGCATCTTTGACATTGGATGGAAGCGCCCGCCGCTCCATTTCCAGGCGCGTCACCACTTCAAGAAATCCGATGGCATCCCACAACTCGAATGGACCGAGCTTGTGGCCGTAACCCCAGCGCATGGCGCGATCGATCTCGACAATGCGATCCGATATTTCGGGAATCATCTCGGCGCAATAGAGGAACAGATCGCTCAAGATCTTCCACAAAAATCGGCCAGCGCGGTCGTCGGAGCGAAGGAGAGCACGGACTCGCTCGCCCAGATCCTCGGTGTTGCGCACGGTCTCGACCGATGGAAAACGAGGCTTCTGGAGCGGCTCATATTCGAGCGTCTTCCAATTGAGCGCCAGGATTTCGCGGTCCTTCCCCACGCGCTTGTAGAAGCCCTGGCCAGTCTTGTCGCCGAGCCATTTCCGCTCGATCATCTTCTTTTCGAAATCGAGCGGCAGGAAGCGCTCGCGCCACTTGTCGTGTGGAACAAGTTCATACAGATTTGTTCCGACGAACGCCCACACGTCCAGGCCCACCAAGTCGAGCAGACGGAAGCTGGCGCTGTTCGGCACGCCGATGAGAGAGCCGGTGAGCGCGTCCACTTCTTCGATCGTGAAATCGTCTTCGAGCATGGCCTTGCCGACGGTCCCACCGAGAAAACTGCCGATGCGGTTGGCGATGAAATTCGGAGTGTCCTTGGTACGCACCACGCCTTTGCCGAGACGGCGGTCGGCAAACTGTTCGACATCGGCGAGAATACGCTCATCGGTTTCCGGTCCCGGAATCAGCTCCATCAGATGCAGGTAGCGCGGCGGATTGAAAAAGTGCGTACCCAGGAAATGGCGGCGGAACTCGGGCGAGAAGCCTTGCGAGATCCGAGCGAGCGGAATGCCACTGGTGTTGGTAGAGAGAATCGCGCCAGGCCTGCGTGCGGCGTCCACTTTCTGCCACAGGGCGCGCTTGGCGTCGAGGTTTTCGACAATGGCCTCGATAATCCAGTCGCAACCGGAGAGCTTATCGAGATCGTCGTCAAAATTTCCGGCTTGAATGAGCGCGACCTTGTCGTCTGTGAAGAATCCACCCGGACGCTGTTTCAAGGCGTTTTGAATCCCCTGAAGCGCGAGTGCATTGCGATTCGGCTGACCTGCGACATCGAGCAGAAGCGCGGGAACACCGGCGTTGGCGAAATGCGCGGCGATGCGCGAGCCCATGGTGCCCGCGCCGAGGACGGCAACACGGCGAATGGTTCGCATGATCTGGGCTCAGATGTTCACTGCACTCATGTGCTGCTCGGGATAGCGCGTGCCGGCGGTGCTGCCTTTGGGCAGCAGGCGATCTATCTGTTCGAGCTCCGCGGGAGTGAGTGCGATCTCGACAGCCTTGAGATTCTCCTCGATGCGCGATCGTTTCTTTGCGCCGAAGATGGGCACGATATCGTCGCCCTGCGCCATCACCCAGGCGAGCGCGATCTGCGCGGGCGTCGCGTTCTTCGATTTTGCGATGGCTTCGATGTGCCGCACCAGATGGAGATTCTTGTAGAAATTGTCTCCCTGGAAACGCGGATTGAATCGCCGGAAATCGTTTTCGGGAATATCCTCGGGGCGTTTGTACTCGCCGGTCAGGAATCCGCGGCCGAGCGGGCTGTAAGCCACAAAGCCGATGCCGAGTTCGCGAACGGTGGCCAGAATCTCGTCTTCCGGGTCGCGCGTCCAAAGCGAATATTCAGTCTGGAGCGCGGAGATGGGGTGCACGCGATGCGCGCGGCGAATGGTGGCAGGCGCCGCTTCAGAAAGGCCGAGGTAGCGAACTTTTCCTTCCTTGACCAAATCCGCCATGGCGCCGACGGTGTCTTCGATCGGCGTCTTGGGATCCACGCGATGTTGGTAGTACAAATCGATGACGTCGACGTTCAGGCGCTTAAGCGAAGCCTCGCAGCAGGCGCGAACATATTCAGGGCGGCCATTCACGCCCAGGAATTTTCCATCGGGCGTGCGCTGGTTGCCAAACTTGGTGGCGAGGACAACGTCGTTGCGGCGGCCCTGGATCGCCTTGCCCACCAGAACCTCATTCTTGAACGGGCCATACATATCGGCGGTGTCCAGAAAATCGATGCCGCGATCGAGCGCGAGATGAACGGTCGCTATAGACTCGACGTCATCGGTGGCGCCATAAAAGTCCGACATCCCCATGCATCCCAGGCCCAAACGTGAGACCTTCAGTCCGAGCGAACCGAGCGCGACTTCTGTCATAAGATCTATCTTAGCGTTCACATGAGTGTGAACGCGGCACGCATGAGTGCGTGCGCCACGTATTGTGCCACTATCGCAACACGCGCTGCTAAACGTCGAAGGCTTTATCGCGCTGGGATTCGTCGCGCTGCTTTTTATTCGCGGCGGTGAGGTGAAGAAGAGCGCTGCAGGCTTCGATGCGCTTGGGCTTGCAATTGCGACGACCATAATCGCGCTGGCGGTTTCGCTGGCATTCGCTCCGATCCTGCGTGCCCCGTTTCTCTACGACGACTACACGCACATCACCGACGCGTCCCACTTCACATGGCGCTCGGTGGCGCAGCAGTTTGAGCCGGTAACCGGACGGGGGCTATTCTTCCGGCCGGTGGGCTTTTTCCTTTACTGGTTGAACTATCTGTGGGCGGGAGCGAATCCGGTGTGGTGGCACGCGAGCAGCATCGCATTGCATGCGATTTGTAGCTGCCTGGTGTATGCGCTGTGCCGCGAACTCGGTGTGTCGCGCTGGGCGAGTCTCGGGGGCGCGCTCCTTTTTGCGTCAACTGGCCTGGCGGCTGAAACCGTGGGATGGATCGACGCGCGATTCGACTTGATGACGACCGCGCTGGTGCTAGCAAGCTTGCTTTGCATTGGCCGCGGTTGGGTGATTGGTGGCCTGGCACTGGGCGCCGCGGGCATGCTGTGCAAGGAGTCGGGCTTCTGTCTTCCCCTTCTGATTGCGGCCCTGGCGTTATTTCGAAGCTCAGAGGAGCGGCGGCCCATCTGGCGAGCAGCGGCGTGGGCGGGCTTGGTGGCAGCGATTCTTTTTGCGTATCGCTGGTGGGCGATCGGCGGAATCGGAGGATATGGGGCGCCGGCCGGAGAGGCGAACATTCTTCACTTCAACCTGCTTCATACATTGAATGCGCTGCTGCTGCGGCAATGGGCGATTTTGTTTTTTCCATTCAACTGGTCGGCGCCATCGAGTCCGATACTCCGAGCGGCGGTGGTGGCGATTCCGTTCATCCTCGCAACCTGTGCGTGGATGGCCAGGGCGCCGCGCCGTTTATTGGCCGGCTGCGTGATCTTCATCATCGCCGCGGGCTTGCCGGTACAGCATATGTTACTGCTCGGCGCTAGCACAGGCGGCTCGCGCCAGCTCTATCTGGGGAGCGTCGGATTGGCACTCCTGTGGGCTGTGGTACTCGATTCGATGGCCTGGCGCCCGCGCATTATTTTCGCGAGCTTGCTCGCTTGCCTGCTGCTCGCGATCGGAGGATGGATACTGGAGCACAACTTGAGCGTTTGGCGCGACACGGCGGAGCTGGCACGTTCGGTGTGTGTGTCGTTCGGTAAGACGGCAGGCGAGGTCCCCGGGACTATTGTCGTGCGTGGCCTGCCTGCAACCCGAATGGGAGTGGTATTCCTGAACAACGGATTTCCGCAGTGTGTGGAGATGAACGCGGGCGTGCCGGCGTGGCGAATTCAAGTAGGTGATGAAGGAGTAGCGCCATCCGATGCGCACGAATTCGTCTGGAATGACGATGCCAGACGCATTGAGGAGGCCCGGCATCGCTAGCCGCGAGGCTAGCCGACGGGTATTTCCGGCTCAGGCGCATGATGGCGGCGTAGCGGCACGTCGCGCAGCATCACATGCAATATGATGGCGAGCGTCATAATCACGGCGCTGGCGAAAAAGATGCGTTGCAGTCCGTGCAGCAGCCCAATGCGGACGTTCGCCAGAAGCATTTGCAAGAGATGAAGGCCGCCCGGCGAATGGCTGAATGTGGCAACCAGCTGGTCGCGCATTTGGGACAATCGCAGCGGATTCGAAAACAGTTTCAAAGTAGCCGCCGGCGTATCGGTTGGAATTCCCGCGACGAGATCGTCGTGGTAACTGGTCAGCAGGACGCTGCCGAAGATAGCCACTCCCATGGTGCTGCCGATGGAGCGAAAGAACGCGGTGGAAGCGGTGGCCGCGCCCATGTATTTCCTCGGTGCGACATTTTGGACCGCCACGGTGTATACGGGCTGCAGCAGGCCCATGCCCATACCCGCAATGACCATCGCAAGAACCACATCCATGCGGTGCGTCGCGCCGCCCATGCGAGCGAACAAGATCATGCCGATCGCGACCAGCACGGATCCACATACAGCAGCGATTTTGTAACTCTGCAGGCGCAAAGTGAGCTGACCTGTGACAACGCTGCCGGCGACAGCGCCCATCATTAAAGGCGTAAGCAAATTGCCGGATTGCGTAGCCGAGACGCCTAGCACGCCCTGCATGAATAGCGGCAGATAAATAATGACGCCGAACATTCCCATGCCGAGTAAGAACACGGCGACCGAACAGAGGCTGATGATCGGATCGCGAAAAAGCGATAGCGGGATTAGCGGCTCGATGGCTTTGGTCTCGGCGCGCAAAAATACCACTAGCATTACGGCGGAAAAGGCGAGCAGCGATTCGACGCGGGTGGAACTCCAGCCGTACTCGGTCACCCAAGTGAGAGCCAGCAGCAAGGGGACGATGCACAGGATCAGTGAGATCACGCCCAACGAATCGAGCCTCCGCTGCACGCCTTCGGGATGCAATTCGGGGAAATAGAAGTAAATCGTGGCGATGGCGATCAAGCCCACCGGCAGGTTCACGTAGAACACGGCGCGCCAGGAGATCTGATCGGTGAGCCAGCCGCCCAGCGTCGGACCGAAGATGGACGCCAAGCCCCATGTGGCGGCAAAAAAGCTTGTATACTTGCCGCGCTCGGCCGGCGAAAAGATGTCGCCAATAATGGTGAACGCGAGGCCCATCATCGTGCCGGCGCCGATGCCCTGCAGACCGCGGAAAACGATCAGCTGGTTCATGCCGTCAATCGGTAGAAACGTCAGGGTTCCCGCAGCCCCGCATAGCGCGGAGGTGACGACGAACATGATGGACCCGCCCAGGAAAAACCATTTTCGGCCGTACATGTCGGATAGCTTGGCGAAGATCGGGACTGCCAGCGTGGACGTGAGCAAATACATGGTCGAGACCCAGGGATAACGGTCGAATCCGGAGAGCTGGCTGATGATGCGCGGCTCGGCGGTACCGACGATGGTCTGATCGAGCGCGGCCAACAGGACCGCGAGCAACAGCCCGGTCATGGTCGCAAACATTTGCGGACGCGTGAGCCGGATCAGGCCCGCTGTATGGAACTTAGGCTCGACTGCGGGGGTGGGCGTTCCTGCAGAGGCGGGCATTCCTAATGTTATCCTTTTTCGGGCGGACCTTCATCAGAGAGAGGCGAAGCGAGATGGCGACAACGGACGCTTACCTACGAGCGGCAATTGAACAGGCGCGCAAGAGCTTGTCGGAGGGCGGCATTCCCATCGGGTCCGTGCTGGTGCATGAAGGCGAGATCATCGGACGAGGGCACAACTGCCGCGTGCAAACGGGCAGCGCGATCGATCATGGCGAGATGAATTGCCTGCGGAATGCGGGGCGTTTGCCGGCCAGGATTTATCGCAATAGCACGATTTACTCGACGCTCTCGCCGTGTCCCATGTGCAGCGGGGCCATCGTGCTATATAAGATCCCGCGCGTGGTGGTGGGCGAGAACAAGACGTTTCTCGGCGCAGAGGATTATATGCGGAGCCAGGGTGTGCAAGTGGACGTGGCGCAGGATGAGGAGTGCATTCAAATGATGGCGGATTTCATTCGGGCGAATTCAGCGCTGTGGAACGAGGATATTGGAGTTTAGGATGGGCGACTCTGTGCAGACTGTGAACCGCGCGTTGATCGAAGAACTGCTAGAACGGGCGCGCCGGTCACCGCGGTTGCGTGTGAATCACAATTTTCATGCGTCCATGGAGGAAAACCCGCATCGCTTTTTGAACGTGATGATCAAGGGCACCTATGTGGCGCCGCATCGGCATCTGGATCCGCCCAAAGCGGAGTCGTTTCTGGTTTTGGAAGGGGAAGTGGCGTTCTTTGTCTTCAACGATGCTGGAAACGTGATTCGAACGGAGATGGTGGGCCGCGATCCGATTGGAATCGACCTTCCGCCGGGCGTGTGGCATACGTTGACGCCGCTCACGGCGCACGCCGTTTGTTACGAGGTGAAACCGGGGCCGTATTCGGCCGCGAACGATAAAGACTTCGCGCCTTGGGCGCCGAGGGAAGGCGATCCAGAAGTGGCGCGGTATCTCGAAAAGTTGCTCTCGACGATTAAAAGCAAAGGTGCTTGATTAAATCCACCAGCGCATGCATTCCAGCCGAAGCGAATATGCTGGAGCTTTTCTCATAAACCTTGCCGTAAGCGACGCCCGCGATGGTTGCGAGAATCATGTAACGCCAGTTGGGCAGAGGTCCGGGGCCGTTGTCCAAATGCGCGCATCCGAAGATGAATGCGGAGAGGAGCAGCGTCCATATGCCGGCGCCAAATCGCCGTGCGATGCAATTCTGGATGAGCGCGCGGAACAGGATTTCTTCCGGGAGCGCGGTGGCGGCGAGGATGATCAAGTACTCGGATCCGATGCGCGCGGGAGACGGGCGCAGCGGCCAGTGAAACGGCGGCAGAAAACCGATGGCACGTCCGAGCGCGATGAGTATGGGCGCACAGGCCGCGAAGCCGAGCAGCAAATTGATGAGGTCGCGAGGCGATCGGGGAAGGTTGTATTTCATTCCAGGGAGGCGCCGGAATAGAAGAAAAATAGCGAGGCCGAGCAAAATGGAGACGCCATATGCCGCCAGATGCAGAGTGTTCTGAGCGTGCTTCGGGATGAATTGATGTCCGACTGAAAATTCGAGCGGGAACCACAGCAGCGCGATGATGAGGAAGTCCATCCACGTTGGCGTAGCCGTGTGGCGAACGAAATACGAGCAAGTGGCGGGCAAGAATGTGTAGGCCAGCATCAGGGCGGCCAGAACAAAGTTAAAGGCGCCAAGTTGGATGGCGGCGGCCAGGAACAGTGCGGATAATAACGCTGGAATCGCAAACAGAAGCGCGGGTCGTTGTTTTAGGACATCTTGGAGGGATCGCTGAACGGAGGCGCACAGAAGCGCCAGGATGCCTGCCAGGAAAATCGCGGGGTAAAGATACACCGCTGTCCATGGTACCGTCTCAGCTCAGGTGCTTCCTGACTTGAGTCAAGCGTCTTACGCGCGGGGTTCTGAACCCAAAATTTCGAGATAGCGCGCTACAGCCTCGATGCCGCGGAAGAAATTCGGCAAGTGCAGCTTCTCGTTGGGCGCGTGCAGGTTGTCGTCCGGCAGGCCAAACCCCATCATGACGCTCGGAATGCCAAGGTATTCTTCGAATGCCGCGACAATCGGAATCGATCCACCCGAGCGAATGTAAACCGTCTCCTTGCCGAACACCTGCTTCATCGCTTCGGCGGCCGCTTGAATGAACCGATTGTCAGGATTCACAAGCGACGGTGGAGCATTGTGGATCGGCTTGTACTCGGCCGTCACGCCTTTTGGGCACGCTGCCGCGATGGCCTTCTTCAACTGCGCCTCGGCTTCGTCGGGCTTCTGATCCGCCACCAGGCGCAGGCTGATTTTGGCCAGCGCACGCGCGGGAATCACGGTCTTCGCGCCTTCACCGATGAAGCCGCCACGGATGCCGTGGACTTCGAGCGTGGGACGCGCCCACAGACGTTCGAAGAGGGGAACCTCGGGCTCGCCCACCAGCTCCTTAACACCAACTTCTTTCTCTTTGTACTCGCGCTCGTCGAACGGAAGCCGCGCCCACGCCGCCCGTTCCTTGGCGCTGGGCGGGACAACACGGTCGTAAAATCCCGGAATGTGGATGTGTCCTTCGCGATCTTTCAGCGTCGACAAAATTTCCGCGATGGCCTGGATTGGATTCGGCGCGGCCCCGCCATAGATACCCGAATGCAGATCGTGATTCGCCCCGTCCACCACCAGTTCGCCATAGATGATGCCGCGCAAACCAACGCA
Source organism: Bryobacteraceae bacterium (assembly GCA_052148835.1). Classification (GTDB taxonomy): domain Bacteria; phylum Acidobacteriota; class Terriglobia; order Bryobacterales; family Bryobacteraceae; genus Palsa-89. Next base: position 8,961 of record JBKQHJ010000244.1, read on the forward strand.
GATGGTCGGCAGTTCGGGCGCGAACATTTCGGTGTCGCAAATCACCGCGGCGTCGGATTTCAAGCGCGCCGGCTTGCTCGCGACGTAGGCTTCGATGTGTTCACCGCCGACTTCTTCCTCGCCCTCGATCAAAAACTTCACATTGACCGGCAGCCGTCCATGCTGCTTCAGCAACCCTTCCACGGCCTTAATCAAGATATAAGTTTGGCCTTTGTCGTCCGCCGATCCGCGCGCATAGATGTTGTTGTTGCGAATATCGGGCTCGAACGGCGGTGTTTTCCATTCATCCAACGGGTCGGGCGGCTGCACGTCGTAGTGCCCGTAGAGCAGCACGGTGGGTTTGCCGGGCGCGCCCAGCCATTCCGCGTAAACCAGCGGATTCCCTTGGCCCTCGATCAATTGCGCCTGATCGAGTCCAGCGCGTTCCAACTCGCCGCGCACGAATTCGGCCGCGCGTTTGATGTCGGGCTTGTGCTCGGAAAGCGTGCTGATGCTCGGAATGCGAAGGAAAGTCTTCAACCCTTCCAGGTAACTGTCGTGGTGTTGCTCGTAATAATTCATGGTTATCTCGGCGAGCGCGATCTACTTAGCTACCAGTCCGACCTGGTTCACGATGATCCCCAACTCTCGCACGTCAGAGCCGGTAGGCGGCAGCGTGTGATCCAAGGCGAAATCGATTTGCACCACTGCGTCTCCCAGCTTGTTGGCGGGAATGTCGCGGGTGTAAGTGTACGCGCCCGGTTTCATATAGGTTTGCGGCTCCAGCTTAGTTCCTTGGATCGAAGCCGACAATTGGACCGAAGTCAGTCTCTGAATCACCGCGTCTGGAATCGCGAATTTCATGACTAATTGCGCGCCTTTTTGATCGGCATGGAGTGGCGGCGCAAGATCCACGGAGAATTCCTTGCCGGTCCAGCGCCAGGAGTTCTGCTCGATTTGGTAGAAGCCCCGCGCAAATTGCCCGGAAACGTTCGGATCGCCGGCGAAGATGGTGCTGACCGGCAATTGGGTCTGATTGGAACTCCGGTGGCGGCGCTTGCAGCCGGCGCCAACCAATAGCAGTGGAATGAGGATCAAAGTCAATGAGAGTGATCGCATGTTTGTTTGTCTTTACGATAATACGCGAACGATATAGCGAGGCGTCTGGTGGCCCGCTCAGTCTCCGCACTTCTCCACATCCACCAGGCAACTGTAGAATGTGGGGCCGCCGCCGATGTCGGTTAGACGGTCGGAGGTGAGCACATTGACGTTGCGACGATCGGAGGCGAGTTTGTTCCAGCGCACCGATGGGGCCGAGACCACTCCGGGCCGCACCACCCCATCCACCGCGGCCAGCAGCGTGCAACTGCCGCGATGATTGAAGACGCGCACGCGATCGCCATTTTCGATTCCGCGCGCCCGCGCGTCATCATTGTGCAGAAACACTGTGCAAGTCTGAGCTTCCGCCGATCGCTCATTGCCGAAGGTGGAGTTCATGCTGTCGTGGCTCTTGGCCGAAATCAGCTCCAGCGGAAAGCGCGTTCGCAACTCCGGCGCGCCGAGCCGCGATTCGATGGGCGGCTCATAGTGGAGCGCTTCAGCGCCGAACTCGCATTTTCCGGACGGCGTGCCGAACCCGCCGTGCGCGAAAGGCAGATAGGGCTCGGAATCCGGCGCGACGTTTAAACGGACGGAATGCTCGCGCTCCAGGCGCTCCAGCGTAATGCCTTGCAAAAAAGGATGGCCGGAATCGAGCAGCGTGCGAATCATGTCGTCCTCGGAATCCGCGAAACAAGCATCGTCGAAACCCACGCGCCGGGCGAGCAGGCGGAAGACTTCCACATTCGACTTTGTTTCCCCAGGCGCGGGCAGCGCCGGACGAGCGAGTTGCAAGTGATAATGCCCGTACGCCAGATAAAGGTCGCTGTGTTCCAGAAAGGTAGTGGACGGCAGCAAAATGTCGGCATGATCCGCCGTGTCGGTCTGAAACTGCTCCAGCACCACGGTGAAAAGATCCTCGCGCCGCATCCCGGCCAGCACCAGGTTCTGGTTGGGAGCGATGGCCGCCGGATTCGAGTTGTACACCACCAGCGCCTTTACCGGCGGATCGCTTACCTGAGTTAAAGCTTTCCCCAGCTCCGACATGTTGACGATGCGGGCCTCGCGTTCAAGCGGTGATCGCCGCTGCAATTCCGGCATTTCGAGACCCGTTCTATTGAACCGAAACGCCTGGCTGGTGGAGAGCTGAAGACCGCCGCCCACTTCGCGCCACGATCCAATCAGGGCAGGCAGAGCCGCAACCGCACGAGTGGCCGATCCGCCTCGCTCGCTACGCTGGATCCCGTAATTGAGCCGGATGGCGGCCGGCCGGGTGGTGGCGTATTCACGCGCGAGCGACACAACGTCTTCGCTCGGGATGCCCGTGAGTTGTTCCACTCGCTCCGGCGGATACTCGCGTGCCCGTGCGGCGAGTGCGTCGAACCCATTGGTGTACTTGGCGACGTAATCGGCGTCGTACAGATTCTCGCCGATGATCACGTGCGCGAGGCCGAGCGCGAGCGCCAGATCGCTGCCCGGATAGATCGCAAAATGTTTGTCGGCGAGTTTGCCGGTGCGATTGCAAACCGGATCGATGGTGTAGAATCGCGCGCCATTGCGCCTGGCTTCCACGATGAACGGCCACAGATGCACGTTGGTGGCGAGGACGTTCGCGCCCCAGGCGATGATCAGTTTGGAATCGCGGAATTGCTCGGGCTCGGTGCCATATCGAAAGCCGAGCGTCGCCGTCAGCCCAGCGCCGCCGGCGGCCGAGCAGATAGTGCGATCCAGCCGCGATGCCCCCAACCGGTGAAAGAAGCGCCGGTCCATGCCGCCGCCATTCAGCAGACCCATGGTGCCCGCGTAACTGTAGGGCAAAATCGCCTCGGGTCCGGACACGTCCGAGATCTCGCGCAACCGCGCGGCAATGGTGTCCAGGGCTTCGTCCCACGAAATCCGCTGGAATTTGCCCTCGCCTTTGGCGCCGGTGCGTTTTTGCGGATAGAGCAACCGGTCGGATGAGTACTCGCGATCTAAGTACCGGGCGACCTTACCGCACAGGAATCCGCGTGTAACCGGATGCGCGGGATTACCACGCAAATGGCTGCCTTTGCCATCATCTACATTGATTAACAGCGAACAGCAATCGGGACAATCCAGCGCGCAGACAGAGTGTCGCACTTCCGGCATGTTTCAATTATAGCTTCGAGCAATTATGGAGTCGCGCGGGACGCCTCCACCTGGCTAACGACAGAGCTAGAAACCGGGCGGACCCCGGACGCGTCTGGCATGATACGGCTGGTACCAGGTGCCATTTCTAAGACTGGATTTTACAATGTTGCGGCCGTTTTTGGCGTTACAATCGACTAGAGGAGTTTAGCCATGCGTCGCGTAATCCTTGCGCTCGGGCCTGTGCTGCTGTTCGCCACTCTTACGGGACTCGCGTTCGGGCAGGGCCACTCGGGCGGATCGTGGTCTCTGGGCGGTTATGGCAACGTGGTGTATCCGGGAATGGGACATGCGCCGACAGCGACGCCACCGGTCGGACAGTTTCGCAGCGGAGCGTATTCGCATGGGTTCGCGAATCCTGGTTATGCGAATCATGGTCAGCATGGACCGGCGGTAATTGTGCCTTATCCGGTTTATTACGGCGGCTATTATGGCTACGATCCTTCGGCCGCCGGTTACGCGAATGGCTACGGACCGAATAATGGGGCTGGTTATGCCCCTGGACCTGGCGACGATGGCTCGCAGGGCGGCCCTGGCCTGCCGTCGGTGGTGATCAATCAGAATTTCGTCCCGCCGCAAGCCAATCCTCAGGTGCGTGATTACACTGGCGACCAGCAACCGCCGCAGCAAGATACGTCGGGCATGAAGTTGTATCAGGCGCCGCCTTCGCATCCCTATGCCGATGCCGCCGCTCAGCGCGCTACCGCGAGTGACCGACCCACGATTTACCTGATCGCCCTGCGCGACCACACGATCGTCCAGGCGTTGGGTTACTGGATGGAAGGCAGCACGCTCCACTATGTGAGCGCCGAGCAAACGCTGAATCAACTCAGTATCGACCTGGTGGATCGCGATCTGTCGCAGCGTTTGAATGACGAGCGCGGGTTGGATTTCCGGCTGCCACAGCCAAGATAACCGACTGCGCTCCACGCAGGATCAACCGACTCCCTCACGGTCGCGGCTCGGTAGGAACGCTAACTGGCGTACTGATTTAGAAATTCGGCGTCACCTTCCAGAAGATCATAGTCGCGCAGGCGATCGCGCGGCGCCCATAAGATTTGCTCGAAGTCCAGGTTTTTGGGTTCGCCCGAAAACTCAGTCACACGATAAAACAGCAGCAGAATCGGAGAGCGGCCCTGGTATTGGTATTCGTAGCGAGCGATCTCGCCATCCACCTGCGCCCGAATGCCCAGTTCCTCTTCGAGTTCACGCGCTAGCGCGGCCTCAGGCGTTTCGCCCGGTTCCACTTTGCCGCCCGGAAATTCCCATTTGAGCGGATGCTGGCCGGTTCGCTTGCGTTGGGCGATCAAGACGTGCCCTACACGTTCGATGACTCCGGCCACGACAGTAGTCATAATCGAAGGGGAGAGCTCATTGTACAGCGAGGTGTTCCTCGATCATTTCAAGAATCCGCGCAACGTAGGGGAACTGCCTCCGCCGGCCGTCACGGTGGAGATCTCGAATCCGGCCTGCGGCGATATTTTGCGGCTGTCGGCGCGTTTTGAAGATGGCCGGGCCGCCGAGGTCGCCTACAAAGTGCGGGGCTGCACGGCTTCCATCGCGAGCGGTTCGGCGCTGACGGAATGGATGGCCGGAAAATCCCGCGCCGAGCTGGCTGCGCTCACGGCGGCGAATATTGAATCGGCGGTCGGCGGTCTGATCCCGGAGTCCAAACATGCGGCGGTGCTGTGCCTGGATGGAGTGAAGGCGCTGTTGAAAGCGAAGTGATGGTGATTATGCTGAGGAACAGGCTGTTCTCTCTTTTGCCTTTCTTCTTCGTCTCGTTTTTCGGATTATCCGAGTTGTTTGCTCGGCGTGTTTACCAGCGCGGCCCCGACCTCATGCTTGAGGATGCAGAAGGGCGAACGACTTCGCTGGGAACGGGATTCAATTCCATTCCAATTTCGGATCACAAGTTTCTCCTAATTCGAGGTGCGCCGATGGGGCACGGCGAGGCGTCCAGTTGCGAGCACCCAGCGCTTAGGAACCGAGTTATGGTCTTCGACACGAGAACAAACAAAGAGTCGTTGCTCTTTGACAAGCCGCTTACGAACCGGATCATGGGGCGGGAATACGCTGTCTGTGTGTATGAACACGCGGACCTGACTCCATCCGGGTCCACCTTGTATATCGTGAGTCCCTTCTATGCCACATCGGGCTCCCTCGCGGTTATCGATCTGCCGACAGGTAGAGTCAGATACGTTCCAGGGGCGATGGATGTTTTCGTGATTCCGGGAGGGCCGAATGCCGGCGACCTGATTTTTATGCGCCGACTGGAACGTAAACCCACCGAGGACGACCCGCGCGTGGACGATTACGCTTATGTCCACGCCCGGCCTGACGGATCGCAAATCGCCGTTATTTCAAACGAAGCTCTTGTTTTAGATGGCGGAAACGCACCGGCTCCGATCCTGCGGGCCTTCTTGCGACGCATCCACGGCCGCATCTTTGCGCAGGGCGAATGGGTTCCTTAAGTAAGTAGATCGCACTTGCCACGTCCACTACCCAGCGAACGTTTACTGCTAGAATCCGGATAGCTACTTCTTGTTATGCCTGAATTACCTTCTATTCTCGGAGCCCTGAAAAGCAGCAAATTTGGCGAGCGGCATCTGGGTGAGCGCACCGTCAAAAGCGAACTGCGTGAGAACCTGATCTGCAAGCTACAGCGCGGTGAGGACCTGTTCCCGGGCGTGGTGGGCTACGACGATACCGTGGTCCCGCAGATCGTCAACGCCGTGCTATCGCGGCACAACTTCATCCTGCTGGGCTTGCGCGGCCAGGCCAAGACGCGCATCATCCGCATGCTCACCGGACTCCTTGATGAACATCTTCCTTACGTGGCCGGTTGCGAAATCCGCGACAATCCGTTTCATCCCATCTGCAGCCGCTGCCGCAACCTGGTCGCCGAGCAAGGCGACAAGACTCACATCGCGTGGCTGGACCGCGACCGGCGCTACGTGGAAAAGCTCGCGACCCCGGACGTCACCATTGCCGACATGATCGGCGATATCGATCCCATCAAGGCCGCCCGCGGCGGGCACGAACTGTCGAGTGAGATGACCGTGCACTACGGCCTGGTGCCGCGCGCCAATCGCGGCATTTTCGCCATCAACGAATTGCCGGACCTGGCCGGTAAGATCCAGGTCGGTTTGTTCAACATCATGCAGGAAGGCGACGTTCAGATCAAAGGCTATCCCGTGCGCCTGCCTCTCGACATCATGTTGGTGTTCACCGCCAATCCGGAGGACTACACGGCGCGCGGCAAAATCATCACTCCGCTGAAGGACCGCATCGGCAGCGAGATTCGGACGCATTATCCGATAACGGTGGAGCAAGGCCTCGCGATCACCAAGCAGGAATCCTGGGTGGAACGGCCTTCGCCGATTCGGCTCGAAGTTCCCAATTATATTCGGGAGATCGTGGAGCAGCTTGCGTTCCTGGCGCGCGAAGACAAGCGCGTCGACAAGCGCTCGGGTGTCTCACAACGCTTGCCCATCTCAGCGCTCGAAAACGTGATCTCGAATGCCGAGCGGCGGGCGCTCAAGGCTGGTGAGGATCTAGCCGTGCCCCGCGTGCTGGACATCTACGCCGCGCTGCCGTCCATCACGGGCAAGCTGGAACTGGAATACGAAGGCGAACTGAAGGGCGGCGACAACATTGCGCGCGAACTGATCAAGACCGCCGTCGGCAAGGTGTACACGAACTATTTTGAAGGCGTCAACGTGGCGCAGATCGTGCAGTGGTTCGAGCTGGGCGGTTCGCTCAAGCTGGATGAGTCGGTGAATTCGTCGAACGTCCTCAAGCAACTCGCCAAGATCCAGGGCCTGATGGAAAAGACCGGCGCGTTGGGTGTCGGCAACAACGATCCCGATGCTGTCAAGGCCTCGGCGGCCGAGTTCATTTTGGAAGGGCTCTACGCGCATCGCCGCATCAGCCGCAACGAAGAAGTGGGATTCACGGCCGGCGAGCGCAAGCGCGAACCACCTGAGGGGAACGAAGGGCGGCGACCGCCGCGAAAGCAGTTTAATTAGCCATGAAGTGGATTCACTACACCAAGTTCACCGGCGACGATTTCGGATTGAGCTCCGAGGATCTGCTGAAGGCGCTCTCGGATTTCTTTCTCGAAAGCGGCTTCCAGAACCAGTACATGGGCTTCAGCGAGTGGAACCAGCACACGCTCGAAGACTTGAAGAACGCGCTCCAGCGCGCGCTCGAACAAGGTGAGTCGTTCGATCCCGAGCAAGCGCAGCGCATCCAGCAGGCTCTCGAAAACATGTCGCCCGAGCAGATCGACGAATTGATGAATCGCCTGGTTCAGAAGCTGGTGGACGACGGCTACATCAACACCGATCAGCAGCAGGCCAACGAGAGCGGTCCCGGCGCAACGGGCAATGCGGATCGCAAGGTGGATGTGAAGATCACGGACAAATCCATCGACTTTTTGGGCTTCAAGACGCTGAAGGATCTTCTCGGCTCGCTCGGGAAATCCAGCTTCGGCGCGCACGATACGCGCGATCTCGCCACCGGCGTCGAAACCAGCGGCGCGGCGAAAGCCTATGAATTCGGCGACACGCTGAACCTGGACATCTCTCAAACTTTGTTCTCGGCCATCCAGCGCGAGGGCCTGAAGGTTCCGCTCAACCTGGAATATTCCGACCTGCACGTGCACCAGTCGGAATATCAAAGCTCCTGCGCCACCGTGCTCATGCTGGATTGCAGCCACAGCATGATTCTTTACGGCGAGGATCGGTTCACGCCCGCCAAGAAAGTCGCGCTCGCCCTGGCGCACCTGATTCGCACGCAGTATCCGGGCGACAGCCTGCGCTGCGTGCTGTTCCACGACTCCGCCGAGGAGTTGCGGCTATCGGACCTGGCTCGAGTGCAAGTAGGCCCGTATTACACCAACACGCGCGATGGCCTGATCCTGGCGCAGCGTCTGCTCAACCAGGAGAAGAAGGACATGAAGCAGATCATCATGATCACCGATGGCAAGCCTTCGGCGCTAACGCTCGAAGACGGACGCATGTACCGCAACGCCTTCGGCCTGGATCCGCTGGTGATCAGCCGCACGCTCGAAGAAGTGGGCCGCTGCAAGAAGCAAGGCATTCTCATCAATACTTTTATGCTCGCGAGCGATTTCGGGCTGGTCAACTTTGTGCAGAAGGTGACCGAGTTGTGCCGTGGCAAGGCATATTTCACGACGCCGTATAATCTGGGGCAGTATTTGCTGATGGATTATATGAATCGCAAGACGCGGACCATCCACTAGGAACAAAGACCGCTCCCTTACGGTCGCGGCTCGGTTTAGGGGTACTGTCCTTCCACCGCCTGTCGCGACAGCGACGAGCGCCAGTCAAATTCCGTCCAGGATGGCGACTGGCCGGCGGCACTCGTGATCCAGCGCGAGTTGCGAGAATGCCGCGGGGCGGCTATTTCTTAACGAGGTCGGCGAACTGCTTGCGGGCCTTTTCGACCTTCGGTTCGGCCACGGCCGCCACGTACGGATTTTGCGGATTCAGGCTGCAATAGTTCTGATGGTATCCTTCGGCCGGATAGAAGGCCTCGAGCGGCGTAACCACCGTGGCGATGGGGGACCGGAAAACCTTGGCTGCGTCCAGCTGCTGGATGTACGCCTCGGCAACGCGCTTTTGTTCGGGATCGGAATAGAAAATGGCCGACCGATACTGGGTTCCACGATCGTTCCCCTGCCGGTTGAGCTGCGTGGGATCGTGCGCCACGCTGAAGAAGATTTTCAAAAGCTGACCGTAGGAGATTTTGCGGGGATCGAACGTGATCTCGATCGCCTCGGCGTGTCCGGTTCTGCCCGTGCACACGGCGTCGTAATTGGCGGTACGGGACTCGCCGCCCGAGTATCCCGAGACCACCTTCTCCACTCCCTCAATCTGCTGGAAAACCGCCTCGGTGCACCAGAAACAACCGCCGGCCAGCACCGCGGTCTGCTTGGCGGCGCCGGCGTCCTTTGTGTCGATGGCGGGATCGGGAAAATCCGCTGTGAGCATCTCTGCTGACACGGTAACACACGCCGCGGGGCTCATCGGCGTGCGCGAAAACATGATATTGTCTACTCAGCGGACACGGTCTCTCATCGCCTACATGAGACGGCAGGCCGGCCCGTGCAAAGGAGCAAACACTCATGGCATCTGTATTAGCTTCCCCGTCTGAAACTCAAGTCGCATTGCCCGCGACGAAACTTCTTATTAATAATCGGTGGGTGAATAGCCAATCCGGCAAAACTTTCGCCACCGTCAATCCGACCACCGGCGAAGAGATCTGCCAAGTGGCGGAGGCTGACGCGGCGGACGTAAACATCGCGGTAAAGGCCGCGCGCGCCGCCTTCGATCATGGTCCGTGGCGGAAGACCAACGGCGTGGAGCGGACGCGGTTGCTAAACCGTCTGGCCGATCTCATCGAAAAGAACGCCGACGAGCTAGCGCGGCTGGAATCTCTCGATAATGGCAAGCCGCTGGCCGTGGCCAAAGCGGTTGACGTTGCGGCCACCGCCGCTTGCTATCGCTATTATGCCGGCTGGGCGGACAAGGTGATGGGCAAGACCATCCCCATCGACGGCCCGTTCTTCTGTTACACCCGGCACGAGGCGATTGGCGTTTGCGGCCAGATCATTCCCTGGAATTTCCCCATGCTGATGCAAGCCTGGAAGCTGGCGCCCGCGCTCGCGACCGGCAACACTTGCGTACTGAAACCCGCCGAGCAGACTCCGCTGTCGGCGCTACGCATCGGCGAACTGATTCTGGAAGCCGGTTTCCCGGAAGGCGTGGTCAACATTCTTCCCGGCTACGGCCCGACAGCCGGCGCCGCCATCGCGAACCACATGGACATCGACAAAGTTGCTTTCACCGGTTCCACCGAAGTGGGCCATCTCATCCTGGAAGCGGCGGGACGATCCAACTTGAAGCGCGTCTCTCTGGAACTTGGCGGCAAGAGTCCCAACATCATCTTTGCCGACGCGGACATGGATCAGGCCATCGAAGGCTCCCACATGGGATTGTTTTTCAATCAAGGCCAGGTGTGCTGTGCCGGCTCGCGCGTGTTTGTCGAAGAGAAGATCTACGACCAGTTCGTGGAAAGCAGTACGGCGCGGGCACGGAAGCGCACGGTGGGCGATCCTTTCAAGGCGAGTACCGAGCAGGGGCCCCAGGTGGACCAGACCCAATTTGACAAGGTGCTGGGCTATATCGAGAAGGGCCAGAAGGAAGGCGCCAAGATGACCACTGGCGGAGGACGCGTGGGTGAGAAAGGTTACTTCATCGAGCCGACGGTCTTCTCCGACGTTCAAGACAACATGACGATCGCGAAGGAAGAGATCTTTGGACCGGTGATGAGCATCATTCGCTTCAAGAACCTGGACGAAGTGATCGATCGCGCGAATAAGACCGTATATGGTTTGGCCGCCGGCGTCTGGACCAAGGACGTCAGCAAGGCGCTCGCCATCGCCAATAATGTCCGGGCCGGCACGGTATGGGTGAACTGCTACAACGTGCTGGACACGGCCGCGCCGTTCGGCGGCTTCAAACAATCGGGTATCGGGCGCGAGCTAGGTGAATACGGCTTGAATCAATACACCGAAGTAAAGACCGTAGTGGTTCACCAGTAGCAGATCGGTTAACATCCCATGGGCTGGCGCCGTCGTGCGTCAGCCCCCCAGACCAGAATGGCCCGTTCTAGCTGGCCTGTTGCTTCCCGCGCGCAAAGAAATTCAGAGCCGCTGAGTTCATGCAGTAACGCAAATGAGTGGGCGGCGGACCATCGTCAAAAACATGTCCCAGGTGCGCGTCGCAGCGGCCGCACTGTACCTCATCTCGTGTCATCCCGTGCGAGTTGTCCGTTTGCGTCTTGACGTTTTCCTTCGCGATGGGCTGCCAGAAGCTGGGCCAGCCGGTGCCCGATTCAAACTTGGTTTTGGAGTCGAAGAGAACCGTGTTGCAGCAGATGCAGTGATACAAGCCATCGGCGTGATTGTTGGCGTATTTGCCCGTACCCGGGACCTCGGTTCCCGCCTGGCGTGTGATTTCGTACTGCTCCGAGGTTAGTTGCTTTCTCCATTCGGCGTCGGGCTTCTCGATTTTTTCGACCTCGACGACGCCCGTGCGTACGCCTGAGGCGTCGAACTCGACAATTCGCACGGTTTGCTTTTTGCCCGAACTGGCCGCCGACAAACGCCCCACCACCGCCGCGGCCGGGACGGCGCAACCAAGAGCCTTTAGAAACAGTCTCCGCTGCATTACTATTTGCCTCCTTTTACCAGTTCTGGATACTGCTTGTGCAGGTTCGCCACTTTCGGAACGTCGTTGTAGGCGACGTAAGGCTGGTTGGGATTGTGCTGGACGTAGTGCTGATGATATTCTTCGGCACGATAAAAGGCCTGGAGCGGAGCCACCTTCGTCACGATCGGCCTACGGAAAGCTTTCGCGGCGCCCAGTTGCTGGATGTACGCCTCGGCCACGCGCTTCTGCTCCTCGCTGGTGTAGAAAATTTCCGAGCGGTACTGAGTCCCGTCATCGGGCCCTTGACGATTTAGCTCCGTCGGATCGTGAACCACTGAAAAGTAGATTTCGAGCAATTTACCGAACGAAATCTGCGATGGATCGAAGGTGACCTGAACGGACTCGGCATGGCCGGTCGTACCCGTGCTCACGATTTCGTAGTGCGCGTTGGCCTTGCTTCCACCCGCATAGCCAGCCACCGCGGCCGTGACGCCTTTGACATCGTCAAACACCGCCTCCACACCCCAGAAACATCCACCGGCAAGAACGACGGTTTCAGTCTTGTTCTGGGAGTGAGGTTCATCGACGGCCGGACCCGGCAGAGAGGCCGCGCTCAAAGTAAAACCGGCGATTGCAAACCAACTAGCGATTTGTTTTAACATGTCAAGGTTCTCCTTTCGTCTACTACTGCTTGGGCAGCGGCACCGCGTACACTTTGAACTGTCCGGGGTCTTTGCCCTTCATACTCGGATCGTTTCGATAATTCAATTTCCCCTCGACGATCCATGCCATCCCGCGCGTCGCGGTCACGCCGGGCGTGCTTTCCAGGCCCTCTTTGATGGTTGTGACCCTGGCTTCTTCCATTTTATCGCCGCCGAAGGTCACGATGTCCATTTTGCCGGAGTTCTCCGCCAGCAACAGCCGCTGCTTGCCGATCGCTCGCATTCCGTCGGGCCGATCCAACGGCCGCGACAGCTTCAGGTCGACAACCGCCGTCGATTTTCCATCCGGGCCGAGCGTCAGCCGTACGATTTTGCCGGCGGTGACGCTGTTCACATACAACGTGGTCTTATCGCCAAAAGCCAGGCCGTCGGCGCCGGCCAGAAGCGGATCCTTGGCTGCCACCTCCAGCGCCTTCGCTCCCCTCTTCAGCATTACGATGCTGCCCTGCCGCGTATCGGAGACGTAAGCGGTTCCATCCGGCGCCACCGCGATGTCGTTGCACAACGGTCCTTGGCCCGGCAACAGATAGGTATTTTGGGGCGCGCCGGTTTTCAGATCGAAGGTCATCACCGAGGTCGCCTCGCCCTTGCCGTCCAGATTGTTGGAACAAACCCACAACTTTTTGCCCTTTTCGTCGGCGAAGACGCCGAGCACGCCATTCAGCCCGCCCGTGCCAGGCTTGATCCACTCCTCGGCCTCGGTTTTCCCCGGCGCGATCCGTAGCACGTTCCCGTGTCCCAGACTTCCGGAGATCAAGGTCCCGTCCGCGGTGGAGGTAATGCTCTCTGGAAACACCAGCGTACCGGGAAGCGTGATCTCGGTAATGGCTGGTGCGGCGGAAAGTCCCGCCGCCAGTACGGTCGCGCCGAACATATACTGTAAGCAGTTGAGTCGTTTCATGGCCTCTCCACGAGAAATCGAGTCCTCTCGCATGCCGTGTATACTAGACTCCGTCACTCATACGCGACACCGGTAACCCGCGATCATTATGATACTACTCCTTGTGGCTTTTCTGGGCGGCATCCTCACCATTATCAGCCCTTGTATTTTGCCGGTCCTTCCCTTTGTGTTCGCCAAAGCCGACCAGCCCTTCCGCAAGAGCGGGCTCCCGCTGCTGGCCGGCATGGCGATCACATTCGCGGGATTTGCAGCGGTCGCTACAGTAGGCGGCGCATGGGTGGTGCGCGCCAATCAGTACGGCCGCTGGGCCGCACTCGTGGTCCTGGCAATCTTCGGTTTGACTCTGCTTTGGCCCGCGCTAGCCGATTGGCTTTCGCGGCCTTTCGTCCGGCTCGGCAGCCGCATCTCGCAACCATCCACCGACGCCTCCCATTCAAGCTGGTCTCGTTCTTTGTTGCTGGGTGTCGCCACGGGCTTGCTGTGGGCTCCCTGCGCGGGACCGATTCTCGGACTGATCCTGACCGGAGCGGCACTCCAAGGCGCGAACCAACACAGCGCCTTCTTGCTACTGGCTTACGCGGCGGGTGCGGCGGTCTCCTTAGCCGTGGCGGTGTTGGCGGGTGGACAAGTGTTCGCCGCGCTCAAACGTTCCTTGAAAGCCGAAGCTTGGATACGCAGCGCCTTGGGCGTCGCGGTGTTAGCCGGAGTGGCGGCCATTGCGTTGGGCCTGGATCGCGGTGTGTTGACGCAGGTCTCGCTCGCGAGCACGTCCGGATTAGAGCAATCGCTCATCGATCGCCTGCATGCCGCCCCGCAGCCACCAAACGATCAGGCCAAAGACGGTCAGAACAAGCCAGGCGGAATGATGATGATAATGTCCTCGTCAGCAGCGGGCGCGGCGACCGGGCCCCAGACGCTGCCCGATCTTTCCGGCGCCGTTGCATGGCTCAATTCCCCGCCCTTGAATCGCGATCAACTCAAGGGCCACGTCGTCCTGGTCGATTTTTGGACTTACTCCTGCATCAATTGCCTGCGCTCCATACCGTACGTTGAAGCCTGGGCCGAGAAGTACAAAAACACCGGCCTGGTCGTCATCGGAGTGCATACGCCGGAGTTCGCCTTCGAGAAAGATCTGAACAACGTCAAGCGCGCGGTTAGTGAATTGAAAATCACCTACCCGGTCGCGCTCGACAACGATTACAAGATTTGGAAAGCGTTCAGCAATTCCTTTTGGCCGGCCGACTATCTGGTGGACGCCACCGGCCACATTCGGCACCATCACTTCGGCGAAGGAAAATACGACGAAACCGAGCAGCAGATCCAGGATCTGTTGAAGGAGCGCGACGGGCAGTTAGCCGTTACCGGACTGGTGAAGGTTTCCGCTACGGGTGCCGAAGCGCCGCCGGATAACGACGTCGAGTCGCCCGAGACCTATGTCGGTTACGAGCGCGCCGATAGCTTCCTGTCGCCAGGTGGATTGAAGCAGGAGACTGCGCATGTCTACTCGCTGCCCAAGCATCTGGAGCTCAACCAGTGGGGCTTCGGGGGCAATTGGACCGATCACCCGCAAGTTGCGATTCTCGACTCGATGCGCGGCCGAATCGCCTACCGGTTCCACGCGCGAGATCTGCATTTGGTGCTGGGGCCCGCGGCAAACGGACGGCCGGTGCGTTTCCGGGTCACGCTCGACGGTAAAGCGCCAGGGCCGAATCACGGCGTAGATACTGACGCGGCGGGCGAGGGAAAAATCACCGACCACCGTCTCTACCAACTCATTCGCCAGAAGGGCGCCATTGACGACCGCACTTTTGAGATCGAGTTTCTCGATCCCGGCGCGCAAGCGTTTGCCTTTACGTTTGGCTAACCGTCATTTCGGCTTAGCAGCTTCAAAACGAATCTTCCCGAGCGCCGCGGCATCGCTGGGCAGTTCCTTCTGCCCTGGGGGAAAGCTATTGGACGTGAACAAGAACGCGAGAATATCAGCGGTTTGTTCCCGGCTCAAGCTTCCCGGTTTATCGGCGGGCATGGTGGCCTGCACCTTGTCGAAGAGATCGCCGGCGCTTTGTCCGTTCCAGTTGCTCTGGAAGCCGGCGCCCGCGAGCGGCGGCGCGGCTCCGCTGCCATCCAGGGCTGAGCCATGGCAGGAGGCGCATTCCTTGGCGTAGGCCGCTTTTCCGCGGTCCGCTTGCTCCGCCGTATACACACCGTCCCACACCGAGGCCGCTTGCTGCGCCAGCATCGCGCCCGCCAAGAAGAGAATCAACCCAATTCCATTTTTCACGCTGGACACCATTCTACGCGGCTTTTCCACTATCACTGATATGGGAGAATGTTTCTGATGAAACGTCTGAATTGCATCGCGCTTACGGCGCTATTTGCGGGATCGATCGCGGCGGCCGCCACTCCGCCCGCTTGCGACGCCGATAACGGCGGCATTACCTTGCCCACCGGCTTTTGCGCGCTGGTCGCCGTGGACGGCCTCGGCGCGGCGCGGCATCTCGTGGTCGCTCCCAACGGCGATGTTTATGTCGCGCTCCAAAACTCGAGGACGGCCAGCGGAGGCGTCGTCGCGTTGCGCGACACCAAGGGTGACGGACACTTCGACATGAAAGAATCTTTTGGCGAAGGCAGCAGCACCGGCATTGCGCTCCGCAACGGTTATCTGTACGTCGCCAAGATGAATTTAGTCGAACGCTATAAGATGACGCCTGGCCAATTGAAGCCCGCGGGGCCGCCCGAAGTGGTTGTCATGGGCCTGGAAGGAGTGGCTCAGCACGGCGACAAGGGCATTGCCTTCGATGGCAAAGGCTCGCTATACGTCAATGTCGGCGCACCCTCCAATGCCTGCCAGACCAAGGATCGAACGCCGAAATCTCCAGGGCAAGATCCCTGCCCGATCCTCGAAAAACATGGCGGCATCTGGAAGTTCGATGAGAACAAACTCGGACAAACACAGAACGACGGCGTGCGCTTCGCCACCGGCCTGCGTCAGATGCCGGCCATCGCCTGGCACGATGGCGCACTTTACATCGCGATGAACAATCGCGACCAGCTCGACGTGTTGTGGCCCGGCACGTTCACCGCGCAGGAGAACGCCGATCGTCCCGCCGAGCCGTTGTACCGCGCCGTGCAGGGTTCCAACTTCGGCTGGCCATTTTGCTTTTATGATTACGGCCAGAAGAAGTTCTTCACCAATCCCGAATACGGCGGGGACGGCAAGACCTCGGATCGCTGCGGTTCGTTCACGCCCCCTGTGGCTGCCTTCCCGGCCCATTGGGCGCCGGTGGACATCATGTTTTATTCCGGCAAGCAATTTCCGAAGAAGTATGACGGCGGTGCATTCATCGCTTTCCATGGCTCCTGGAATCGCGCGCCGTTGCCGCAAGCCGGCTATAACGTGACCTTCCAGCCGTTCTCGGGCGGAAAGCCGTCAGGCGACTTCGAGGTATTCGCGAGTGGTTTTACGGGCAAGTCGCCACTCATGAATCCCGGCGATGCAGTGGCCCGCCCCGACGGAGTGGCGCAAGCTCCCGACGGTTCGCTATACATTACCGACAGCCAGAAGGGCCGAGTGTGGCACGTGTTCTATCGCGGGAAGTAGTCCGGCATGAACGAAGATTTCGATTACAGTGACGATCCGGTCAACGTTTATCTGCGCGAAATTTCGAACGTTCGGCCGCTGACTCCCGAGCAAGAGAGGGAATGCGTCCGGCATAATCCGTGCCAAGGACGAACAAGCGGATCTGGTCGACGAAGGAGCTGATGGAAAGGGTCGCTCCGTTAGTGGTCGCGATCGCAAGAAAATATCCCAGCGACCGCATTCACATTTTGGACTTGATCATGCAGGGAAACGACGCACTGCTAAACGCAGCCCGCGCTTTTGCCGACAGCGACGCCCACGATTTTTCCGCTTTCGCCACGCCCTTCATCGAAAACGCGATCGTTCACGCAGTCACCACCCCAGATTGCTGACCACAATATAAACCACCGGCAGCGCGAACAAACTGCTATCCACACGGTCCAGCCACCCGCCGTGGCCCGGCAGCAAATTTCCGCTATCCTTCACTCCCGCGCCGCGCTTGATCGCCGATTCGCACAGGTCGCCCAATTGACCCGCGACGTTCGCAATCACCGTCAATGCCAAAGCTGGGGCCAGAGGCGCCGCCGGCAACAGCCATCGAAAGAAGATCGCGCCGTAGATCACCGACGCGACGGCGGAACCGATAGAACCTTCCCACGACTTCCCAGGGCTCACTTCCGGCGCCAGTTTGTGCCGCCCAAACATCCGTCCCACATAGAGAGCCGCAATGTCGCCCGCCCAGTTGAGCGACAAAGCAAAGAACAGCCAATATGCGCTGATAACGCGCAACTCGACCGCGCATCGCAACGACCCAAAAATGTAGGCGACACCTAGCAGCAACGCCGCCGCGTCCGGCAGTGCGTGCGACATTTCGCGCGATCGCAGCGCCAGCGACATCGCCAGAATCGTAATCAGGACAAAAAGCGCGCCATATTGGCCGGGCAGCAGCAACAACAGCAGCCCCGCCGCATACCCAAACACGTTCGGCTTTGCGATCCCATGCAGCGCCGCGAGTTGGCTGTACTCGTAGAAGCACAGCAGCGCCACGGCCGACACCGTCACCAGGAATGCCCACGGCGGAGCCCACAGCACGATGTAGCAGAAAAACGGGATCAGGAGAAGCGCAGTGACGATGCGCTTCATTATCCCAGCGAGCCGGGCGCCAGCGAGCCGACCATTTCAACCCACTCGTTCTCGGCGACCCCGGGGCCGAGACCGCCGAAACGCCGGTCGCGCTTCTGGTATTCCAGAATGGCGTCGAGCAGATCGGCGCGCCCGAAGTCGGGCCACAACGTTTCGGTGACGTATAGCTCCGCGTAGGCGATCTGCCAAAGCAGAAAGTTGCTGATTCGCATTTCACCCGAGGTCCGGATCAGAAGATCGGGATCCGGAAGGCCCGCCGTGTAAAGCCGCGACGCGATGGCCTGCTCATCGATGCGCAATTCGCGCAGCCGTCCGGCGAGGCGCGCCTCTTCCAGGATCGAATTGAGTGCGTCCACCAGTTCCGCCCGCCCACTGTAATTGATGGCGACGTTCAGCCGCATTCCGGTGTTATGCGCGGTGGCCTGGATGGCGGTTTCGAGCTCCTGCCGCACCGGCGCCGGAAGCTCATCCATGCGGCCCATGCAAGAGAATCGAATCCCGTTGCGCAGCAGATCCGGAAGTTCGCGGCTTATATAAAGGCGCAGCAATCTCCAGAGCATATCCACTTCGGCGCGAGGCCGCTTCCAGTTTTCCGCCGAGAACGCGTAGAGGGTCAGCGCCCGGATCCCCAACCGCGTGCAGGTCTCGATCGTGCTCCGGACCGGGTCCATGCCGGCTTTGTGTCCCGCCACGCGCGGCAGATTGCGTCTGCGTGCCCAGCGGCCGTTGCCGTCCATGATGATTGCGATGTGTGCCGGCAACCGGCTGGGATCAATCGATTGGGCGAGCATCCAATCTTTGCTCGCCGGCTTGAGAACCTCAAACAGATCGTCTATGGAACTAGGCGGCATGACACGCGATCGTATCTTAAGCTAAATTGCTTTGGGCTAAATTGCTATGGTACACCGGATTGCCGTTTCGTTCAGCGCGCTCTACTGGATGGGAATCGTAGCGCCAGATTGCGTTTCGATGCCGCCGATCGAGATCGTCACCGGAACGTCGCCGCTGGGCGCCGTGGAGGGAATTCGCACATTGATTTGATAGAGTCCGCTGATCGATCCCGGTGAAAGGCCGGCATAGAGAACGTCGGATGCATCGAGCGTGGTCCCGCCGATCGTGACCGTGATTGAATTTGTCAACCTAGCCACCCCGCTAGCCATCTGTCCCGCCGCGACCAACGGGTTCGTGTCTCCAAACCCGGTCCCAAACAGCGCAACGATATCGCCCGGTTTGGCGGGCGATGCCCCTGGCACGACGCTGGCGTCGGCCACAATCGCTCCCGTTTCTGCTTCTTCGGCCGCGATACTCGTCGACTTCGGGAGCAAGAAAAATGCCGGCGCGAACGGAGGGATCGAACTGAGCGTCGCTACCGGACTTTTGAGCTGATTGGGCTCGCCAGGGTTCGCGATCACCGACAGCGTCAACGGTCCCGCCCCCATGAATTCGGGCATTTGCGCGTTGATCTGATAGGTATCCACGTAGGCGATCGGCAAAAGCACCGGATTCGCTAAATCAGGCCCCCCTGCCTGAATCGATATGCATCCTAGCTCAGTCGGATATGCATTCCCGACATAGTCTCCCGGGCCGGCTGTGCGTGGAAAACCGGACAAGTGAAAATTCGATCCGTTCAGCGTCACCATGGCCAGCGAGGAAACTTGCGACTGAAAGCTGGCTCCGTTTACCACGGTGGTAATTGCGGGCACGTCGGTATCATCGCAGGCGCCCACATTATTCAGGATCGTGACAGAGGTGTACACGTAATCGCCCAGCGGTGTGTTGTCGCCGTTCGCGGCCACCGCCGCTACGTATACTGCGATCCTGCCGACCTCTTCGGCTGGCGGCGTCCAGTTCACATCGAATTCGAAGGGCTTGGTCGCAGCCCCGCCCGGCGCGTTGTGATGCTCGGCGAAAAGCCGCAGCGGCGTGTTGGTGCACCCGCTTGTGGATCCGTATTGCGTCCCATCGTCGCAAACAATCTGCACCGGCCCAGGAGGCGTAGCCAGCGAGAACGTCCCAGCGGAGGCCGAAGGGGTGTCCAAGGCTCTGATCGTTATCTGAAATCCGAACCGCTCGGCATTGGCATTCTGGATCAGAATGCGGATTAATTGCGTGCTGTAAGCGGTATAGTCGCTCACCATCACTTGCAGGGATCCGGACGAATCGTTCAGGGGGTTGCCGGTATGACAAGCGCTGCAGTTCTGGCCGTTGTGATCGGCCGGCGCGCCCGTATACCCGATGCTGGGACTGATGGTCTCGGCGAAAACCGCCGCCGGCATCAGCAGCAATAGAGTGACAGATGCAAGGCGAGTCATTACAAATAAGATCGTCGGTTGCACAAATAGTTACCTCAGGTTGTTACTTAGGTTCCCGTGGTAAGGCCACTTACTATTCCGAAAGTCGCGCTAACGCTTTCTTGGCCGTGGTACTTAGAGGCAAACCCTCGAGTTTTCCCTTGGCCAACCACTGAAACCCGTCCGGACGGCGCCGGATGGAGGCCCGATAGACCTGTACAAAGTAAGTGGTGTGGACGATGCTATGACGAAATGCGCCCAGGGCATTATGAACCGTCGCGCCAGGTACCAGCTCGCGCTCGGGGAGTTCCCAGAATCCTGCCAGCCGCTTGCTCTCGGCTGTTCGCTGCCTTAGTAGGATTTTGTCCCCTTTTTTCTCGATGACGAGTAAGTGCAGCTCATGCCGGCTTGTGGCCGGGCGCGCGCCCCTCAGCGGCAACTGATTTTCAAGGCCCTGCTGCCGGCCCTGGCAATCCAAGCGAATGGGACACTCCCGGCACAGCGGCCGCTGAGGCGTACAAATAGTAGCGCCCAACTCCATCAGCGCTTGATTGAACTCGCCGGGACGCGCGCGATCCAGCAATGTCTCGGCGAACGCTCCCAGACTGCTTCGCACCGCCTGCGTTTTGATGTCGCCTTTTTCCGCCACCAGTCGGCTCAAGACACGCAGAACATTTCCATCCAACGCTGGATGCGGCGTCCCGAATGCGATGCTGGCCACCGCCGCGGCCGTGTAATCGCCGACCCCCGGTAACTCGCGCAGCGCCGCATAATCGCCTGGAAAGCTCGGCAGCGCGACAATGGCGCGAGCGGCCTTTTGTAAGTTGCGTGCACGCGAGTAATATCCGAGTCCGGCCCAAGCGGCGAGAAGCTCTTGCTCGGGCGCCGCCGCTAAGGTGGCGACATCGGGAAACAACGACAGGAAGCGATCGTAATAAGGGATCACCGCCGCCACGCGAGTCTGCTGCAGCATGATCTCGGAGATCCATATCCGATAAGGATCTTGGGTGCGCCGCCACGGCAAATCGCGCTTGTGCTTCTGATACCACTGCAGAAGCCGGCGGCGAATTCGCGAGATCGCCACTGCCGGCGTGGGCTGAGTCATCAAGAACGAGTATACTGGCACCAGATCAGTGAGCGGCCGTATTATTCGCAGATTCCTTTGGAGCGGCTTCGCGCTGCTGGCCGCTTCACTGCTCGGCATGGATCTGTACGTGGCGCGGCATAGCGCCGAGCTGTGGCGGCCACTGTTGGCGGTTACGCTCGCGGTGTTGGTCCTGGCCGGCCTGCTGGCATTTATCTTCACGCGATCCTTCTCCCGCCGCGTATCGCAAATCCGCGCTTACGCCGAACGCTTGCTCGATCCACCGGTCTTCGATCAGCCCCTGCCCGCCGGCGACGACGATCTGGGCCTGTTGGCGCGATCACTGCAGCGTACCGCGCCGCGTATCCGGGAGTTGGTCGAAAGTCTGAAACTGGAAGGCGCGCGCCGCGAGGCCATCCTGGCCAGCATGGTGGAAGGCGTCCTCGCCGTGGACAAGGACCTGCGCGTTACGTTTTGCAATTATTCGTTCGCGCGCAACGTGAACGCCCGCTTCCCGGTGCTGCCCGGCATCCTGCTGCTCGAACTGGTGCGCGACCCTGGATTGCGCGAGATCATGACCAGCGTGATCTCCACCGGTGAGCGCGTCGAACAGCGCTTGACGTTGCCCGGCGCCGGAGCGCGTTCCTTCGAAATACTGGCCGGGCCCCTGGGAGCGCCCGCCACCCGGGGCGCCCTCGCGATCTTGCACGACGTCACACAACTCGAGCGGCTGGAGCGCGTCCGCAGGGATTTCGTCGCCAACGTCTCCCATGAATTGCGCACTCCGCTCGCGGCCATCCGCGGCTATGCAGAAACCCTGCTCGATGGCGCGCTGGAGGACCCGGACAACAACCGCAAGTTTGTTGAAGTTATTCTGGCGCAGGCCACCCGGCTCACCAACATCGCGTCCGATCTGCTGTCGCTTTCCGAACTTGAATCCAACGCTCTCACCGTTCCGGCGCAACCGGTCTCCATCCGCGCCGCGCTCGAATCCGCTCTGCGCACCGTGGAATCGGCCGCGCGCGTTCAGGGCGTCCGCCTGCTCTGTGAAAAGCTGGACGACTTTAAAGTAATCGGCCACGAACTCCGCCTGGAACAGGTTTTCGTGAACCTCCTGGACAACGCCGTGAAATTCAATCGTCCCAACGGAGAAGTGCAGGTGGAGATGCGAGGCAACGAGGGCAAGGTGAGCATCCTGATCGGCGACACCGGCATCGGGATTCCCTCTGAAGACCTGCCGCGCATTTTCGAGCGGTTCTATCGCGCCGACAAGGCACGCTCGCGTGCCATGGGCGGTACGGGCCTGGGCCTGTCGATCGTCAAACACGCTGTCGAACAGATGGGCGGAACCGTCCAGGTCCACAGCCGTCTAGGCGAAGGTTCGGAATTTACCATCGAGCTTCCAACCGCCTAACCTTCTCTGTAACGTCCTCGCGACTGTAACACGATATTAACTCAATCGTCATTTATCGATAACGCGGCGCGACTATCCTCCGATAAGGCGGTCGATAAGGTTCACCGCCACGCTTTAGAGGAAATCTTTAAAAAACCCAACGTGGGATGGAGAGTGATGAAAGCTAAAACCCTGGGAAGTGTGACCCTGTGCGCCGCGATGCTGTTTGCCGCTGCCGTGTCTGTCGAGACGGCGTTCGGCCAAACTTCCGCGCCGGCCGCGCAAACTAACGAAAACGATGTGGCCACCTTAAAGGCGCAGTTAGCCGAGCAGCAGAAGGAAATTGACGCGCTCAAGGCCGCCATGGATGAACAAAAGAAGCTGCTGCAAAAGTCCGTGAGCGCCGCCCCGGCGCGCGACAGCCAGGACACTTTCGCCTTGCCGCGCAACAAAGCGCTCGGCGATGTAGCCAGCACGACGCCAATCATTCCACCGGTTGCGCCTGTCGTTGCACCCGTGGTGAGTCAGGGGCAAGCACCCGCCGGTGGCGGCAACCCGTGTGAGGCGGGCCTCGACACCAATTCCGTGCCGCCGTATTTGCGGTTCGGCAACGTCTGCATCGTGCCCGTCGGATTTTTGGACGCGACGTTCGTATGGCGTGACAAGAACGCGGCTTCAGGCATTGGAAGCAATTTCGGCAGCATTCCCTACAACAACGTTGTCAATGGAAAGCTCTCCGAAAGCCGCTTCAGCCCCCAGAACAGTCGCATCGGGTTCCGCGTGGACGGCGATTGGAAGGGGACACACTTTATCGGCTATAACGAGTTCGACTTCTTGGGCACCAGCGGATCAAACGCCATCACCGTTACCAATGGCGCTTTTGTTCCCCGGCTGCGCCTCTACTGGGTGGACGCAAGGAAAGGCGGCTGGGAGTTTCTGGCCGGCCAAAGCTGGAGCATGCTCACGCCGAATCGCAAGGGAATCTCCCCGCTGCCGGGCGACCTCTTCTACTCACAAGTCATGGACGTGAACTACATGGCGGGCTTGACGTGGAGCCGCCAGCCCGGTATGCGAGTCCTTTATCACTTCGGCGACACGGTAACGTGGGGCTTCTCGGTGGAGAACCCCGACCAGTACATCGGCGGTTCCGGCGGTGGCTCCTCGATCGTTTTGCCGTCCGCTTTAACCGGACTGTCCGGCACTCAGCTGGATGGAGGCAACCTGGTGAATGCGGCGCCGCAGCTCACGCCGGACTTCATCACCAAGATCGCATTCGATCCCAGTTCGCGTTTTCACGCGGAAGTCGGTGGAATCGTGAGCACCTTCAGAACCGTGAATCCGACCGGCCTGACGAATGCCACCTATAACACCACGGAGGGCGGCGGCATCCTGGTTGGATTGAACGGTGAAATCTTCAAGGGTTTCCGGCTGATCACAACCAACTTTTGGAGCGATGGCGAGGGGCGTTACCTCTTCGGGCAAGCTCCAGACGTGGTCGTGAACTCCAATGGGAGCTTGAGCCCGCTGCATGCCGGCGGCACCGTGGATGGCTTCGAAGCTCGAGCGGGTAAATTCCTGCTGTTTGGTTATTACGGCGGCATCTACATTAGCAAGAATGTGGTGGTTGACACCACCGGCAAGACTCCTGCGTTGGTTGGTTACGGTTACACCGGCTCGTCGAACAGCCAGAACAAAGCCATTCAGGAGATCACATTCGGCATGAACCAGACTGTGTGGGCCAATCCGCGCTATGGCGCCATCAACCTGATCTATCAATATGAATATCTGACCCGCAATCCGTGGTACATCGGCACCGGCCCGGATCAAACTCACGACAACACCATCTACTTCGACGTCCGGTATACGCTGCCCGGCAGCATGCCAAGTTTCTAGCGCGTCAAATAGCATGAGGGGTGGCGAGCGAGCCGCCCCATCAATGAAAGGACTCGAAAATGCCGAGACAGATGCTTTGCATCACGTTGTTGACGGTCGTTGCTTCGGTGGCGGCCCCGACCTTAGCCCAAGCGGAAACCATCAACGCGGCGGGGGCCACCTTCCCTGCCGCCATTTATCAAAAGTGGTTTGAGGAATTTCATAAGGCGCATCCCGACATCCAGATCAACTACCAGTCCATCGGTTCCGGCGGAGGAATTCGGCAGCTCACCGAGAGCACGGTCGACTTCGGCGCCTCCGACATGCCCATGACTGACGAGCAAATGTCGAAGATCACCAAATTCAAGGTGCTGCATTTCCCGACTGTGCTCGGCGGCTTGGTTCCAACCTACAACCTTCCAGGCCTGGCCGATTTGAAGTTTTCCGGCCCCACCTTGGCCGGCATCTATCTCGGAACCATCAAGAAGTGGAACGACCCGGCGATCGCGAAGGACAATCCGGGCGTGAAGCTTCCCAACCAAGACATCACGGTGATCCACCGTTCCGACGGCAGCGGCACCACCTTCGTCTGGACCGACTATCTCGCTAAGATCAGCCCCGAGTGGAAATCGAAAGTAGGCGCCGCCAATACCTCGGTGAGTTGGCCGGTCGGCCTCGGTGGCAAAGGCAATGAAGGCGTCGCGGGACTGGTCAAGCAAACGCCGTATTCGATCGGCTATGTCGAACTGTTCTACGCGGCGCAGAATAAAATGGAGTACGGTTCCGTGAAGAATATGGCCGGAACTTTCGTGAAGGCGGATTTCAACACCGTGACCGAAGCTGCCGCTGGAGCCGCAAAGGACATGCCGGCTGACTTCCGCGTCTCCATCACCAACGCTCCCGGCAAGAACGCCTACCCGGTTTCCAGTTTCACTTGGCTCCTCATCCCGGACAAGATTGACAACGCTACCAAGAAAAAATCGATCACAGACTTCTTGCAGTGGATGATGACCACCGGACAGGCTGACGCGCAGGGAATGGATTACGCGCCGCTGCCCAAATCCGTGGTCGCCAAGGAGCAAAAGCAGATCGGTTTGATAAAGTAAGAAGTCCAAGCATGGCAACAGCCGTAGTCACCGCGCCTCCGGAATCGTATCCGCGGAAACTCGCAAAGCTTTTGCGTGACGGGGACCAGGTCACACACCTCGTCACGCTGCTCTTTGCGGCCAGCGTGTTGCTGGTCACCGTGTTCCTGGTGTATGAACTCTGGGTCCACTCGGGCCCCTCCAGAGCGAAGTTTGGCTTCGGCTTCATCACTGGTAGAACGTGGGACCCCAATACCGACCAATTCGGCGCACTGCCCTTCATCTATGGAACGGTGCTGACATCATTCATAGCGCTCCTGATTTCCGTTCCGCTGGGAGTGGGCGCCGCCATCTTCCTTGCCGAGCTCGCGCCACCAACCCTTTCCAACGCTTGCACCTTCCTGGTGGAGTTGCTGGCCGCCGTCCCGAGTGTGATTCTCGGCTTATTGGCGATATTTACACTGGTCCCGCTCATGCGTGAATACGTCGAGCCGTTTCTAAAGAACACGCTCGGCTTTCTGCCGTGGTTCCAGGGACCGGCATATGGCCTCGGCTACCTCACAGCGAGTATAGCCTTAGCCACCATGACGTTTCCCTTTGTCATTTCGATCTCGCGGGAAGCATTGCTGGCCGTGCCTCGCGAACAACGCGAAGCCGCGCTCGCTCTCGGGGCCACCAAGTGGGAATCCACTTGGCAAGTCGTCGTTCCTTTCGCCCGCCTCGGAATCCTGGGATCCATCTTCCTCGCCTTGGCCCGCGCTCTGGGAGAAACCATGGCCGTTACAATGGTCATCGGCAATGACACCGGCATCCACACGTCTCTCCTCTCGCCCGGTTACACCATCGCCGCCATGATCGCCAATAATTTCACCGAAGCCACCGGCGATATTTTTCTCAGCGCGCTGGTGGAGCTCGGACTGGTTCTGTTCGCGCTCACCATGGTCCTCAATGCCGCCGCCCAATTGTTAATCATCGCCACCACCCGGAAAGGATCTAGACAGGACTAATGGATCGGTTGAGACGGCGCAATATCGTGAGTAACATCATGCTGACCCTCACGGGTGTTTGCACCGTGTTGACCACATCCGTGCTGTTCTTGGTCCTGGGTTTTCTGATTTACAATGGCTGGCGATCGCTGAATTGGAACTTCTTCACCAAGCTGCCGTTGGCCGCGGGCGAAACCGGCGGAGGCTTGGCCAACGCCATTGTTGGCAGCGGCGTGTTGATCCTGATCGCGGCCGTTATCGGAATTCCAGTCGGGTTCCTGGGCGGTATCTACTTGGCCGAGTTCGGCGGCAAAACATTTGCGATGATGGTACGTTACACGGCGGACCTATTAAACGGCGTGCCTTCCATCGTCATCGGAATTTTCGCCTGGACCGTGATTGTCGTCCCCATGCATCACTTCTCCGCCTGGGCCGGAGGATTCGCCTTAAGCCTGATGATGATCCCCATCGGTCTGCGCGCCACCGAGCAGTTCCTCCGGGCCGTGCCTAATTCGCTCCGTGAAGGGTCGCTCGCCCTCGGCGCCAGCAAAACCCGCACCGTTATGAGCGTGGTGGTCCCTGCCGCCAGACAAGGCATCCTCACGGGCATGATCCTGGGCGTGGCGCGCGTTGCCGGAGAGACCGCGCCCCTGTTGTTCACGAGTTTTAACAATCAATATTGGGCCACCAAGCTGGGCGAGCCCACCGCTTCGCTGCCCTTCATGATCTACTATCTTGCCGAGTCGGCCTATGACGATTGGCATCGCGAGGCCTGGGCCGCCGGCCTGGTTCTTCTGACGCTGGTCTTGATCGCTAATATCGCATCTCGTTGGGTGCTGTCTCGTGGAGCGTCCGCTCAGAGGGGGTAGTAACCTAAGAATATGGCAGCCACGCCGGAGTCCGCAAAAATGAGTGACATCACCGCCCCGCCTTCCGCGCCCCCTGAGGTCCGGCCGGAAGTATCGGCCCGCCCCAAGCTGCAGGCTGTCAATCTGAATTTTTTCTATGGCGCTTTTCATGCGCTGCATGGTATCAACCTGGAGGTCCCCGAAAAAAAGATCACCGCCCTCATTGGTCCTTCCGGCTGCGGCAAGTCCACCTTCCTGCGCACGCTCAACCGTATCAATGAAACCGTCAAGGGCGCTCGCTACGAAGGCCACGTGTTGCTGGACGGCCAGAATGTCCTTGAAGTAGACGTGACCAAGCTGCGCCGCCGCGTGGGCATGGTGTTTCAACGCCCCAACCCGTTCCCCAAGTCGATCTTCGACAATATCGCCTATGGCGTGAAGGTCAACGGGCTGAAGGCCGGCCGGTCCCTCAACGATATTGTGGAGCACAGCCTCAAGCGGGCCGCGCTGTGGGACGAAGTGAAGGACAAGCTGCATCAATCGGCTTATGGGCTCTCCGGCGGCCAACAGCAGCGCTTGTGCATTGCGCGCGCTCTGGCCGTGGATCCGGAAGTTTTGCTGCTCGACGAACCCTGCTCCGCGCTCGACCCCATTGCCACCTCCAAGATCGAGGATTTGCTGTTTACTCTCAAGGACCAGTGCACTCAAGTCATCGTCACTCATAACATGCAGCAGGCCGCGCGCGTAGCCGAGTTCACCGGCTTCTTTCTGCTCGGCAACCTGATCGAATTCGATAAGACCGAAATTATTTTCAAGCGCCCTTCAAAAAGAGAAACGGAAGATTACATCACTGGACGGTTCGGATGATCCGTTCGGTTCGCCAACGCAGCAGTCGCCGCCGATAAGGTAACAAGGAGGCGATAATGTTGACTCAGGAGCAACCTTTGATCCACTTCAGAGAAGAACTCGACGAGATGCAGAGCCGTCTGCTGGAGATGGCCGGCTTAGTGGAATCCGCAATCCATCAAAGCGTGTCCGCGCTGGTGAACCGCGACGAACAAGCCGCTAAAGAGGTCCTGTGGAAAGAGGCGCTCATCAACGAAAAGGACATCGAGATAGATGAATACGCCACGCGCCTGCTGGCCCTTTATCAACCGATGGCCCGCGATATGCGCTTTCTCACGGCCGTCATCAAGATTAATGGCGACCTGGAGCGCATGGGGGATCTCGCCGTCAACATCACCCAGCGCGCGCTGTCCCTGATGCGCGAGCCGCCCGTGAAACCGCTGATCGACATTCCTCAAATGGCCACCCTGGCCGAAGAGATGGTGCGCAAGAGCCTGGACGCCCTGGTCAAGCGCGATGAAGATCTCGCCCGCAGCGTCCTGCTCTCGGACGACGAAGTGGATCGCCTGCGCGACGCCGTCTACAAGGAACTCGTCGCCTTCATGCAGGAACAGAGCACCACCATTCCCCGCGCAGTCGACCTCATGTTTATCGCTCACAACCTGGAGCGCATCGCCGACCACGCTACCAACATCGCCGAGGATGTGCTGTTCCTGGTCAAGGGGATCGATGTCCGCCACCACGCCGAAGTCCGCGATCAAACCCTGATGGGCCGGCAGTAACCCTACGGTGTGGCGCGCGCACTCCTGCGTGCCGCGTTCACACTCGTGTGAACGCCTAAAATGAGTTCTTGGAACCCGTCTCCCACTACTACTACTCCGATCGCCTGAAATTGCAATTCTGGGACTGGGGGCAAGACACCCTGCCACCGCTGCTTTTGGTGCATGGCGGCCTGGATCACGCCCGCAACTGGGATTGGGTGGCGCGCTCTCTGCGCGAGCATTTTCACGTCTACGCGATGGATCTGCGCGGGCACGGCAACAGCGCCTGGGCGCCCGGGGCCATGTACAGCATCGCCGAATATGTTCTCGACCTCGCCACCCTGGTGGATGTGCTCGGCGGTGGTCCGGTGCATTTGATCGGGCACTCCCTCGGTGGCATCCTCACCCTGCTCTACGCCGGGCTGTATCCCGATCGCGTCCGCAGTCTCATCGCCATCGAAGGCCTGGGACTCCCCGCCTCGCACCGCGTTCACAATCCCGCCCCCGAACGCATGCGCGCCTGGATCGCGAACGTGCGAAAACTGGAACAACGCGAGCCCCATCATTATCCGAACCTGGAAGCCGCTGCGGCGCGAATGAAGGAGGCGAATCCGCATCTGTCCGAAGAGGTGGCGCGTCACCTCACCGTGCATGGAACCAACTGGAACGCCGATGGCTCACTGACCTGGAAGTTCGATAACTACGTGCGTTGCCTCCCGCCCTACGGGCACAACATCGGCGACCAACTCGCAGTCTACGCCGAAATCGCTTGTCCAGTTCTGTTGGTGTGGGGCCGCGAAAGCTGGATGCCCGATCCCGACACCGAAGATCGCGGCTCGGTCATTCGCAATCGGCAAGTGTTGAAGGTGGATGGCGCCGGTCACTGGGTGCATCACGATCGGCTGGACATTTTCCTGGAAGAATCCAAGCGCTTCCTATTGGCTCCCTAATCGTGTGTCACCATAAAATCAATGCGGCTGGCTGCGCTCTATTTCGTCGCCGGCGTTCTCCTCGCGCAGACCGACCCCGCGCCGCGCGAACAAGCCTGGACCGCGCATTCGATACTGGAGCAGCGTCTTACTTCCCGTATCCCCGATCTGGTGCGCATCCTCGAATCGCCTGATTCATCGAGCGATGCCGACGCCGCCAAGTTCGCTGTTCTCGACGCTCTCATTCAACTGGACGCCCAAGTTCCTCTCGCCGATCTGGAACCGCTGATCGATCGCTTCCCCACCGACGTCTTCATCCTCGCCTCCCGATCCGCGGAAGACGCGACCCCGCTGCTCTTGAAGCTCCTCGATCGCCCGCACAACCGCGAAGCTTTCATTGCCATCGGTAATCTGCTGACCCCCAAGCGCGTCCCCGGCTTTGCGAAGACGGCCATGAAGGAGTTCTGCCAACACGCGACGCTCTATGTCGTCAATCCCGATCGGCCGCGCAATACAGGAGGCGCTTGGTCGGGCGACTCATACAGAATGACCGATCCGCAGCGCGATGGCTGGCCCGAAACCGGTTCTTATCGATTTGGCCCAGGCTCATTCATTCGCACCGTCGATCGAAGCTATATCGATCATGGCTTCGATTTTTCGAACGAGAACAGCCACGACAATTCGTGCATTACTGCCGCGGAATTCCTGGCAACATATCTGGACACCTCGCCACCGCGATTGCCCATCCTCGCCACGGAAGCGCCCGACGTTACCTTTACCGGCGAGCAGGCCTTTGAGACCTCCGTGCGCGCTTTCATCGCCGAGCAGCGCCAGCGCTATGCGATCCTGGCCTCGCAACTCGCCGCTCACGGTTACCTGACCTTGGACGAAGCGTCCCAACTCCGGCTTACTTTGTGGATCTCCGTGTCCGAAGCACGCCAGCACGATCGCACGGCCCTCCCCGATGTCACCGCTTGGGCAAAATAACTGCAGGTAACAATATCGCCCTCATGTGCTTCAATAATACGGATAGGAGTGTCTGCATGCGAAAATTGCCGCTCTTCACGGCTCTGTTGGCGTTCACCGCGTTCATCGCCGCTTTTCCCGCGATGGCCGACTTCCAGGCTGGCCTCGACGCTTATCAAAAGGGCGACTACGTCGGAGCCGCCAAGGAGTGGCGTCCGCTGGCCGAACAGGGCAGCGCCGAAGCGCAATACAACATGGGCCTCCTTTACTTGGACGGCCATGGCGTTCCGCAAAGCACCGCCGAAGCCGCCAATTGGTTCCGGCGAGCGGCTGAGCAGGACTACACGCAGGCCCAGCACAATTTGGGCGCCATGTACGGCTCCGGACAAGGCGTCAAGCGCGATTACATCCAGGCGTACAAGTGGCTCAACCTTTGCGCCGCCAAGGGCAACGCCGGATGCGTGACGCAGCGCGACCTGATCGCCAAGAAGCTGAAGCCTGCCCAAGTCACCGAGGCCCAGCGCCTCGCCACCGACTTCAAACCCCAGAAGGAATCCGAAAAGCAGTAGCTGCCTGCTCCCGCCAACAGCGAACAGCCAACAGCCAATTCGCAACCCGGGCGTCGCACCCCCCTTCACCGTTTATCCTATAGTCATGAGTTTTCACCTGGGCGTAGATTATCGCCCGCGCGGCGATCAGGCCGCCGCCATCGATCAACTCTTCCGCGGCCTCCTCGACGGCGAAAAACATCAAACGCTGCTCGGCGTCACCGGCTCCGGCAAAACCTACACCATGGCCCAGTTGATCGAAAAGACGGGCCGCCCCGCGCTCGTCCTCGCCCACAACAAAACACTCGCCGCGCAGCTTTATCACGAGTTCCGGACGTTCTTCCCTGGCAACGCTGTCGAATATTTCGTCAGCTATTACGACTACTATCAGCCGGAAGCCTACATGCCTTCCGGCGACATCTACATCGAAAAAGAAGCCACCATCAACGACGAGCTCGACAAGCTCCGCCTCTCCGCCACTCGATCGCTGTTCGAGCGCCGCGATTGCGTCATCGTCGCCAGCGTCAGTTGCATTTACGGCCTCGGCTCGCCTGAGGCGTATTACGGCATGCTCCTGATGCTCGAAAAAGGCCAGAAGATCTCGCGCCAGCAGATCCTCTCGCGCTTGGTCGAAATTCTTTACGAGCGCAACGATCACAACTTCACGCGAGGAACGTTTCGCGTGCGCGGCGACGTCATCGAAGTCTTCCCCACTTACGACGACTACGCCTATCGCATCGAATTGTGGGGCGACGAAGTCGACACCTTGAGCCAGATCGATCCGATGCTCGGCCAGGTCCGCCAGACCTATCTGCGCCTGCCCATCTATCCCAAGACGCATTATGTGATGACGCCCGAAAGCCGCGACAGCGCGCTGCGCAGCATCGAGGTGGAACTC
This sequence comes from Bryobacteraceae bacterium, assembly GCA_052148835.1. GTDB lineage: Bacteria > Acidobacteriota > Terriglobia > Bryobacterales > Bryobacteraceae > Palsa-89. Next base: position 41,303 of record JBKQHJ010000244.1, read on the forward strand.
GAATGGTGGAAGAAAGAGCTCGAAAAAGGCGGCAAACTAGTCGAAGCCCAGCGCCTTGAGCAGCGCACCATGTTCGATCTTGAAATGATCCGCCAGATCGGCTATTGCCATGGCATCGAAAATTACTCGCGGCATTTTTCCGGGCGCCTGCCGGGCGAAGCCCCGCCCACCTTGCTCGATTACCTGCCCAACGATCACCTGCTCTTCATCGACGAGAGCCACCAGACCATCCCGCAACTCCAGGGCATGTACCATGGCGACCGCTCGCGCAAACAGGTGCTGGTGAATTATGGCTTTCGCCTGCCCAGCGCCATGGACAACCGTCCGCTCACTTTTGAGGAGTTCGAGAATCGCGTCAACCAGGTGCTCTATGTCTCCGCGACCCCCGGTCCGTATGAGCTCACCAAGTCGGCGGGCGTTGTGGTGGAGCAGATCATCCGCCCCACCGGGCTCGTCGATCCCCAAATCGACGTGCGTCCCATCAAAGGCCAGGTGGACGACTTGCTGCATGAAATCCGCCGCCGCGTGGAGCTGAACGAGCGCGTTCTCGTCACCACTTTGACCAAGCGAATGGCTGAGGACCTTTCCGAGTACTACACCGAAGTCGGCGTTAAGTGCGCCTACCTGCATTCCGAGATCGGGGCGTTGGATCGGATGAAAATCCTGCGCGATCTGCGCCGCGGCGAACTGGACGTGATCGTCGGCATCAATCTGTTGCGCGAGGGCTTGGATCTGCCCGAGGTATCGCTGGTTGCCATTCTGGACGCCGATAAAGAAGGTTTCTTGCGCTCCACCGGATCGCTCATCCAGACCATGGGCCGCGCCGCGCGCCATCTGAACGGCCGCGCCGTGCTGTACGCCGACGTCTATACCGACAGTATGCGCCGCGCCATCGACGAGACCAACCGCCGCCGCGCCATCCAGGAGCAATACAACGAGCAGAACAACATTACGCCGCAGTCCATCATCAAGCCCATTGACATGAGCCTGGTCGCGATTGCCGAAGGCGATTACGTAACCATCCCGGTGGAGCCTGAAGACCCGGCCGAAGAATGGACTCGCGAACAGCGGGATAAATTCGTCGCTGAACTGGAGGAAAGTATGCGAGATGCCGCAAAAAGATTTGAGTTTGAAAAGGCCGCTCAACTTCGCGACCGCATAAAAGTGCTAAAATCGCTCGAAATTCATGAAGAAAGCCCAGTCGGTGGGCCTGATCGGCGCGGGTAGCCTCACCGACTCTCCTCTCACGCGCTTCTGGTTTCTTCCCGAGCGCCTGGGTCCCGTGAAGTCGGCCACTTATCGCGTAGCCAGCCGCATTGCCAATATGCTGCAGGCCGGCCGTCCTGTTAAGGATTACGCGGAATTTGACGATTGCGACCTCATTCTGGTTTGCGTGCCGGAGGAAGCCATTTCGCAAGTGGTCTCTGAAATGGTATCCAGCGAAATCTCCTGGCCAGGAAAAGCCGTGGTTCTGTGCAGCACTTGGTTGGACAGCGGTGAGCTCCAAAGGCTTGCCGCGCTCGGAGCCTCCATCGGATCCATCGGCCCCATCCCCGGCTTTGACGACGAACGCTATCTGGTGGAAGGCGATCCCATCGCCATTCGCCATTCCAGAAGCCTGGTGGAGTATCGCGAGCGCCGCGTGGTGGCCATCGAGCGGCCTCTCAAGCCGTTTTACCTGGCCGCGCTCACCTGCACCGGCAGCTTGTTGTTTGCCTTGCTCCAGGTGGCTTCTGAAACGCTGCATCGCGCCCGTATCCCGCCGCCTCTCTCGGCCACAGTGCTGGAACGGCAACTCACGCGCACCCTTCGCTCCTTCCTGAAAGGCGGCCGTCGGGCCTATCCGGAACCGCGCGAACTCCCGAAACAATTGCGGTCGCTCTCCAGCGTGAACTCGGAACTGGCATACTATCTTGAACAGAGCACCCGTCTCGCTGCCCAGCTCATGTCGAAGCGCTAATGCCGCGAACTCCAAATCCCCAACCCCCAATCCCGGCGAGCGAACGTGAGCCCTCAAGCCAATTTCGCACGAGCGCCAGCGAGCGCCTTCCTGCCCGCATCGGAGTCGCGCTCTCCAACTGGAGTGAGCGCTGGTTCCCCGATCCTCTGGTCTTCGCCCTCACCGGCATCGTCGCTGTTTTTCTGATCGGAGTCGCCGCTGGCGAAAAGCCCGCCGACTTGGCCCTCCAGGGCGGCAAAGGCTTTTGGTCGCTCATTCCGTTCACGATGCAAATGGTGATGATCATCATTGGCGGCTATGTGGTCGCCTCCACCCCGCTCGTACAGCGCGTCATGCAAAAGCTCGGCGATATTCCTAAAAGCCCGCGGCAGGCTATCGCTTTGATCGCAATTTTCTCCGAGCTGACCGCGCTGCTTTCCTGGGGCATGAGCCCGATCATCAGCGGTCTGCTGGCTCGTCAACTCACGCAACGCATCCAAGGCCTGGATTATCGCGCTGCCGGCGCGGCCGCTTACGTCGGCGGAGCCACCGTGTGGGCTCTCGGCCTCTCCTCCTCGGCAGCCATGTTGATGGCCACCAAAAGCGCGATCCCGCCCAAGCTGCTCGCCATCAGCGGACTGATTCCGCTCACCAGCACCATCTTCCTTTGGCCCAGCTTGTTGATGACGGCCGTGCTCATCGTGACCGGCGTGTCGGTCGCGTATCTATCCACGCCGTCGGCAGCGCAAGCTCGAACCGCGGAATCTTATGGACTCCGGTGGGAGCCGTTCCAGCTCGATCTCGAGCCTAGAACCAAGCCCGGCGAATGGCTCGAATACAGCCCGCTCCTGACCATACTGGTCGCGGCGCTGCTCTGCGTGTACCTGGTGGATGTCTTCCGCAGCTCGCCGCAAGGCGCGCTTGCGGCGCTCGATCTGAATACCTTCAATCTGATCTTTCTCACCGCCGGCCTGCTGCTGCAGTGGCGTCCCAAGCGCTTCCTGCGCGCAGTGGTGGAATGCGTTCCCAGCACCGCCGGCGTCATCATCCAGTTTCCTTTGTACGCGATGATCTTCGGCATGATCGTCGGCACCGGACTCTCCGACAAAGCCGCCCGCCTTCTGACGTCCATCAGCACGCACGATACTTTCGCCTTGCTCGTCGCGCTCTATTCCGCCGCGCTCGGCGTCTTCATTCCTTCCGGCGGCAGCAAGTGGATCATCGAGGCGCCCTATGTTCTGCAAGCCGCCATCGACCATCACGTGAACCTCGGTTGGGTGGTGCAGATCTATAACTCAGCCGAAGCGCTGCCCAATCTGATCAACCCGTTCTTCATGCTCCCGCTGCTCGGCATCCTGCGCCTCCGCGCCCGCGACCTCGTCGGCTACGGCTTGCTCCAACTCATCGTGCAGGCCCCGATCGTCTTTTTCCTGTGCTGGCTCTTCGCCCGGCATTTACCGTTCGTGCCGCCGATGAGGTAGTACAACGATGAACAAAACCAATTTGGCTGCTTCTTCTGCTCTTCATCGGTTCAGTGACAGTCAAAACACAACCGACAGATCGTTTCCGCGTCCGATGTGAACGCCCGCAAGCTGCCCAACCCGTTGAACTGATCGCTGGCCTCTTTTTGACTTAGTTCACACCTTAGTTCAATAATGAACTATGATCCGGCTGAATGTGCACCAAGCCAAAACCCATCTTTCGAAATACCTGGATCGGCTGTCGGAAGGAGAAACTATCCTCCTGTGCAAACGAAATACGCCGATAGCTGAAATTCGCCCTGTAGCCCAGGCGAGAAAAACGAAGCGCCCGATCGGCCTCGCAAAGAACAAGGTCAAAATCACCAAGTCATTCTTCAAGCCATTGCCGGACGAACTGCTCGATGCCTTTGAAGGCAAGCCGTGAAACTGCTCCTCGACACCTGCACGTTTCTCTGGATCGTCACCGGTTCCTCACGGCTCTCGAAACCAGCGGCACAATGGTTCAGCGATCCTGCCAATGAAGTGTTCTTGAGCGCTGTCTCCACATGGGAGATCGCTGTCAAGTATTCGCTAGGCACGCTTCGGTTGCCGGCGCCGCCCATCGACTTCATTCCATCGCAACGAGAGGCTCACGGAATCGCGGCTCTTCCGTTGACGGAGGAAGAAGTTCTATACCTGCCCAAAATCCCCAGGCTTCACCGTGATCCTTTTGACAGGATGTTGATCTGCCAAGCCGTAGTGAACGGTTGTGCCGTGCTGACGCCGGATGAGCTAGTTTCGCAGTATCCGATTCGAACTCTCTGGTAGGTGACGTTCGATCAGTCTCTTTCGGCAATTTAGCACGGCTATCATAAAGTTCCAGCGCTACAATCTTTAACGTCAAAGCCTGGCCGCCAACCCCCAATCGCCAACCCCGCGCGAGCGAATGCGAGCGCCCCCGTACTCTTGACAACCCCATCCTTTCCGACCAAAATATGAATGGCGAAGAAAAGGCGAAATTGCATGAACCCAAACGCCGCTCGCGTCACTACGCTCGGACTCCGCCCGGACACCCAACCCCGGGAATGCCTCCCTACCGGCCTCGACGCGCTCGATGCCCTCCTCACCCAGGGTCAAACTCAGGGCTTCCCGCGCGGCGCCATCTCGGAAATCCTCGGCCCCGAAAGCTCCGGCCGCACCACGCTCGTCCATTCGCTGCTCGCCGCCTCCACCGCCCAGCAGGAAATCTGCGCCTACGTCGACACCGACGATTCCTTCGACCCCGTATCGGCCGCCGCAGCCGGCGTCGCTCTTTCGCAGCTCGTCTGGATCCGTTGCGGCCACAACGCCGGTCACGCGCTCAAAGCCACCGATTCCCTGCTCCACGCGGGCGGATTCGGCGTCATCGTCCTCGACCTCTGCCAGGTCCCCGCGCGCGTCTGGAACCGCATCCCGATCTCGTATTGGTATCGCTTCCGCCGCGCCATCGAAAACACCCCGACCATCCTCACGCTCATCGAACAGCACCCCATCGCCAAATCCTGCGCGACATTGATACTCGACCTCGATCGCGCGAAAACCGTCTGGACCGGCGCGCCCGGCTTCTCGCTCCTCCGTGAAGTCGAAATCGAAGCCGCATCTCGCAAACCCGTGCGAGCGGCATCGGCACAAATTAAAGCAAGGGCGCTCGGATGACCATGTTCGCCTGCATTCACGGCCCTTCGAGCGGCCTGCCTGAAATCGCTGCCGCCTTTTCGCCATCATTCGAACAAGCCGCGCCAGACGCCGTCCTCTTCCGCATCGATGGACTCCAGCGTCTCCACGGCTCACCGCGCCAGATCGCCCAAGCCATCTCACAGCGTGCGGGCGCTAGCATCAACGTTGCCGTCGCCGAAACCGCCGATGCCGCCCTTCTCGCCGCGCGCAATTTCCCCGGCGTAACCGTAGCGCCCGATCTCAACAATCTCGACATCTCCGCGCTCCCGCTCACCGAAGAGATGTCGCAAGTCTTCGAAAGCTGGGGCATCTACACGCTCGAACAACTCGCCGAGTTGCCTGAAAACGGCCTCGCCGAACGCTTCGGACCGCATGGCGTTTACCTCCAGCAACTCGCTCGCGGCGCCATCCATCGTCCGCTCAAAATCTTTCAGCCCGAGACCACCTACCAAGACCGCATCGAGCTGGATCACCCCATCAGCCTGCTCGAGCCGCTTCTATTTCTAATCGCTCGTCTGCTCAACGATCAATGCTCGCGCCTACTCTCAAACGCCATGGCCGCTAACGAAGTGACCGTCCGCCTCGAACTCGAAGACCATCCAGAACACGTTCGGACCCTCCATCTCCCCGTCCCCATGCGCGAAAGCAAGGCTCTGTTGAAGCTTCTGCAAATGGATCTCGAAGCGCATCCGCCATCGGCGCCCACCATCGCGCTTGCGGTCTCGCTCAAACCCGCGCATCCGCGCACCGTCCAAACCGGAATATTTCTGCCTGTCACGCCCGCGCCCGACAAACTCGAACTGACGCTCGCCCGCATCCGAGGCATCGTCGGCGAGCACAACGTTGGCATTCCCCAACTCCGGGACACGCATCACCCCCAACCTTTCCGACTGGTCGCAGCGCAGCCACATATTGCCAATAGCCAAAAGCCAATAGCTAATAGCCAATCGTTCCGCCATTTCAATCCGCCACTCCATGCAAAGATCGATCTCATCCACAACCGCCCTGTGCGCCTCTCCGCGCCTGGCATTCAAGGAAAGGTCCTCAACGCCGCCGGGCCTTGGCGAACTTCGGGCGATTGGTGGACATCCACCGCATGGAATCGCGACGAATGGGACATCGCGCTCAGCGATGGTGCGCTCTATCGCATCTACTGCGAGCCATCGCAACACTGGTTCATCGAAGGCAGTTATGACTAGCGAGTACGTCGAATTGCATGCCCGCTCCGCCTTCAGCTTCCTCGAAAGCTCGTCCGCCCCCGAGGAATTCGTCGCCCGCGCAAAGGCGCTCGACTTCCCCGCCCTCGCTATCCTCGACCGCGACAACATCTCCGGCGCAGCCCGCTTCCACATGGCCGCGAAAAAAGCCGGACTCCGCGCGCACATCGGCGCCGAAATCACCTGCACCGACGGTCACCGCTACCCGCTGCTGGCCGAAAATCGCACTGGCTACCAGAACCTCTGCCGGCTGATCACCAGAATGAAAATGCGCGCGAAAAAAGGAGAGGGCGCGGCCGCTCCCGAAGAATTCGCCGAGTTTTCTCAAGGCCTGGTCTGCCTCGCCTCGCGTCCCGATGCCCGCTTCCTCGATGCATTCGGTCATAAAACTGTTTTTGTCGAACTCCAGCGCCATTACAATCGCGCCGAAGAAGCGTGCAATCAGGCACTCATCGATTTCGCTCGCACACACCAGCTCCCGCTCATCGCGACCAACGGCGTCAGCCACGCTACGCCCGATTCCCGCGAAGCACTCGACGTCCTCACCTGCGTCCGCCACAAGACCACCATCCACGAGGCCGGCCGCTTGCTCTCCATCAACTCCGAGCGGCATCTGAAGAACGCGCAAGAAATGTCGCGGCTCTTTGCCGACCTGCCTGAGGCCATCGCCAACTCTCGCGAGCTTTCCGATCGCCTACAATTCACGCTCGCCGATTTGGGCTATCAATTTCCTCGTTACCCCGTGCCGCCTGGTGAATGCATGAATTCGTTTCTCCGAAAGCGCGTCGAAGAAGGCGCGATGAATCGCTATCATTCGAAGTCCGTGGATCTGCGCCGCCGCGCGCGTCATCAGATCGATCGCGAACTCGCGCTTATCGAAAAGCTCGACCTCGCCGGCTATTTCCTGATCGTTTGGGACATTGTCGATTTCTGCCGCCGCCAAAACATTTTGGTGCAAGGCCGCGGATCGGCCGCCAATAGCGCGGTCTGCTACTCGCTCGGCATCACGGCCATCGATCCGGTCGAAATGGAACTGCTCTTCGAGCGCTTTCTCTCTGAAGAGCGCGGCGAATGGCCGGATATAGATCTCGATCTTCCGAGCGGCGATCAGCGCGAGCGCGCCATCCAATACGTCTACGAGCGCTATGGCAAGCTCGGCGCCGCCATGACCGCTAACGTCATCACCTATCGCGGCCGGTCCGCTGTGCGTGACATCGGCAAGGTTTTGGGTTTTCCGGAAACCGATCTCGCACGTATCTCGGCACTGGTTCCGTCATGGGGCTGGACCGACCCAAAAGAAACCGCCGAGCGCCAGTTCACAGAAGCCGGTTTCTCGCCGCAAAAACATCCGCTGATTGGAAAATTCCTGGATCTCTACATGACCATCCAGGATCTGCCGCGCCACCTGGGCCAGCACTCCGGAGGCATGGTGATTTGCCAGGGCCAGCTTGATTCCGTCGTTCCCTTAGAACCAGCCACCATGCCCGGCCGCGTCGTCATTCAGTGGGACAAGGAAGATTGCGCCGACATGGGAATCGTCAAAGTGGATCTGCTGGGCCTCGGCATGATGGCCGTGCTTGAAGAATCCATCCAGCTCATTCGCACCGCGTACGCCGAAGAAGTGGACCTGGCGCATCTGCCGCAAGACGACCCGCTGGTTTATCAAGCGCTGCAAAACGCTGACACCATCGGATTGTTCCAGGTAGAGAGCCGCGCGCAGATGTCGTGCCTGCCGCGCCTTCGGCCTGAGCATTTCTACGACATCGTGGTGCAGGTGGCCATCATCCGGCCGGGACCGATTGTTGGACAAATGCTGAATCCGTTTCTGCGCCGTCGTCAGGGTCGCGAGCCAGCCGAATGCCTGCATCCATCGCTCGAACCCGTGCTGCGCCGGACATTAGGAGTGCCTCTATTTCAAGAGCAGTTGCTCCGCATGGCGATGATCGTAGCCGGATTCACTGGCGGCGAAGCCGAAGAGTTGCGCCGCGCCATGGGATTCAAGCGTTCCGAAAAACGCATGCGCGATATCGAGACGCGCCTGCGCACAGGCATGACCAGCAACGGTATCGTCGGCAAGCAGCAGGACATGATCGTCCAATCCATCACCGCGTTCGCGCTCTATGGCTTTCCCGAATCGCACGCCGCGAGCTTCGCCCTGATCGCCTATGCCAGCGCGTTCTTGAAATGCCGTTATCTGGCCGCGTTCACCGCAGCGATTTTGAACAATCAACCGATGGGTTTCTACGCGCCGGCAACATTGGTGAAGGACGCGCAGCGCCATGGCCTGCATTTCAATCCCATCGATGTCACACGCTCGGATTGGTTGTGCACCATCGAAGAGGAAAATGGAGAGCGGCGCGTCCGCTTGGGGCTCAATTACGTCAAAGGACTGCGCGCGCAAGCAGCACAAGCGATCCTAATGGCTCGCGCGCAAGCGCCGTTTGCGAGCATCCAGGATTTAGTGGATCGCGTTCCAGAGCTTCGCAAAGACGAGCTGCGCAAGTTGAGCGAAATCGGCGCGCTCAATTTCATCACTGATTCTCCAACGCATCGCCGCGCCGCGCTCTGGGATTCCGAACTCGCATTACGTCCCACTGGTCCACTGTTCGCCAATAGCCAACAGCCAATAGCCAATAGCACGCCGCTCGCAGCGATGAGCGCCAGTGAACGCTTGAATTCGGATTTCCGTGGTACTCACCTAACCATCGGCAAACACCCCATGGCGTTTCATCGCGAGAAGATGGATGCGCTCGGCGTCACTCCCGCGGCTCAGTTGAAGTTCGTGCGCAACGGCCACCAGGTTCGTACAGCCGGCTGCATCATCTGCCGGCAGCGCCCCGGCACCGCCAAAGGATTATTGTTCCTGAGCATCGAAGACGAAACCGGCGTCTCCAATGCCGTAGTGATGCCCGACGTCTTCGATCGCGAGCGCAAAACCATCCTCAACAATTCGTATCTGGTGATCGATGGCGAGATGCAAAACATCGATAACGTCTACACCGTGCGGGCCGAGCATTTCGAGCCGCTGCACGTGGCCGAGGAGGCCGTGCCATCGCACGATTTTCACTAATAAAGGCCCATTCGTTCTTTTACCAATTGAACGGTGGACTTTGCGATCGGCGACACTCGCTCCGCGCCTTCTTTCAAGATCCCGGTCAAGTAGCCCGGCTCGTCCATGATCTCGGCGTAACGCTTCTGAAAAGGCTCCAGATGCGACACCACAATTTCGGCCACCTTTTTCTTCAGATCGCCATAACGCAGACCGTTGAACTCCGCGCGCGCCTGCTCCGGCCCCCAGCCCATGAAGCCTTTGCTGATGTCGATCAGATTGAGAACTCCCGCGCCGAGATTCTCAAAATCCACGGCAGGCTGAGAATCCGTCGTTGCGCGCATAATTTTCTTTCGTGCAACCTCAGGAGCATCGAGCAAAGCGATGGCATGGCCGGAACCAGCTGCCGACTTGCTCATCTTCTTCGTTGGATCGTCCAATCCCATGACTCGCGCGCCTGCGAGTGGAAGACTGGTGCCTGGCATAACGAATGTGTCGCCATACAGGGAATTGAACCGCTGCGCGATATCCCGGGCCAGTTCAAGATGCTGTGCTTGGTCTTCACCAACAGGAACGACGGCGGCTTGGTAAAGCAAAATGTCGGCCGCCATCAAGACCGGATACTGGAGCAGGCCATCGCCGATGGTTTCCTGTTCCTGCGACTTCGCTTTGTATTGCGTCATCCGTTCCAACCAGCCAACCGGTGTGACGCAAGTCAGCATCCATGCGAGTTCGGCGTGCTCGGGCACCGAAGATTGCACCATGATGGTCGACTGCTTCGGATCGATGCCCGCCGCCAAAAACAGCGCCGCTGTTTCCAGGATCTTGGCCCGCAATTCACCCGGCTCCTGATAAATGGTGATGGCGTGCAAATCGACAATGCCGAAGATGCTTTCGTAGTTGCCTTGGATTTCAACCCAGTTCTTCAATGCTCCCAGGTAATTTCCAATATGCAGATTGCCGGTCGGCTGGACGCCGGAGAAGACGCGTGCTTTCATGTTTGATCTTTTGGGTGAACATCCATGGTACCCTTTCGCTTGCCCACTCAAGAAACACTCACGATCGAGAAGCTGGTCTACGGCGGCGAGGGCCTGGCGCGGCTGGAAGGCAAAGTGGTGCTCACGCCGTTCGTGCTGCCGGGCGAAGTAGTGCGCGCTGAAATCGATCGGGCCAAGAACGATTTGTGGCGTGGCCGATTGATCGAAGTGCTGCAGCCGTCGCCTTCACGCGTAACGCCGGGCTGCCCCTATTTCCAGCGCTGTGGCGGCTGCCAATATCAGCACATGGACTACGCGTTTCAGGTTGAACAGAAGCGCGCGATTCTGCGCGAGGTATTGCAGCGTGTGGGCAAGATCGAATTCGCGGGCGAGATCGAAACGATTTCCGGCGAGCCGTGGCAGTATCGCAATCGCGTGCAGTTGCACATCCAAGAGGGGGCAGTTGGCTATTTTAGCCAGCATTCACGCGATCTTTGCGCGATCGATCATTGTCCAATTGCTTCCCCGAAGCTCAATGAAATCGTTGCCGCCCTCCATGCTCCCCAAGCCAGCACAGCCTTGGAGCTTTTCACCAATGAAACAGATGTACAGGTGAATGTTCTGGATCGTGTTCCGCGGTCCGCGCTGAACGCACTGGCATCGCTCGGAGTAACCACGCCGATCGAGTACAACGGATTCCAAGTCAGCCGCAACTCGTTCTTTCAGGTGAATCGATTCTTGATTGACAGACTAGTTGAATGCGCGGTCCAAGGAGTCCAAGGCGCATGGGCCGTCGAGCTCTACGCGGGTGTGGGACTCTTCTCGGTGAAGCTCGCCGAGCGCTTCGGGAAGGTTACCGCAGTGGAATCGGGAGCCAGCAGCTTTCGCGACCTCGCGCACAATTTCGCGAAAGAACCCGTGAACTCCAGCGCCGAAGATTACTTGACCGGGCTCGAAGAAAAGCCGGATTTTATCCTGGCCGATCCGCCGCGCACCGGGTTGGGCAAACAAATTGTCAGAGAACTGGCGCGGATTCGGGCACCGCGGTTGACCATCGTTTCCTGCGATCCAGCCACGCTGGCGCGCGACTTACACGGACTGATCGCCGAAAACTACCGCATCGAAAAGATCACGCTGGTCGATTTGTTCCCCCAAACATTCCACCTTGAAACTGTCGTGGAACTTTCCGCATAAGCAGTTCGGCCAGATTCAGTGCAATCGCCAGGCCCAGCAGAATGGGCCAAAGCCGCAGAGTAGAGGACTGCGACCGTCCGCCTGAATCGAATACCTGTTTGGGCTCCGGATTAAATCGCCCGCCGGTGTATTGCGCCACCGATCGCAGCAGGAATTCATTGGATCCGTAATCCAGCAGCTCTTGCTCGGGCTGATAAAAGCCGACTTCGGGAAAAGCGCGGGATTCCTCCAGCGGCCGGATACGGAACAGGCCCTGCAAGTCGCCGATGTGAATGGTGCCGCGATACGATTTCGCGCCGAGCTTGGTAATCGGCACCGGATGCTTGAAACCGTTGGGACCGAGCACGAAGATTTCGGGTAGTTTCGAGAGATCCTCGGCATCGGCGCCGAGATGATAGTTCACAACCAGGTCGCCACTCGCGCTGTCGTACTCGGCCTTAGCCTCGCCGCTTTCGGCGTGCGGGAGAAGATCGCGGAAGGTGTTGGTCCACAATTTGTCGAAGCCCTTCCACGTCACCCAGTCGGCCGCCCAGCGGCTCTTGGCATCCGAAGTAAACACGTCGGCGCGTCCCAAGCCGTACTGCCAGCGAACCAGGAGCGGATCTTCTTCGTCAACCTTAAGGATCGTGTCGGCGGTCGGCTTGCTGATGAATCGTACATAGCCCTTCAGCGCCGGCGCGGTGTCGATGGCAACGCCATCCAGGATCTCGGCGTTCTTTGCGACGAACGGGTGCAACGGCTTTTCGACCGCAGTGGAACCGGTGTGTTCCATGACGTCCTTGAGGACGATTTGCGCGAGTCCAGCGGGCTCATTCAAGAAATACGATTTCCCGCCGGCGATGGAAGCGACCTTCTCCAGATACGCACGGTTCACGTCCTGGCCGAGCCCAACAGTGGATATGGTGACGTGCTGCGTGGCCGCTTCTTTGGAAAGATCAAGACTGTCTCCCTCTTCCGAGATGCCATCGGTAAGCAAGACGATGTGCTTAAACGTAGCGTGCGCTGGAAGCACTTTGCGATATGCTTCGGCCAGCGCGGGCGCGATCTGTGTACCGCCATCCGGAATAATTCCGGAAATCAGGCGCTTTATTAGAACCTTGTCCTCAGCGCGGCGAATGGGCACATCCCATTGGAACGAGTTGTCGAAAATCAGTACGCCGACTAAATCGATGGGACGAAGATTTTCCACCACGCCGATGGCGGCCTGGCGCGCCAGGTCGATTTTCTTTCCTTCCATGGAGGAGGATTTGTCGATGATGAGTACGACGGCGGTGCCTTCGGGCGATCGCGGAGGGGCGATCTTCGCCGGCAAAGTGCGGTCCAGCGCATCTTCCACCGTTTTGTTTTCGGCGTAGACGTTGCGCTCGCCCGCGATCACCAACAGCCCGCCGCCTTGCTGGACGAATTTCTCGATCTCGTCTTTTCGAGTGGCGGGCAAAGATTCTAAATCGATGTTGTTCAAGACAACCAACTGATAATCCGCAAAAATCCCGTGGCCGGGATCGGCGGTACGATCGACATCGAATTGAGCGGCGGACAAAGTCTCGAGCAGGTGCGTTTCCGAGCCAGGGGGATCTTGCGAGATGTAGAGAACCTTGGGACGGCGCAGCGTGACAGCGCGATCGAAGCGTATTTCGCCGAGTCCGTTCGCTTGGATCACCCCAGCGAGGGTCAATGCACCGGCGGCCGTCAGACTGGCGTGAACTCGAACCTGATTGTCGCCCTTTTCGAGCTTCACGGGATTCGATCCGAGGACTTTTCCCTCGGCGCTGATTTCGACCGAGCCCGAGACCGCGGACGGCGAGGCAATGCTCAGATCCACGGGAAACTGTTCGCCGGTGAACGCGACAGTGGGCACGGTAACCGATTCGAGGCGCAAGGTGGGCTGAGGCCGGCCCGCGAGAGCGACAGTGTCGATCGGAATACCGAGGCGCCGCGCCTGCCAGGCGGCGCGAGTGATGCTGCCTGCGTTCTCCTTACCATCGGAGACGAGCACGATTCTGGGCACCAAGCCGGATGGAAGAGAGCTGATGGCTTCTTCGACGCCGGTTTCGAGATCGGTGGCGCGTCCAGGTTCGCCGGCGGTAGGTTCCAGATGCAAGCCGCGCTGCTCAGCCGAAGCAAGGTCGCGAACGGAACGGGCAAACGGAAGAACACGCACCAAATGCCGGCCGCGCGCTTTGTCGAGGGCCGCGGCGAATTGCGATGCGCGGGTCAGGTCCTGAGGCGAGACGCTGGACGATGTATCCACAAGAACAGCCACGGCCATTTTTGTTTGAGGGACGGTGAGCGTGGGTTCGGCCAGAGCCAGCACAATGGCCAGAAACGCCAGCGTCTTTAGAACAAGGGCGGTGATGCGCCGTGTCCGCCGCCACTCAAAAACCATCCAGCCCAGCGGTAGGAGGAGGAAGATGAGAACCCAAGCTCGCTCGAAGGTCATGAGGCTTTCCTCCAGCCTTCGAATGGCGTGGCACCCTGGGCCGCGCGAATGCGGCGATCCATGCGGCCGTAGAGAATCCAGTCGGCGAGCAGACCGGCAGCACCAGCGAGCGCGAGCCAGTGCCAAAGATCACGCGAAGTTGGTCCGATGGGCGCGCGAGGCGGCAAGCCGATTTTGACGTTAGAAGGCTGCCAGACGGTGTCGCCGGGTTGCGGAAGAGTGAGCGAGTAAACCAGCTCGCGATCGCCGGTGAGCACTCGCACTACTCCGGGTGTGCCGGCGAAAAACCGGAGACTCTTGCCTTGCACGGTGAAAGGCAGCGGCTGGCCGTCTTCGGTTTGGACGCGTAGGGTCTGGGCGCGAGGCGAATTGGGATCGATTTCCGATTCCAGTTCGACATCCACCGTACCCACGGTGCCGGCCGTCAGCTCCCAAGAGCGAAAAGCATCGGGCGCCATCCAGCGAATAATGTTCGCAAACAGAAGCGGCGTGGTGAGCTGGTATTTCATCGCAGACCGGACGGGGTGAAAACCGAGCACGACCATCTTCGGATTACCAGGCCGGGCGACGATTAATGGCCCGGCATCGGATAGCGCAACCACGATGTCGCCAGGAGCGGGAGCGAAGATCTGGGCGCTGGTGAGTTGGATGTCTCGCGCGCGCAGACCGGCTCCCAACGGATGATCCACCTGCCACTGATTCAGCTTGACGCTCTGCTCGGTGCCGCGCACCGGAATGGGGGACTTATCCACGGGCGGCTGGAGCCAAATAGTCTGATCGGCGGGCGGCGACGATGGCGCAAAATGGTCCAGCAGAACAATGCCGCCGTGAGCGTCGGGCTTGTAACTCGAAACGGGAAGAAAGCTGGCTTGGATGCCAGGAATGGCGGTGAAGATGGGCCGCAGAAGATCGGGCTCGCCCGAATAAATGGTGACCGGCAAGGCGCCGCGCGGCGGCAATTCGAGAACGGCTCGGCTATCCTGGCGGAACGCGTCTTGACTGGCTAGCCGCGCTTCCAACCATCCAGCGGCGCGCGTGTGGAAGCGAAAGTTCGCGTCTTCTTCGGAGGCTGGTTTCAACTCGAAGCGATGAGTGGCGACCGGGGATCCGCCGAACGCGACGGTTAATGGGACGGAACGAGCCTCGGTCCCATAGTTCTTAGCGGCGACGAAGACTTCCCAGGCATCGGGATCGTCCATGGCGCGATGCACGCTCACTTTTCGCAATCCGACGTGCTCGGTAGGGCCGTTGATCGCGATCCAGCGGAAATTCGAAGGCGCATTCAGCCGCTCGGCCTGCTCGGCGGGGACGCGGCCGGCTCCCACAAAAACGATCTCACCGGGGCGCTGCGCCTGCACTTTCTGGGCTTGGGCCGCGAAATCGAGAGCTTGCTGAAGATTCAGAGGTGCGGCGCTGGGCTGGGTCTGATCGATGGCGAGGTGAAGTTTCTTGCGGTCCGATTCGAAGAGCAAAACGGGCGTGGCCAGGACGTCGGCACGAACCACCATGACGCGATCGGCGGGCGGAAGAGCATTCACATAGTTGTCGGCGGCCAGGCGCGCTCGATCGATGAGACGGGTTTGGCCGAAACGGGCGGCCATCCAGGCAGAAGTATCGAGAATCAGAACGTGGTCGCGCGAGTAGCGCGCCGGAGAACCAAGGCGAAGCTGGGCGATGGCCAGAAGCAACAGCAGCAAACTGATCAATTGCAGCAGCAGGGACCAAGGCTGCTGCAATTTGCGCCGGTGCTGGAGTACGGGCGGCTTCTCGGTGGCGGCGAAGAACCGCAGAGTCGCTACGGTATGGCGCTTTCGGACGCGATCGAGCAAATACAAAGCCACGACGAGGCCCGAGAGCGATCCGAGAATCGCCAGAAATTCGGGTAGAGAGAGATTGAGGAAGAACATCGTGACTTACTCGAGGCCGCCGGCACGCGCCAGAGGTCCAAACACCGCCTCTTCGATTGTAGTAGCCGTGGAGATCCCAACGTAGCGGCCGCTGTTACGCAGGCCGACGCGCTGGATATCGCGGGCGTGGGCGTCGAAGGCTTGCGTGTAGTTGGCGCGGGCCGCGTCGTCGAAACCGATTTCGAGTGTGGCGCCGGTTTCGGCGTCCGTTAGATCCAGCAATCCATCCCAGGAGGGTGTGCGGTCTTCGTCGGCCCATACCTGGACCAGAATCAACTCGTGGCCGAAGTCGGCGAGGTATTGCAGCGGACGCTGGCAGCCGGCGTCGTCCAAGAAGTCGGAAATAACGATGAGCAGCCCACGCTGCGGATATTTGGAGATAAACTCGCGCGCCACTTGAAAGTAGTTGGTGCGTCCGCTGAGCGCGAGCTGTTCGAGAAACTTCACAGCAGGAATGAAGCGATGGCGGCCGCCTCCGCACAGAAACGAATCGCCGAGTTCCTCAGCGAAGGGCTGGATACAGATGGTGTCCAGGCGCACCAGACCGACGTAGCACAGGGCCGCGGCGAGTTTGCGCGCATAGTCGAACTTCGAAATCGCGCCTGTCGACATCGAGTTGCTGCAATCGAGCAGAATGCGGACGGGAGTGCGCGGCTCCACTTGGAACATTTTCAGAAACAGTTTTTCCAAGCGCAGGTACGCGCGCCAATTCACGGCGCGCAGATCGTCGCCATGATGGAACTGGCGATGATCGAGAAACTCCTGGCCGGGACCGGCGAAGTGCGAGATGTTGTGGCCGCCGACCAGGCCGGGGAACGACTTTTGCCAGCGGATCGCGAGGCGCTCGAGCTTCTCGAGGAAGGCGCTGTCAATTAATGGATCGGTTTTCACTTGACGCTTCTTACTTGACGTTTTTTCACTTAACGGCGGCCGCCGTAACGCTCTCGATGATGGTAGTAAGAATCGTCTCGGGCGTTTGTCCGTCGGCGTGGGCGTCGAAATTCAGGATAATGCGATGGCGCAGGACATCGGGCGCGATCTCGCGAACATCATCGCCGCTGACGTTCAAGCGGCCTCGCATCAGGGCGAGCACCCGTCCGCATTCGACCAGCGCTTGCGCGCCGCGCGGCGAGCTTCCATAGCGAATGTATTTGTTGGCGAGAGGATGAGCGCTGGAGGTGCCGGGCTGCGTGGCCATCACCAGGTCAATCGCGAAATCCTGCACGTGCTGGGCGACGAGAACGTCGCGGCAGGCGGCGCGGAGTTGGAGAATCGCGTCGCGGTCGACCACCTGTTCCAGCGCGGTTTCGTCGCGATGCAGGGTGCGCTCGACGATGCGATTCAGGTCTTCACGCGAAGGATAGACCACCAGGATCTTCATGAGGAACCTGTCGAGCTGCGCCTCGGGTAGCGGATAGGTGCCCTCCATCTCGATGGGATTCTGAGTGGCCATCACCAGGAACGGCAGTTCGAGTTCATGGGTGGTGGTTCCGCTGGTGACGGTACGCTCCTGCATGGCTTCGAGCAGCGCCGACTGTGTCTTGGGCGTGGCGCGGTTGATCTCGTCGGCGAGAACCAGGTTGGCGAAGATGGGGCCAGGCTGAAAGCGCAGGGCCTTGGCGCCATGGTCGTCGCTCTCGATGATCATGCTGCCCACGATGTCGGCGGGCAGGAGATCGGGCGTGAACTGAATGCGCGAATACTTCAGATGCAAGACGCGGCCAAGAGTGCGCAGCAAAGTGGTCTTGCCGAGCCCGGGAACACCTTCGAGCAGGACATGCCCTCCGGCCAAAAGGCAGATCAGAACGCCATCGACCACGTGTTGCTGGCCGACAATGATCTTCCCGATTTCCTGGCGCACCTGATCGAGATGACCGGTGGCGAGCTGAAGTGTAGACTCGGAACGCACGTTCTTATTTTAGCGGTGACAGGTTGTTACTGCTCGGGTGTCCTGTACTATAGGTCTTGTACTATAGCAGCAAGGCGTCATGTCGCAAAACAATTCGTCCAGCGATCGCACAAAACAGCGGCTCACCGACCTGCGCAACGGCTTGCTTAGCCTCCACAAAACGCTACTCGATTCCGAGCGGGCCACGTACGAGCGCGACATTGCCCGCATCAGCTCGAGCGGCGAGTTATTAAAACTGGTGCTGTACGATCCGTGGTTTGCGTGGTTGCACGAACTGTCGGAATTTGTGGTGCTGATCGACGAGACGCTGGATGACGAGGAGCCGCCAGGCGGCATCGACGCCGAACGATTCATCGAGCAGTCCAAGTATCTGCTGGCACCGAACGAGACGGGCAGCGGATTTGCGAGACGTTATTTTGAGGCGCTGCAGCGCGATCCGGACGTAGTACTGGCCCACGCCCGAATGCGCAAGGTTCTGACGGGTTTGATGGATCCCGCTGGAGGTTAGCTGGGAGACTCAGCTTTTCGGCTCAGGTCCTCGGCAAGAATAATGGCCTCGGCGAGTTCCTTCATGGGACGGCGCAGGCGCCGGCTCTCGTTGCGAAGGCGCAAATAAGCCTCTTCCTCCGTGAGGCTGTGGCGCTGTTGCAAGATGCCTTTGGCGCGTTCAACCAATTTGCGCGTCTCCAGTTGGCGCTTCATCTCCAGGGTTTCTTCCATGAGGCGCGCGTTGGTTTCCGACAGGCTCGATTTGGCGACCGCGCCGCCCATCTGCTCGCCGATGAAAGTCAACAACGAGATCTCCTCGCCATTGTGATTGTGAATTTGGCGATGGTGCACGTTGATGACCCCGATGACATCGCCCCCGCTTACGAGCGGAACCGACAGGAAGGCTTCATAGGTGTCTTCGATCAAGACTTGGAAGCGTTTGAAGCGCGCGTCAGCGCCCGCTTTGGAAGACAGCGCCACAACGGATTTGTGCTCCGCCACCCATCCAGTGACGCCTTCGCCGACCTTCATGCGTAAGGTTCCGAGCGCGGCCGCGTGAGGCACTTGCGAGGCGCGCAAAACCACTTCGTCGGTATCGCGATCCAAGAGGTACACTAGACAGGCATCGCAGTCAGTTACTTGAACAGTAAGGCCGACGATCTCTCCGAGCATTTCGTCAAGTGACAGCTCTGAGCTCACAATATTGCTAATGCGGTGCAGCAAAGCGACATGCGAACCCACGGGCTCCATAATGTGAACGGTTGCCATAATTCAGCGTATGCGACGCACCGAACGCGGTCCAATCGAAAATTCCTATGGAGTCGATTGGCGCAGAGTCAAGGGCAGTAAACCCATTGAAACAGCGGGGGTTGGCACGAGATGTAACCTGGCCGGGCAAGCCGCAACACCAAGTGGATCCTCTTCATCAAATATTAACGAGTTTCTGCTGGACTTCGCCGGTAATTCGCGCCTCGTTTGCGCCCACATAAACGTTGACCTCCGAGCGAATACCAAATTCGGGCAGATAGATGCCGGGCTCGACAGAGAAGCAAGTTCCCGCGATGACTCTGCGCTCGTCATGCGTCTCGAGGTTATCCATGTTAGCGCCCGTGCCATGCACTTCCTCGCCGATGGAGTGGCCGGTGCGATGAACGAAGTAATCGCCGAAGCCGCGATCCTTAATATAGGTCCGGGCGGCATCATCGACCTCAAAACCTTGCAGGACCTCGCCGCGTCGGATGGCGCCCTGGACACGCTGGATGGCGCGATCGCGAGCGTCACGCACTACTTCGAAAATGTTCTGGAGAGCGGCGGGCGGCGTGCTGCCGCAATAACCGGTCCAAGTAATGTCATAGTACACGGCGGAAGGGCGATCGAGCTTGGCCCACATGTCGATCAGAACGGCGTCGCCGGCGTGAATCTCGCGGCTGCCTTGCGGGCCTGGTTCATAGTGCGGATCCGACATGTTGGCGTTGACGGCGACGATGGGCCCATGATCGGTGACCAAGCCGGAACCTTCGAAGCCGGCTCGGATGAAGCGATTCACGTCCCACTCCGTTAGGACGCGACCGGCGGCGAGGGTGGCGGCGATTTTCTGGAACGCATCGGCGCGAATTCGGTCGACGCGGCAGCCGGCTTCCAGGTGCATCTCCAATTGCTCGGCCGTCCAGCGAGCTTCGAAGAGCTGTACGAGATTGGCGGAAGTGGCGATCTCGACACCCGCGCTTCGAACTAATTCGAGCGTTCCGCCATCCACTAGCGACACATAAGGAATGGCGCAGTTGGGCGAATATTGCATGGCGATCCTGCGGCAGCCGGCGACCAATTGGCGGATGCCATCCAACTGAGCAGTCCAACTGGAATATTTGCGGACGTTACCGGGCAGCCCGGCCAGGGCCGCGGGTTCGACGGCATGGACCAAGCCCCTCGGTTCGCCATAAGCGGGAATAAAGTAATACCAACGTCGAGTGGCCACCGCTTTCGGGTTCAGTTTGAGAATTCGATAGGCCAGGGGATCGCGCTGGTGATGGTCAAAGAACAGCCAGCCATCCAAATGTTCCTCTCGGAGCGCGGCTTGAATTTCCTCGATATGCATGGAAGAACTCATAAAGTAAGACTGCTGGGTTCCCGATGAGCCGACGGGACAATTCTTTGGTGGCGCACGCGCGTATTCAAGTTGAGCACGCCCGCGACGTCCTTGGTGTCCTCGACGCGGAAGTCGAGCACATCGTCGAGCCAATCCTGGCTGAGCCCATTCCAATACTGGACGGCAACGGTGACTGTGTATTCCTGGCGGCTGAGCAAGCAATCCAATTCGAACTCGACTTCGATTTCCTCGCCGGGCTCAAAACGCCCAAGCTCGACGCGTTCCAGGCGAGTGTTAGTTCCAAAAATGTCCATGCCGATGCGATTACGCACCAGAATGCCCACCACGGGGTTCGAGACAGGCTTTTGAAACATCGCGCGGATGCGAAGCGTGATGGCGTCTCCGGGGCGGAAAGCGCGGCAGTTCTCGCCCAGGGAGTTGAGTATCCGCACGTCCGTTACGCGGCTGGCGCCGTCGCCATGGCGAAAGCTGGTCTTATTCGATATAGGGCTGCTGGATATTGCAGCGACGGATCCTTCTAGTTGGCTGGCGCTTGGTTCCTGAGTGGCGCGCTCGCGATCGAGGACGAAGCCGACGTACTGGTTGACGGCGTCTTTGGGAGCGCCTTGCATAACGATCTTTCCATTCAACATGAATGCGGCGCGATCCGCCAGCCGTTTGATCAAGCCGAGGTCGTGCGACACCAGAAGCACGGTGACGTTCTTGCGGCGAAGTTCCTCGAACTTTTGAACGCACCGACTGGCGAAAATTGCATCGCCAACGGCGAGCGCCTCATCGACGATCAGCACCTCGGGGTCGACGTGAATGGCGGTCGAAAACGCGAGCCGAACGTACATGCCAGTGGAGTACTCTTTGACCGGCCGATCGATGAATTGACCGATTTCCGCGAAAGCCTCGATACGCGGAAACACATCGTTCAATTCCCGGCGTGACAATCCAAGGATCTCGCCGTTGAGATACACGTTTTCACGGCCGCTAAATTCAGGATTAAAACCGGCGCCCAGTTCCAAGAGCGCCGCAACGCGGCCGGAGCATAGAACGCGGCCCGTGGTCGGTTGCAGAATCCCGCTGATCACCTGCAGCAGGGTACTCTTACCGGATCCGTTCGGTCCAAGCACCGCGAATACCTCACCCTTTTCAACGCGCAGGTTGATGTCGCGGAGAGCCCAGAACTCGGCCTTCTTCTTTCTGGATAAGGCTAACGCGCCCAGGACACGATCGAAGGGATGGTGGTAAAGATGGTAGACCTTCGATACATTTTGTACGGAAATCACGACTAAGCTTCACTGTACCGCGGACGTGCGACGTGGCGCTAGAGCTAGCCGAGTTGTGCGCTTCGCCGCATTCCGCGCGAGAGAGGTAGCGGGTAACCGATCAGACACAGTTGATCGAGTGCAAAAAGAACGACGGATTCGAATCCTTCTCCCTCGGCAAGTCTCACCTCTTTGAGCCAAGCCGTAGACGAATCGCTGACACCCACTAAATGACTCCGCTGTGAGGGCGTGAACCCAAGACTGTTCACCGAATTCATCGATAAGTAGCTCTGGCCTAAGTTGCGATCGTAAGTATAAGTGAAGCTCTCTGTCTTCAAGCAATTCAGATTGGCAGGAGTCCAGTCATTGGTTGGATAGTTAATGACCTGAGTAAGAGGGAACGCATTCACGTCGGGAGGATAAAGCACTTCGAACCTGCAGCTTGGATACGTAACCCGAACGAATGCGCGGATCTGGGCGGTGAAGCTGCCGATCAAGCTGGGCAGAAATGCAGTTTCCTGTGGAACCGTTGTGGGGACGACGGTGTTGCTGGTGATTACGGTCATTGGACGGCCATACTGCGTTTGAAATGTGGTGGTGGTGTAAGCATCGTAGAAAGGCATGCCCGAACCGTCGTCAGGAAAATACCACCACTGCACTTCGCCAAACTGCAGATACGGCGTTAACCCCGCGGCGTTCATCACGGTCGCCATGTCCAAATACACTTGCTGCCAAAAAGCCAGACTCGTTGGCGAGAAATTAGTTTGTAGCGCGGGAGTGCTAACGATTACGGCAACCCCATCGGGATAACGTTGCGCGATACCGGCGGCTACCGAAGGATCGCCGTTTCCAAGTTCCGTGCTAAATGACGCGGTCGCGTCGAATCCATAGCCCCGAAGGGCTTGACAATAGCTTTGCGTCCAGTCGCGCACTGCTCGGTTGATGCGAGGCATGGCCTCCAGATCGGTGTACCAATTGCCGTCCACGCCGCCTGAGAATGTATTCACTCCGGAGGTCGTGGCGATCCCAGACAACGTGATCGTCAAGTTCGTGGTGTTGGCACTGGTCGCGATCGTGATGGTATTGCCATCCGTACCCATCGCTCGCGAATAGATGGTGAGTTGACTGCCACTGGCCTGCGCCCATATCCCTGTATATCCGTTATTCAATAGAAGCACAAAGGCCGTCGCCAGGGTTTCGGTGGTGTCCCCGATGAGATTCAGATGCTCGATCGTAGTGTCCGTCGAGGACGGCTGGCCGTAAGTGCCCAAAATAATTTGCGTAATCAGATTCGGGTCCGGAGACCCGGAAAACGTTATGGTCGCGGATGCATATTGCTGGCCCACGCATGTTAGTTCATAAAACCACAATGCACCTACATAGTGATTCACCCGAGCCTGAAAGCCGAGCGAATAAATCATCCACGCCGTGCGTTCCGGCGCCAGTGCTTGGGAATGCAATGTATCCCAATCCGTCGCCGCTGTAAGTTTCGCCTCATTCGTCTCAGTGGGTAGCATGGTGGCAGGAACCGCGATTTCGAAAAAGTCAAAATAGAAATACGTACCGCTGCCGCCATTATGCGTTGCCGTGACGGTGTGCGTGCCCGATGCTAGCTGGCCCAATAAAGTGCGGATAAGAACGTCTTCGCCGGGAACATTCAGGTTTACAGCAATCGCACTTCCTCCATCCACAACAACGGAGATTAGCGTGCCGGAGTCCGCCAGCCTGGTTCCTAAGTACAGCGAGTGAGACTGCGAGAACGTGTAAGTACAGCTAACACTAGATTCGGGCAAGCTGGTGTAATGAATGGTGCCGCCGGAAAAGTTTCCGCCCGAGCTGGCCCAGGTACCCACATAAACCAATTGATTCGAATCGTCCTCTATGCGCTGACTGCCAGGTCCGGCAATCGAGTATTCCTGCCCACTGCCGCTGACGGTCCAATTGGATACCACTACCTGAAACTCACTTCGAACGAAAACGCCAGCTTGCAATGGCGCCGAATAAGTCCATCGCAGCTTCCGGATCGCCGTGGCTGGAACGAGTCCGAGCGCGGGATCTGATAGAGTCGCGAAGGGCAGCGTAATTTGCCACTGCGTTGGCGACGTACCGCCAGCAAAAAGTCTCCACGGCGCGTCCCACTGCTCTGTTTGGCTGCCCGAAACGTAAGTATAGGCGCCGATGGAATTTCCGTTTGCTCCCGTCGTGCTGATTGTCGGGCGACCCGCACCGACATACGTAATCGTGATCGTAGCGCCGTCGGCAGTAGCTGTCATCGTCGGCGAAAAAGCATTGATCCCCGCGACAATGTTTTGAATCGCGAAAGCCACCGTGTCGCCGGGGTTCATCTGATATGGATAGTGCTCTGACAAGAATCCGATTCCGACATAGTCCTCAGCCGTTACGGTTCCACTCAAAGTGAATTGAACCGTGGCGGATTGATAGCTGCCCGCGACGGGAGTCGCATAACTCGGACTCGCAAGAGGGATCTGGTAAATTTGTTCCCCGCTCCCACTATTGGCCCAGATTCTAAGAGTAGGCCAGGCAACCGTGGGATACAAATCGGAATCCAGCGGGATGCAGTTGTTTCTTGTCTCCTGATAACTTAGTGTCAGGCCACTGAGATCGCCGTCGGGAAGATAGCGAAATGCGGGATGTTCAAATACGTTGTCGCGGTTCCATTCGATCACCGCCCAATCAAATTGCTGGCGCCAGGTGCCGGAGACGGTAAATCCCGTCGCGCTTGTTGCGCTTAGTGCTGCGACTGCTGATGGCTCGAAGAAGTAGCATTGCAGATCCCGGTCGGGTTGCAGCTTTTGCAGAATTTCGGACATGCCTCAAAATGTTTACAGTCGAATCGTGACCGTCAAGTTGCTACCAGGCGCCGTGTTTGACGTCTGAACCACGGATGTAATGTTCAGACCAATGATTGCCTGAGCCTGCAAAGGTCCGAGCGCAAAGCCATCCACATCGTTAGACACAGTCGCGCCCGTTGGAATAGTAAGTTCGCAGTAGACTTGGCCGTTCTGGGTCACTTGCATGATGACAGGCGCTCCCGAAGGTGCGTCTTGCACCACGGCATAAACATCCCGCACCGAACAAGTTGTCTCCACTAAAAGTGGTGGCGCCGCGTTGGTCTGAATTGCCAGGGCGCCCTCCACTTGAATTGTCAGTTGTCCTCCCAAGAGACTTCGAAGACCCAAATCCGTCGTGCTTGTGAACGATTCGGCGGCGACGCTGCTGTTACCCCGCGAATTCGTCATGAATAACCCCGCGGCCGCAATCCGAACGTCGGGAATCGTGATCGGAAATGCGTAACTCCCGCTCGCCGGACTCCCAAACAAGTCCTGCGCAAATGACATGACGAAGATCTTTTCCGCAAGAAAGTACACCCCCGTTAAAGCGGTATGTGCCACAGCAGTCGTGCCATAAGTAGCGCGAGTAACAGACACACTAGTGCCACTGGTCAGGCTTTGCTGAACAACCATAACTTCAGCGTCTATCTGCACTAAGGCGCCGCTCACCGCCGATACCGCTGTCGCCACCGTGAAAGACGTATCGGTTGCGGCCATCGGAGCGCTAAGCAAAACCGTAGAAGGCCCTTGCAGCTCATCCCAATAAGCGAGCGTCAAGGTGCCGGCGCTGATCGATCGCGTATTAGTCAAGTCGGAAAAACCGATCCCGAGTACCTCAATGCTGCCAGCCCCGATTGGATAGAGGCCAAATATCGGCTGGCCTGGAACGTCGGTGTCCAGAGCTTGGCCGGTAGCGCCCAAAATTGTCCATCGAGTTAGTGGTGACAATTCGTAAGCGCACTCCTCGTCCATCACATTCGCAGCGCGCCCGGAAACATCAATTGTCACGCCTTCTCGATTCGGAACTGTAAAGCTCACCGGCGACGCATTACTCGAAGCTCCAAACTGCCAAGTGGACTCCGCTATCAGGAAGAAACTCGTAGCGTCCGGTGCCACGCTCCATTGCCGCGTGATCGTGAGAGTACTCGCAGTGTTGGATGCGACCGTTTGTTCCTGACCTACTCCAGTGCCTGCCGTGATTCGCACTGTTGCGCCGTTGTAAAGACTCGGCACCATGTTCAGTGTGCTATTGCCAACGGTCGTTCCCGAAAATATATTCGCTTGCTCGGGTGGTTGGAGTTCCAAGCGCCAATAGAAATTGGCGTGATCGTAATTGTAGTCCGGAGGCCCTTGCAACGACGCGCCGAATCCCGAATCCACAAATTGGGCGGCAATTGGCACACCACTCGCGATTCGCAAGATCTGCGTAGGATTAAAACCCCGATAAACATTGAAAGAGCTGGCTGTGGACGAAACACTGAGACTTACAAGGGTAACCGTATTTGTGCTCGTTCCAGCTGGGACACTCGCCATGGCAACAAATGAGAGGCCACCCTCGGCTCCGTTCGCATCCACCGCGCTAATTGCGTAATAGAAAACTAGTCCGCCTGGCAAGGTTCCGCCGCTGTTGTTCACCTGAGGATTGAGCCCGATCAGAGGAATGCCTGCCAAACTTGCTTGTGGTTCTGCCGGAACAGAAAAGGAAACCGACAAATTCTCGGTAACCGTGCCATCCGTGCCCGTGGTTGATGTTTCGGCAATCCCAAACTGTTCCACGCCGTTGCTATCCAGAAGGCTACCCACTAGTGGCCTGGGCAGCCCCAGTTCGAAGTCGGGCTGACGCCCCAAAGTAGCTGAATCCGAGTTGACAGCGGTGTACCAAGCGTCGTCGTGAATCTGTGCAGTGATCACGACCGTAAGAAAGTTGACTCCGGGGGATAGCTTGCTAATTCGGAACGGCTGACGGCTGAAGCCCTCCCGTGCGTACGTAAGGGTAATGATGTCGCCCGGTGCAAGGCCGACGCCTTTTACGCTTGTCTCAAATTCTATGTACGTATTGCCATAAACCGACTTATATAATTGAAGCGCTGTTGCCCGATTGGCTTGATCGAAATTCGGCAGGCCGAGTGCCGTCAACGAAGCTGTAACATCTTGCCCTGTTATCACGAGATCATCGACGGCCACTAACGATAGGCTGTCTTGTTGATAGTCATTGAATTCATCCTGGAACTCGACGGTATAGTGATTCGGCGTATTGGCTGTGCTCGTCGTTGTCACCGTCACTGATGACGCACCGTTCGCGTTGCGTGCGATCCCTGAAAAAGTGCTGTCGTCGCTAAATTCGTAAGCAGGCCATCCGCCGTCGAGGACTTCCGTGCTATTACTGCCAGGCGGCATCGTTGGTTGTTGGTTCGCCAGAGTATCTTCAGCGTTCAATTGAACCAGGCCATTGGAATCACAGTTTAGGTACAGCGCCGACCCGTTCCGAATGCCTCGAACCACATCCCCCGCACTCCGGCGGTTTGTCAGTAAAAGATTACATTGATAACGAGGAATCGTAGTGCTATTCCCGTTGACGTCCACGGTAGGGATGAGCGCATCGCATCTTGCGGCCGCCGCCCCGAAACTTCCGAGATTTAAGAGCGTCTGCTCCCAACCACTGCGCAATAGAACATCCAACATCACCCAGGCTGCATTGTTAGTGTAGACCGTATTCTCATAATTGCCGCTGGTGTCGAATTGCGCAAGCTGAAGCCCTTGAATCAGGACATCGATGACCGGGAGTGATGTCCCATTGGAAATCCAATTGGGTACGACGACCGACATAAATGCCATGCTGCCGTATGGATCGCCCAACGGCTGTCCGGCAGAATTGCTGAAGTCCGGATTGAAGGCGCCATTTCTGGTTCCGTAACTAATGACGTTGTACCAGCCCGTCGCCGTCATATTCGTCCCACTTACGCCAAGCGGGATCTGGGTGTTATTCACAACCACCGTGATAACGCTGCTAATCTGTCCAATTCCGAGCAGCACCTCGAAATGCGTCAGATTCCCGTCGTTTCTCGCCAGCACAATCGGAGGCTGATACCATCCCGTTCCGTAGATTAGCGGCACGAAGTCGTTATAAAGCGCTTGATTCGGGAGAGGTATGGATACTTGGGATGTTTTCGATCCATAACTTCGCACAATAATCGACGCCGGAACGAACTCAATTCCGCCAAACCTACGTGTCACATTATTCTGGTTGTCGGTGTCGAACATCCCCCGTTGCTGGCATTGCGCGCGCGAGTAATCGCAGGACGTATAGGGCGTGCTTCCGTTCATGTTTCCCACGCCCCCGGTTTGATCCGCCGAATATCCACATTGATAGAAAGGCGAAAAGGCCCCTTCCGTTCCGCCATTGACCGCTTCTTGTCGTTGCGCAGCCGTGCTAGGAAACTTCCAGGGGCACAGCTTCTGAATGTAGACTTCAGGTAAGTACACACGCTGTAAGTTCAGCCGGTTTGTGAAGCTAAGACGCAGTGTCGATTCAGTAGATTGATCTGGCGGGTTCGCGATTCCCCGGAACACTACCTGGCTGTTTGAGGCCACCGCCTGATTCTTCAAATCGTAAAACAAGAACGTCACCGCCAACGCAGAGCCTTTCCACCCTATGTTGCGTTCAATCGAAGATAGAAACGCGTCCGCATTGGCAAGTGTGATGGATACTGTCGACGCGCCATCCGTCGCACTTTCCGGACTGGAGTTTAGATCGAAGAGGTTATGTTTCAGCACCCGGCTCAAATACTGCGTCCCATTGACGGTGACGTTGTGAGTACTCCAACTCTGCACATCGCCAGTCGGTAGCGTGCAATCGAACAGAAGGAGCGGCGTTCCGGGAACTTCCTGCTCTTTCAGAACGTTGATCGGTGTCATTCAAGGAGATCCGCTGCCCAGTTCAATTCAAATTGCTGATCAAGCCGAGTTGACAAGCGTTTTGATTCACCGCGCTCGCCGTGAAAGCAAGTAAGTCGGATGAGAATCGCGTGTTCGAATAGACACCACCGAGGTCGATTGTCCTCTTGTACAGTCCTGCCTCAGGCTGTGCCTCCACTTGTGCCCCGAAGACGTTCACTTGTGCGCCGGCCGGCAGTTCCACTCCAAACCCGACACTGTCCTGCTGAACCGAAAGACTCGTCGAGGTTGTGACTCGAGCCCATGTCACCCCAGCCGTGACAGCCGTCAATGACGTCTGGCCGCTGGCCGTCATAACTAATTGAATTACCGTCGGCACATTGCTCCTGACATACACGCTGTAGCAGTACACAAACGAACTTGGACCCGCTGTGTTCTGAACGATCTGTTGCGTCGCCTGAGCGGTGTTCGTTAACTGCATCCCTGCGCTGTTTCCAAACGGGTCCTGCACACCCCCCGCCACTTGCAACAGCGGATCTGCCGTCCATACTGGCTGCGTCCAATCTTCGCTCCACATCAACAGATTGTCTGTGGGATCCAAGAAGGTAAAGGTATTGAGTTGACCCTCGCTGGCTTCGAACAAGCTCTCTATCGACGACCGTTCCCCATCGGTGAGATTCGAATATCGAAGCTGCCATTGCACCTTCTGCCAGCCCAAATCGGCCATCCGTATTGTGAAACCACTTGGAAGCTGATTGGCGACCGTTCGCATTTTGACACCTCGTGTCACGGGAAACTGCGAGACCGCGCCGGTAGTAAGCTGCGGATAGTAAAGCATGTCAGTTTCCGTTCTCCAGTACTGTCAACGATGCCTCTCCATTCCATTCCCCCTCTAACACGGCGGTCATGCTATCGCTTCCTAGGCTGCAGCTTGCATAGGTCGTCCCGTCCCAGGGATCGGTGAATCCAAAATTTTCAGCGCGGCCCTCCACGGACCGAAAAAACTCCTGCAGCTCTTGCAGCTCCGCCTGATCCAGCAAACTAAGCTGGATCGTCCAGTGGTGGAGAGACGCTTGGTAACTCCTGAAACGCTGCTCCGCTCCGTCGACAAACTGCAAGGCCACCGTCGAAAACTGAACGTTTCGCTGCGCCGGATACTGCGTCACAGCGCCGGTTTTCAACGTCGGAAACGTGCTCATAATTAAAGGTCGGAAATCACATCGTTCAAAGAACTTGAGTTCAAGATCGCCTGTTTCACCGCCATCGCAATGTCGTCGCTGTGATCTAGAAACGACTGGCTGTCCATTGCGTTCACCTGAATGGTGACCTGTGGCGGCGCGCTCGACGACTGTGCGCGTGCCTGGCCTGTTGCTCCATAACTAACCGGCACCACTTGCCCAGGCGCGCTCGACGTAAGTCCTGCCTCTGACTGCGCTGGCGCCGGCAACATGAATGGCAGTGGTACCGCAAGCGTCTGGCCTCCCCCACCCCCGAACAAACTCAGGAGTCCTCCCAGCAACGGCGACAGGCTGCTCAGACCTCCTCCTAAGAAGCTCGACGCCGCACTTTCAGCGGTGCTGGCCACCGAAGACCCGCTGCTCGTCTTCGTCGTCGTATTCTGCGTTACGGCTTGCGTATTGTCCTGCAAGGCGCTGATCTGTTCTTGTTGCGCCGAGGTAAGACCGCTGATCTGCGTCGCGAGTGAGCTCAATTGTTCGGTAACGTCAGAGTTGCTGCCTTGAGCCACATCCCCGATTGAACTGTTGGCGGCGCCGGTATCTCCGGCCCCGGCAGTCCCAGTCGACGCGGCCAGCTGTCCGAGTAAGTCACTTCGAGTCGTACTCCCAGCGCTGCTCGCGGGCAGCAGATCCTCCCACTTACTTCTGGCCATCTTCGGTTTCCGCCCTCAGTTCGTTCTCCAAGATAAAGATTGCCTCCACCAGGCGCGCGGGCAAGTCGTAATAACCGCCCGCGCCTAGAAGCTTCCACGCGTGAAATTCCTCTAACAACGCGACGCTCTCAGACGTGATGTAGGACGTCGGACAGCTACACAGCGTCGTTCGTCCCCGAGCCCAAACAATCGCGGCGCTTGTGGCCTCATCATGCACCAGCCAGCCACATCGCCGCCTTTTTTCCAGACCGCTCTTTCTGCACGCGTCGCACCTCCATGCGGCCTTGTTTCCAAATTGAAAATGGAATGCGACGATTAGTTTTTTCTTTCGCCCTCGCTCAGTCCGCACTGCGCTTTAATCGCACTAATTACCTCGCGTACTAGCTCTTCTGGGCCCTTTTCCAAGAACCGCTCAGCGGTGGCTGGCTCCCCATCGATGACCATGCCTGTGATACTTACAAGCCCCCATTGTAAGTACATCGCGTCGATTTCTTGAGCCAGAATGTTCGCTTCGATCTTTTCGTGTACCTCAGTGCCGGCCTCCAGGAACTCCGCCCTTCGGCTCAGTTCCCGCACCCGCCTGCTCAATTCCATCCGCCGCCCGAACGAGATGCGGTGGATAGCGAACCTGACTCCTTGTGCGGCCTTGGAATCGAACGAAATTATGCTTTCGTACCGCACGGCTCCCTTTGGAGCGACTCCATCTGCGCCTTCCACCTCGCTGGCTCGCTTACCCAAACGCGACATAAATTTCATCATTCACGCTTCCTTGCGCCCGGCAGCTTTGAAATTGCCATTGTTGTCGCTTATCGGAATCGTCAAAAGCCGGTACCTCCGGCACGACGCTCTGCATGTAGACGCCAAATAGCTCGCCCTGCTGCTGGCCAAGTTGCATCATCAAGCTTATGGGCGACCTTTGGCGGGCGGCCTGATAGAGAGCTGCCGTCGCTGCATCGTCCATTTGATAAAGACTGAAGTTGATGGATACCGTTCGCTGTCCAGGCGAAATCGCAAGAGGTAATATGGCGCCATACTCACGCGCCCTCAACTCGAGATTATTTGCGAACGTGACAGTTGCGCCAGTCAAGGTGAAAAACTGCGTCGGCGAGCTTCCCAGCCAGACCTCTCCCAGATTTCCCGGGATAATCGAATAGTTGATCGGCGCCACGGCCGGCTCCGCCGGATACGTCGCTAATCCGAACTGTTCGCTCGCAAAGCTGGAGGTGTCCACCAAATCTTGCGCTTGCCCGCTGAAGTCGAACTCGTGGAAGTCGCCGTTGACTTTAATCGACAGCGTGTCTACTGCCATTCCGCCGACTATCCGCTGCACTGCCGTCGTGGGACTCCAGTAGTCGTAAAATGTAACGCTCGGCAGGTTCTCGGATAGCGGGTACAGCGCCGTCGGTCCTGTTTGCGAACTCGCGGCCGGAGTTACTGAAAAGGGCGCATTGAGTTGAATCGTATCGGCGTCCACTACTACCGTCACGAAACGTATTTCTCCGCCGCTAGTTACTGCTGCCCCCGGTGTCAGACCATGCGGCGCTGCGAACGCCAGTGTCGAACCGCCACTCGCACTTGCAACCGTGCCTCCCGCCGATTGCGTGGGCGATCCTCCAAAACACGCCTGAAATAATGGCCCATGAGGGGGCAGCGTGCTCGTATCGGCCCAGCTCGCCATGTACGTTTTTAGCCCGAAGCTGGTCTGTCTCCGGAGCCCGCTGGGATTCCCCGCGAACGTTCTCGACCCGGTCTTGTCCGCGCGTTGAACCTTCTCGACCTGCTGTTTGGTCGTTAGCTTCACGGCGGGAATTCGGTTGCTCGCGCTAATCGCAGCGGCAGCACCATAGCTTTGCTCCAGAGCCACGTAGAACCGATTGTCGTTGGAAAGGATATAAGACATAGGAAGTCTAAACTACTCTCTCGCTATCCCGCGCTGATCTCCAGAACAAATGACACTTTTGCGATTTGTAGAAAGTTGCGTCCACCGTGCTTCACTCCGCCAAAAGTAACCTCATATCCACCGTCGAAGAACACGCCGTCTCCCCAATCGCCGCGGCTGTTGTCCAGCACCTGAGTTATAGCGTCCATATAGGCCTGTAAGTTGGTTTCTATCTGGTCCAACCGATCTTGCGACACACGCGCTTCCACCACCATCTGGGCGTCGCCTGAAAACATCCGAAACTTCTCCCGCAGTTCGTTTACCACTTTCGTGCAATACACATAAATAAGCGGATACTTACTGGTCGTACTCTGCTCTGATATGTCCGCCGCGACATTCTGCGCGATGATCTGTTGTTGCGCTATCCCTGGAAGCATTATTCCTTGCTGCTGCACCAGAGCTTCCACCGCCGCGGCCAACCCGTCGTCGCCGGCCAATACACCCATTACCTTTTGCGTGCTCGATCCCGCGATTTGTAACATCTTCACCCTCTTTCGATCCCGCGATGGTCCACGGCGAACCAATCCGGTGGCTGCCCGGACGGTAGCGACACTCCGGGATTGGGGCCCGAGTTCATCGTCCAACTGCTGCTTGGGATCAAAGAACCTTGGTTCTGTAAACTCAATGTTGCTGGCGATAATCCAACGTAAACGTTCCAGCCCGTCACGTTTTGCGGTGGGCTGCTCACCGCCACCACAAGTTGCTGCCCGTTGGATGTCACCAATTGAACGAAATCGCTAGGAGCGCCTTCCTGGCTTGCCGTGTTCAGCCAGGTTACTGCAGCGTAGAACGTCCCACCGGTCGCTGAGCCCGTAACGCTAGTCAGCGTGGGGGAAGGCGCCTTGGGTACCGGGTTCGCTACTAAACCAACACCGATCTCAAAACAAGTCCTCTTGCTTGCCCTTGCTAATGTTTCGTATTCTTGCCACTTACCTTGATATCGATCGTTGAGCTGGTTATAGTATGCGTCTCGATAAACCAGCGCTAGCGTTTTGTGAACGTGCCATTGTCGCATCGGATCGCTAACTACCACGTCGTTCAGTTCTCGCGTACGCAGAAATGGGGACCTTGAATCGCGGAGAGACGAGCGGCGGAGAAGAAATTTCAGCACCTCGTCAGCCAAATCATGTTGGGCGAGAATGATTTTCGCGCCAAGCTCGATGCCCTCCGCGCTGGCCACGCTGAGGATGTCGTTCTCGTACCGTTGCAGGTCCGCTGCATCGCTAATAAGACCATCGCTAAACAGGGCCATCGTCGCCGCCGTGCCTCCCTACCGTTTTTCGGCCCGCGATGCGCTCTTCATCGCCTTTAGGTCCGCGTCCGAAATCACGGTCACCTGAACCTTTTCTGCTATCATCCTCTGCTGCGCTTCCTCCAGCGCTTTTCGTGCGGCGGCTCGAAACTCAACCGACTGCTCGGTCGTCGCCAGGTGAGCGTGCCCTTCTAAGATCAACCGCGCGGCATTGCCCCTGGACACCTCCGCCAGCTGCCCGGCCCGGCCTCCATCCGGAGTCTCATGACTTACCACCACGACCGTAGGCTCGGTGATCTCTTGTTCGATTTTCCGTAACTTTTGAAAAAACACACGTAGATCCATCCCACTCCCTCTTGGACGCGGACAGACACCGGCTTACGTCCGCCCGCGCTCCTCACGTTACTTAACTGTTTACTTGCACTCCAAACGCATTTCGGAGAACTGCGGTTCCGTATAAGACATCGACGGTGAATTGTTGCCCCAGCGTGTTTGGCTGATAGCTCATCACCACGCGAATTCCGAAGTTGCCCATCTCCGCGTATTCCGCGATCGCGCCGGTCCCAGGCAGTGGTTGTGGCAGTCTGCGAATTACAAGCCCGATTGCGTCCCTCCCAAAGGCCAGGTTGTGTGTGTTCACCGGGCTGCTCCCGGTCTTCTGCACTAGCTGCGATCGGAACACGAAGAAGTCCTTGATCTTGCCGACCGCGCCGTCCACCAGCGCCCTCAACCCGGCATCACCAGCCGAATAGTATTCGCTGAAGCGAGGAATCTGCCTCATCGCGGAGTAACTCACCGGATCAACCACCAGGTACTTACTCGCCACCGCCGGCATCTTCGCTTGAAACAAGCTTGTCTCCGCCTGATCCACCGTCGCCTCAGTGATCGTCACGCCGGCCGTGCCCACCGCCGTATTCGCACTGAACTGTGAGTACAAATTCAATATGTCTGATTCGATTCGCTCCGCAATCGCCACCACCGCGGGTTGCATGTACAGCTTCAAAAGATCCGGCACGGCCAGAACCTTTGTAACATCTGGAATTTGGAACGTCGCTTCGGCGTGCGTGTTGAGCACAATCTGCGCGTTACCTAAGTTCGGATTCTGCGTCTGGACCGTGCCGCCCTCCGCGATATTGTTGGCCACTAAGGTCGGTGGAATTGGCACATTCACCGTGTCGCCGGCATTAGCTAGCGTAGGTTCATAGTCACGATTGACTAAGTTGCCCATCACCAGGTTGCTCATCAAGGCCGGCAGCGCGTCCACTGCGACAAGCTTCACGATTGCATTCGCTATATTTGCTGATGTAATTGTTCCCATGAATCTCCCCTTGTTCTCTTCTTGAACCTACACTGGAGCGCCCGTCCCTTCAGCGCACGCCCAGCGCTTTCGTTACATGCCTCGCAGTGTTTGACTCGCCACCCTCGAGACCTCTTGGCGGACCTTCTCCAGTTCTTCCGGACTCATGCCCGGTCGAATCTTGTCTAGATCGATTCCACCTGTATTCGCGACCGCCTTGGAGCCCGATCCCATTCCGGATCCGCCCGTAATTCGCGCCGGCAACAACTCGGGATTCTCCTGCACAAATTGCTTGAGATAGTCCCTTAGAGGAACCTCTGCCGGACCGTCTCGTGCTGTCAATTGCCCGTCATCGCTCCGATGAACCTCATCCTTCACGGCCCGATAAGCCAGGTCTACCTTTGCTACGCCCAACCGCTGTAGCTCGGCACGAATCGACGAGCTCCGCTCCGCCTCCTCGGCCATTTGCCGGCTCCGAATATTCTCTTGAACCAAATCGTTGACCCGCTTCTCCAGATCTTCGCGCCGCCGGCGTTCGTCCAGTAGCTCCACCTTGTAAGCAGGCTCCGCCTTAACTTGTTCGGCGTGCACAAATTCGTCAATCACGCCGCGTATCAGCGAACGTAGCTCGGTCCCTTCCGCTTTCACTTCTTCCATATGCCTCCCAGCGCCCTTTGTTGGAACGTGCCGTTTATGGTTGTTCCTGATCTATTTCGCGCCCGATCCGGTCCTTCACCTCTTGCCTGACATCGCACAGGAACTGAAACGCGAGCTTTTTAAACACTTGTTTCTTTAAGGTGGGCGAGGCTATGCCAAAACTCAATAGCCGTTGCGCGTCCTCTAATTCCGTCCCAAAGTCACCGATGTCGAATTCATCCATTCCTGAAACATCGATGCTCAATCCGTCCTCACGCGCGGCGTCAACCGCCCGGAGCACTCGCTTCATGGAGTCCTTTAGCGCATCCCCATAGGCCCGCAACACCTCCTGCGTGATCGCATAATCGCGCTGCTTACTCACCCCCGATTGTTTTGCATTCCCTGAAAGCGGACCGCCGGCGTGGCTTACATAGCAGACACGGTAAATTTCTTCCTGCAGTCTGGTCAGATTATCGGCTGCAATTTGGTAAACGGTTCCTTGAGGCTCCGTCCACCCAAATCGGTCTTGCGGGCCAAGTTGGATGTAGTATGACTCCCCCATCACCTGGTCCCAATCGCGTTCCGAGTACACCACCGGCATTGCGAACAACCCCATCGTCAGCGCCCATCCCAGTGCATTCGATTTGTTAAAGTGTTCCAGTTGGAGCGAAGCTGCCTTGTTCAGTAACCACAATCCGTCCGATACTCGTAATTCCACCAGTGGCACCCGCAATAGCTTTGCCAGCCCGTGCCGGCCTTCCGCCACAACATCTACGGCGCCCTGCCGGGTGCCCTCTTCTACTTTTTCATAAATCCGGTATTTCTCCTTGTCGTAGTACACCCAACGCGTTTGCTTACGCCAGCCGTCGTCCTCCAGCTTGTCTTTGCGCAAACTCTGCGTTCGTAGGACAACCCATTGATAGTGCCCGTGCTCGTCGTAACTCCAATTGATCAGTTCATCTGCGGCATAACTTACTAAGTAAGCACGCGACGCTCCGCGTTCATCTTCTTGGGCCCGGTTGCCGACCGGTTCATTTAGTCGCGGGAAATCGATTAAGATGTAGCTCGTCCCGCAAATTAGCGCCTCCACAAACTGCCGGCGGAAAAACTCTGATAGATTCGTTCCCTTAAGATCGCAGTCGTCCGCGAACATGCCGAAGAACTTCTTCGACCTCTCGCTGTTCCCCTCGAAATTCAGAACTGGTTCCCTTCTGAAAAGCGTTGCCGTGTACCAATCCACGATGGAACCTACATAATTCTCGTAGAAGCTTCGGCTCAGTCTCTCCGCGAAAACGTCGCCCGGCTCTTTTTGGCGCCGAACCAAATATTCCTGCGCGTTTGCGATAAACTGTGCGCCCCCGGCATAAAGATCGCGATACTGCCACCACATCGCCCGCTTCGCGGCGTACTCGGGATGTTCGCGCGTAATATCCGGACCAACGTTTCCAATGTTCATCAACCTGTTCTTTCGCCATTAGATGAGCCTTCGCCCCTGCTCGCCGAACCTCACGCCTGGCCGGTATTCCTGCCAGATCAAGTAACCCAGCGCATCCGATAAGTGCGTTCGCTTAGGATCGCGCTCTTTATCGATCACGCTTGTCTCGGGCTTGTACGTTACCTCTTCAAGATCCGCCACCAGTGCTCTGCACCGTGGATGAACAAACAACCGCACCGCTTCGTCCGCCGAAAACAGCTTTGCGTTCACCAGCGCCACTCGGTCTCGAACGCTAGGATTACTCGGCGGCACGCGAAACTTCACATGGTCGTACGCGGTCCGCCGGAAATACTCCTTGATGATTTGGTAATCCGTCGTTCCCGCCGTCTGCAGCCGCTGCCCGGATGCATCTCCATAAATCACCAAACCCGCCTGATGACTCGCATACCGCGAGTGAAACTCCTCGCACGCCTGTAACGTGCTTGCCCTGCTGAGCACCACTTCATCCAAGACGCGAACCTCGTCGCCGTCTTTCTGCGCCACAATCGAACACATCGGGTCAACGTTAAAGTCCAATGCCCAATACAGCGGCAACGCTCTGTCGATCTTTACTTCCCGAAGGTTGCGCTCACGTTGAAATCCCTCGTAAACCACGCCGGCCTGGACGTTTAGGTATTTACCCAACGCCTCCTGCTCAAAAAACTTCGGATCGTAGCTTCCTCGCAGCCGCTCATAAAAATCCGGGATCTTGTCAAGAACATGTCTGTTCTCGAATGGTTTTGCTAGCACCACCTCGTATCCCGCCACTAAATTCCGGACGAACCGCCGGTACACCCAGTCAAAACCCTTGGGCGTCCACACGGCGAACCCGCACAAACGCGACGCCCCCGGATCGCGCAGCCGCCCTTCCAACCGCAGCCACGCTTCTTCAGCGGTATAGGTCAACTCGTCCAACCCGAACCAAGCTAGGTTTGTACCCCGCAGTCGTTCGAAGTCGTCCACCGAGCGAAAGTAAATCTTCGAACCAGTGTCTTTCATCACCAGCACCGATTCCGACTTATTCAGCTCGTGCCGGATCCGATTACTCGCTAACACCTCCAAAAAACTCGTTAACGTTGCATCCCGCAACATGGGGTAAGTCGGCGCTCCAATTAGCCCCTGCCGCCCCGGATTCAAGTAACTGAGCCGGATTGCCTCCTGACACAGCGCCTGACTCTTCCCTGAACCGATCGGCCCTGAAAATCCTTTGAACCGCGCCGTCGAGGCGTGAAACTTACTCTGCGAAACGAGCGGCACATACTCTATTTCAATTCGCAGCGTTTCTCCGCTGGATCTTTCCACGTAACGATGATCTCCCTCGGCTGTTCCTCGTCCTCCAATTCCCGCTCAAGTTGCGTCAACCGGATGAAATCCCCGAGAGTCACCTTGCTCTTCTCGATATCCAGTCTTTTTTCGATGTCGATGAGCAATTTCCTGATTCGTTGCCTGCGCGAAAGTTCCGGCCGGCTTTCCGGCTCTTTTCTCAACGGCTTCTTTCCGCCTCCCCCGCGTACGGTCATCTGGATTCCAAAAAAATGGGCGCCCCCTTTTCGGGAAGCGCCCGCAAGCAACTCTCTCCTGCACCAACTCTATCAATCAGGTTTCTGATTCATCCCGATCACCTGGCTAAGCGTCTGAAAACGCGCGGCCGATTCTTAACTTCTTTCTGTCACCTGGTTCAAGGCACCCGTTCGGACGCCGCTTTCATCTTTGCTCACGCCGTCTGAATTCGCGCCGCCTCTTCCAGCCCGCGGTCCCGGATCTCCATCTCGCGAATCCTGAACTTCTGTACCTTCCCCGTAACCGTCATCGGAAATGCGTCCACGAACCGAATATATTGAGGCACCTTAAAATGCGCGATCCTTCCACGGCAAAACTCACGGATCTCTTCCTCCCGAGCGGGCTCCTTCAGCCGGATCCACGCCGCAACAGTCTCGCCGAGTCTTATATCGGGCAGACCCACTACCTGAACTTCCGCCACTTTTGGATGCGTGTGCAGAAACTCTTCCACCTCTCGCGGGTAAACATTCTCACCCGCCCGGATAATCATGTCCTTTGCTCGCCCCGTGATCCGAAAGCACTCGTCGTTGTCCATCGTCGCCAGGTCTCCGGTGTGCAGCCAGCCATCCTCATCGATAGCCCGGTGCGTCGCCTCGGGTTCCTGGTCGTAGCCTTTCATTACCAGATACCCGCGCGTACACAGCTCTCCTTGCTCGCCCACCGCCACCGTGTCGCCGCTTCCTGAAACAATTTTGACTTCCGTATTCG
Source organism: Bryobacteraceae bacterium (assembly GCA_052148835.1). GTDB lineage: Bacteria > Acidobacteriota > Terriglobia > Bryobacterales > Bryobacteraceae > Palsa-89. The sequence goes on from JBKQHJ010000244.1 coordinate 80,463, forward strand.
CGCACGCTTGGCCCACTGTCGACACACGTCGCACCAGATCATCGCCTGCCGCCGACATTGTAATCACCGGCGAGCTTTCCGTCTGCCCATACCCAACCGTCATTCCTTCGCAGTGCATCTGGCTGACCACGCGCTTCATGATTTCTATGGGACAGGGCGCGCCCGCCATCAGGCCAGTGCGCAGCGAGCTGAAGTCGAACGTTTGAAACGCGGGATGCTCCAGCTCCGCAATGAACATCGTCGGCACGCCATAAATCGCCGTCGCGCGCTCGTCATGAATTGCTTCCAGCGTCGCCAGTGCATCGAAAGTCGCAGCCGGAAGTATCATCGTCGCCCCGCTCACCACCGAAACCAACGTCCCAATCACACATCCGAAGCAGTGATACAGTGGCACCGGAACCACAATCCGATCCCGCTCGCTGATCCTCATCCCCTCGGTGAGAACGGCCGCGTTATTTAAGACATTTCGATGAGTAAGCAAAACGCCTTTCGGCGATCCCGTGGTCCCCGATGTGTACTGGATGTTGGTCACTTCATCCGGCGATATCTTCCCTGCCCCACCATCACGCCCTTGCGCCAACGTACTGTCCCAGCCGTTTGTCCCGAAGTAGACGACGTGCTCCAGCGCCAGCGTTTGCCCCGCGGAGGCTTCTTCGAGAATCGTGCGATAGTCGGACCGTTTGTCTTTCTCCCAAAGAAAGAGCGCCTTCATCCCGGATCTGCGCAACACATACGCTAACTCGTACGCCCGATACGCCGGATTCACATTCACTAACACCGCGCCCAGCCGCGCGCATGCCAGGTGCAACTGTACCCATTCGGCGCAGTTCGTCGACCACACGCCAACCCGATCGCGCGCGCCAATCCCCAAACCTGCCAGCCCCCGCGCAGTCCGCTCCGCAATCGCGGCTAGCTCCGAAAACGTCAGCCTCACCCCTTGATGCCGCGCCACCAGAGCTTCCCCGTCTGGAAATCGGGAAGCTGTTTTCTCAAACGCCTCCCAGATGCTAGCGTCGATAAGCGGAGCATCGGGGCCCCGCGAGTAACTCAACATGGACAATACCAGCCTCCAAATCTAGCGTCTCAGTGTATAACAATTGGTTATGCGCGTCCGCAGCCTATTCGCCTTTCTTTTTTCCATTCCTCTCGCATTCTCCGCCTCCTCCGCCCCCTTTTCGCTCGAGCAAGTCATGAGCGCTCCCTTCCCCTCCGGTCTCTCCGCCGCCCCCAAAGGCGGAGCAGTCGCCTGGGTGCTCGATGAACATGGCGCTCGCAACGTCTGGATCGCCGACGCCCCCACTTACTCCGGTCGCCGGCTAACGAATTATCGCGACGATGACGGTCAGCAGATCGACCAACTCACTTGGACCCCCGACGGCCGCTCGCTCCTGTTCGTGCGCGGTGGCGATTTCGAAACTCATCGCGACAATCCCAACCCGGCGAGCCTTCCGCAAGGCGTCGAGCAAGCCATCTGGATCGTTCCCGCCGCCGGCTCCCCGCGCAAAATCACCGAAGGCAGCGATCCCGCGGTTTCGCCCGCCGGAGACCGCGTCGTTTTCCTGCGCAAAGATGAAATTTGGTCCGTCTCGCTCGAAGACGGCGCCAAACCGTCGCAGCTCATCCACACCAAAGGTCAAGCCAGCCAGCTTCGTTGGTCGCCCGATGGCTCAAAGCTCGCGTACCTTACCACGCGGGGCGATCATTCCTTCATCGCCGTCTATAGCGTTGCGGGCCAGTCCATCACCTATCTCGACCCCAGTGTCGATCGCGACTCCGAGCCCGTCTGGTCCCCCGATAGCAAGCAGGTCGCATTCATCCGTATCCCCGCCACCACACTTTCATTCGGCGCTCGTCGCGCCGCTTCAACTCCCTGGTCCATTCATATCGCCGACGCCGAATCAGGCAACGGCCGCGAGATCTGGCACGCCTCCGACGGCCCTGGCAGCGTCTTTCGCGAAATGGACACCGATGCTCAATTGTTTTGGGGCGCGGGTGACCGCATTGTCTTCTCCTGGGAACGTACCGGCTGGCTCCACCTCTACTCCGTCTCCACCCACGGCGACGTTCCGAAACCCCTCAACACACCCGGCGAATTTGAAATCGAGAACGCCGCCCTCTCCGCCGACCGCCGCACGATCGTCTTCTCTTCCAACGAAAATGACACCGACCGTCGTCACCTCTGGCGCGTCTCTGTCCTTGGCGAAAATCTCGTTGAACTCACCGCCGGCACCGGCATCGAATGGTCTCCGGTCTCCACTGGCGACGGCGCCGCTATCGCCATGCTTCGCTCCGACGCAAAAAATCCCGCCCGCGCTTCCATCCAGATCGGTAATGCCGATCCACGCGACCTTGCTCCCGCCTCCATTCCGCCTGATTTTCCCGCCGCCGCGCTCGTCGTTCCGCAGCCCGTTATCCTCTCCGCGGCCGATGGCCTGCGCCTCCATGGACAGCTTTTTCTGCCTCCTGGCTACACCCCCAACCAGCAACACCCCGCCGTTGTCTTCTTCCACGGCGGTTCGCGCCGCCAGATGCTGCTCGGCTGGCATTACATGGACTACTACAACAACGCTTACGCCATGAATCAGTATCTCGCCAGCCTCGGCTACATCGTGCTCTCGGTGAACTATCGCAGCGGCATCGGCTACGGCCTCGATTTCCGCGAAGCCCTCAACTATGGCGCCACCGGCGCCAGCGAATTTAACGACGTCATGGGCGCGGGCCTCTATCTCCGAAGCCGGCCCGATGTCGACCCGAAGCGCATCGGCCTCTGGGGTGGCTCCTATGGTGGCTACTTGACCGCGCTCGGCCTCGCACGCGCCTCCGATCTATTCGCCGCCGGTGTCGACTTTCACGGCGTCCACGATTGGTCCGCCGAACTGACTTCAGACGGTCTTACGCTGGATCCCGCGGCCGCCCGTCTCGCTCTTGAGTCCTCGCCACTCGCCTCCGTCAGCACCTGGCGCTCTCCAGTTCTCCTCATCCATGGCGATGACGATCGCAACGTGCCTTTCCACCAGACCGTCGCTCTGGTAGAAGCTCTGCGCAAACAAGGCGTCAATTTCCAGGAGCTCATCTTCCCCGATGAAATCCATGGTTTCCTGACCGAAAAGCGTTGGATCCAGGCCTACCACGCCGCCGCCGATTTCCTCGGAAAGCATTTGCAACCCTGACCGTGGCGCTCACACTCTTGCGTGCCGCGTTCACATTCCTGTGAACGCCATGCCATTATAGTGAGTGCATGTTCTTTCGCCGAGAGAAACTTCACGAACTCAGTTTCACCGAACGTCTGGACGGTCTGCGCAAGCTGGGCTTCAGCACCAGTCCCGCCGGATCCGCCAAGGCGCAAATCCTTCGCGATGGTATCGGCGCCATCATTGAGGATCGGCCCGGCCAGCACCCGCGCGTGAACAAAGCCGGATTCGTGCTCGGCGATGAGATCGGTCAATTGGTGAATCGCGGTTTTCAAATGTTCTGGCGAAGTCCTAGCGGCCGCACCGCGCCCGCTCTCGCCACCCATCTCAAAGCCCTGCACGCGTTCGAAGAGGATTTAAAGGAAGGCCTCGGCCTGCCCAGCCTCTACAACCAAAGTCTCGGCACCACTTCCGATCTTCATCTCTATGACCGGGTCGAGCACCGCGATCGAGGCGACGCGGACAAGCCTTGGGAACACAAACCCGTTACTTCATAGCCGCTAAACTCGCACGCGCTTTCGCCTCGTCTCCGAATTCATCCGGCAGATCTCCCGCATACTTCAAGTACAATTCGTAGCTCTTCCTGGCCTCATCGCGCTTACCCTGCTGTTGCAGAACTGCGCCGCGCACATACAGGAACCGGGGGAAAACCAGCGCTCCAAACAACGGCTCGTCGAAGGACAGCGGAAGTGGATACGTCTCCGTCAAACTCACGGCTTTGCCGACCTCGCCTGTTTCCACGTACGCCCATGCCAGCAGCGTTCGAACTTGCCCGTCCGCGGATGGATTCGTCTCGCCATACACCGCCTGCAACCATGGCAGCGCCTCTTGAAATTTCTTGGCAAAGAGCAGTCTGTACGCGTTGGCAATCTTTGAATTCGACTCGCCCGCCGTGTCCGCGGCCACGAACCCGTAAGTCAAGCTCAAGATGCGCATTCGCGGGCTTTGCATGGCCACGTTCGCCGCTTGAGTCGCCAGATCTGCCGCGGCCTTCCGGTCGCCCGCCTCCAGCTTCCAAAGGGAGAGTTGGCTCAACGCAAACGCGTCGGAATCGCCCGGCAGCCTCCCCGTCTGCGCTTGCTTTTCCACCCAGGCCACTCCAGCCTTGCGCCGGCCTGTCAGATACTCCCACTGCCCCAGATAGGCGCCGCCATACTTCGTATACAACGCATCCGCGCCGTGCAAATCGCCCAACATCAGCCGGGCTTCCGCGGCCTTCAGCGATTCCGCCGGATTCCTCGCAGCGGCCCGCTCAAAGTACTCGCTAGCGGACTTAAAGTCACCCAGCATGTAGCTGACCTCGCCTTGCGAATCGAGCGCGTTGGCATCCCCGGGCGCTAGTCGTTGATATTGCGCCAGCGCCTCTCGCGCGCCCTTCAGATCTTTCGCAAACGCCAGCGTATAACCGAGTTGATTCCAAATCTGCGGGTTCTCCGGATCCAGGCTCGCCGCTACTCGATATTCGGTCGCCGCTCGCCGAAACTGGCGCCGCGCATATTGCAGCTCACCCAGTTCCCGGAACGTATTCGCGTTGGCTGGAGTCGCCGCCGTCAGCAACTCTAGGGCTTTCATCCGATCCGTCAGGTCATCGCTCGCGGTCGACGCGACATATTCCAAATTGGCTCGATCGATTGGATCCAGCCGCGCTCGCCCTCCAGCCTCGGCCACCCGCCGCGCGCCTGCTCGATCCCCTGTCCGGACCAGCAGCTCCGCTTCCTCCATGTACCCGGCCGCGAATCCAGGATCGGCGCCAGTAGCCTGTTGGAGCGCTTGTTCAGCGCCTTTCGAGTCCTTCGCGGACAGCGCCTCACCGTAAAATCGAAATGCATTCTCGTTGCTGGTGGAGAAAGTTCGAGCGTCCGAACTCAGCCTTCGCGCCAGTTCATTGGCTAACGGCAAAAAGCCCGCCGACGCGGCCCCGTCGATCTCGAAGCTCTCCACCGCCTTGGTCTTCGCCAGGTCCTCTAAAGTCGCCCGAATGCCGATGCGCCCGTTGCGCTCAAAAAAGTATCCCTCCAGCAGGCGCGATGCTTGCATGGATTGCGCCGCCGTCAGCGAATCCACTGGACGCGCGAAGATCTGCTTCGATCCGGCTAGATCGTACGCCACCACCGCAACCGCGGCCCGGCTCGGCCACTCCAACCGCGCGTCTGAACTCAGATTCTCGATTGGCATCAACCCCAGCCGCTCGACAGCCCGGTCCTGTGTACGGGCGCACGCAGCCACAATGGCGATCAGAATCAAAACAATTGTTGTGAAGACGAGCGGCTTCGTCGGCCTACAGAACACGCGGCTCGCTCGCCATCAGCTCTTTGAACTCCGGCAGATCCTTCAAGGCCGCAAACGCGGGATCCTCCTGGAATTTCTTGCGCTCCTTGAAGCCCTCTTCCAGCGCCTTCCGGATGTACTGTAGCGCTAAATCGATCCTCCCCGCCCGGGCGTAGGTTTGCGCCAGATAGAAGTGGAACTTGCCGCGCTCCCCGACGCTTCGCTCCTGTAGCAGAACACCCTGTGTGCTGCGATGCTCAAACACATCGGGGTCCAGCATAAGCGCCGTCCGCAAGGCCTCCTGCGCGCGGGCCATGTCGTCGCGCGAAAAATAACCCATCGCAAGATTGCTCCATACCGAAGCCGATTGTGGATTGATCCGCAGCGCCTTCTTATATTGAGCGATCGCGCGCCGATAGCTCTTCCTCGCGTAATAAATGGTTCCCAGATTGTTCACCGCTTCGGCGTACTTTGGATCGACGCGCAGCGCCTGGCGGTAAAACTTCTCCGCGATGTCCAGTTGAAGCATCTGATGATAGGCGATGCCGGTCTTGTTCAGCATCACCGCCGAGCCCTTCGCGTTTTCCCGGTAAACTTCCGCGGCTTCCCGGTACCGCTTCTCCGCCATGAAAATGTCACCGCGTGTCTCCGGCGACAGCACCACGGCGGGCTTGGGAACCGCCTGCTGCAGTCCGGTATCGGACGCGTTGATAAACCCCGTGGACTGCGGCGTCGACGAAGCCACTTGTCCGTCCGCGGCTTGTAGAACCTGCGTCGCCGCTAAGCTAATCACCAATAGCCAAGAGCTGGTAGCCACTGTCAACCTCCCACGACTTGCGTTTTCGGAAGGCTCTGACGTTCCCGTTCAGAAGCTTAGCTCCTACATTATCACTTTTTGCTCAGGATCTAACCCGGGATCTAACAACGACAAATTACTTGAATATACCCCGTAACCGGTCCAAAAATCCCTTATGTTTGGCTGGCTGCTGGGGCTGCGGATTGGAATCGGGCGCCGGTGGAGGGGCCTGCGCGGCCCGTTGTTGCGGAGCACTCAGAGCATTCGGAGGCGCACCCTGGTCGGAGGTGCGAGCCGGTTGTCCAGTCTCCCAGCCCGCAACGCGCGTTCCCCCTCCGCCGTGCAATTGGCATTGCTCTACCGGCTGCGTTCCGTCGATGAAATACTCGGTCCGAACTTTGGGGCAGGCGGCCGTCGCCAGTTGGCCCGACTCCGGGTCGATTTGCACCCCCACCACCCCCGCCGGAGCCTGGAATTCGCTCACGTTACGGTATTCCCGATGTTCATGCGCACGCTTCATAAACTCGGTCCACACCGGCAGCGCCGAATGCGCGCCTTCCAGATTTAATTCTCGATTGTCGTCGAATCCAACCCAAACCACGCAGATCAGCTTCGAGGTAAATCCGGCAAACCAGCCGTCGTGCGACGTCCCGGTTTTTCCCGCCACCGGAAAGTTGATCCCTCGCCCCCAAACGCTCGCGCCGGTTCCGCTCCTCACCACTTCTTCCAAAAGCTGATCCATCAGGAACGCCACCCGCGGGTCCAGCACATCCCGATGCTCCGGCTTGTTGTCGAACATGACGGAGCCGTGATCGGTCGCGATGTCTGAAACAAAGTACGGTCTCGCGTAGACTCCGTGATTGGCAAAAATCGTATAGGCGCCCGCGATCTCCAGCGGCGTCACTTCATAGGCGCCTAAAGCCACTGCAGGCGTCGGATGAATGTCCACGTTCATGCCCGCACGCCGCGCCAGATCTACAATCTGCTCATATCCGGTTTCTTCCGCCACTTTCACCGTCGCGACGTTCAACGAGCGCGCGATGGCATCTTGCAGCCCTATGTTCCCGTAGAACTTGTGCTCGAAGTTGCTCGGCTCGTAAGGCTTCCCATCGTAATAAAACGTGGTCGGCTCATCGTCGATCATGGTGGCCGGTGTGATCACTTGCCCGCTACCCGAAAGCCCCGTGTTCAGCGCGGCCGCATAAACAAATGGTTTGAACGAGGAGCCCGGCTGCCGCTTGGCCAAGATCCGGTTCAGTTGGCTGGTGCCATAGTTCCTGCCGCCGATCAGCGCGCGCACCTCGCCCGTCTGCGGGTCCAGGGCGATTAGAGCGCATTGCGGATCGGGGTAGTTAGGATCCTTCTTCTTCCGCAACTTGATCCGCTTGTCCGCCTCCTCCATGCCAATCCGCACCGCTTCGGCCGCATCGTGCTGCAAGTTCGGATCGAGCGTGGTATACACGCGATACGTACTGGATTGGAAGTTGTAATCCGGAAACTTTTCGGCCAGCGTATCGTTTACTAGATCGACAAAATACGGCGCCTCGCTGGACTCCATGCTTTGCTTGGCCACGTCCAATGGCGAAGCGATGGCGCTCTGATATTGTTCGTCGCTGATGTAGTTGTTCTCCCGCATCAGCTTCAGCACCACGTTGCGGCGCTGGCGTGCCCGGTCCGGCCAGCGGAACGGATTCTTATAGCTTGGCCGCTGGATCAGCCCGGCCAGGGTCGCCGCCTCCGGAACAGTCAGCTTGCTGATGTCTTTTCCAAAATAAACTTGCGCCGCCTCGCCGAATCCCCGGATCTCAAAGCTGCCGTGCTGCCCCAAAGGCACTTGGTTCGCGTAATATTGGAAAATCTGTTCCTTGGTGAGCTTCTGCTCCAGATGCATCGTGATCAGCATCTCGGGGATCTTGCGCCGCCAGGTCTTGTTGTTGTCTAGCCAGAACATCCGCGCCACCTGTTGGCTCAGCGTGGAAGCGCCCTGCGTGTAGCGATGCTCCCGCATGTCCACGTAGGCCGCCTTGATGATGCGGATCGGATCGAATCCCGAATGCTGGAAAAAGCGCTTGTCCTCGGCCGAAACCACCGCGTGAACCAGCACCGGTGGAATGTCCTCGTACTTCACCATGCGCCGCTTCTCGCGATTCTTATCGAATAGATTCGAGATCAGCTCGGGTTCCAGCGTATACTCGGTCCGGTCCGTGTTATCCGTCAGCGAAATGATCTGCGTCACCTTGTGTCCCGCGAACTTGATGACGCCGTCTTCCCGCTTGAAAAACGAATCCGGCCCCGGATACACGTCGATCTCATCCGGCTTTAACGTGAAGTAACCCATCGGGTTGCGCTGCGATTCGGTGTAGCCGCTGCGCCGCAGGTCGGTCGCAACCTCCTGTGGATCCGCGATGTCGCCCACATCCACCGTCCGTGGCGCCGCAAAAAGCATCGAGGTGTTCGCGAATGGGCCGGCTGCCAGCTTCGCTTCGATCAGCCGCGAGTACTTCACGTAATAGTACGTGAACACCGCCAGACCAGTCGTGAAACCCAGCACCAACAGAACGACGAGGATCTTGCCAACCGGATGCAGTGCAAATCGCACCGCTTTGGCCTTCTTGGGGACCTGAACTTTTACTGCCACGCCAGTACCATCTTCGCACGGCTCGCCGCCGTGAGCATCTGGAGAGTAAAATGGACGCATGAGCGCCACGGCAACAGTCTCGGTCGAGGACTACCTTCGCCGTACGGAAAAACCATATTGCGAATACGTGGATGGCGTCTTGTACCCCAAGGCCATGGCCACCACTCTTCACGCTCTAATTCAAGCCCTGTTGCTCAGGCTCCTCGGCGCACAAGGCGTCTACGCTCTGTGCGAGGTACATGTTCGTCTATCGCCGACGAAGTACCTGATCCCGGACGTGATCGCAACGTCTAAGATCGAGCATCCTTACCCCACCGAACCCGTTCTCCTCTGCATTGAAATCCTTTCCCCTGAAGATCGAGTCGGAGCGACGCTCGCCAAGTGCGAACAATATCACGCCTGGGGCGTTCCGTTCTGTTGGGTCATCGATCCCGAAAAGCAGACCGCCTGGCAGTATCATTCTGGAAGCGAACCGGAACACATCGCTCGCCTCGGCACTTTGACCGCCGGCCAACTCAGCGTCTCTCTTGAAGAACTATTCTCTCAACTGCCCCAGCAATAGCGCGCCGCCGACCTTTTCACACCGTGCCAGGCCTGCCAATCCCCAATCGCGCCGCGTGCATGCGCGGCCAATCCCGCGTAGCGCCCGCGTGTCGGCTTCAGCGGACTCGCCGCGCTACAATAAATCATGTTAAAGCCCACGGAGAAGATTTGGCATAACGGCCGCTTCATCGATTGGAACGATGCCAAAATCCACGTCCTCGCCCACGTCACCAGCTACGGCAGCTCCGTGTTTGAAGGCATCCGTTGCTATGCCACCCCGTCTGGGCCGGCCATTTTTCGGGTGCGCGAACACATCCGCCGTCTGCTCGATTCCGCAAAAATCTATCGTATTGAAGTAAAGCATTCCATCGACCAGCTTGCCGACGCCATGAGTGAATTGGTGCGCGTCAACAAGATGGACTCCTGCTACTTCCGTCCTTTGATCCTGCGCGGCTATGGCGACGTCGGTGTTCTGCCTTTTGCAAATCCCGTGGAAACCTACATCGCTTGCTGGGAATGGGGCCAGTACCTCGGCGAGGAAGCGCTCGCTCAAGGCGTCGATGTCTGCGTCTCCAGTTGGACTCGCATCGCGCCCAATACGCTGCCCGCACTCGCCAAGGCCGGTGCAAACTACATGAACTCCCAGCTTATCCGCATGGAGGCGCATCTGAACGGCTATGCTGAAGGCATCGCGCTCGACACCCACGGGTATGTGAGCGAAGGATCGGGCGAAAACATCTTTGTGGTGCGCGACGGCAAGATCTTGACTCCGCCCCTGGGCGCATCCGTCTTACCCGGCATCACGCGCGATTCGGTGATGCAGCTCGCCGAATCGATCGGCATTCCATTGACCGAAACCTTAATCCCGCGCGAAATGCTCTACATCGCCGACGAAGTGTTCTTCTCGGGAACGGCCGCCGAGATCACACCCATCCGCTCGGTGGACCACATTGTCGTCGGCAAGGGAACGCGCGGTCCGATAGCCGAAAAACTCCAAAAGGCCTTCTTCGGGATCATTCACGGCGACGCGCCGGACAAGTTCGGTTGGCTCACGCGCGTTACAAAAAACGAGCCCGTGACCGTTTGAGCCACGGGCTTTCAAGTCTTTCCGGAAAAACTTCGGACTTAGCGGAGGTAAGATCCGCAAGTGCGACGGCGACGGCCACCTCCCCCGAGATTAACCGCCGAAATCGCACTCGCGAGGGATCATGCATTCTGTTTTAGCAGGCGATTTCGATTCGCGCCAGCTTTATTTCGTATCATTCCCGTTGTTTTCAACAGCTTTTTTCCGCCAGAGAAGTCTTGCACTTAGCGCCCAAGGTCCTGTGGGAAACTTGTGTATAAATCGGCGTGCAAACAAAATGTAATGGACATGATTGAATGACATGTAGGGGCATCGATGTTTCAAGCGGGGCGCACGTCGAAGTGTCCTTCGATCGCGCCATCACGGTCGTCGATCATCTGATACGGCCCTTGGACGATGCGCCCTTCCTCGCCCCCGGCTGGATCGATCTGCAGGTGAATGGCTTCGCCGGCGTCGATTACAATTCACCTTCCTCCACTCCCGAGCAGATTGCGCGCTCCATCGGCGCGCTGTTTGCCTGCGGCGTCACTCGCTTCTTTCCCACCGTGATCACCGGCTCTCCCGAGAACATGGCCGCCTCGTTGCGCCATCTCGCCAGCGCCAAAGAATCCGTTCCGGAAGGCGCCGCGCCTATAGGTCAAGCCATGGAAGCCTTCCATTTGGAGGGCCCCTATATTTCTCCCGAAGACGGTCCGCGCGGCGCGCATCCCTCGCGCTGGGTCCGCCCGCCCGATCTCGACGAGTTTCATCGCTTCCAGGAAGCCGCCCATGGCAACATTCGCCTGGTCACGCTTTCGCCCGAATGGCCGCAGGCTCCCCGCTTCATCTCGAAGATTGTGGAACAGGGCATTGTCGCCAGCATCGGCCACACTCGCGCTTCAGCTTCCCAGATTGCCGACGCCGTAAGCGCCGGCGCCACGCTATCCACTCACCTCGGCAACGGCGCCGATGCCGTCCTGCCCAAATGCTCCAATTACATTTGGGACCAACTGGCCGAAGATCGCCTGGCTGCCAGCTTCATCGTCGATGGGTTCCATCTGTCGCCGTCTTTCTTGAACGTCGCCCTGCGCGCCAAAGGCCTGGAGCGATCCATCCTGGTAACCGACGCCGTCATGCCGGCCGGCTGCGCTCCGGGCCCGTATCGACTCGGCGAGGTGGATGTCGAACTGCGCGACGACGGCAGCGTACGACTCGCAGGCGGATCGCGGCTCGCCGGTTCCGCGCTCCGGATGGACCAGGCCATCGCCAACGTTATGCGGACCGCCGGCCTCAGCTTGCGCGAAGCCGTTACGCTCGCTACCCGCAATCCGGCCCGCGTCGGCCGCGTCCCTTCCCGCCAGCGCGGTCTCAATCCCGGCGATCGTGCCGACCTGGTCCTCTTCCGCCTCGACGAATCCACCGGCCAGATCCAAATCCTCGAAACCTTCCTTAATGGCCAGCGCGTCTTCAGCGCCGCCCGCCAGGCTAAGTCTCCGGATTAAGCACCGCCACGTACTTCAAATTTCGATAAAGCTGCCGGTAATCGAGTCCGAAACCCACCACAAAACGGTCCGGAATCTCGAAACAGCGGTAATCCAGGGGAATTTGCACGATGCGTCGCGGCGTCCGGTCCAGCAAGGTGCACACCGCCAGCGATTTTGGAGCACGGCCGGTAAGGTGCTGCAGCAAATATCGTGTGGTGAAACCGGTGTCGACGATGTCCTCCACCAGCAACACGTGTTCCCCATCGATGCTTTCATCCAGGTCTTTGGAGATGCGCACCATGCCGGGCGTCGAGGCCCCGGTGAAGCTGGAGACGCCCAAGAAATCCACCGTCACCGGCACAGTCAGCTCCCGCGCCAGCGCCGTCAGGAAGAACACCGAACCCTTCAGCACCCCGATCAGTTTCAGTTCGCGGCCGGCATAGTCGGCCGAAATGTCCGCGGCCACCTGCCGGATCCTGTGAAGAATCTCCTCCTCGGTGAACAGAACACGCTCAATCTCCGGCATGTTCAATGGGCGAGGCCCTCCGGCAGCCGGTACTTCATCACCAGATCCTGAACGTCCTTCTGATAGAACACCTGAATGTTCACATGCGGATAGATAGCGCGCAACAGCCGGATTTTGCGATTCTTCTTCGTCACGTTGGCTTGCTTCATGGTGGTCAATTCCACGTAGAGGTCGAATTCGGGCAGGTAGAAGTCCGGCGTGAAAGCCTCGGAAACCTTGCCGTTCTTGTCCCATTGCAGCGGAAAGCTGCGCGGCTCGTAATCCCACGCGATGCGGTAGAAATCGAGCAAATTGGCGAACACCTCTTCGCTCGGATGGCCAAAAGGCTTGCGCTCCACGCGCACTCGATCGGGCGGCACAAGTCCATATCGCGCCAGTTGCAAGCGAACTTGAAACTGGACCTTCGCCGCGGCCGCCGCTGAAAGAGGCTCACACTCGAGCAGCCCCCGCGCTCGCACCGCCGATACCAAAATGTCCACCATCTCGGCGAGCGGTATCGACCGCTCGTTCAGCATTATGTCAAAGCTAGTCGGAGGAGTGGCCTTTCGTCCGAAACGCCGCTTGCGGCCCTCCGATTGGGCGGACGCTAGCTTCCGGAGGCGCTGCTTGGCAGCCGCGCGGCTCATCTGCGAATCGGAGATCAAATTGGCCAGCCGGATCGACTCGGGCGCTACCACGTGAAATCGGAACATATCCGGCAGATCGGGCCCTAGCATCTCGGCGCCCGCGCAGCATACCACCAGACGCGCATGGTCCAATCCCAGACCGGCTAGTATAGATATCACCACGGCCCGCCAAGCCCGCTCGGGAATCTTGCTGGGCTCTCCGAATTGGCCGGCGATCAGCTGGTGCAGGCCGGCTTCCGTCACCAGCTCGCACTCGAACCGCTGCGCCGCCATCCGCGCCAGCTCCTCATGCCGGCATCCCGGTTCTCCCGAGATCGCGATGAATGCCATTCAGTAGAATCGTAGCGCACCAGTCACCGCAATAACCCTAGAACTTCCAACCCCGTGCCCCACTCTAGAACTTACGATCCTATTAGACGTAGTGACAGAAAAGAATTAAGGTTCTAATGCTACAGTATCGGCGGTAGATGCCGATCAACAATTGTAGTCAGTTGGGTCGGATGTGTTATGTATATTACTATCGCCGGTGGGCAGATTCAGCTTGACGCCGCCGCCGGGCTATTATAGATTCAGACTTTGCTCTGAGATGTAGTAGACCGATACAAGAATACGGATTTTGATGACCCCTAGTCACCACGCTTCGGCGTTAGTCGCTGCCTTCACGGTTTCGGTCGCCTTACTCGCCACCGGTTGCGCCACCAAGCAGCAGCAAGCTTTCAAACTTTCCTTCCTTCCCTCCACGCCGGCCCCATTCGAACCAAGCTTTGAAGCGCCTCCTCAGGTGCCAACCAATCTCTACGCCAGCGACTCTCCCGACTTAGTCCAGCGGGCCTTAGCCTCTGCAACTCGTCCCGCCGAGGTTGACAGCCGCGTCGCCAAGGCGCGCGAGCACCTGGAAGCGGGCAAGCGCTATTACCAACTCGACAGTTTAGATGCCGCCCGGCGGGAGTTCGATGCAGCTCTCGATGTGCTCCTTTCGGCTCCGGATCTGCTTCCGGATCGGCCCCGCCTGGAGAGCGAACTCGATCAGATCGCCGACACCATTTACCATTACGACCTGGAGGGACTGGGCGCGGCGGCTAGCGAGCAGCCGGAGGTGGTTTACGACAAGTCGCCGCTCGACAGTATCCTCGACATGACGTTCCCCACCGACCCGAATCTGCGTCCCAAGGTAAAAGAAGAGATCGAAGCCACGGTGTCCCAGCTTCCGCTGCAGGAAAACGATGCTGTTTTGAGCTACGTGCATTATTTCTCCAGCGATCGCGGCCGCAAGGTTCTGGTTAACGGCCTCCGCCGCTCCGGCCGCTACCGGCCGCTGGTCCAGCGGATTCTCGATGACGAGGGCGTGCCACAGGAATTGATCTACCTGGCCCAAGCGGAATCTGGCTTCTTGCCCCGTGCTCGCTCCTATAAGCAAGCCGTCGGGATGTGGCAGTTCGTTCAGTTCCGTGGGCGGGAGTACGGGCTGATGCAGGGCCCCGGCACCGATGATCGATTGGACCCCGAGAAAGCCACCCGCGCCGCCGCCAGGCATCTCCACGATCTTTATGCCATGTTCGGCGACTGGTATTTGGCCATGGCTGCCTACAATTGCGGCCCCGGTTGCGTACAGCGAGCGGTGGAACGAACCGGCTATGCCGACTTCTGGGATTTGCGGCGTCTAAACGCGCTGCCCAAGGAGACCGCCAACTACGTTCCGCTGATCGTGGCCGTCACCATCATGGCCAAGAACCCCAAGGACTACGATCTCGAGAACCTGGACTTCGACCGGCCGATCGAGTACGACACGATGGATCTGGATACCCCCACCAACCTCGCGCTCATCGCCGATGCCGCGGATCGCCCGGTGTCTGAGATTCAGGATCTGAACCCCTCCGTACTCAAATCCGCCGCCCCGGCCGGATATCAATTGCGGCTTCCTAAGGGAACGCTCGCGGCCGTGATGTCGGCCCTCGATATGGTTCCCCCCAATCATCGGGCGGACTGGCGAATCCACCGCGTAGTGCCTGGCGAAACTTTGGCCGAGATTGCGCGCCGTTATTCCACTCCGGTTTCCGCTCTAACGTCCGCTAATCAACGCACCAACCTTGATGCGCCCATAGCAGGCGACTTGCTTGTAGTTCCCGGCGGGTCCCGTCTCTCGCATGGCGCTCCGCACAGCACGGTGGCTAGTTCTCACGGTGCCGCAAGTTCCCACGGTAAGGTATCGCGCAAGACTCTGGCTTCGCACCGGACGCCCGCCAATACGCCCGCGCGGCGAGTTCGCAGCGGCTCTTATCGCACCGCGAGCGTGGCCTCCCGGCACCGCGCCGCAGCCAACTAATACCGCCCTTCGCCGCTCTGCAATCGCTCACCAAGTCAGCCTATTCCCATCGGGAAAAAGTGCGCAGTTAGCTCTTGCCTTCCGAAGAAAACGAGTTATTCTAGGGTGTGGTTAGCCCAACAGGAGGCACGAATAATGGTTGATAGCTTGCGCTTCACCGCGGACGACGACGACGATTTTGGATATGAAGAAGAACAAATCGATGTAACTACCGAGGTCGGCGAGTACGGTCCGGAGGATGAAGACGACGACGAAATAATAAAGCCGGTTTCCGAGCCGGTTCATGCCACTCCCCTTCCCGTCCCAACTCCGCCGTCCCCGGCTGGCGAGGCACCTCCGCAGAAGAAGCCCGTAAAGAAAGCCACGGCGAAAGCTGCTCCTCCCGCGGCCAAGAAAGCTCCGGCCGCGAAAGCTCCGGCCAAAAAAGCGCCGGCTAAGAAAGCTCCCGCCAAGAAAGCTGCAAAGAAGACGGCTGCTGTGAAGAAGACCGCAGCCAAGGCCGCCAAGAAAGCTCCGGCCAAGAAGAAGGCTCCCGCCAAAAAAGCTGCCAAGAAGGCGCCCGCGAAAAAGGTCGCCAAAAAAGCTGCCAAGAAGGCCGCCAAAAAGAAAAAGTAAGCGCCGCTAGCAATCCCGGGCCGTCGCGGATCACTTCCCATGCGGCGGCCTTAAGCGTGTCTGTTGTTCCCTAAGCCTTCTCTTTATTGATCACCGTCCGGCAGCGCTCGAACAGTTGCAAGAGTGCCTCGGCGTACTCTTCCGGCGTCTTCGATCCCTTGCCGGCGAAACCCGCCGCGCTGCCTCCCTTGCCATAGCCCGTAGTCACGGCTACGAATTTCATCATTTCGAGCGCCACCTCATCGGTATTCCGGGCTGGCGGAGTAGCATTGGAACTGTCTTCAGGCATCGGTCATTCATCCTTATATTTGGTTTGGTTTGGTCTGGCCAACTCTAGTGTCCAACAGCCAAGCGCCAATAGCCAAGTGCCTACAGCCAGAAATGCCCCAAAGAGCCATAAAATGATCTTGGCTCTTCTCATGCTGGTTCAAGCCACACGCCTGATCCGGAAGATGCGCGGCGGCGCCCAGGCGCATCTGCTCCAATGCGACGACGGCCATTTCTATGTCGTCAAATTTCGTAATAACCCGCAGCATCGCCGCATTTTGATCAATGAATGGATCGCTTCGGTCTTCCTGAATTACCTCAAAATCTCGACGCCTCCCGCCGCCTTCGTCAGCCTCTCGGCCGAATTTCTCCAGGCCAATCCCGACATCTATATACAATTGGGCTCGCGGCATCAGGCCGTGGAACCCGGCTGGCACTTCGGCTCACGCTATCCCGGCGACCCCGCCAAAGTCATGGTCTACGACTTCCTTCCCGACACCTTGCTCGACAAGGTTGTGAATGCTGATGAGTTTCTGGGTGTCCTGGCGTTCGATAAGTGGATGGGAAATGCCGATTCGCGCCAGTCCATCTTCTTTCGAGCCCGCTTGCGCCAATGGCAGCCCGCCGCGAGCGAACCCATGCCGATCCGAAGGGTGGTCGAAGCGCCGCGAGCCGGTTTTGTAGAAGCGCCGCGCGCTGGCTTCGTCTCGCAAATGATGGATCACGGCTATGTGTTCGACGGCCCGCACTGGAAGTTCCCCGATTCGCCCCTTCAGGGACTTTACTTCCGTCCGAGCGTGTATCAAAGGGTGCGCGGCTGGCAGGACTTTGAACCCTGGCTCGATCGCGTGGTCTACTTTCCCGAAGAGGTCGTCGACGCGGCCCAGAAGCAGCTGCCGCCCGAGTGGATGGCTGAGGACGCCGCCGCGCTCCAGACCATGCTGGAAAAACTGATGTCCCGCCGCCGCCGCGTGCCCGACCTGATCAGCGATTCACGCCGCGGGCGCATCAATCCATTTCCGGAATGGGAATAACCGGCTTTCCGGACCGGAAATTCGTGGCATGCTATGATCGGCTTGTCGCGGTACCTTGCGCCGCAAAGCTCGATGGCACACTCAGGCAAGCCCGTTCAGGTTTTGATCGTCGAAGACAACGAGCCCGATGTCTTTCTCGTAGAAGAAGCTTTGCGCTCCGAGGGTCTTCGAGCCCAGCTCCAGCGCTGCCCCGATGGCGAGGAAGCCATCCAACTGCTCTCGCATATCGGCCAGTCGCCCGTGCCCGATATCATCATTATCGATTTGAATCTTCCCAAGGTGACGGGCCTCGAAATCCTGAAACACGCGCGGAGCCTGAAACCACTGGACGGCGTGCCGGTGCTGATTCTCACCTCGTCCCAATCCAAAGCCGACCGGGCGCTGTCCCTCCAACTCGGCGCCGACGCCTACATCGCCAAGCCGCCCACCTTGCCCGAGTTCCTTTCGATCGTGGGCTCGGGAATTCGGAAATTGCTAGAGCGCTCCGAAACCACCCCTGGCGCGTCCCTGTGGGGCAAACGCCGCTGTCCGCGCTGGACCCCTGGTCCGGCTCTGCGATTTCGCAAAAAACAAAACCCGACGTGGAACACGCGGGCCCGCTTCCACGCTGGTCGCGTCCAACGCCTCCGCGTTAGTTTACACTGGAGTTAAGCTACTTAATTTTTCCCTTCAAGTTTGCACGGCATCTCAGGAAAAGCGAGTGACGTGCCTTGGTTGCTAAGTCGATGTTTGACAATTTGCACTGTTACCGCGGACTGAGGCCCTCCCAACGGCGCACGGAGGTAGCGGCTTGACCGCGCGCGACCTTTCGCAACCCTCACGCCAGGATCGGCTCCGCCACGCGATCGACCACGCGGCGCATGTGCTTCCAATGCAGGGCCCCATCGGGGTTTTTGTCCACCACAACACACTGCACGCTTTTGAGGATCTGCCCTTCGAGCAGGCCGTGATCGACGCCTGGCAGTTGTTCGGCGCCGAACCGTACATGAGCGAAGCGTCGTACCGAGCCGAACTCGCGCGCGGGCGCATTCGTCTGGAAGATATCGACGCGGTGCTCGATTGCGAGCCCGACGCCATAGTCCTGCCACGGCTCAGCCGCCGCTCGCTCCGCCGGGCCATGATGACGCCGGGCGTACGAGAGTTTGATGCGGCCACCATCATGTGGCGGGCCGAGCAGGGCGACTTAGCGAAAGATTTCCGCCAGCCGGCGCTGCGCGCTTTGTTCGATGCTTGCCTGGTCCGCACCGTGGCCCACGAGGAAGAGCCTGCTTCCACTAGCCCGGTAGATGAGGTCATCCATCCCTGGCTGATCCGGTTGTCCTCCGTATTTCTGGATCAGGGTATGGCCTACTGGCCCATGCCGTGTCGCGAGAGGGGCTTTTATGCGAGTGTCCGGACCTTGCTGTCGCAGCCCTGCGGCATGTTCCCGCGCTATCTGACGGGCTTGGACGAGGAATTTCGCCGGCAAGCGTACTTTGACTTCTCGGCAACCGACGCCGTGCTGGACTACCTCGATAGTTCCTATTTCCAAGAAGCCGACTGGGAAAACGTCCTTCAGTCCGAACTGCTGGCGTTGCCAGGTTGGGCGGGATTGATGCGCAGGATCGAAGAAGATCCCGGCCTGGCACCTCATGAACACCTGCCATGCTCGCTCCTGGACTTCCTCGCCGTGCGGCTGACCATGGCCCGTGTAGCAGCGCGCATGGGCGTCGCCGAGGAGGTACCCCAAGAAAACCCTCTCAAGACCCAGGAGAAGCGCCGCCTCAGCCGCGCCGCTCGCATCTATGACGCCGCGCGCGTGGTGTCGCTTTCCGCTGACGAAGTAACCAGGTTGTACGATCCGGAGTGGGCCGCGTTCGTGAGCGAAGTGAAATCCTGCAATGGGCTGGAACGCCGCCGCATCTTCCAGCTGGCCTACGAACGCTGGCATGAACGCGAGATTCTGCGCGGATTGGCCAGCCATCGCAGTTACCGCGGCTTATTCGAGCTCCAATCCAGACCCGCCGCGCAGGTGTTCTTCTGCATTGACGAGCGCGAGGAATCTATCCGTCGCGCCCTCGAAGAAGTGGACCCGGAAGTAGAAACCTTGAGCGCCGCCGGTTACTTTGGCGTAGCGGTTGACTATCAGGGAATCGACGACTCGCGAGGCGCCGCGTTTTGTCCCGTGGTGGTGAAGCCTCGGCACGCTGTCATCGAACGGCCCAAGGCCGAAGACAGCGCCTTGCTCGAGAGTCGCCGCTGGCGCAGGCGGCTGCTCGGAGGGCTGATGCGGCAGTCGTTCTTATCCTCAAGGACGCTCCTGCGCGGTTGGCTCTCCACCGGCGCGCTCGGCTTACTTTCGGCGGTTCCACTCATTGGTAATCTGCTGGCGCCCAGGCGCTACGCCCAGGTGCGCGACTGGCTGAACAAGGCCTTCATTCCCGAACCGCGCACGGAACTGACGCTGATGCGGAACACCGCGAAGTCGCAAGGCGCCATGACCGGCCTCTTAATGGGATTCGCAGCCGCCGAAAAGATAGAAAGAGTGGCCAGCGTCCTGCGCCCGGCTGGGCTGACGGGCCGTTTCGCGCGACTGGTTGTAATTCTCGGCCATGGATCCACCAGCTTGAATAACCCCCATGAATCGGCTCACGATTGCGGAGCGTGCGGCGGCCGCCGAGGCGGCCCGAACGCCAGGCTCTTCGCGGCCATGGCCAACCGGCCCGAAGTGCGCGATGGCTTGCGCGCGGGCGGAATCGAAATCCCCGCCGACACCTGGTTCATTGGCGGATACCACGATACCTGTAGCGACGATGTGGAACTCTACGACCTCGAGGCGCTTCCCACCACGCATCAAACCGATCTGAATCTCATTCGCGAATCCCTGGACAAGGCCAGGACGCGAAATGCTCACGAGCGCTCCCGGCGATTCGAATCTTTCCCTGCGCACGCTTCGCCATCCGATGCACTGCAGCAAGTGGACGCGCTACGCCATGTGGAGGAACGCAGCCAGCACCTGGCCCAACCCCGGCCCGAGTATGGCCATTGCACCAATGCGGTCTGCATTGTGGGACGGCGCAGCCTGACTCGCGGACTTTTTCTGGATCGGCGCGCGTTCCTGGCTTCCTACGATGCCGATCAGGACCCCACCGGCCAAAGCCTCGCGGCGCTGCTAGCCGCCGTTATTCCCGTCTGCGCCGGCATCAGTCTGGAGTATTACTTCTCTTTCGTCGATAACGATCGCTACGGGTGCGGCACCAAACTCCCCCACAATATCGCGGGCCTGGTCGGCGTGATGGATGGCCACGCCAGCGATTTGCGTACGGGATTGCCTTGGCAAATGGTCGAGATCCATGAGCCGGTGCGCATGCTCTTCGTGATCGAGGCGACGCCGGAACGATTGAGTAACGTGTTGAAGGCTAGTCCTTCTTTGAAGCAGTTGCTGGAGAATCGGTGGATTCGCATGGCTACGATCGATCCGGATTCAGGCGAGGTACATGTCTCGCGAAACGGCTGCTTTGAGAAATTCCACGCGCCTGCCGAGCGCCTGCCCGTGGCTCTCTCTTCCGCCGAATGGTATTCCGGCAAAACCCAACATCTTCCCATGGCCTGGATCCAAACCGCGGCGGGAGGTCGATAAGCGTGGACTTCTCGCAAGCGACACTCTTGTTTGCGGTCTCAGCGCCCGGTGTGGTCTTCGTTGTGTTGTCGCTGCTGTGGTTGCTGGGCTGGGTCCCAAGCGAACGCGTGGTCTCCAGAATAACTGGCCTGACGTTTTCTGTCTCCATTTTTGCCCTCGCCTTCGTCGTTTGGACGCTCGGCTCAACCGGGGCTCCATCCGTCACAGTGGCGTTCGGCAACTGGTTTACCGTGCATGACTACCACTTCCCGCTGGTGCTCATGGCCGACCGTCTTTCCCTGCCGTTCCTCGTCCTGACGGTCGTTTTGTCGGGCCTCATCGGGCAGTTTTCGGCGACCTATCTTCATCTGGAACGCGGTTTTCTGCGGTTCTTCCTGCTGCTGCATCTTTTCGCGTTTGGATCTCTACTCGCATTCGCTGCCGGTTCCTTCGACTTGCTGGTGGCCGGATGGGAGCTGGTGGGCATTACCTCGGTATTGTTGATCGCTTTCTTTCAGCAGCGGCCATCTCCCGTGGAGAACGGACTTCGCGTCTTCGCGGTCTACCGTGCCTGCGACATAGGATTGCTGCTCGCCGTGTTCGCCATGCATCATTGGGCCGGGACAGCTTCGTTTGCCGGAGGCCTTCCCGCGCTAACCCGAACCCAGAGCGTAATCGTCTGCCTGCTTCTGCTCCTGGCAGCCGCGGGAAAAGCGGCTCAGGTTCCATTCTCAGGATGGCTTCCACGCGCGATGGAAGGCCCCACGCCCTCCAGCGCCATCTTTTACGGCGCTATCTCGATTCACGCCGGCGCATATCTGCTGCTCCGCGTTCAACCCATGCTCGCCCAGTCACCACTGGCCTCCGCGTTGGTGATCGTCGTAGGTGTGATCACTGCTATACACGGCACCATCGTCGGCCGCGCCAGCGCCGATGCAAAAACTTCGCTCGCTTACGCCTCGCTGACGCAGGTTGGCGTTGTGTTCGTGGAGATTGGACTCGGTTGGAAATGGATCGCCGTCGCTCACATCCTGGGACATGCCACGGTCCGAACCTTGCAGTTCCTGCGTGCTCCATCCATGCTTCACGACTATCACACCATGCACTCCGCCGTCGGAGGCGAACTCGCGCCAACCAGCGGGCTGGAGGAATTGTTTCCAGAGCCAATTCAACTGTGGCTCTACCGCTGGGCGTTCGACCGCGGCCATCTCGATACGATTCTCGACCGCTTTGTCGTTCGCCCCCTGATTCTGCTGTCAAATCTTTTTGCCAGGCTGGACAACTGGGGGTTGGAGCAGCCCACCAACCGGCGAGAAAAGGTGGCGCTTTCCATGCCGAGTCCCGCGGGCCAGAGGGGCGACTGATGCCGGATTGGGGATTCATCCTCACGGTCCTAGCGATCTCTATTCCTTGGTTAGCCGCCATCCTGACGGTGCTGACCCGCCGGCAACCACGCGTGATTGGCTTCGTCGCGGCTTTGATATCCGTATTGGCGAGCGCCCTCTTGCTGTACTCCGCCCTGTCCCATCCCGCGCCGGGCAAGGAGTCGCTAGGCGAAGCACTAATGCTGCTATTCTCCTGCCTCACCGTGGTGGCTATGCTGGTCCTTCCGCGGCGCGACTGCACCCCGTCCACGATTGCAGGAATGCTCTTCGTGCTCGGGTCCACGTTGCTAGCCTACTCGACGCACAACCTTCTTGTTTTGCTCGGCGCTTGGATTTTGACTACTATCCCTTTCTTCTTGGAACACCTGTTCGCCGCCCGCACCTGGCGTCCCCGCATGGGCCTTTTGTTTTCGAGCATTGCGCTTGGGCTAGCCATCGGGATCATTGCGGCCAACGGCCACACCATGTCGATCGATCGGCTGAAAGACCAAAGTCCCGGAGGGATGGCCGTTTTTGGGCTCCTGGTAGTTGCCGTGAGCTTCCGCAAAGGAATCTGCCCGGCTCACGCCTGGATAGCGGATGCCGCCGACGGTGGTCCCATGATTCCGACGGCCCTTTTACTGAACGGTCATTTCGGGGCGTTGCTGGTAGCGAAGTTGATTGTCCCTCTGTTTCCGCATGCCACCCGCGATCTGTTTCCGGTGCTTTCCTATCTCGCCCTGGCCACCGCGCTCTACGTCGCGATTCGCGCGCTTACCGAGAATTCGCCTCGCCGCCTGCTCGCCCTCCTTGCACTCAGCCAGTCGGCGTGTATTCTGGCAGGACTGGAGAGCCGCACCGCCGAAGGAATGACTGGCGCACTGGTGCACTGGTTCGTGGTGACCGTGTCCACAATGGGCCTTTTTGGGATCTTGCGGCTGTTGGAAGTTCGCTTCGGCGAGAACCTCACGGCCAGCAGGCATCTGGGTTTGGCGGAGCACGCTCCCCGGCTAGCGGTGTTCTTCGTCATATTCGGGCTCGCGTTGGTTGGCCTGCCCGGTACGCTTAGCTTCTGTTCTCAAGACCTTCTGATTCACGGAACACTGGCCTCGCACCCGTTAACAGGCCTGCTCCTGCCCCTGGCCATTGCGATGAATGCCATAAGCATTTTCCGTCTATTCTCCCGGCTGTTCCTCGGCAAACGTCACACTGGTTTCACCGTCATGGCGGATGCCCTGCCGCGCGAGCGCTGGATTCTAGCTGTCGGTGTGCTGTTCGTGGTTTTAGGAGGATTGTTCCCCCGCGCGATCGTTGCCCTGGGACAGCCCTAATCGTCGAACCTTCCTTTGCGCCACACCGTATATCCATGAGACGTTGGTAGTGCCGCCGAAAAAGCAATGCTCGAAGTCGACCATCTCAAGAAGAGTTACGGCAGTGTCGTCGCGGTGGACGGCGTCTCCCTGCACGCTGGCGCCGGAGAGACCATTGGGTTGTTGGGACCAAACGGCGCCGGCAAGACCACCACGGTCTCGATCATCGCCGGCCTGGTTCGCGCCGACTCCGGTTCGGTCAAAATCGAAGGCCGTACTTTATCGGGCGACACCGATCCCATTAAGCGCCGAATCGGTCTGGTGCCGCAGGATCTCGCGCTGTTCGACGAGCTGACGGCGCAAGCCAATCTTCAGCTCTTCGCCGCGCTCTACGATCTGGATGGAGCTGCCGCCAAGCGCGCCATTGGCGAAGCCCTCGAACTGGTGGGTTTGTCGGACCGGGCTCACGATCGCGTCAAAAACTACAGCGGCGGCATGAAGCGGCGTCTCAATCTCGCCTCCGCGCTTCTGCATGACCCGCAGATCCTGCTCCTGGACGAACCAACCGTCGGCGTCGATCCGCAAAGCCGGAACGCCATTTTCGACAATCTCGAAGTCCTCAAAAGCCGTGGCAAGACCCTGCTCTATACCACGCACTACATGGAAGAAGCCGAGCGCCTCTGCGACCGCGTCGTTATCATCGATCACGGCAAGGTTGTCGCCGATGACACCTTGCAGGGGCTCTATCGCCTGCTGCCAGTTACCAATCTGCTGGTCATCGAGCTGGATAATTCGAAAAATGGTTTCCGCCTCCCCGATCTCCAGGCGCTTCCGGGCGTCCATTCGGCAAAACTGGAATCCGGGACCTTGCGCGTGGGCGTTCAGCATCTGGCCACCGAAACTCCCCGAGTTCTCGAATGGCTGGTCGAGCGCGGCCACCTCTACCACCACGTTACGAGCGAACGCGCCGATCTGGAAACGGTTTTCCTGACGCTCACCGGAAGGAGCTTGCGCGACTAATGCTGATTCCATTTCGCGCCTTAGTCCGCAAAGACGTTCAATTGTTCTTCACGGACCGGCGCGCGCTGATAATGAGCTTCGCCATTCCGATCGCCATCGGCTCCTTTTTCGGATACGTTTTGGGAGGCGCCGGCGATCAGGCGAACCAGAGCAAAATCGCGGTCTTGACGGTGGACCAGGACTCCAGCTCGATCTCCCGCGAGATCCTCAACCGCTTGTCGAGTGAGAAGGCGCTCGACGTGAAGCCTTCCACTCCCGACCAAGCCCGCGCCGCCGTGCGCAAGGGTAGCGCCACCGTGGCCGTTATCATTCCACCGGACTTCGGCCAAAACGCCGGACAAGCCTTTTTCTCATCCGCGCAAAAGCCCGCGATCGGCGTCCTCTTTGATCCGTCCCACACCGCCGAGCGTGCCATGGTGGCGGGCATCCTCGCTGGCGACGTCATGCAAGCCGTAAGCAAGGAAATGTTCACCGGCCAGGCCGGGCGACGGATGGCGCAGGAATCCCTGGCCCGCCTCGAGCAAGACACCGTTCTGCCTGAAGCCGACAAGAAGCCGCTCGAAGACTTGCTCCGCAGCGTGGAACGCTGGAATCAAAAGTCGGATCAGAGCGCGGGCGGCGGTCTCTCCGGAGGCTTGACCATGCCCTTCACCACGCACGAAGAGGCGGTCACCGCGCGCCGGAACATCCAGTACAACGGATATGCGCATGCTTTCGCCGGCATGGTGGTGCAGTTCGTATTGTTTCTGGGCATCGACGTCGGCGTCGGATTGTTGCAGCAGCGGCAGCGCGGATTGTGGAAACGGTTCCGAGCCGCGCCCTTGTCGCGCGGGGTCTTGCTTGGCAGCCGGGCCATAAGCGCCTCGATTCTTGCATTCTTCGTCGTGCTGGTGAACTTTCTGTTCGCGGCGTTGGTTTTCGGCGTGCGAGTGGAAGGAAGCATGGCGGGTTTTCTGGGAGTATGCGCCGCCTTCGCCCTGGTGACTGCGGGCTTCGGCATGCTGATCGCCACCCTCGGCAAAACGCCCGAGGCGACGCGCGGCCTGGCCATTTTCGCGACACTAATCGTCGTCATGCTGGGCGGAGCCTGGATTCCCATGTTTCTATTCCCGCAATGGCTGCAAAAGCTCACCATCGTGGTGCCCACGCGTTGGGCCATGGACGGCTTGGAAGCGATGACGTGGCGGGGGCTGGGCTTGGAATCCGCCTTGGCTCCCATCGCCGTGCTGCTTGGGTTTGCCGCGGTCTTCGGCGCCCTGGCGATCGCGCGTTTCCAATGGGAAGTTGAGGGCTAGCGCTTCTGGCGCCTCTGGCTTACTTCTTCGTGACATCGATCATATTGTCGTCGGCAATGCGATCGATGAGTTTGTTATAGGGGTCGATACCCGCACGGGTGGGCTGCTGGTCCACTACGATGGTGAAAGTTTCGTGCTCTCGGGTGAGCTTTTTCTTCTCCATATATAGCGGCTTTTCTTCATCTTTCTTGCCGGTGAAGACGCCAATATCTATGTAGTCGGCCAGAGGCATCGGAGTTTCCACGCCGTTTCCGTCGGCCTGGACCTTGCGCGCCTGGACATTCAGAGTCACCTTGTACTTGCCGTCCGATGTTTTCTCGGAAACGGCGGAAATTGCCTTGTTGTCGTAAAGCACGATGCGATTAAATCCATCGTCGACCAGATAACGCAGCTCGGGAGGAGTCTCGGCCATCAGAGCGTTTACCAGCATGCGAGTGTCGGGGTAAGGCTGCTCGGCGCTGTGCGAGCTGTCGACTGCGTCCACCTGATTGTTGGCATTGGCATAGCGATACTCCATGAGGAAGTTCTGCAGAGCAAGGTCCACTTTATCTTCGCCGATAAAGTCCGCCAAGCTGTACATAATCTGACCGCCCTTCTGATACCATACGTATGGTTCACGCTGAACCAGAGAAAGCGGCGGCTCGTGGCGGACCTCGCTGGCCCGGCCCCGCAGATATTGATCCAGAAAATGGCGAAGGACTTTGTGCATATAGTCCTTGCCGTATTTCTGCTGCATAACCATATATGCGGAATACTGCGCCAGCGTCTCGGACATCATATTAGAACCCTGCACCTGCGCCCCAATCAGTTGGTGCCCCCACCACTGATGCCCCAACTCATGCGCGGTCACAAAGTAAGTGAAATCCACGTCATCCCTGTGTAGCATCCGTTCGATGAAACCCATGCCTTCCGAGAAAGGAACGGTATTCGGAAAGGACTGCGCAAAAGCGCGGTAGCGCGGGAACTCCAGGATGCGATACTGCGTGAATTGATATGGGCTATAGTGCGCCTGATAATAGTCGAGGCCGGCTCGTGAAGAAGCGAGCATGTCGTCGATATCGTAGGTGTGGGCCGGGTCGTAAAACACTTCGAGATTGACCGCGCCATGCGGCCCTGAGTACATCTCCTTGCGTGTCGCAAAGCGCCCCGAGAGATAGGCGAAGAAGTCCGCGATATGAGTCCCCCCCATGCTGTATTCGTAATAATTGCGGCCGTCCCGCCGCCAGCTCTTCACCAAATATCCCGGGGCAATCGCCATCTGGTCGCCGGAAGTGCTGACCACCGTGTGATAGGTGATCCAGTCGGAGTTGGCAACGAAGAGATTGATTCGCGAGTGTACGGGTTCTCCGCGCGGCGCCATTTCCTCTAGCGACGGAAGCTTCTCTTCGCGGCGGCGGCGTGGATCGTCGATCTCGATATTTTGGTCGTAGCCGATCTGGGGAAAGTAGCTGGCATCGAAGAAGGTCCCGTTGTAGGCGAACTCCGCCGGTTCATTCCCGTCGCGAAAACCGCGAGTAGTGTGCCCAACGGAAAACGTCAGAGTAAGCACGTCTCCCGGCGCCAGTGGTCGATCGAGCGCGTAGATGGAGTAGAGATCGCGCGGGGCCCGGCTAACCAGGTGGAATGGCCGGTCGAATTGAATTTGCGATACGGATTGCAGCGGGTCGGTAATGTGAATTTGCGAGATCGGCTGCGTCGACTTATTTTGCAGCGTGTATCGGCCGGTACCGTCGAAAGACCGGCGCTCGGGATAAATATTGATGGTTGCGTCCACGGCCGTAGTCTTAGGCTGAGGCAGCAGTTCGTATTTCTTGAAATCACGCTCATAGCCCGCCTGAATATGGCGGCGATCCTTGGAATTCAGATATTCATTTAAGACATGGGTGTTGTAGTAATACCAAGCGCCGCAGCCAACGGAGCTCAAAGCCAATATTAGGGCAGCCGGTAGAAGCCGCGGAGCACGCTGAAGAGCAAACCGGCCGCGGGCACCTAGTGAATCCTCCGCGCCGCGTCGCGTAAAGGCTATGGACACCACACCGAGCAGGGCAAAAATCGATAGCCAATAGGCGATGGACCAGAAGAGCGCGGGCACGAAATGTCCATAGCCGTTCATGTCCGAATAGATATAAGGAGCAGTGGCCCCGGGAAGATACAGAGTGTTTTCCCAACCGAAGTTGAACAGGATTGGCTGAATGACAAGGATTCCGATCACAATGCCGTGCCCGACGAACTTGTTAGAGACCATGGTTTGGACGAACAGCGCGAACAGGGCGACCGCCAAAACTTGCGGAAAAGTGACGATATAAAGCTCCTTCAAATATTGAAGAAGTTCGTAATGGTAATAGCCCGCGATGGTCTGCATAACGATGCCAATGAGCATCGCGACGGCCAGCAGCGCCGCTTCAACCACCGCGATAGCCGTGAACTTGGAAAGCCAGTCCGTGCTCTCGCCAATCGGCAGTGCATCATGAATGCCCTCAAAATGGTTGTCGCGTTCGCGCCAGATTAGTTCGGCGGCGTATAAGGCGGCGACAATGTACAAAAAGAGAGTCGCACTGCCTTCCACGGCCTGGACCATGAGATAGGTGACTGGCCACACATCTTCTCCGCCGACCTTTCCGGCGAAATAGCCGTTGTTGACGCCAAAGACGATCAGCAGGCCGGTGATGGCCCAAAAGGGAACCTCGCGAAAGATGGTGACGATTCGAAGCCGCGTGAGCGAACGGTATTGGGCCAAGACGGTTGCGGCGCCAAACGTCTGATGCACGCGGCGCAAGCGAGTTGCAACCAGAGACCGAATGGGCCGCTGCTCCTCGGTTTCCTGCAGGCGCGACTTTGCGGCACGCTTCCCTTGAACGCGCGCGGTAAGTGTTTCGATGGAAATAGGAAAGAACGCCCAGAGGCCGCCCAGAGAGAGCAAACCGACGGCCGTCCAGAGGAGGCGATTATAAAGGAAAATGCCAGGAGCATTACCGCTAAAATCCCAGGGAAGCAGCAAAGAATTTCTTTCGATGACGGTCCAATACCGAGTGATATCGTCGAGCAGGAGCAAGCCGACCGGATCGAGGATACCGGACCAGAAGTGCTCCAGCGAGCGCGTGGCTGAAAAGACCGTGATCCCGATGACGTAGAGCATGAAAACTGCAACACCCTGCAGATAGACGATAAAGATTTTGCGGGTGAGGGCGCCGATCATGAAGAACAGCGATCCCATGAAGAAGATCTGGACGACGACGATGGAAAGAAAAGGCTGCAAATACCACGAAAGATGATTGGGCCCGATGCGGGTGTGATCGGCCCAGGGCGCGAACGTACCGAGGAATGTCCCGAGCAACATCCCCGAAAAGGCGAGGACCGTAGTGACGAACGACCCGGCCCAGCGTCCGCCGAGATAAGCGAACTTAGAGATGGGCTTGGTGAAGAGGATCTGATAGGTGTCACGCTGAAAATCGCGCAGAATCGACGTTCCGAAAATCGCCGCGATGATGATTACGCCAAAAAGGCAGGCATAAAAGTCGACAATAGAGTTCGCCCAGGGTCCGTTAAGCAGAACTTTACCATTAGAACTGCCGACCGGGCCGAAACTTTCCGAGGCGACCGAGAGAAACGAGAAGGCGATCCAGACCAGGAAATAGACGTACGTGGAAATACTCTTGATCCGGAAGCGTAGCTCAAAGGTGAAAAATTCCCAGAACATGGCCATAGTAATTGCCTTGCGACTTCTCAGTTCTTCGCGTGCCGGGCGAGTTGCAGGAAGTAGACATCCTCCAGCTCGGAGGGCGCGGCACGGAAGCCGGCGCCGGGTGAGGACGATGCGAAGACGCGGATTTCGTGCTGTCCACCTGTCAGGTGCGTGCTGATCACCTGGAACTCGGATTCCAGGCTGCGAAGCTCGTCATCGGTGGCGACGATTCGCGACCAGATCTGCCCCTCCAGCGCCTCCAGCGTTTCCGACGGCACGCCCTCCAGGAGAACCTCACCGGACGCGATGATCGCCATGCGCGAACAGAGCTCGCGCACGTCATCTACGATGTGCGTGGACAGGATCACGGTGACCTCCCTCCCAATGGACGCGAGCAGATTGAGGAAGCGATTGCGCTCGGCTGGATCCAGGCCGGCGGTCGGCTCGTCGACGATAATTAAGCGCGGGTTCGCTAGCAAGGCCTGGGCGATGCCGAAGCGCTGCTTCATGCCCCCGGAATAAGTGGAAAGAGCCTTCTTACGAACTTCCCAAAGATTGGTTTGCTGGAGCAGGGCTTCCACCATCTCCTTGCGCTCGCCCGCCGCGGTGACGCCCTTGAGAACAGCCAGGTGGTTGAGCATGTCCACGGCGGAAAGCTTCGGGTAGACTCCAAATTCTTGCGGCAGGTATCCGAGGATCTTGCGAATTTCGTTCTTTTGCGCGATCACGTCGAGGCCGTCCAAGGTAATCGCTCCCGAGTCGGGGTCTTGAAGCGTCGCAACCGTGCGCATCAGAGAGCTCTTGCCGGCCCCGTTCGGGCCAAGCAGTCCGAACATGTTGTTGCCGATTGTCAGGGACACGTTCTTGAGCGCACGAACGCCATTGGGATAAGTTTTCGATAGGCCCGTAATTGTAAGTGCCATGGAATAATCGAAGCCTCCTTATTGTCAATACTACGTATCATTAGTCAATACTACGTATCAGCGCAGGATCGGTTCCATGCGCGTGGCGGATACCAAGGTCGGGATCCTTGGACAAAGCTATTCCGCCGCCGCCTTCACTGCAGGTTCGCGATCGGCGTGGGGCGAGAACAGCGGCCGTCCGCGCATGGCGCCCGGCGGATCCACTCCAGCGGCGTTGAGCACCGTCGGGGCGACATCGTAGAGTGTCGCGAGGCCAAGGTCCTGGCCAGGGCTCTCGCCGTACCCGCGTGCCAGCAGAAATCCGTGGGGCGTGTGGCTCCCGCTGCGGCTATCTTGCATGCGGATTTTGAGTCGTCCCAAGGCAGGAGAAGCAATCTCATCCCAGGTGAAGCTTTGATCCCACAGGACAGTCAGGTCCGGCAGCCCATCGGTGTGCGGACCGTCGAATTCCTTGTGCGGCATGGAAACCTGTAGCACCACCTTGCGCCCACTCGCGGGATCGCGCAGATCACAGAGCGCTTCGGCGATCGCATCGCAGGTTTTGTCGTAGCTGGCGGGCGCGATCGTTCCGTAACGGTCACGGCCTTCCACCAGAAGGCGAATAGCTCCCACCGAATCGTTGTTGGGCACGGCGATCGCGCGGCAACCGGCCCATTTGCGAGGCCCGGCGTACCAGCGGAAAATCAGCTCGTTTTGAACCGCCTTGGGAAGCATCGCCTTCACCGCGTACTGCAATCGGCCGGGCAGCGTCATTTTGAGAAAACGCCAAGGATTTGCCTCAGCGGCGCCCGCATCTCGTGCACGCGGTTGCACTCCGATCCTCCCGAATCCGAGCACATCGAGAATCTCTTGCAGGTTCCAGGACGCGTGCCAGATCGGACCCATGCCGTGGCCGGAGAAGATGAGGCAACGTGTGTCGGAGCCCGCCGATTCGATGATCTTGCCGAGCTCGTGGTCGATCGCCTGATACACGCGCTGCATCGTATCGCGGAGCCCATGCCGGTCGGAAGGGTCGTAGTTGGGATGAGTGGAATCCAGGAACTGCCAGAAATGGTGGCCGGCGCAATGCGTTTCCGAAAAAGCGGCGAAGAACACGTCCCAGGGCTCGCGCGACAACAAAGAACGGTACAGCTCGCCGCGAATTCGCACGCCTTCCAGGATGCGGCCGCGAAGCTTCGCCAACGCTTTGGGATGGGCATCCACGGCATCGCATTCGCCCACCGGATGCCGCCCGAAACGCCAGTCGATTTCCGGCAATAATTCCGCAGGATGAGACGCGCGCGCGGTCTTGGTGGCGTGTGTGCCCCAGTTCGCCAGGTAAACGCCTGCCATGCGGCTGACCGGAAACTTAGGAACATCCAGAACACAAACCCGACAACCGGCGTCCACCAGGTAGCGCCAGAAAGGCGTCGCGCCGATGGAATCGTCGTCCATCATTTTCAGGTCGCCGGTTCGCGAATCGTATTGCACATAAAAATATTTCGCAAAATGGCCGGGATTCATTCCCGAATAAATTGCAGACCAGACCGTATCGGGCAGTTGAGCGGCGGTGCTGGCCAGTTCCACGCGCGCGCTTTGTGCGATGAGGCGCTGGAAGGTGGGCAACACGCCGGCCTCGGCCCAGGATTGAACCAGAGACCACTCCATGGCATCCAGGCCGATCAGCAACTGCCTGCCTGGCAGGCCAACGGCATTGGAATTCGCGGAAACGCTCAATTTCGCCTAGTATACAACGAGCTCCCTCAAGAGGATTCCACGGCTTGCTCTGGGCCCCGGCGATCGGCCGCGCTGTTCTTAGGAATTTTGCCCGCGATGGAAACGGGTGATTCCTCCAGGAATTCAATTACTCTCGGGAATTTGTACTCGGCCAACTGCTGACGACATTGTTCGATCACTTCGCGGCGTGTCACCTGAAAGCCATCGCGTGGTAGCACTCGGGCGCGAATGACTTCGCCTCCCGCTCCGTTCGGAATGGCATCCACGTGGCAAGACGCCACGCCCGCTAGCATCTCGACGGCGCGCTCCACCTCCACGGGATCCACTTTGACCCCGGCAACGTTGATCACGCGGCCCATTCGGCCGGTCAAATACACAAAGCCCGCGGAGTCCACGTAGCCAAGATCGCCGGTGCGAAAGTGGCCATCGTGAAAGCGGCTACGGCTCAGTTCGGGTTCGCCGAGGTAGCCCGACATCAGTGACGCCGAGCGCACGGCCAGCTCGCCAGTTTCGCCAGCCTCTAATCTCCGGCCGCCGGCTCCGAGCACGACGACTTCGACGCCGCAACCAGGCTCACCGACACAAGTACCCGCCGTCGACACTGGCGTGGATTCCGATCGTTGGACGGCAATCATTCCCATCTCCGACATTCCGTAGTTCTGCCGCACTGCCAAGCCGAAGCGCGTTCGCCAGCGCTCAATGACGCCCGCAGGAGTCCGCCCTCCGGAGGAAAAGCACAACTTCAAACTGGATAGCAACGCAGGATCGCGCACATGATCCACCATGGACCCGTAAATGAAGGGTGAACCGTACAGCACATCCACTCGCTCGCGATGTATCAGCTCAGCGCAAGCGACGGGACTGAACTTCGGCATCATCACCACGGTTGCACCGGCCAGCAGCGGCACCAGCATGCTGTTGCAGAATCCATAGAAGAAATGAAACGGCACAACCGCCAGGAATCGGAGGCCTGGTCCGAAGTCCAGGCTGCGCGCCACATTTCCCGCGTTTGCACTCAGGCTCCGATGACTGCGCATAACCAGACGTGGCACGCCCGTGGAACCGGACGTAGACACATACAGCGCCGGAGCATCTTCGCCCGTTCCTTCCGGAATCGCAAGTCCGCGATTGTTGTCAGGCTCGCTTTCGTCCGGCGCCTGGTCAACCGTGAGGAGGCCTTGGGCGGGAATCAAGTCGAGAATCTGATTCCATTCCGCGCTCAATCGCGGCTCGATAACAGCGCCCCGGAATCCTAGTCGCCGCGCCAAGGGGCGCAATTCGGCGGCCCGCCATTGCGGATTGCAGGGCGTGAGAATACCGCCCAACTCGGAAACGGCGAAGAAGCACGCGACATATTGCCAGGAGTTATCGAACGCGGCGGCGACGACATCGCCGGGTTTCAGATCGAGCGTGGATCGCAACCATTCGCGAACGGCCTGGATGCGCTCGAGCAATTCGCCATAAGTGATCTGTCGAGCCCCGTCGATGATGGCCAGTCGACCGCGATGCTCGCGGACAACATCGTGCAGAGATTCAATAATCATGATTTTCCAATGTCGCGCCGCGCCAGCAGTTCGTCAATATAGGAGGCTAGCCGGCTCAAATCCCGCACCACCTCAATGGTCAACATTTCGGGGTCGAATGTGATTCCAAATTCCTGCTCCAGTGCGGCCACGAATTCAAGTACCGCTACCGAATCGAGGCCCACGGTTTCGTCCAGCTTGGTTTCATAGGCCAGGTCTTCTTCGCGAAGGTTCAGATGCAGCGAGAAGATGAGCACCCGCCGTATTCGGTCCAGCGTATCCGGCGATCTTACACCGGCCTGGCTAAAAAGTGGATCCATAGCTTCCATTCCTCGGGATTTTCGACTACTTGGCGCTCGATGGCCGTGACGAATTGCGACAGGTTGGACGAGAGAAAGGCATCGCGCGAAGAAGCCGGCACGACGTCCAGCATGGGGTCGAAACGAATTCGGAAACCGTCGCTGCGGCCGAGGCAAAGCATGGGGACCACGGCGCAGTCCGACAATCGGACGATCTGGAAAATCCCGGTTGGAATGCTCCGAGGCCGGCCCAGGAACAAGTGTTCCACCGGGTTGGTTCCAGCGAGTCCGTCCAACTGGAGTACGGCCAATCCGCCGGCGCGCATTCTTTTCAGGATCGTCAAGCTGCATTCCGGATCCTGCACGTACACGTGATCTGGAAACGTAATTTTCTGAAGTTCCATCCAGCGCGGCTGCAAGAATCGCCTGCCCAACCAGCCTTCGGCTACGTTGGTTGCGCTGCGATTTCGGAGCGACAACACGGCATAACCTTGCCCCGCCAGATACCGCCCTGCGACTCGATTGGCCGGGAAGTGGCCAACCAGCAAGATAACTCCCTTCCCGCGCGCGATGGCACTTTCTAGATGCTGAATGCCATCCACTTCTTCGCAACGTAACGCGTTTTTCGACGATGGACGAAGCAACAAAAGGTGGTCCAACAAGCCGAACAGGCTGTTGGAGAGCGAACGCCGGACTATGCTTCCGGCGCGTCCGGGCGAGACGCGGCAGGCTTCCGCAATCCAAGGTATGGCTTTGGCTTTGCGGCCCCGCGAATAGCACTGGACGATGGGATCGGCCAGCCGCCCGATCGCATACAGAAAGGAGCGGGGCATGATTCCGGCCGCCCAGCGCACGGGGTAAAGATAAAGTAGCCACAGCAGATCGTTCAAGGTGACGAGCCGCGGCGCGACCGGTGGCTGGGAGTTCGCAACCGATCCCGGCAGCTTCCGGTCGGCCCGCAGCGCGGTCCGCCCGATCGTAAGTGGCATTCTTAAGATTATAAGCGTCCACCGGCGGAGAACATTTCACCTGACCGCTCTGCGCGGCGAGTAACGAAAAATAGACCGAAGCTTTTCCCGGCTGGATGGCATCTAGTTGAATGTCAAGGAGGGTCATCTTGTCCGCGGTCATCGACATAAATCCGCTCGAACAGTTTTCGCTCGAACCGTTGCCAACCGGCGATTCGTGCCTTTTGGTTATCTTCGGGGCATCCGGCGACCTTACGCGCCGCAAACTAATTCCCGGTCTCTATAACCTGGCGTGCGTGGGCTGCATGAATCCTCAGTTCGAGGTGCTGGGCGTGGGGCGAACCGAGATGACGTCCGAGCAGTTCCGGGCCAAGCTGCGCGAAGCCGCGTCAAAATCGAGCGACTCGCGCGATTTCGATGAGTCCCATTGGAAGGAATTCGAGCGGCGCTTGCACTACTTCGTGGGCGATGTTGGCGACGACCAGTTTTACTCAAAACTACGAGAGCGCCTGGGTGAGATGGAGAAATCCGCAAATATCCCCAATCACTTGTTCTACGTTTCCACTCCCGCGTCGGTGGCGGGCCCGATCTTGGAAGGTTTGGCGCGCGCCGGGTTGAATCATAACGACCAGGGCTGGTCGCGGATCATCCTGGAAAAGCCCTTTGGCCACGATCTGAAATCCGCTCAGGAATTGAATGCGACTCTGCACAAAGTGTTCGACGAAAAAGATGTGTACCGCATCGATCATTACCTGGGAAAAGAGACGGTCCAGAACATTTTGGTTTTCCGCTTCGGAAACTCCATGTTCGAACCGGTCTGGAACCGCAACTACATCGATTATGTCGAGATAACGGCGGCCGAAACGGTAGGCCTCGAGGGCCGTGCCGGCTTTTATGAAGAGACCGGCGCTTTGCGAGATATGGTGGCGAACCACATGCTTCAACTGCTCGCGCTCACCGCCATGGAGCCGCCCATTGAGTTTGAAGCCGACGCGGTACGAGAATCCAAGGTCCAGGTGCTGAAATCGATCCGTCCCATGACGGTCGAGGAAGTGGCGAAGCGAACGGTTCGCGGGCAGTATGGAGCTGGCGAAATCGGGGGCAAGCATGTGCCCGGCTATCGCGAAGAGCCGGACGTGAAGCCTGATTCCAAAATCGAAACCTACGCCGCCGTGGAGCTCTATGTGAACAACTGGCGATGGGCCGGCGTGCCGTTCTATATTCGCACCGGGAAGCATCTGCCCAAGCAAGCTTCTGAAATTCGCGTGCATTTCAAGCGTACGCCGCAAGCGCTCTTCTCGAGCACCCCATACGAGCAGTTGGGTCCGAACGTGATCACACTCCGCATTCAACCGGACGACGGAATCGGCATCGCCTTCGACGCCAAGCGGCCAGGCGCTCAGATGCGAGCCCTGACGGTAGAGGCGAATTTTTCTTATGAAGCCGTGTTCGGGTCTAAAGGCCCGCCCGCTTACGAGACGCTACTGCTCGATTCGATGCGTGGCGAAGCGACGCTCTTCACGCGTCACGACGAGGTGGAAGCCGAGTGGCGCATCATTACGCCCATCGAAGATGCCTGGTCGCAATTGCCGCCGCCGAAATTTCCCAATTACGCCGCTGGATCGGAAGGGCCGGTGGAAGCAGACGCGCTGATTGCCGGAGATCATCGCGCCTGGAGGCGGTTAGCGTAGGAACCCAGCGTCTTCAGATAATTGGCGCGCTGAAAAACTTCCGGATCGCCCACCGAGGCCGCGTTCATCGCTCCGCGCATCTGGCTGACCGACTCATATTCGTGTTGTTCCATCCAACGAACGATTCCGGTCTCTAGTACCCGGAGATGGCCGATGCCATTTTCCAGCAGCGCGGAGGTGGTCATCACCACGTTGGCGCCCGCGAGAATGCCCTTGATGACGTCGTCAGAGGTATGCACGCCGCCGGTGATCGCGAGGTCCAAACTGAGCCGCGTTGAAAGCAGCGCCACGGCGTGCAAGCGCAGCCGCAGTTCGTCGGAGGTGCTGAGCTTCAAGTTGGCCGTCGCCTGGAGCGTCTCCAAATCGAAATCGGGCTGATAGAAGCGGTTGAATAATACCAGAGCGTTCGCGCCCGCGCATTGCAGGCGATAAGCCAACTGCGGAACCGAGGTAAAGAACGGTCCCAGTTTGACAGCCACGGGAATTCGAACGTGAGCCTTCACGGCCGAGACCAGTTCGCAATAATCGTCCTCGATTTGCGCGCCGCTTTTCTCGAAGCTGGCGGGCAGGAAGTAGATGTTCAACTCCAGCGCGTCGGCGCCGGCATCTTCGATTTCGCGGGCGTAACGAATCCAGCCGTTCAACGACGCACCGTTCAGGCTGGCAATCACGGGAATCTTCAGCGCCTTCTTGGCCGCTTGGATGTGCAGC
This sequence comes from Bryobacteraceae bacterium, assembly GCA_052148835.1. GTDB lineage: Bacteria > Acidobacteriota > Terriglobia > Bryobacterales > Bryobacteraceae > Palsa-89. Next base: position 117,937 of record JBKQHJ010000244.1, read on the forward strand.
AGGTACGCGCGGGGTCCGATATCGTAGGGGCCGAGATCCGGGAAATAGCTGGTGAATTCGGCATAGCTTTCGCTGCCCGCGTTCAAGAACTGGTCGAGCGATTGGCTTTCGAGGGTGATCTGTTCTTCGAAGAGAGAATGCAGCACCACAGCACCCGCGCCTGCTTCCTCCATCTTCTGGAGATTCGTCAGATCCTTGCACAGCGGCGACGAGGACGCCATCAACGGGCTCGACAGCTTGCGTCCCATGTAATAAGTGGAAAGGTCGATCATACTTGCGCTCCTTTATGACGCCGCTGGGCCGGCCGAGTTCAATCCCGGGCCGGGCATCGCGGCCCAATGTTCGTAGAGTTTCCAACGCGTGGCCACGTCCTGCTCGGCCTCGGCCAGCAGCAGAGCGGCCGCTTCCGGGTCGCTTTGGACCAGCATGGTATATCGACCTTCGTTGTAGACGTATTTTTCGAGCGGCAACGAAGCCGGCCGGGAATCGAGTTGAAATGGATTGCGTCCCTCGGCGGCGAGCGCCGGATTGTAGCGGAACAGCGGCCAATAGGCCGACTGCACCGCGGCTTTTTGTTGATCCAGCCCATGCACCAGATCATAGCCATGAGCGATGCAATGGCTGTAGGCGATAATGAGCGACGGCCCGGGATAGGCTTCCGCTTCGAGAAAAGCTTTTAGCGTGTGCGCATCGTTGGCGCCGAGCGCCACGTGCGCCACATAGACCGTGCCGTAGGTCATCGCCATCATGCCCAGGTCCTTCTTTGCGGAGCGTTTGCCCGCGGAAGCGAACTTGGCCACCGCGCCACGTGGCGTCGCCTTCGACGCCTGGCCGCCGGTGTTCGAATAGACTTCGGTATCCAGCACCAAGATATTCACATTGCGGCCCGAAGCGAAGACGTGATCCAGACCCCCGTAGCCGATGTCGTAGGCCCAGCCATCACCCCCCACCATCCACACGCTTCTTGCGACCAGCGCGCCCGCGAGCGCCTTCAGATCGCGCAACTCAGGTTCGGGTTCCGAGCCAAGCTTGATCTGCAATTCGGCCACGCGGCGACGCTGCGCTTCGATGCCCGCTTCGGTGCATTGGTCGGCATTGAGAAGCGCCTCGGCCAACTCATCGCCGATTCGCGGCGAGAAGCGGCGCACCAGCTCGCGCGCGAACTCGGCCTGTTTGTCCAGCGACACGCGCATGCCGAGACCGAATTCGGCATTATCTTCAAACAGCGAATTGGACCACGCTGGCCCGCGGCCGTCGCGATTCACGGTGTAGGGCGTGGTCGGCAGGTTGCCGCCATAAATCGACGAGCAGCCGGTGGCATTCGCGATCACGGCGCGATCGCCAAACAGTTGGGTGAGTAGCTTGATGTAAGGCGTCTCGCCGCATCCGGCGCAGGCGCCCGGGAATTCGAATAGCGGCTGGAGCAACTGAATATCTTTAACGTTATGCAGCGCGAGCGCTTGCCGGTCGAACTCCGGAAGGCCCAGGAAGAAATCCCAATTCTTGCGCTCTTGCTCACGAATGGGCGCTTGCGGCGCCAGGTTGATGGCCTTCTTCTTGACCTCGGTCTTGCTTTTCGCCGGGCAGACTTCAACGCACAGTCCGCAGCCGGTGCAATCCTCGGGCGACACTTGCAACAGGTATCGCAGTTGCCCGCGATCTTTCCAGCGCGCCGTGGCGGACTTCAGCGCGGCGGGTGCTTCAGCCAACAGGTCGGACGCAACCACTTTCGCTCGAATCACGGCATGCGGGCAAACCATCACGCACTTGCCGCATTGGATGCAAATCTCCTGTTCCCAAACCGGGATGTCTTGGGCCAAGTTGCGTTTCTCCCATTGAGCCGTGCCGGTAGGATAAGTGCCGTCGATGGGCAGGGCGCTGACCGGCAGGCTGTCGCCGTCGCCCGCCATCATGGGTGCGAGAACGCGTTGCACAAACTCGGGGGCCTGACCTTGATTGAAAAAGCGCGGTGCGAATGGCTGTTGTTCAATTTCGCTGGTTGCCGAAGCCGGCACGTCCACCTGATGCAGATGCGCTAATGCCTGGTCGACGGCGGCGTAGTTCTTCTGCACGATGGCTTCGCCGCGCTTACCGTAGGTTTTTTCGATGGCATGCTTGATAGCGGCTATGGCTTCCTCGCGCGGCAGCGCGCCGCTCAAGGCGAAGAAACAGGTCTGCATGACGGTGTTGATACGCCCGCCCATGCCAGCCTCTTTGGCCACGCGGAACCCGTCGATGACGTAGAAGCGCAGCTTCTTCGCGATGATCTGCTGGTGCACGGTACGCGGCAAATGCTCCCAGACTTCGCTGGGACCGAACGGGCTGTTGAGCAGGAAAACGGCGCCGGGCTCGGCCAGATGCAGCACGTCCACTCGTTCCAGGAATGAAAATTGATGGCACGCGACGAAGCTGGCCTTTTGGATCAGATAGCTGGCTCGAATCGGTTTCCGGCCGAAGCGCAGGTGCGAAATGGTCATGGCGCCGGATTTCTTGGAGTCGTAAACGAAATAACCTTGCGCGTAGTTGTCGGTGTCTTCGCCGATGATCTTGATGGAATTTTTGTTGGCGCCCACCGTTCCATCCGCGCCGAGGCCGTAGAAAACGGCTCGAACGGTTTCTGGATCTTCGGTGGTGAATGCGGAATCCACCTCCAGGCTGCGATGCGTGACGTCGTCGTTGATGCCGACGACAAAATGATTGCGCGGCTCGGCTTTGGCCAACTCGGCAAAAACCGACGCTACCATGGCGGGCGTGAATTCTTTGCTGGCCAGGCCGTATCGGCCGCCGATGACGCGCGGCACCTTCTCGAACGAGCCCGCTTCGGCCAGAGCGGTAACAACGTCCATGTAGAGCGGCTCGCCCGCGCTGCCGGGTTCCTTGGTTCGGTCGAGCACGGCGATCGCCTTTACGGTGCGCGGGAGGGTGTTGACGAAAACGCTCGCCGCAAAAGGACGGAACAAGTGGACGTTCACGATCCCCACCTTTTCGCCGCGCGCCCGGAGCGCTTCGACGCACTCTTCGGCCGCCTGCGCACTCGATCCCATCAGGACGATCACGCGCTCGGCATCGTCGGCACCGAAGTAATCGAATAGCTGGTATTGCCTGCCCGTGAGCGCCGCGAACCGGTTCATGGCGCCCTGCACTATGGCTGGGCAGGCATCGTAGAACTGGTTGACCGTCTCGCGCGCCTGAAAATAGACGTCGGGATTTTGGGCTGTGCCGCGCAGCACGGGCCGGTCGGGATTGAGCGATCGGGCCCGATGCGCCCGCACCAGATCGTCGTCGATCATGGCGCGCATGTCGTCGAGCGTGAGCTGCTCGATCTTCGCCACTTCGTGCGAAGTGCGGAAGCCGTCGAAGAAATGCCCGAACGGAATGCGCGATTCAAGCGCCGCCGCTTGCGCGATCAAGGCCATGTCCATCACGGCTTGGACCGAATGCGACGCTAGCAGCGCAAAGCCGGTGGCTCGCACGGCCATCACGTCTTGATGGTCTCCAAAAATCGAAAGTCCTTGCCCGGCGATGGCGCGCGCGGCAATGTGGAAAACGGTGGGCGTCAGCTCACCCGCGATCTTGTACATATTCGGGATCATCAGGAGCAGGCCCTGTGACGAAGTGAAAGTGGTGGTTAATGTGCCAGCTTGCAGTGCGCCATGGACGGCGCCGGCTGCACCGCCCTCGCTTTGCATTTCGATGACAGAAGGGACGGAGCCCCAGATGTTGGGTTGGTTGGCCGAGGACCACTGATCGGCCCATTCGCCCATGGGCGATGAAGGCGTAATGGGATAAATAGCAATGACTTCGTTAACATGATGAGCAATATAGGCGGCCGCTTCATTGCCATCGAGCGTGATTTTGATGCGTTTCATACCTACTGAGCTACAAGCACGCCACCGGCCTGTATAAAGGGTTGTCAGTGCTAGACGGACCAGAACGCACTGGGTGATTTCACGCACCTCCGTGAGAATCCCTCGCAGCTACGGCAAGTCAGATTGGGAGTAGTACTAGCGTCTCAAAGACTTGGCGCGACGGCACATGGCGTGCTTTTTGAAAGGCGCCGATGCCCGCCTACCTCGAAAAAATCCAACCTCCGTCCGACGACAAGCGCTGGAAAATTGTCGCGGCCACCATGAAGAAGCTCGGAAACCGGCCGAGCGCTCTGATTGAGGCTCTGCATACGCTGCAGCAGGTGTTCGGCTATCTCGACAAGCCCGGCCTGACGTTCGTGGCGGCGGTGCTCAAGGTGCCGTTAAGCCAAGTCTACGGTGCGGCCACGTTTTATCACTACTTCACGATGAAGCCGCAGGGTGAGCACACTTGCATCGTGTGCACCGGAACGGCCTGTTACATCAACGGAGCGACAGCGCTGCTGAAATCCATCGAGGCCAGCGAGCATATCAAACCCGGACAGACTACCCCGGATGGGCGGCTGAGCGTGCTCACCGCGCGCTGCTTCGGAGCCTGTGGGCTGGCGCCGGTGGCGGTGGTGGATGGCGAGATGGAGAGCCGGCTCACGCCCCAGACCTTAGAACAAAGATTGAGAGGCATCGCGGGCCATGCAGCTTGAAGAGCTGAAGGACATTGCGGCCAAGGAGCGCGAGGCGGAAGCTTCACGAACGGCCTCGATCAACGTGTGCGCGGCGGCCAGCTGCCAGGCGTTGCGGAGCGAAGAGTTGAAGAAGGCCCTCACCGAAGCGGCGGCGTCGCAAGGCTACGGACCCCAAACGTGCCCGGTACGTCAGGTTGGTTGCCTGGGATTATGCGGCGCTGGGCCCTTGGTGAGCGTGGATCAGGGTGACAAACAGGGCGGCGTTCTCTACCAGCGCGTGCAGCCGTCGGACGCCGAAGAGATCGTGGCGGCGATTGATGGAACGCCGGTGGAGCGCTTGAAGCTCGATTCCCAGATGCCCTTCTTCACCCGCCAGCATCGCATTGTGCTGGAAAATTCGGGCCGCATCGATCCGGATCGCCTGGAAGATTATATTGCCCACGATGGCTACGTCGCTTTGAACACCGTGCTGCATGAGATGCAACCGGCCGAGGTGATCGCTGAAGTGGCCAAAGCCGGGCTGCGGGGACGCGGGGGCGCGGGCTATCCGACGGGTCTCAAATGGGAGACCGTATCGAAGGCAACTGGGTCGCACAAGCTGGTGGTGTGCAACGCCGATGAAGGCGATCCGGGCGCGTTCATGGACCGCAGTGTGCTCGAAAGCGATCCGCACCGGGTGCTGGAAGGCATGGCGATCGCGGCGTATGCGGTGGGAGCAAGCGAAGGCTACATTTATGTTCGCGCCGAGTATCCGCTGGCGGTGGCGCGTTTGAAAACGGCCCTCCGGCACGCCGAACGCCACGGTCTGCTGGGCGGCGACATCTGCGGATCCCACTTCACGTTTCGCATCTCGATACGGCTGGGCGCGGGCGCCTTTGTGTGCGGTGAAGAGACCGCTCTGATCGCGTCCATTCAAGGGTTGCGTGGAACGCCCCGGCCGCGGCCTCCGTATCCGGCGCAAGCGGGGCTGTGGGGCCGTCCGACGCTGATCAACAACGTCGAGACGTTCGCCAACATCGCGCCGATTATCCGCAATGGCGGCGAGTGGTTCGCGCAGTTGGGAACCGAACGCAGCAAAGGCACCAAGGTTTTTGCGCTGGCCGGCAACATCCAGAACATGGGCGTCATTGAAGTTCCCATGGGGATCACGCTGCGCGACATCATCTTCAGCATCGGCGGCGGGATTCCTGGAGGCAAGCGCTTCAAGGCCGTGCAGACGGGCGGTCCGTCGGGCGGCTGCATTCCCGAGGAATTTCTGGATACGCCCGTGGATTACGAAACGCTGGCGAGACTGGGGTCGATCATGGGGTCGGGCGGGATGATCGTGATGGACGAAACGTCATCGATGGTGGATGTGGCGCGGTATTTCATGGAGTTTTGCATGACGGAGTCGTGCGGAAAATGCATCCCTTGCCGCGCGGGCACGGTGCAAATGCACGAGCTGCTGGGGCGCTTTTGCGAGCATCGCGCGCGGCCGGCCGATTTGCAGATGCTCGAAATGTTGTGCGATCTGGTGCGCAACACCAGTCTGTGCGGCTTGGGGCAATCGGCGCCGAATCCGGTGTTGAGCACGCTGCGTTATTTTCGTCCGGAGTACGAGGCGGCAGTGGGAGGGTCGGAATGAGCATGAACCGGCTCCCTTACGGTCGCGGCTCGGTCGGCGTGGTTGCCATTCTGAGCGGCGCCATTCTGAGCCGCGCGCGTGAGCAAGCGGACATTGGAGGAGCGGCATGAGCGTCAGCACTCTCGAGGTGGACGGCAAGACGATCACCGCTACCGAAGGCCAGACCATCTTCGACGCGGCCTGGGACAGTGGCATCCACATTCCCAGGCTTTGTCATCTCGGCGGGCTCTCTGACGTGGGCGCGTGCCGGCTATGCTTGGTCGAGATCGAAGGCCAAAAGAAGCTGCAACCGTCGTGTCTCACGAAAGTGATCGACGACATGGTGGTCCGCACCAATACGCCGCAGTTGCGCGAGTACCGCAAGCTGATCGTGGAGCTGCTGTTCGCGGAGCGGAATCACGTCTGCTCGGTGTGCGTGCTGAACGGCGCGTGCGAATTGCAGACCGTAGCGGCGGACTTGGGTGTGGATCATATTCGACTGAGCCCGCAATATCCGCACCTCAGCGTGGATCTGAGCCACGAGCGCTTTGGGCTGGATCACAATCGCTGCATTCTGTGTACGCGCTGCGTGCGAGTTTGCGACGAAGTGGAAGGCGCGCATACCTGGGACGTCGCGGGGCGCGGGGCCGAGTGCCTGGTGGTTTCCGACATGGGCGATCCATGGGGCACGTCCGATACCTGCACCGGTTGCGGAAAATGCGTGCAAGTGTGTCCCACCGGCGCGCTGTTCTTGAAGGGCAAGACTGTCGCGGAGATGCAGAAGGATCGGAGTTTCCTGAAATACATCGTCTCGGCGCGAGAGAGAAAGGCGGGCGCCCAGTGAGTCCAAAAGCCAAGCCGCGCTTTGCGACCGTGTGGCTGGCGGGCTGTTCGGGCTGCCACATGTCGTTTCTCGATCTGGACGAGCGGTTAATCGATTTGGCGGGGCTGGTGGACGTCTGCTATTCACCGGTGGTCGATGCCAAGGAATTTCCGGAGCACGTGGACATCGCCCTGGTGGAAGGCGCGGTGGCGAACGAAGACAATCTGCGCGAGATCCGCAAGATCCGCGAGCGCACTAAAGTACTGGTGGCCTTCGGCGATTGCGCGGTCACAGGCAACGTCACCGCGCTGCGCAATCTTTTTCGGCTAGAGGATGTCCTCGACCGGTCTTATAGAGAAAATTCCGCGGTGATCTCCGGGCTGCCGTTGGGCGGCGACGGTATCATCCCGAAGCTGCTGGAACGCGTTCGCCGCATTGAAGACATCGTAAAAGTGGACTATTTTCTTCCCGGCTGCCCGCCGTCGGCGGATGTGATTTACGCCTTCGTCAGCGAGTTGCTGGCCGGCCGCGCGCCCGCGCCCGAGGGCAGAAAGTTCGGAACATGAGCCGCCGCGTCCTTATTGAACCGGTCACTCGCATCGAGGGGCACGCCAAGATCTCGATCAACCTCGATGATGCCGGAAAAGTAGAATCGGCCCGCTTTCACGTCACCGAATTCCGCGGTTTCGAAAAATTGTGCGAAGGCCGGCCGTTTCAGGAAATGCCGGGTTTGATGTCGCGCGTGTGCGGGATCTGCCCGGTAAGCCACGCGCTCGCCAGCTCGAAGGCCGGTGACATGTTGCTGGGCGTTGAGATTCCGGCCGCGGCCGAGAAGCAGCGGCGCCTGGTGAACTACGCGCAGGTGCTGCAGTCGCATGCGCTCAGCTTCTTTCATTTGTCGGCGCCCGATCTGTTGCTCGGGATCGATTCGGCGCCCGAAAAGCGCAATATCTTCGGGTTGCTGGAACGCGATCCGGATTTCCTGCGGCGCGGCATCCGGCTGCGGCAGTTCGGCCAGCGCGTCATCGAACTGGTTGGCGGCAAGAAGATCCATCCGGGATGGAGCGGTCCGGGTGGAGTGCACAGGCACTTCACCACCCCACAACGCGACGAGGTTCTGAAGTGGATTCCAGAATCCATTGAATCGCTTTCGATCGCTCTCGACCGCTTGAAAGCCTTGCTCGATTCGTTTCACGCCGAAGTGGACCACATGGGCAACTTTCCGTCGTTATTCCTCGCCACCGTTAATGCCGACGGCGGCCTGGAATATTACGACGGCACCATTCGCATCATAGATGGCGCGGGAAATACCATCGCGGATAGTTTAGACCCGAAGCGTTATTACACCTATCTGGCGGAAGCGAGCGAAGCCGATTCGTTCGTAAAGTCGCCGTATTATCAGCCCTTCGGCTATCCGCAGGGGCATTATCGCGTAGGGCCGCTGGCGCGGCTGAATGTGGCGAAGTTTGCGGGCACCGCTCGCGCCGATCACGAGCTCAAGGAATTTAAGCAGCGCGGCGGAGGCACCGTGTGCCAATCCTTCCACTATCACCTGGCGCGCGTCATCGAGATGCTGCACGCAACGGAGCGCATCGAAGAGCTGATGGCGGATGCCGATTTGTTCAGCGAGAACATCCAGGCCAAGGCGTCGCTCAACCGGCGAGAAGGGATCGGATCGTGTGAGGCGCCGCGTGGCACGCTGTTCCATCATTACTGGGTTGACGCGAACGGGTTGATGACGCGAGCGAATCTGCTGATCGCGACGGGCCAGAACAGTCACGCCATGAACGCGGCCGTCGATCAAACCGCGAAGCATTTTCTGAAATTTGAATCCGGCGGGGCATTGCTCGATGGGGGGCTCGATCAAGGTTTCCTCAACAGGCTGGAAGCGGCGATCCGCTGCTATGACCCGTGCCTTTCCTGCTCGACGCACGCGCTCGGCCAGATGCCGCTCGAAGTGGAACTGCTGGCTCCGGGCGGCGCCGTCCTGCAGCGCATTAAACGAGACGCGTGATGCGTGCGCTGGTCATTGCGATTGGAAATCCACTGCGGCGCGACGATGGCGTGGCGCACCACGTCCGTGTACCAGGCCTCGAGAAGCGCGCTGTTTTGCAACTCGTGCCAGAAGTGGCCGAAGAAATCGCCTCCTTCGACTTGGTAGTGTTCGTGGACGCGAGCGTAACCGCGACGAGACCGCGCCTGGAGCCCGTCGGACCATCCGCCGGATCGCCACTCACGCACGTGTGTTCGCCCGGCGAGATCGTAGCTCTGGCACGCAGCCTGTTCGGTTTTGTCGGCCGCGCGTATCTGTGTCACATCCCAGCTCGCGATTTTTCGAACAGTGAAAGGCTAAGCGCTCGAGCCCAGCGATTTGCCGACCAGGCTGCCGGCGAAATCGAACATATAGCCGGGGAACTTGAACATATAGCCAGGGATGTTGAACATATAATGGGTGCGTGAGATTCGCTGCGTTCCTTCTGCTTTCTACTTGCCTCAGCGTTCGGGCTGCCTCCGCTCCGGGTGCACTGAATAAGACGGTCCTCGAAAAATATCTGCGCCACGTCGAACTTTTCCGCGGCGATGTGACCTTCCAGATCGACGATCCCAAGCCGTCCAAGTATCTGCCGGGCTTTTCGGAAGTGCTGGTGCATCTGGTCTTCAACAACATCGAGAAAGACGAGTTGTTCTATGTTTCGTCCGACGGGCAGACCATCGTCCGGGGCGACATCTTCAATCTGGGAAAGTCCCCGTTTCAATCGAACTTGGACAAGCTGAATCTGATGGACCAGCCTGGCTTCGGGCCGGCGGACGCGCCGGTGACGATCGTCGAGTTCGGCGATTTCGAATGTCCGGATTGCAAGATGGAAGCGCCGATTTTGCGCCACGATCTTAGCGACGCCTTCGATGGAAAAGTTCGGGTGTTTTTCAAGAATTATCCACTGGAAACGGTACATCCCTGGGCGCGGGCGGCGGCCATCGACGGCCGCTGCGTCTATCAGCAAGGCAATACCGCGTTCTGGAAATTCTACGATTGGATCTATCAGAACCAGGATGACATTTCGGGCGATAATCTGAGCATGAAGCTGCTCGGTTGGGCCGGCGAGAATGGCGTGGACACGGTGAAACTGGGCCAGTGCATGGACACCAAAGCCACCGAGCCGGAGGTGAATCGAAGCATCGCGGAAGGCCATGAGCTGGGCGTTCAAGGCACGCCGACGCTGTTCATCAATGGGCGCAAGATCGGCGGCCTGATGTGGCCCGATCTTCAACTGGTCGTTAACAAAGAGCTGGAATTCGCGTCATCGAACCCCGCCGCGGCGAGCCATGCTTCATCGAGTAGATGACGTAATCGAACGCAACGGCGTAGGCATATCGGCCAGGACGTAGGCCATCACCGCCATGGCGGCGATGTTGGCTCGCAAGTCTTCGAGCCTCACTTTGTCGGTGGTATCGGCGCGCGAGTGATGCCAATCGAAATAGTGCGTTCCCACGGTGCGTAGCGCGAGTCCGGGGACGCCATCCACCATGATGGGCGCGATGTCGGCGCCGCCGCCGCCGGGTTGAATGGAGCCGGCGTCGATACGATCGAGCAGTGTACCGATTTCGCGCACCCTGCCCAGCAGCGCCGGCAGGTCGCCGTTCACGCTCAAGCCGAAGCCGGTTGGTTTCTCCGCGCCACCGTCCATTTCGATGGCGGCTACGTGATTCCTGACAGTCCCGCCGGCCCAGGCGCGATAAGCTTCGCCGCCCGCACCGCCATTCTCTTCGTTGGTCCAAAATACGACGCGCAACGTTCGGCGCGGTGTGAGTCCCAGCGAGTGGATGATATGCGCGGCTTCGAGCGCGGTGATGCACCCGCTGCCATCGTCCTGCGCCCCGGCGCCCACGTCCCAGGAATCCAGGTGTCCGCCGATCACGACGATTTCATCGGGCCTCTCGCGGCCCAGGATCTCGCCGATCACGTTGGCCGAATCGGCATCCGGCAGCATGCGCGCTTCCATTTCCAAATGCGCCACCACGGGACTCCCGGCATCCACCAGGCGCTGGATCAACAGCGCGTCTTCGAGGGTGACGGCCGCGGCTGGAATCTTCGGAAAGCCGTCGACATATTCGAGCGAACCGGTGTGCGGAGATTGAAGACTAGTGGGGGTAATGGAGCGCACCAGTGCCGCCACAGCACCCAGTCTCGCGGCACGCGACGGCCCCGCCGTTCGATAAACCACGCTGCGGTTGTAGCCTTCATAAGGCACATTGAACAGAACGATTTTGCCCTCGATGGCGGCGCGGCCCCTTTTGTCCAGATCCTCGAAGCTCGCTACCGGGACCACTTCGGCGGTGATGCCCCTTTTGGGCGTAGCCACGCTTCCGCCCAGCCCCAGGATGGTGAGTGGATGCGAGGCCGGCGCGATCAACTCGGCGCTTTCGCTGCCGCGCACCCAGTGCGGAACCTTGACATGCGGTGTGACGACGTTGCTGAGCCCGTCGGCCTTCATCTGCGCCGCGGCCCACGCGATGGCCTTGTCCAGCGCCGGGGAACCGCTCAAGCGATTGCCGATGCGGTCGCAGAGGTACGCGAGTTTATCCATGCCGCCCTGATCGGCAAGCGACGCGTCAATAAGTTTGGACGCGCTGTCGCGGTACTGCTCGCTGAGCGTGCCCGCGTTCTGCGCGAAGACCGAAACTGCCAGCGCGGCGCCCGCCGCGAATACCAAGGTATGCTTACTCATCCAGCGCTTTCCTCGACCAGAAATCGAAAGCCATGCTCCCGCATGATCCGGCGCGCCTGATCCGCGGCCTCTGGTAGAACATAAAAAAAAGCGCCCACGCGCTCACTGCGAAAGATCACGCCGCCGCTGTACCTGTCGCTTTCGACGGCGTAATCCACGCCCGATTCGGTGAGGGCCGACTCCAGGCGTAAAGCTTCCTTCAGCTTTTTCGCGATGTAAATCAGATCCATCTCGCGGTCTTCAAAGAAATCGGCGTCGCGGCGCATGGGCATCGGTACGAGCTTGGGAGTTTACGCTCCCGCACCTCGGACTCTGGCAGCGAACGCTTCGTAAGCTTTCGGATTCGCGCTATTCATTCTGTCGATCAGGGCCTGCGCCACGGTCTCGAGATTCGAGAGATAGTTGGGATTACCCATGGCTTTGCGTGCGTCCGCGATGGTGCCCTTGGTTTTTTCCCAAACAAAGAGCAGCTCGCCCGCGCTCTGCAGGAACAGATCCTTATTAATGGCGCCGGACGAGACGAACGACGCGGCCATGTCCCAATAACTGGTGATCATACGATAATAGGCGTCCTGGTCGGAGCCGGGCGGACACGCCGCCTGATGTTCGGCCGCGTTGCTGGCCTTGTAGCCGAAGATCCAGCCTCGGGCTTTCCGCATGCGGTCTTCGCGACGCAATTCGTAGAGCTTCAGAATCACTTCCACGTCATGATGATTAGGTTTTTCCATACACTGAACAGTGTAGCCGCTGGGGATCGAAGTTGGGGCTTAGGGATTGGCGATTGGGAAAAAATTGCTTGCCGCGACAATCCCCGATGTATACTGCCCAATGTTGCACTCCGCGAAAAACGCCACGGGCACGCCCCTGGTTTCGGTGACATGGGCGGTTGCCGCCCTGGCATTGCTCCTGCTGTGGCAGTTCCTCACTGTCCATTACAATCGCAGCGGAGAGTGGACCGCCCTGTTCCTCACCGGCCAGGATTTCCCCATGCCGCCGGAGCTGGTTGCGGGAACTTACCGCTTCCCCGGCGCCGGCTACGACGGTGAAATGTATCGCTATGTGGCGCACGATCTTTTCATGCAGCGCGGATACGCGCTCTATATCGACGGCCCGGCGCAGCGCTACCATCGAATCCTGGTTCCCGCCTTGGCGTATTTGTTGGTGGCCGGATACCAGCCCTGGATCGACGCCTCTTATATCGCGGTTGTGGCTCTGTTTGTTTTCCTCGGCGCATATTGGCTGAGCCGTTGGGCCGTTTTGGCGGGCGCTCATCCCGCCTGGGCGCTCGCGTTTCTTTTGACGCCGGCGACGTTGATTTCGATGGACCGCATGACCGTGGATGTCGGGTTGGCTGCGTTCACGGCAGCGTTCGCGCTTTACTACCGGACCAGCGCCTGGCTGAAACTCTTCCTGGTCCTGGTGCTGGCGTGCCTGGTGCGTGAGACCGGATTGTTGCTGGCCGGCGGCGCTTGCCTGTTCGAGTTGCTGAACCGCCGTTTTTCCCGCGCGTTGCTATGGGCCGGCGCCACGTTGCCCATGTTCGCCTGGTATCTTTTCATCCGCGGCAGATTCACGGAAAGGACCCACTATGGGGCACCGAGGTGGTTCGCGAACAAATTCGGACCAGGACTCTTCTACCACATGCTGCAGCCTCCTCGATACCCGCTTTCGCCGCTCCTGGAGGCGATAGCGCGATCGGGCGACGTAATCGCGCTGGCGGGCATTTTGCTGGCTTCGATTCTTGCAATTGTTTTTTTCTTGCGCAGCCGCCCCAAAGACGCGCTTGTGATTTCCGGCCTGCTCTTCGCAGCCCTGGTCTTCGCTCTCACCAGCGGAAAATACTGGAAAGATGTTAACGGCTACGCACGCGTAGTGGCGCCGCTGCTGATCCTGGTGGCTCTGCCGTCCATCGCTAGGGAACCGGCACGCGCCCAGCCTTTGTCGCCTCGTTTAGTGTGGCTGGGTTTGGTGCCGGCCATTGTGGTGGACCTTAGGCTCGCAATGGAATTTACTCAGCAGATCGGCGGCGTCCTTCGAGGGGCGCTCTAGATTTCGGCTGCTCGAGATTTCGGATAGAATCGGAACCGTTCCATGGCGAAAACAACCGCGGCGAAAATAACCTCCCTACTGATTGTGGCCGCGAGTTTCATCGCCAGCCAGGTCGCCTCCGCCGAAGTTCTGGACAAGATGAAGAACCTCGCGGGCGTTATCGTCCATTACAAGCTGGTCCTTCCCAACGGTTACGATCCGGGCAAAGCATATCCGGCGGTCCTCGCGTTTCCCGGCGGACCGCAGACCATGGGCATCGTACAGGGCACCGTGGAGAGGAACTGGCGCGCACAAGCCGAACAGCGCGGCTATATCGTCGTGGTCCCAGCCGCGCCCGACGGCGACCTGTTCTTTGAGGAAGGCGCCCGAGTGTTTCCCAAATTCATCACCGATCTATTGAGCGACTTTAAAGTGGATGGGGGCAAGTTCCATATCGCCGGAATGTCGAACGGCGGCCTCAGCGCGTTTCACATCGCCGCCATGTATCCGCAATACTTTGTGTCGGTGACGGGCTTTCCCGGCTATCTCATCGATCCCACCTCCGCGCGGGTGAAGGCGCTGGCTGGCATGTGCATCAACATGCACGCCGGGGAGTTGGATCCGGATTGGCTGGACGCGATGAAACAACAGTCCGAACAGTTCCGCGCTTTGGGCTACCGGGTGAGATTTACGGTGGAGCAGGGCCAGCCGCATGTTCTACGGACGTTGGCCGGCGACGGCGCCGCGCGCTTGTTCAACCAGTTCGACGAAGCCCGGCACGGTTGCCAGCAGAAATGAGCTCAATTTATTCATTGTAAAAATGGCCCCTTCCTCCGCCTGAGTTAATCCGCCGATTGACTAAAAACCTGGCGGATTGCCATGTGATATCCTCATAAAACTTCCTGGAGGACCACATGCCTTTCCGAGATTTTCCGCCGGAAATGACCTTATTCGCTGAGCCGAGGCGAAATCGTCTTCTGTCGATCGCTTCTATTGGCCCGCGCCCGATTCCGGCGCTACACTAGTTTCGCTTAATCTTCGCCTCGGCCAGATGCCAGGGCGCCGACCTATGCCCAAGCTCAGCGACCATGCGCTGGCGGTCCTGGAAAGACGGTTCCTGCTGCGCGATGAACACGGCCACATCGCCGAGGATCCGCCAGCTCTTTTCAGCCGCGTAGCCCGTGCCATTGCCGCGCCGGATGAGACCTACGGCGATTTCAATCCACGGGAGTCCGAGGAAATCTTCGCCGACCTTCTTACTTCGCTCCGCTTTCTCCCCAACTCGCCCACGCTGATGAATGCCGGCACGCCGCGAGGCCAATTGTCCGGCTGTTTCGTACTGCCGGTACACGATTCCATGGAGTCGATCTATGGCACCCTGCGAGACGCTGCGTTAATACAAAAGAGCGGCGGAGGAACCGGGTTCTCATTCTCCGGATTACGCCCACGCGGCGACTACATCCATACCAGCCGAGGCAGCTCCAGCGGCCCCCTATCTTTCATCCGGCTTTACGATTACTCCACCCAAATCAACCGGCTCGGCGGGACCCGTGCCGGCGCAAACATGGCCGTGCTGCGTCACGATCACCCCGATATTCACGAGTTCGTGAATTCGAAACGGGACCCCGACAGCCTGTCGTCATTCAACATTTCCGTGATGGCTACCGACCAGTTCATGCACGCCGTCGAGCGGGGTAGCGACATCCAACTTCGATTTCCAGCGGGCGCCGGCGTCCGCGGCACCACCAACGCCAGAGTATTGTTTGACGAAATCGTCGCCAATGCTTGGGAAACCGGTGACCCTGGCCTGCTGTTCTACGACCGAATCAACTCCGCTAATCCGACGCCGAACCTGGGAGCAATCGAGGCCACCAACCCGTGCGGCGAGCAGCCGCTGCTGCCTTATGAATCCTGCAACCTGGGATCTATCCAGGTGGCCCAATTCGTTCGCGCGGGCGAAATCGATTACCAGGAATTAAGCCGGGTGGTTTTCCACGCCGTTCACTTCCTGGACAATGTACTGGACGCCAACTGGTATCCCGTCCAAGCGGTCCGCGAGGTGACCCTCGGGAACCGTAAGATCGGACTCGGCATCATGGGTTTTGCCGACCTGCTCGTCGAACTCGGTATTCCGTACGCTTCGCCGGCCGCGGTCTCGCTGGCCTCCGAGCTCATGGGTCTCATTCAGGGAGAAGCACGGGCCGCTTCCGAGCAGCTAGCTCGCACCCGGGGACCTTTTCCCACTTATCGCGACAGCCGCCTCAGCGCGAGCGGCCGGCCTGGGCGCCGCAATGCCTGTGTGACGTCCATTGCACCCACCGGCACCATCAGCCTGCTGGCCGATTGTTCCAGCGGCATCGAGCCTTTCTTCGCTCTCAGCTACCGGCGCACGGTGATCGGATCGACGAAGACTATCGACGTGCACCCGGCGCTGGCTCGCCGGTTGATCTCGGAGCTTCCCGACCCGGAACCGCTGCTGCGCTATGTCCGCGCCACCGGGCGCCTGGATCTGCCTTCCGCCCCTCCGCAATTGCGCGAGCTCTTCGCTACCGCGCACGAGATTGCGCCGGAATGGCATGTTAAAATCCAGGCGGCGTTCCAGCAGCACACGGAGACCGCGGTCAGCAAAACGATCAATCTGGTGAATAGCGCCCGTCCGGAAGATGTAGCCGACGCTTACCGGCTCGCCTTCGGTTCCGGCTGTAAGGGCGTTACCGTGTTTCGAGACGGATGTAAGACTCGCCAGGTGCTCCGAGCTGGCCTGGATGCCGAGCACTGCCCGGAATGCGGCGAGCCATTGCTGATGCAGGGCGGCTGCCGCAATTGCGTCTCTTGTGGGTACAGCGTTTGCACGATATGAGTTTTGTCCAACCCAGCACGCGGCCTTACGCCGAAGAAGTGGACATGATTTTTTCCGCGCTGGAATGCGCGCTGCACGACGGCCATGTCATTTATGCCAGCAGTGAAATAACCAGACGCTGGGTTTCAGGACCATATCCTGGGACCGAATATCGAATCGGCCAAGAAATTCGCCCAGGCAATCCGCTCCACGCTGAGCGACGACACCATCGTCATCACTCCCGCGCCATTCTCCGCCTCCAAATGGACCCGGCCTGGATATCTGTATCTTTGGGAACAGCTTTTACGGACCCGCGTTAAGTCCGTTCGATTCAACAGCAATTGGCAATATAGCAACGGTTGCACCTTCGAGTTTGCCGTCGCCGAGGACGCGGGACTCCCCGCCTTCGATCAAAACGGCGTCCCGTTCCCCCGCAAGGCGGGGATCGAACTCATCCATCAGGCCATTCTCTGGCTGGAGCCTCAGGGCTTTGACACCTCGAAGCTCCGGGAGAACCTGGGGCGCATCCGCGCTTTGCCCGCCCCGGCCGATGGTGCCTCCGCCTGAGTTCTCAGCTTGGTTGCCTCAGCCAGGTTCCCACCCTCAGTTTGGTTCCCATGGGGATAAATCCATTCCTGGCAGCGCGAAGTCCATGCTATACTAAACTCCAGTTTGATCGTCCCGCCCACGCTTGGCCGCAACGTATTTTGCCCTCGCAAAAGCCCGCCATCAAATCTATTCGCTAGTTGAAGGAAGAGTTCATGAAAAAAGTGTTTGTAGGAAATTTGGATTTCGGCGCTACAGAGGAAACGATTCGCAGCGCGTTTGAGCAATACGGCGCCGTCGAGCGCGTCAGCTTGATGACGGACCGTGACACAGGCCGCTCCCGCGGTTTCGCCTTTGTCGAGATGAGCGATTCGCAGGAAGCAGACCAAGCCATCGCCGGCCTGAACGGCACCAACCTGGGTGGCCGCGCGATCAACGTCAACGAAGCCCGGCCCAAGACCGATAGCCCCCGGCGGGGCGGTGGTGGCGGCGAGCGTCGCGAACGACGCTGGTAAGCCCCCCTTTCTATTCCAACGACGATTATGATCCAATGATCAAGGTCCGACAGGACCATACTGTTTTTAGGAGGATTTATGGCTGGCCGTTCAGGCGACACATTCAAGAAGAGACAAAAGGAAGTCGCCCGTGCCGAAAAGCACAGGGAAAAGCTAGCCCGGCGCCTGGAGCGTAAGCACCAGCCCAAAGAGTCTGGCGATAGTGATGAAGGCTCGTTAGCAGAGCAGCTATCTTCGGAGGATGCGGCGCAATCAGAGGAGAGCGGCGCGTCACAGTCCATTTGAGCGCCATGCGCGCTTCAATAACAAGCAACAAAAAGTAACAAGGAGAAAATGTGAAAGAGACAGGTACAGTAAAGTGGTTTAACGCCGGAAAAGGTTTTGGCTTTATCCAGCGCGAGAACGGCGAAGATGTGTTCGTGCATTTTTCGGCTATAGAAGCCAGTGGATATCGCACCTTGGACGAAGGTGCGCGCGTGTCCTTCGTGGTCAAGCGCGGTCCCAAAGGCCTGCAAGCCGAGCAAGTCAGCCCAGCCTAAGCGGGTAAGCACCATCCAACCTTTAAACCGGCCGCTCCGTGAAAGGAACGGCCGTTTTCCCCGCCCCGATATACTTCCCTCAATCCGGCGTCCGGTCTACGGCAGCGCGAAGACGTTCAGCGTCAGCCCCGACACGATCGCCACGTATTGCTTGCCATCTTTGCCTTGGTAGGTCATCGGATCCGCGGCTGCGGTCGCGTCGAGTTTTGCCGACCATAGTTCTTTGCCGGTCTTTGAGTCCATGGCGCGGAATCGATTGTCGTTCACGATGCCCGCGAACACCAAGCCACCCGCGGTAGCCGTGGGACCCGCGAAACCACCGGACCGTCCGGTGTTTTGGCGATCCGGCCCCAGAGCTTCCGTGATTCCGAACGGCACCTGCCAGGCGATCTCACCCGTGTTGGCGTTGACGGCAGTCAGCCGGCCCCATGGTGGTTTCTGACAAGGCCAGGTTTCCCTGGACCCCGCTTTCACTGGCGCGGTGAAAGTGTGAAACGGCCCTGGACCGTCCACGCCCGCGCGCGTGTATTCGAGCGGCGACCCGTGCTCATCGAACGAGTACTCCACGCCCGGCTTCTTCTTCTCGGTCCAGCCCACCTGGCCTTGGTCCTGCGTATAAACAAAGATGTATCCGACCGTCGGATCCACCGCCATGCCGCCCCAGTTCGTGCCGCCAGTAGCGCCCGGAAAAATGATGCTCGATTTCGGCGGCGCGCCATCGGCGTGAAATAGAAACGGCGTGAACGGACCGGCGTTGTAGAACCCTCCGCTCCTCTCCACTAATTCTTGACAGGCTTTGGCGTGCTCGGGCGTGGTGTCCTCGGCCGTCACCAGATCCTCGGGTTTGTAACTCATGCGCGCGAGCGGCGGCGGCTTCAACGGGAACGGCTGCGTCGGCGAATACCACTCGCCCGGTACATCGCCCGCCGCTACCTTGCGCTCCTCGACGCCAAAAACCGGCTTGCCTGTCTCGCGGTTCAGGATGAACATCCATCCGGTTTTGCCGATATCCGCGATGGCGTGAATCTTTTTGCCGTTTACCGTGATATCGAGGAGCACCGGCGCTGGCGGGTTATCGTAATCCCACAGATCGTGATGGACGGTCTGAAAATACCATTTCAGTTTGCCCGTCTCGGCATCCACTGCCACCAGGCTATTGCCGAAAAGATTCGCACCTGGCCGGTCGCCGCCATAGTAATTAGAAGCGGGCCCATCGATGGTCATATAGAGGATGCCGCGTTGCGCGTCGGCGGTCATGGGCCAGGCCCAGACATTGGTTCCGGATCGGTCCTTCCAGCCATCGTTCAGCCAGGTCTCATGCCCCACTTCACCCGGCCCGGGAACGGTATGAAAAGCCCATAGCTTCGCTCCGGTTCGCGCATCGAAAGCGCGCGTGTCGCCGGGCGGCCCAGTCGGAACTTCCAGCACCGCCGCTCCAACCGTGACCACGTTGCGAAACACCGTGGGCACGCCGCCGTAGCCGACCACCATATCGACAATGCCTTCTTTGCCGAATCCGGGATCGAGCTTGCCGGTGTTGGCGTTCAGCGCGATCAGGTTGCGTCCAGCGGTGAAAATGATGCGGGGCGGATTTTCTTTGTCGCCCGGCCAATAAGCTACGCCACGCGTCGAAGGACGGGCGCCGGTTACCGTGTAGCTCCACACTTCCTTGCCGCTCGCGGCTTCGAGCGCAACCACGCGAGCCGACGCGGTGATGTACATGATGCCGTTGATGACGATCGGCGTTTCCTCCGACCCTCCGCCTCCGAACCGCGCCGGCGCCGTTTCACCTCTCAGCGAAAACGTCCATGCCGATTTCAAGGTCGCGACGTTCTGGGTGTTAATCTGCTTGAGCGTCGAATAGCGCGTACTCGCCGGATCATGGTCGTACGCAGGCCAGTCGCCAGGGTTTGATGTTAATTGCCCTGCTTTCGTCTGCCCTGCTTTGGCGTCCGCCCCACTCCCGCTAGCCGCAAAGCAAACCAGCCAGGCGCATCCGCCCAGAATTAACTTTGTTGAAAGTGCCGACATCAGTTGGCATGCTATCACGTAGCGAATCCGCTTGCTTAGCACTATGATAGTTTGTAAAGAAATGCGTTTTAATTCTACGTTGAGTGCCGGCCTCATCATTACCGGCGTCTTGATGTCCGCCGCGTTTTGCTTGCCGGGGCAAGAACAAAGCGACCAACCGAAGGAGCCTCAAATCAAAGGGATGCCGCCCAGGGTAGCGGCCACCGAATATCAAGCGCACGCTCAAGCGGGTTCCGTCACGATTGGCGCCGAGTTTATGGGCCACTCCGTCCCCACGCCCGAGCACACGTTCGCGAGTGAAGATTTCATCGTGGTGGAGGCGGGAATCTTTGGGCCGCCCGGCGCGCATGCCACGCTTTCGCACGACGACTTTTCGCTGCGCATCGCCGGTAAGAAGCTGCCGCTAGCCACCGAACCTTTTGAATTGGTGATGAAGTCGCTGAAGGATCCTGAATGGCAGCCGCCAGAGAGCGCAGACAAAGATAAAGCATCCAAGAGTGGTCTCACCACGGGTGGTGGTGGCGGCCAAGCCGGCGCTCCTCCGCCTCCACCCCCGAAAATGCCGTTCCCTTTGCGCCGGGCAATGGAACAGCAAGTCCAGCATTCCGGAATGGAGGAAGGCGATCGGCCCCTGCCCCAAGCCGGCTTGCTCTTCTTCCGCTACGGCGGCAAGCCGGAAAACATCAAATCGCTCGAATTGATTTACAGCGGCGCGGCGGGAAAAGCCACGATCGAGTTGCAACCCTAAGGCCCAAACAGGTTCCCTCGGTTGAGGAGCCATTTCGGGTCTAGTATTCGTTTGACTTGCTTCATGCTTTCGATCTGGTCCGGCGTATATTGCAGCGCGAGCAGATGCGCTTTGCGCTTACCGAGCCCGTGCTCGGCCGAAACGGTGCCGCCGAGGCTCACGGCGTAACGGGCGAAATCGAGCATCAGACCTTGACCAGTCTCAAACTCGGCTTGCGACCTCGGCAGCAGGTTGACGTGAACATGGGCGTCGCCGATGTGGCCGAAGATAACGTAGTCGAGCTCGTGCTCGATTAGCTCCGCATGATAGTAGGCGAGCATCTTACGGTTTTGCTCCAGAGGGACGGCGTAATCGGAGCCAAGCTTCAGGAAACCGCGCTGGCGCATGATGTCGTTCACCAGTTCAGGGAGCGCGTGGCGAAACTGGCGAAGGCGTTCGCGATCCTGATCGCTGGCAGCGAACCAACTGTCTTCACTTATTTCAGAGACGGGCGCATGCTCGGCCCAGAAATCAATATCGCCCGATTCCTGTTCGATCAGCAGCGCGGCCCCTGCACGCTTGGGAATCTCGGAATACTTGGGCCGCAGGAAATCGAGCGACCGCGCGTCGAAGTACTCGATCATGCGTAAACCGGGAATCCCGCGCCACGCATCTACAACATCCAATGCAGCACTGTCGCTGATCAGGAACACCACTCCAGCGAGCACATCGGAGGGCGCGGGCAGTAATTGCAACTCGGCTTCGGTCACAATTCCCAGCGTTCCCTCGCTGCCGGTGAACAGATCGATCCAGTCCATCCCTGGGGCCAGCGGATAACCCGCCGTATTCTTGGTGGTGTTGGGAAGTGGCAGCGCGGGGACTTCGAAATCCACCTTATCGCCGCGCCGCACGTCGAGCACACGGCCATCCATCAGCGCGACCCGCAGCCGCAAAATATGCCGCCGCGTGCTACCGTAGCGAAAACTGCGCGATCCGCTGGCATTGGTGGCGATGGTTCCGCCGATACTCGCGGTCCGTTCGGTAGGATCCGGCGCATAGAATTGGCCGGTGCGCGCGGCCGCGGCTTGCAGGGTATCGAGCGAAACGCCGGTGCCCACAATGGCCCGGCCTGGACAAATTTCGAGACGCCGGAATTTCTCGAGTGAGACGGCCCATCCGCCCCGCGGCACGCATCCGCCCGTCAAACCAGTGCGCGCTCCAACCATCGTGATGGGAACTTGCTCCGCGATAATCTCGAGCAGTTCCGCTTCGGATGACGGCGTTACAACCCTCTCAGCCTCACCCCGAAACCCCGACGCATCCTCAACCTCGACCATCCCTCGTCTTCCTAGTATTCCTCCCGCTCCCTCACGGTCGCGGCTCAGTTACGTCCGCGACCTCAGACTTCCAAAATTACCGGCATAATCAACGGCCTTCTCGACGTCTCTTTATTAAGGAATCGTTTCAGGTCCGCCCGAATCTTCTCCTGCATCACGCCCCAATCGGTCAGCTCTTCCTCGCTCGACGATTCCAGCGTTCGCGCCACTACCTGACGCGCCCTTTGCAGCAAGTCGGACCCATCCTCAAACGACATGAAACCGCGGCTCACGATTTCGGGCAAA
This sequence comes from Bryobacteraceae bacterium, assembly GCA_052148835.1. GTDB lineage: Bacteria > Acidobacteriota > Terriglobia > Bryobacterales > Bryobacteraceae > Palsa-89. The sequence continues at coordinate 140,486 of JBKQHJ010000244.1, forward strand.
GTTTCATTCCTTCCCGAATTCTTGCTGATGGCGATGATCGGCAGCACGAAGCCGTCTTCAGAGAGATGGCGGCGGTCGCGAATCACGATGTCCTCCACCACCTCGTCGATGGTGCCCGAATCGATGCAGATCCGTCCTACTTGCACCTTCTCGCCGCGGCGCGCACCCGCGCGATCGATCTCCAGCGTCTCGCCTGTTTCGAGGACGAACGTTTCTTCCAAACCCGCCCCTCGCAAGTGGGACGCCAGCTGGGCGTGCTTGGCCATTTGCCGATATTCGCCGTGGATCGGAAGAAAATAGCGCGGCCGAAGCAGATTCAGCACCAGCCGCAGCTCTTCGACGCTGGCGTGCCCCGACACATGCACCGGCGGATTCATGCTGCCGTAGATCACATCCGCGCCGCGCTTGGCGAAATGATTGATCATCCGGTAAATTCCCTTTTCATTACCGGGAATGATGCGCGCGCTCAGCACCACCGTATCGCCGCGCTCCACCGAAAGGTTCTTGTGATTGTCCACCGCGATCCTGGATAGCGCCGACATCGGCTCGCCCTGCGTGCCCGATGCCACCACCACCACTTTGCTCGGATCGGCCTGCATAATGTCCTGGGGCCGCAACAGAATTCCGTCGGGCAGAGTGAGCAATCCGAGCGAATGCGCGATTTCAGTGACGTTATTCATGCTACGGCCGAGGAACGCCACTTTGCGGCCGTACTCGGCGGCCACGTCCAAAATTTGCTGCAGCCGGTGAATGGACGAGCTGAAGCAGGAGATCACCAGCCGCCGTTCGGCGCGATAAAAGATTTCGTCCAGACGCGGGCGCACGGCGCGCTCGCTTTCGGTGTAGCCCGGCCTATCGACGTTGGTCGAATCGGACATCAGCAGCAGCACGCCGCGCTTGCCGTATTCGGCGAAGGTGTGCAGATCGAAAAGTTCGTTGTCGGTGGGCGTGGGATCCACTTTGAAATCGCCGGTATGAACGATGACGCCGAGCGGCGTGGTGATGGCAAGCGCCATCGAACTCACGATGGAATGCGTAACGTGAATGAATTCGATGGTGAACGGGCCGATTTCAATTCGCGACCCCGGTTTCACGGTGTGCAGCTTGGCTTTGTCCGCCAGCCCGTGCTCTTCCAGGCGCCGCTCCACCATGGCCAGCGTGAAGGCCGCGCTGTACACGGGGATGTTCATTTCGCTCAGCAGAAACGGCACCGCGCCGATGTGATCTTCGTGGCCGTGCGTCAGAATTAAAGCGCGCACCATTTCGCGATGCTCGTCGAGGTATGCGAAGTCCGGCGTCACGATGTCGACGCCCAGCAGCTCCGCGTCGGGAAACATCATACCGGCGTCGACGACGTTGATGTCGTCGGCATAGCGCATGGCCATCGAATTCATCCCGAACTCGCCCAAACCGCCGAGCGGGATCAACTGCAACTTATGATCGGACATGTAAGATCCAGGTTAGCAGTTGGCTATTGGCTGTTGGCCTTTAGCTGTTAGCCCTTGGCGATTGGGGCTGTTCCACCTTCGACGCAGGCGCCAAAGGCCAATAGCTAAGAGCTAAGAGCCAACAGCCAGCAGCCAATGGCCAGTAAACGCTAAACTGGCATTTGGCAGCCTCGCTCAAATCCGTGGCCCTTCCGCCGGATCCGCCGCTTTCAAAAATCGCGGGCGACGTGGCCGATGCCTCGCCCCTGCGCGACGGGCTGCAATGGTTCGTCCGCAACAAACAGTGGATCAACGAGCAGCATCTGCAGCTCTGCCGCGTCCCCGCCTCCACGTTCTTCGAGCAGCGCCGCGCCGAGTGGATGCTGGCACAGTTTCGCGCGCTCGGATGTATAGCGCGCATCGATCGTGGCGGCAACGTGATCGCGCATCCGGCCGAAAATCGCACCGGCCCCTACATCGCCCTGACCGCGCATCTCGACACGGTGCTCGCGCCGCGCAAAGACGAGGAAGTCTACGTCGCGCCCGACGGCCGATTGCATGGGCCGGGCGTGGCCGATAACGGCGCCGGATTGACCGCGCTGCTCGCAATCGCTCGCGCCATCGGCTCCTTCCCCGGGCTCGCCGATGATTTTCGTAATCTGATTTTCGTCGCCAATGTGGGTGAAGAAGGCGAGGGCAACCTCAGCGGCATGCGCTATCTCTGCCGGCAATCGAGCACCGGAGGCCGCATCAAGGCGTTCCTGATTCTCGACGGCCCGAATCTGGATCACGTCACCTCGCAAGCTCTCGCCAGCCGCCGCTTCGATGTCACCATCAGCGGTCCCGGCGGTCATAGCTGGAGCGATTATGGGTTCGCCAACCCGGTGCATGCGCTCGCTCGCGCCATCGCCTCCTTCACCGAGCAACGTTTGCCGGTAAACGGCACTCCGCGATCGTCGTACAACTTTGGAATTATCGAAGGCGGATCGAGCATCAATTCCATCCCGGCGCACGCGCGGACCAAAGTCGATATTCGTTCGGAGAGCCCGGCCAAACTCGATGAAATCGCCGCTTTGCTGACCGCTACCGTGGAGCGCGCGGTCGAAACGGAGAACGATCGAGCTACCGGCGCGAAGGTCACGGCCAAGATCAAAGAGATCGGATCGCGGCCCGGTGGAAAGCTGCGCGACGACGCTTACATCTTGCAAGCCATCCGCGCCGTGGACGCTCACTTTGGCATCCGCTCGCATCTCGACTGCGCGTCCACCGACGCCAACGTTCCGTTGTCCATGGGTCTGCCCGCGATTTCGATCGGCGCCGGTGGGCATGGCGGCGGCGCCCACACGCCGCACGAGTGGTTTCAGCCCGACGGCCGCGAGCTCGGCCTCAAGCGGATCCTCTTAACGTTATCGCTGCTATTGCGCGATCTCGACGGATGACCGGCAGCCGCCGTCCCCCAGGTTGGCTGGTCGACGGCAGCCTGGTGGTCATGACCCTGATCTGGGGCGCAACCTTTGTCATGGTGAAGCGCGCGCTCGACGACGCTTCCACACTTCTCTTCCTCACCATTCGATTCGCCAGCGCTGCACTGGTTTTGGCCTTCATCTTCCGCAAGGATTTTCGCGCGGCCAATCTCCGTGCGAGTATCCGCGCCGGTGCGCTGGCTGGGCTGTGCTTGTTCTTGGGCTACGTCCTTCAGACTGTTGGACTGCGCTACACCACGGCTTCCAAGGCCGCCTTTCTCACCGGCTTCACCACGCCCATGGTGGCCGTGCTCGCGAGCGTGGTTTACCGCAGAGCGCCGCAGTGGATCGAAGTGCTCGGCGTTGTTACCGCATTTCTTGGAATGGCGCTGATGACCATCCCGGGCGGTCGGCTCCAAATCGCCGCCGGTGATCTCATCGTATCCGGATGCGCCGTCGCGTATGCTTTCCACATATTAGTGACCGGGCGCTTCGCGAACCGAGTGAATATAGGCGTCTTCATCGTGACCGAAATCGCTACCGGCGCCGCGGTGGGCTCAGCGACGTTTTGGTGGGCCGAGCCCGTTCGCATTCATTGGACCTGGCCTTTGATCGGCGCTCTGGCCGTCACCAGTCTGTTGGCAACCGCACTCGGGTTCAGCATCCAAACTTGGGCGCAGCGCTGGTCGAGTCCCACGCGCACGGCTTTATTCTTCACCTTGGAGCCGGTGTTTGCCTGGCTCACATCGTATTTGGTCGCCGGTGAAGTGCTTTCCGGACGCGGCGTCGTGGGTGCGGCTCTAATTCTGGCAGGCGTCTTGATGGTTGAATTGAAACCCTTCCGGCTGGCATGATCGAAGCATGCTGCACCGCTCCCGCACTTCGATCATCGCGATCCTCGCACTCGCCGCCGCGTCCCTGCATGGATTCGCGCAATCGCACCAGCCAGTTCCGAAAACCAAGCTCGTGGTCGCAATCATTGTCGATCAGTTCCGCTACGACTATATGACACGCTTCGAAGGCTCCTATCAGGATGGCCTGCGGAAACTGCACGATTCCGGCGCGTTCTTCACCGATGCTCACGAGGCGCATTTTCCGACCGTGACCGCCGTGGGACATGCCGCGTTCCTGACCGGGTCGATTCCCGCCATCGACGGCATCGTCGGCAACGAATGGTTCGATCGCGATACCGGCAAGACCGTCACCAGCGTGTCCGACGATGCGACTAAACTCGTGGGCGGCAACGGCGGCACCGGATCGTCACCACATCGCCTGGTCGCGAGCACGCTCGGCGATGAGATCAAAGCAACAGGTCCCGCGGATACGGAAGTAATCGGCGTCTCGCTGAAGGATCGCGCGGCGATTTTGCCGGCTGGTCACGCGGCCAACGCGGCCTACTGGTTCGAACAGGAGTCCGGGCAATTCGTCAGCAGCACTTATTACATACCGGAGCTGCCGGCGTGGGTGCGGGCGTTCAACCAGAGCGACGCGGCGAAAAAATATCTGTCCGCGAAATGGGCGCCGGCCGCCGAGGGAGCAAGCGCCTCGCCATTTCGGGTGCTTCCCGCCGTGCTAGGAAAACCTTATTACGAAGCGATGATCGCCACGCCCTACGGAAACGACATGCTGGAGGCATTCACGGAAGATGCGCTGAAAGAAGAGCATCTCGGCCGGCATTCGGGAACCGATGTGCTGACGGTGAGCTTCTCGAGCAACGATCTGCTCGGCCATCAAGTGGGCCCGGATGCACCCGAAGTGCGCGATATGTGCATCCAAACGGACCGCGTGCTGGGTCGGTTGCTGCGCGCGGTGGAAGCCGAAGCGGGCGCTGGAAACTACGTGGTGGTGTTCACCTCCGATCATGGCGTCGCACCGAAGCCCGAGGAGTTGACGAAACGCGGAATTCCGGCCGGTCGATTCTCAAGCGCCGAGTTGGCTCAAACCATCGAGGGCGCGCTTACGGAAAAATACGGGCCCGGCAAATGGATTGTGGGCAACGCGGAACTCGCGCCCTATTTGAATCGCGATCTGCTGCGCGACAAGCACGCATCGCTCGCCGATGCCGAAGAAACAGCGGCCGAGGCAGTAAGAAAGTTGCCATACATTTTTCGCGTCTACACTAGCTCAGAACTGGAGCATGAGAGCCCCGCGGGCGATCCCATCGCGCTCTTGATGGAGCGCGGCTACTATCGCGGCCGGACCGCGGATCTGTTGATCGTTCAAAAACCATATTGGCTCGCATCCAAGCAAGGGACGTCGCATGGGACGCCTTTCAGCTACGACACGCACGTGCCCATGATTCTACTCGGCCGCGGAATTCGCCCCGGGCGTTATGACGAAAACGTCCGGACCGCCGACATCGCACCGACGCTTGCTGCGTTGCTAGGCGTGAACACGCCGAGCGGTTCGGTGGGGCGCGTCTTGCCGGTGATTGAGAAGCCTGTGATCGATAAGTAATTGCAGACGGGCGTCCGCCGTGTGATAACACGGAACCCACCGCCGCGCGCCACGATATAGCGCGGATTCGCGAAGCACAAATATTACATTTCAGTTACTTAGCGGCGGAACTCCGCTTGCTCCTTACAGTTGGAAGGAGATCCATGTCCAGAAAGAGGATTCGCGTGCTGGTCGCCGAAGATGACGAAGTAAATGCAAAGGCGGCTCGCACGATTCTAGAGCAGCTCGGCTGCTCGGTGGACGTCGCAACCAATGGAACCCAAGCTGTCGATCATTTTCGTGACCGCGACTATGACTTGATTTTGATGGACTGGCAGATGCCGCGGATGAACGGCGTCGAAGCCACGGCGCTTATTCGCGCCATGCCGGGGGGCAAAGCCACGCCAATCATCGGAACCACTTCCGGAGAGGCACATGCCGAGTGTCTGAAGGTCGGCATGGACGAAGTAGTACCAAAGCCATTTCTATTCGACAAAATGCGCTACGTGCTCTCGCGATGGACCGGTTGGACCGGCGTGCCGCTGCCCGGCCCCTGTCAAGCCTGACGCCAAGCGTCGATTGCACCCGAGTCTCGGCTCGTCTACAATTAGGCTCAAGTCTTACCGCCCCGAACACCGGAGGGCCATGAGTCCCTCAATTGAAGCGGATCGCAATCTCGAACATCTCGTTTTCGAGATCGCCAACGGTGTGTCCGGGGAGACTGGCGAGGCCTTCTTTCGCTCACTGGTCCAGCGTTTGGCCAGCGCCCTGGGGGCCGACTGGGTGTTGGTCGGGGCCTTGCAGCCCGATGGCGAACGAATCGCCACTTTGGCGGTCCATGGGCCCGATGGCGAAGCGGCGGCGCAATTCCATCTAGCCGGGACGCCCTGTGCGGATGCCGTCCAGAGGGAGGTCTGCTCTTATCAAAGCGGCGTGCATCAACTCTTTCCGCAAGACGAACTGCTGGTTGCGATGCGCGCCGAGGGCTATGTGGGATCGCTGCTGGTGGACTCGGCCGGGCGCACCCTGGGCCTGATCTGCGCCATCACCCAACGACCGTTGGAGAATCCCCGGCTGGCCGAAGCGTTGATCAGGATTTTCGCGGTGCGTGCAGCGGCGGAACTGGAACGCAAGAATTACGAAGAGGCGCTCGCGCACGGCGAAGAGCGCTTCCGGACTTTCGTCGAGCACGCCAATGAAGGCGTGCTGTGGTGCAAACTGGAGCAGCCGCTGTCGATGGATTTGCCCGAAGAGGAGCAGATCGAGCATATCTACAAATATTCCTATATCGCGGACTGTAACGATCAGGCCGCGCGACTTTTCGGCTTCGCCAGGGCCGAAGAGCTGATCGGTGCGCGGCTGGACGTCATCATTCCACGCTCCGAGGAGGGCGGCGTCGAGCGCATCCTCGCGGGCATCCGCAGCCGATGGAGTTCTTCGCAGTTGGAGCGAACTTTCGGCGCCCGCCACCTCCTGATGACACGCGACGGCGTGATCGAAAACGGCAAGCTGCTCTCGGTGTGGACTACCGCACGCGATATCACCGCGCTCAAGCAGGCCGAAGCCGAAGTGCTGCGGTTGAACGAAGAGCTCGGTAGCCGCCTGAAGCAGGTCAGCGCGTTGCAGGCGCGGCTGGAGCAAGATAATGCGTACCTGCTGGATGAAATCCGGGCCGAACACAACCCGGGCGAGATGGTGGGCGGGAGCCCAAGATTTCGGGATCTTATCGAACGCATTCATCTGGTGGCGTCCACCACGGCGACCGTTCTGATCACCGGCGAAACCGGGACAGGTAAGGAACTGGTCGCATGGGCGATTCATAATCTCAGCCCCAGGAGCAACCGGCCTTTGGTGAAGGTGAACTGCGCGGCCATCTCGGCGGGACTAGTGGAAAGCGAGCTGTTCGGACACGTCAAAGGAGCGTTCACCGGCGCCACCGACCGCCGCGTCGGCCGATTCGAATATGCCGACGGGGGAACCATGTTCCTGGATGAAGTCACCGAACTGCCGCTTGAGACGCAAGCCAAATTGCTGCGAGTCCTGCAGGAGCAAGAGTTCGAACCGGTTGGCTCCAATCGAACCGTGAAGGTGGATGTCAGGCTGCTTGCCGCGTCCAACCGGGACCTCGCGCAACTGGTCCAGGAAGGGCGCTTTCGAATGGACCTTTATTATCGGTTGCTGGTGGTTCCGGTGGAAGTGCCGCCGCTGCGTGAGCGTCGTGAAGACATCCCGTTGCTGGCCGATCATTTTGTGCGGCGTTTATCGCGCCAGTTCGGCAGGAGAGTGGAGCGGATTTCCGAGAAGATGATGCGCGAGTTGGTGGCATACGAGTGGCCGGGAAACGTCCGGGAACTCGAAAATTTTCTCGCTCGGGCTATCGTTTTGTGTCCCGGCGACACTCTGGACATGCCTTTGCTGGCCGTGGAAGCCAACGCATCGGCTGGCCCTGATTCGCTCAACAATGACTCGCTCAACAATGATTCGCTCAGCATGGAAGCCACCGAACGAAAACATATCGAGAGCGTACTGGTGTCTACCGGCTGGGTGATCGAAGGCGCCAAGGGCGCGGCCGCCATTCTCAAGGTGAATCCGAGTACGCTACGCAGCCGCATGCGGCGGCTAGGAATCAGCAGACCCAGAAGTTCCCTATAACTCCCCAATGTTCCCTATTGCTCCCCAATATGATCTATGGTAGAGTCCTTTTAGGGAATCATGTCAGAGGATCTTTATTCTGTCGAGCAGGTCGCCGAACTACTGAATCTGCACGTCAAGACCGTGCGGAACTATGTTCGAGAAGGCCGCCTCAACGCCATCCGGATTGGGAAGCAGTATCGAATTTCTGGCGAGGATCTGGCCGCATTGACCGGGCGTCCGGTGGCTTCCTTCCGGCCTGAGCCGGTCCGCCGCACCCGGCACGTGGAAGTTTCCAGCATCGTCGAGATCGATGCCATCAGCCCCGAGACGGCGAACCGTCTCACCAACTCACTTATGGGCGTCGCGAGCGGCATTCGCATCGAAGCAATCTATGACCGCGAGCGCGGGCACATGAAGATCATTCTGGTGGGCAGCATGGACCAGAATGCTTCGTACTTTAAATTTATCAACGCCATTCTGGAGGCTCAAAAATGAAGAGCTTCTATAAGTCGGCTGCGGGTGAGCGCGCCGTGCGCGAGCGCTATCTCGAAATCTTGAAACACTGGCCGGTGCCGAACCGGCAGCTTCGCGTGCCCACGCGCGAAGGCGAGACTTTCATCGTCGCATGCGGCGACGAAAGCGCTCCGCCCTTGGTGCTCCTGCACGGTGCCAGCGGCAATGCCGCGATGTGGATGGCGGATGTCGGGGCCTGGGCCCGGCAATTTCGCGTCTACGCGGTGGATGTGATCGGCGACGCCGGACTGAGCGCGCCATCGCGGCCTCCACTTGAATCCGACGCACATGCACTGTGGTTAGACGATGTGATGCAAGGCCTCTCTTTGCAGGGGGCGTCCTTCATCGGTGTTTCTAACGGCGGCTGGCTCGCGATGGACTACGCCACGCGCCGGCCGGACCGCGTCGAAAGCCTGGTGGTGCTGTGTCCGGGAGGCGTGGTTCGAGCCAAGAATCTTCTTATCAAGGCCCTTCCTTTGCTCCTGTTCGGCAGTTGGGGCGCGCGTAAGGTGCGCGAGATGATCCTGGGACGAACTCCGGCCAATGCGCCCGAATCGCACCGGCGTTTCGCCGAGTTCCTAGCGCTCATCTTCCGGCATTTACGGCCCCGCACCAAGAGGCATCCGATTTTCACCGACGATCGGTTAAAGCGGCTGACGATGCCGGTGCTGGTGATCCTCGGCGGCCAGGACGTCGTGTTCGATAGCGCGTCCATCCAGCGGCGTTTCGAGTGTGTTCTTCCCAGCGCCGAGGTCCGCTACATTCCGCGGGCGGGGCATTTTATTCCAGGCCAGACGCAGGCGATTCTTGAGTTCCTCTTGACGAAAGGGCTATTACGTGGCACGATATTACGTGGCGCGTAATAATGTCCGATCCTACTCTTTTGGTCCTGGCCAGCCTCGCTGAAGGCGATAAACACGGCTACGCGATGATGGAAGACATTGAGCGTTTCGCCGGCGTGCGGCTCGGTCCCGGCACGCTCTACGGCGCCATCACGCGGCTGGAGCAACAGGGTTGGATTCGGCCCGTGAAGCCATTTGAAGACCGCCGCCAACCTTACACCCTGACCGCCAGCGGCCGCAGGCATTTGGAGGAACAACTGGCCGGCCTGAATCAGATCGTCGGAACCGGACAAAAAAGGTTGAAGCACGCATGAAGCCTCTGGCCCTCTGGCTCGCTCGTTTATACCCGCGCCAGTGGCGGGCTCGCTATGGCAAAGAGTTTGACGAACTGCTGCGGGACACGAATCTCACTTGGCGCGACCTTTTCGACGTCGCAATTTCGGTTTTGGAGGTAGAAATGAAAACCACCGATTCGCCCAGGCTGGTGGATTTGGCGAGCCGCGATGTTCCGCACGGCTACGAACTCGAAAGCACCGCGCAGTATCCGCGCGAAGACGGCGGCACAATGCTGGTCCGCAACTTTTCCCGGGAACTCGATTTCGGCGATTCCTACATCACTCTCAATCATTGGTCGCGAGGCGAGCAACCGGCCCAGACCGTGTTGGTGTTTGGAAAGAAGGGCGAAGTAGACGGCGAGTTCCGCAGCGACGAAACCGAGATGCTGATGCTGCGTCCGGATGGAACGGTCCAGCGCTCCGAGCAGACGGTGAAAACCTGGTTGAAATCGGACGCCATTCGCGAGGGCCTGCGCCAAAGGTATCGCAACGGCATCGCGGCGGGTCTGACGCCCGATGAAATCCACCAGCAGCTGCGCTCCGCCGCCCTTGCGGATTCGCCGGGCGTTTAGTCAGGACTCAAGCCGTTCTTGCCACCGCGCCGCGAGGCGTGAACAGAGCCAGAACAATCGCTACCACGAACAGCGCCAGCACATCGCCCCACAGGTGTCCCATGTACTCGGATTTCGCGAGAGCCTGTGCCGCCATGATTCCGCCATGCACCACGCTCGACCATACGGTGAACCAGATGAGGCTTCGATGCGCCAGGGGGTTGCGGGAAGCAATCACCAGGAACACGCCCAGCGTGGCGTAAATCCCGAGAATCATCTGCAGGTACTCAGACTGGCCGGTATTCCAGGACCAGCCGGACGGCCAAAGTATGGTGAGCGGGTAGATCCCGACAATGAAGATCAGGCCCACCAGGAGTAAAGCAATTCGCAAGTATTTCACGCGATCAGAATCAGCCATGCATTCCTATCCTCCTGTGAATTGTTCGATTAGTATATACCCTCTATGAGTCCCTTAGATGTTCTCAGTGGAAAGCACTAAAGACGGTCGAAGCGCGTGCCGATGTCCTAGACAGGCGGCATTGCGTTGAAAACCGACGATCTTCGCGAAGTACAAGGCCAGTTCCTCGCCAGTCTGAATCACGAGCTTCGCACGCCGCTCAGCGGGATTCTGGGGATGACAGACCTGCTGTTCGAGACGCCGCTGACGGACGATCAACGCGAATACGTGAGCGCGGCGCGCGTGTGCGCCGAGAACCTGCTCGAAGTTCTGAATGTGACGCTGGAGTATTCGGCGCTCGCCTCCAACCAGGTTCTGCTGGAGGAAACCGAGTTCTCGCTTCGGGACACGCTGCAGGGCGTCCTGGGGGAATTCGCGGCCAAGGCCGAAGCCAAGGGCCTGCGCCTGCTGCGCGCGCTGGATGGCAGTCTGCCGGAGATGGTGGTGGGGGACCCGCTGCGGCTGCGGCAGATTGTGTGGCACTTGCTGGCGAACGGTGTCAAGTTCACGCGGGAAGGCCAGGTGGAAGTGGCTGCTTCAGCCATCCCGGGCCAGGACCGCCGGGTGACGGTGATGACCCTGCGTATCCGGGACACCGGCATTGGGATCGCGCCACATCAGCTGGCCGATATTTTTGAGAGCTTCCGGCAATTGGAGACGGGGCTATCCAGGAATCATAGCGGGCTGGGGCTGGGGCTGGCGGTGGCGCAAAGGTTGATTACTCTGCTGAATGGTTCCATTTCGGTCGCGAGCGAATTGGGCAAAGGCAGCGCGTTCACCGTTACCCTGCCGCTCAAGTTGCCTGTGGAATCGGGCCAGTCACTGGTTGCGGACAAGAGGATGCGAGGCCGGGTCTTGGTGGTGGACGACAATTCCATTGCCCAGACCATCGCCTGCCACGCCTTGCGGCGGCAGAGCTTTGAAGTGGAATGCGCCGGCGACGGCAGGTTAGCGCTCGAAGCGGCTTCCCGGTCCCAGTTCGATGTGATTCTGATGGATTTGCAGATGCCGGGGTGGGACGGATTTGAAACCGTAGACCAGATTCGTCAATTGCCCGGATACCGGGAAACGCCGATCATCGCCGTCACGGCGAATTGCTCGGACGACTATCGCGCCCGCTCGGCGAGGTGTGGAATGCAGGATTTTCTGGCCAAGCCAGTTCGCACTCGAGACCTGGTGCAGGCGGTGGAAAGGCACCTGGCGGAAGAAGCCACACCCATCGGGCGCTAGCTCTTCATGCCGGACACTAGCTCTTCATGGAATCCTTGAAGTTTCGAATTCCTTCGCCTAAACCTTTGGCGAGCTCAGGGATCTTGTTGCCGCCAAACAACAAAACGGCTACTACCAAGATCACCAACAATTCGGGCATACCAATACTTTCGAGCATGTTTAGCCGACTCCTTTGTCTACTCTAACCTAACGACGGCCTTCGTGGCATACCGGGTTACAATAGCATTTGTTCCTGCGTGGCAACGATGGCGTCCTTCGAGCGGAAACACTCGACGGTTTACCCTGGCTCAACCACGGATTTGGAACCCGGCTCAGCGCTGGATGGCCGGCGGACGATCGATTAGCTACCGCCAAGCAGGTCCACTCCAATCGCGTTCTGCTGGTACGATCGCCTGGGCCACAGGGCGAGGGCGACGCGCTGATGTCGAACCTGTCCGGCATTCCTGTCGTGATCCGGACCGCCGACTGCCTCCCGATCCTCATCGCCGACCCGCGGAATCGCGCCGTGGCGGCTGTCCATGCCGGGTGGCGCGGCGTGGTCTGTGAAATCGCATCCAAAGCTGTGGAAGCGATGACACAGGAGTTCGGCAGCAAACCCGAGGATCTGATTGTGGCTATTGGGCCAGGCATCGGTCCGTGCTGCTTCGAAGTGGGTCCCGAGGTCGCGGTTCAGTTCCAGTTGACTGGACGCACAAAGGTCGATCTGGTTGCGACGACGTGTCGGCAGCTGAGACGAAATGGCGTCAGCGCGAGACAGGTTAGCCTTTCTGGACTCTGTACTTACTGCAATCCGGAGCTGTTTGAATCGTATCGGAGGGATCGGGAAGCAGCAGGCAGGATGGTGTCGCTTATTGGGGTGAACGAAATTTGAGCGGAGGGGGCGGTTTAAGCGCCCCCATCGGCGTGCTTAGGCTGCGTGAACAAGAATGTCGTCGAGCGAATCGGAACCCTCTTCCTGGTTCCGGTCAGCGATTTCCTGGCACTGGATGCAATAAGCGGCCCAGGGCACAGCGTGTAAGCGCTTGATACTAATGTCCTCTTCGCAGTGCAGACACACCCCGAAGCTGCCCTCGTCGATGCGATGCAACGCGGCGCGCACATTACGCAAAAGGTTGGATTCCCGATCCAAATTGCGAATAGCCAGCTCACGTTCCGCGGCGTTCTGGACTTCGTCCAACGCGTCGGGGCTCTTCTCAATCGCGATACCTTCACGGTTCCGTAATACGTGCGCCAACTCAGCCTGTTTAGTTTCCAGGACTTCTTTGAATTTGTTTAGCTCGGTCTTCGTCATGGTTAACACTCCTTCTTATTATTAGTTACTTCACTTTCCACGGGCACTTTCAACACGTTTAGACGCGGGATCCTCTCGAAAGGTTCAAGCTGTTACAGCAAATTACTGAACTAGGGTAAACTGTGAAGCTTAACGGACCTTTAGAGTCACAATCAGCCGGATGGCAGCGCCCATCGGCCGGAGAGGTTTTCAGCAGTCTAGCTTTCAGAATCATACCACATCCGCCTAGCAATTCAAGTGCCAGGATGTTTTTTTTGCTACCCGGCTCGTTCTAGGCCCTCTAGTCCTTTTCCTTGTCTCCAGTCCCCCTGACATTTGCGTCTTATCGACCTTGCACGTCCAAAGGTTTATGCCTCAATCGCTGAAAGACGTGTCCGCTCCCCAACTGGTAACGACAAATCCACTACTGATGTATACTGATTACCTTCTGGCTAGTAATTATTCCCGTGCCATGCGGAACCTTCCGCAGACCTTCCAGAAATGACCGTGCCACCAATCTTAAAGCGATTCTGGTGGCCCGCTACCGTTCTTCCTCTCCTGTTTTTTGGCCTGGGGCTAGCCTTTCTTCCGCTGGTTGGAATACAAGCCGATGAAGTCTTCTTCGCGACGGCCGTCTATAAGCTGCCCGGCAGTACCGTCTTCGATGCCCAGGTTTTCCACCAACAGATTCCTTTGATGCTGCTGTCGTACTTGGGGGCTCTGAAAAGTTGGATCTATTTCCCCATCCTCTATCTGGTCCGGCCGTCTTACCTGACCGTGCGGTTGCCGGTGTTGCTGATCGGCGCAGTCACGATAGGACTTTTCGTCAGGCTTCTCGAAAGAGCACATGGCCGAGCGGTGGCTTGGGTTGGGGGCATATTGCTGGCCACCGACACGGTATATCTGCTGACCACCTGCTTCGACTGGGGGCCGGTGGCGCTGCAACACCTGCTCGCGCTGGCCGGCATCGGATTGCTGTTCCAATTCGCGTCCAGCGGCCGGCGCTCCATGCTGTTCTGGGGATTTTTCTGCTTCGGACTGGCATTGTGGGACAAGGCGCTCTTCGTTTGGTTCTTCAGCGGACTGGCGATAGCCGCGATAGCCGTCTTTCCGCGGGAACTTTGGTCGCGATGTAGCCCTAAAAACCTGGGATTCGCCGCCGCGGGACTACTACTGGGCGCTCTGCCGCTGGTGGTCTACAACGTGGCTTCGGACTTCGAAACGTTCCAATCAAATTCGTTTGTGCTGTCCCAGTTCCCCTCTCGAGTTCACGCGCTTAGAATCACTTGGGACGGCGAGATCCTGTTCGACTACATGGCACACGCTCCCTGGGCGCAGGGCAGCGCGCGGGACCCCGATACGGCGCTGTTCGATATTTCCGATGAAGTGCAATCGCTGGTGGATGTCCGCTATCACTATCACAATGAGATGGAGCCTGCCTTCTGTCTGGCGCTGGTGCTTCTGCCGCTGCTTTGGTCGACTCGCGCTCGCAGGCCGATGCTATTCTGCCTGATCGCGATGGCCGTGGCCTGGCTTCAGATGGCGGTTACCAAAGACGCTGGCCTGGGTGCCCATCACGTGGTGCTGTTGTGGCCGCTGCCGCACTGGTTCCTGGCGTTGGCGTTCGTAGAGGCGGCGGCGTGGCGGCCGCTACAGCGCAAACACAGCGGCGCTATTCTGCTGGCAGCCGTGGTGCTCTTCCTGGCGGTGGACAATCTACTGCTGACCAACGAATACTTCTATCAGTTGGACGCTTACGGCCCCACCAGGAACTGGAACGACGCCATCTTCCGGCTATCGGAGGAAGCCGGCCATATCCAAGCCGAACATCTGGTGGTGGACGACTGGGGAATCCTGACGCCTCTGCTGGTGCTGCACGCGAACCGGTTGCCGGTTTACTTGGCCGACCAATCGTTTCTTGCGACTGGAATTACCGACGACGATCGCAACTGGTTTATCAGACGGCTGGAGCAAGACGTCTGGATCGGCCACACCACTGAGTTCCTACAATGGCCGGACGCCAACACCAGGATCGCCCGTCTGGCACAAGGGGCGGGTTTTGAAAAGCAAATGATCGGGACGGTGCCGGACAGAAACGGACGGCCGGTATTTGAGATCTTTCGCTTTGTGCGGAGTGCCGGCGTGGCTGCGTCGAAGTAACGCTCAGTTAGCCCGTAACGACGCCGCTTTGGCATGCGGGTGGGGCGCGCTATTCAGCAGTTGCTCGAGCTGCTGTTCGGGGATGGCCAGCGAGATAGTAGTCGTGTTGCCCGAAGTGCTGGTTTGCAGCGTATCGAGCAAGGTGGCCACTTGCCCCGCGGTGGGATTCTGCTGCCGGTTCAATTGCACCAGGCCGGCGAAGAACTTCACCACGTCCACCAGTGCCTGGGCATCTTTCTCCGATCGTGTGACGGCTTCGGCCGAAATGGTAACCGTATCGCCGAAACGGACGCCGCCGCTCGCCTGATTGATGGCCGCGAACAGGTTGCCTTGCATGGCGCCGCTGAGATTGGAATTGGGAATCGCACCGGAGAAATTGGACAGCGGCACCAGCGTGACGAACCAGAAATCGTTATTCGCACTGACTTGCTGGGCCTTGCCGAGCACGTTGCCATCGGCGGGAGCCTTGCTTTGCTTGCGGTCGATGGCCGCTTTCACGGAGGTGACGTCGCCGGCCAGGGCCGTCGTGGCATCGAAGAATCCGATGGCGGTAGGTACTTGCGAACTGGAAGGCGCGGCGTAGGTCAGAAGATTGACGCCTTGATAGGTGGAGGAAACGCCGCCATTAGCCTGCGCCGCGGCCATGATCTTGGAGACGTTAAAGGTACCATCGGCGACCACCAGCCAGTGGTTGTCGGGAGTGTTGGCTTTCCAATTGGAGGCGATCACGATCTCGCTGACGTCCTGGCGTGGGTCGAACCCGGTCTGCGAAATGAATTCCTGGAGCTGGGTGTCGTTTACTGACAAGTGGGAGAGCACGTACTGGCCGAAGAGCGAGCCTTTGGCTTGAGTCACCTGGAGTCCGGCGACCACTTGAGCGTCGGACATCACCATTTGCAGCAAGGCGGGATCGGCGGCGGCGAAAGCGCCCAGGGGCAGCGCGAGGAGTACGGCAAGAGACCGGAACTTTGTCATGAAAACCTCTCTGCTGACATTACGAGGGTAGCATGGGGGAAGTTCCCTCCCGCGAACGCGGGAGTGAACTTTCCGGGATTGGCAGGGGCTCGGCGCCGCCTGCGGCGTTGCCTCCGGGATTGGGGGTTGGCCATTGGATTAAACCGGCACTTGCTCGGTGATCTGGATGCCGTAAGCGTCCAGGCCGACGATTTTGCGCGGATGATTGGTGAGCAGGCGTATGGTGTGCAGGCCGAGGTCGGAGAGAATCTGCGCGCCCAAACCGGTCTCATGTTGCGACTGTTTCTGGCCGTCCGGGGTGCCGTAGGCGGCATGGTTGCGGAATCCAGGGCCGGTTTGATGCAGGTAGACCAGCACGCCCGCGCCCTCCTCGGTAATCCGCTCCATGGAACGGCGGATCAGCAGGTGGCATTCGCACTCCGTGGATCCGAACACGTCGCCATAGATGCAGTGCGAGTGCATGCGCACCAGCACGTCCGGCTTGCCCGCGATCTCGCCGTGCACCAACGCGAGATGCCGTTCCGGCACGATGCTGCTGGAGTAAACGACGGTCTTGAAATCGCCGAACTCGGTGCGCAGGCAGCTTTCCGATTGCCTTTGGATGAATCGCTCGGTTTGCAGGCGGTAGCGGATCAGATCGGCCACCGAGATCATGCGGACGTTGTGGCGCTTAGAGAACTCGGCCAGTTGCGGGACGCGCGCCATGGAGCCGTCGTCGTTCATGATTTCGCAGATGACGCCGCCCTGACGCAGCCCCGCCAGCCGGGCCAGATCGACGGCCGCTTCGGTTTGTCCAGCGCGCACCAGGACGCCGCCCTCGCGGGCACGCAGCGGAAATACGTGGCCTGGGCGAGCCAAATCGCTGGGCTTGCTGGCCGGATCGATGGCAACGCGGATGGTGTGCGCGCGGTCCGCCGCGGAGATGCCGGTGGTGACGCCTTCGGCCGCTTCAATGGATTCACAAAACGCGGTGCCGAAACGCGAGGTGTTGCGCGACGACATGGGCGGCAGATGCAGCGCGTCGCAGATTTCGGGACTGAGCGAAAGGCAGATCAGGCCGCGCGCGTGCCGCGCCATGAAGTTGATGATCTCGGGCGTTACTTTTTCGGCCGCGATGGTGATGTCGCCTTCGTTCTCGCGATCCTCGTCGTCCACGATGACGAGCATCCGGCCGGACCGAAAGTCTTCGATCGCTTCGGGGATGGAAGCAAAGGGCATGGCTGAAATACTAGGATAACAGGGGACAGAATTCGAGAATTCAGAATTCAGAATGCGGCTATAGGCCAAGTTTCGCATCCAGATCGGCAGTGATGCGGGGAAGCGTCGCGGGATTGTTCAGGACATTGCGAATCCCGTAGCTCGCGTAGTTGTCGTAGAGCGCGTCGGCGGCGGCGAGCGCCAGGCTGTAAGCGGCGTAGGCGTTCTGCGAACTTAAGCTCGACCAGTCCTGCCGCAGGTTCTCCAGCTTCGGGATGGCGTGTGCTTGGGCGAGTTGGTGCAGTTGGTCACGCACGCCGGCAGCGAGGGTGTCGCCCGAAAGCTTTTGTGCCAGCCCCTCCTGCAGCCAGGCCGGCCATGGCGTGGAGCCGGATGGGATGCTGGTCAGACAGGCATGCACCAGTTCGTGCGCCAGCGCGCGCTGCATGGCCGGGCCGATTTGCGATCCATCGGTCCAAGCGACATGAATCCGCCCGTCGTATTGTCCACCGCTCCATTCCGCGGCGCCGGTGCTGCGCAGATAAGCGTCGCGGCTTTGTACGATGGCGACGATGCGCTCGTCCGAATTGCATCCCAGCTGCGCTGCAATGCGCGTGTAATCGCCGTCGAGCGTCGCCAGAATCGCGCGCGCCGTGTCAGCGGGCAGCGCCTCGCCTTCATAGCGCAGCGCCACGTGCGCGCCGTAAAGCTTGTCGCCGCTATGGTCGGCGTCGGTCTCGCGTTTTACGCGTTCGTAGATGGACGCCAGACGTTCATCGGGTGCGATATCGAGCGCCTGACGCCAGTAATCCAAGGCGTCGCGCAGATGGTCGGCGCGATAAGCGGCCAGGCCGGCCAGCACCAGAACGTTGGGGTCGCGCGGGTGCCTCCGGATGGCAGTCTGGACCTGCTCCAGCGCTTGCGCCGGCTGGTTCGATTCGAGCAGTTGTTGGACGCGGCCGAGCGCGGGATCGCCGGTTTGCGCCACGGCCTTTCTCGTCTCGGCGGCCACGGGGTTGAGCGCACGCAGTACATCCACGGACGCGGCCGAGGATCGCTCCTGCTCGTAGCGTTCCAAGCCGGTCAGCGCGGAAGCCGGCACATATCCCAAAACATCCTTGCCGTCGATGGTCGCGGACACTTTGAAGCAATCCGAACCATCCGACAGGCGAAAACGAACTTCCACCGGTGTGCCGGCGGGCAGACTGGCGACGATGCTGTCTTCGGAATCGCAACCCGCTCGCAAGGGGGTCTGATCGGTGCGCACCGCCATCGCGGCGACAAAGAAGAGCACAGGAAGCGTCATGTTACATCCAGCCCTGCCTCAATGTTATGGTTCTTTCGGCGCCGCGTCGCTCGGGTGAACACCTCAGTGGATCTGATTGGTCGCGCCCGTCAGGCCCGGCGCCTGCGCCAGCGAACCGCCACGATCATCGCCAGGAATCCAGCGAGCAACAATCCGCCGTAGCCGGGTTCCGGGACAACGGCCACCGGCGGAGGCTTGGGCGGAGGAGGGGGCGGCGGAATCGGGCCCGAAGGCGGTGAGGGTGGAGAAGTGGGATGGTGATGGATGGGCGGGATTATCGGGATCAACGGAAACCAGAACCCGCCGCCCTTGGCGACCGTGCCGGCAACCGCCGGAATAACCGGAACGGTAGGCGTTAGTTCGCCGGGGGGCACGGGCAGTTCGGGGGCGAACACCGGAAGCTTGGGAAACGAGTAAACCACCACCGGCATCTCGACGGGTACATCCAGAACCTTTTCGGTGGGCTCGTTCGGCCGGATGGGCAGCATCGGAAGCGCGGAATAGCAGTTCAGGCAGCGCCCTCGGGCGATGTGTGTACCGTCGGTAAATACGGTCTCCCCGGCGCGGAGCGTAAGAGTCTTAGCGGTCCAGAAGATTTTATCGCCCCAGCGATAGGAAACATATCCCTTGATGTCCGTCGTCAGCTTCACCTGTTTCAATTGCGCCAGGTCGAAGCCCGCATAATGGGCTTTGACGTCAGGGTCCGACATCGCGAGCCGGGCTTCGTGCAGGTTCTGCGCGCCGCCGGGCACAATCGAATAGGGGTACACTTTTCGCTTCACTTGCTCGGTGACCATGACCGTTTCATAAGCGACAGGGGATTCAGGAGGTCGCTGTCGACTGGCGATATTCGACGCTGGACGCGGGGGGGCGGGCGGTAGAGCAATGCCGGGTGAGACCATACCGGCGGCAACGCTTAACAGGGCGGCAACAACAGCGCCCAGCATGAGACGCGAATCAAGACGAAGAGCGGCGGAATCCGGCTGGAGGGCTTGTCTACACGTGTGGCAAAGTCCACCCCGATCTGGCCTCATTTTATGACACAGCCAGCAAGGCATTTGATTTATTTTAGCTAGGTTGTTTACCTGAGCATTATGGACCTAGCAGCCCTAGTACTACAAGTACTTACGTATTAAGTATCCGTTAAGGCGCTGCAGCCCGTTGAAATGATTGGGTATTTAGAAGCCGAGTGCGGCTTCCAATTGGGCTGTGACTTCAGGAAGACAATCTGGATTGGCCAGGATGTTTCGAATTTTATCGACCGGGTACTGGATCCAGAACGCGTCCACGGCGGCCAGAGAGACGTTATAGGCCCTTGCAGCGTCCCGCTGGGACATGTTAGGCCAAGTTGGACCTAAATCTTCCAGCCGCGAGATTTCTTGCATTTGCACGAGTTTCCGGACTTCCGCACGGACGGAAGGGTCCAGCCGGTCCCCCGAAAATCTCTGTGCGAGTCCCTCCTGCAGCCAAACCGGCCAGGGGTGGGAGCCGGAGGGCATGCTGGCAAGACAGGCATGCACCAATTCGTGCGCCAGCGCGCGTTCGATCGCCGGACTAACTTCATTCCCGGTGGTCCATACAAGCCCACTGGGCCAAACGATATGAATGCGCCCGTCGTAGTAGCCGCCGCTCCATTCGGCGGCTCCGCCCGTGAGCCGGTACTGTTCGCGGCTTTCGACGATGGCGACGATGGGCTCGCTCGCGGAGCACCCCAGCTCCGCCGAAATGCGCGAATAGTTTTCTTCGAGCATCTTGAGCACCAGGCGAGCCGCATCGCCGGGAACCGCACCTTCTTCGTAACGCAACGCGAAGTGCGTGCCAGATAGTTTACTGCTGCTGCGGTCGGCCGCTCGCTCGCGTTGGGCGTCGTCATAGAGTGCCTGGACCGCTGAGTTTGGCGCCAGATCGAGCGATTGCCTCCAATATTCGACTGCCGTGTCGACATGGTCCGAGCGATAGGCCGCCAATCCGGCCAACAGAAGAATGTTGTGGTCTTGCGGATGCCGTTCGATGGCAGCTTGCAACAGTTCGAGCGCTTGGGAAGGCCGGCTCAGATTGAGCAATTGACCCGCGCGACTGACAGCTGGATCGCTGGTGTGGAGGACGTATTGGCCAGGTTCGTGTTGGCCAAGTTCGTATTGACGAGGTTCAGCGTCTCTTCCCGCCACTATTGCCGCAAGCAGAAATAGTACCGGGAGCATGCTAGCCCGATACTAGGGGCGAACGCGGAGGAAGTCGCTCGACGGAACGCCTTAGTTAGTGCGGACGGCCAATACGCGAAGACGGCGATAATCTACCGTCCAAATACCCGAGCGATATAGTGCCGGACTAAGCAACTCGATGAGTTGCTGGACGATGCCGTCGGCGCGATCCGGGGGGAACTGGCGGAGATAGGTCTGAGTGACGAACATTCGGAGCCAGTGGTCCATGCCGTCTTCGCCCTCGAGCGGCGTCGGCCGGTCGAACAGGCTGGCATTGCGCACTTCCAGTCCATGGCGTTCCATCACGGCCGAGTATTCGCCGATGCTCGGGTAATACCAAGGCGACTGCTGGTCGGCGCCGGGGCCGAGAACCGCTCGCAAGGCCGCTTGCACCGATGCGATGTTGCCCTTGCCGCCGAACTCAGCCACAAAACGTCCGCCGGGGCGTAGCGCGCGGGCGATGGAAGCAATGGCGCCATCGGCATCCTTCACCCAGTGCAACACTGCGTTCGAGAAGACCGCATCGAAAGGCTCAGGGAAATCGAAATGGGCAGCGTCTCCCTGGACCAACGCCAGTTCAGGGAAGCTTTTGCGGGCGTCGGCCAGCATTTCCGCCGAATTATCGAGCCCGACAACCTGAGCGCTGCGTCGCGCGATCTCAGCGGTAAGCTGACCGGTGCCGCAGCCAACATCGAGAATCCGTTCGCCCGGCTGAGGGTCCAAAAGCTCCACAAGACTCGCGCCGTAGCGCCAGACGAAAGAATGCTTATCTTGATAGCGGGCGGCGTCCCAGCCGATCATGTTAAGGCGCGGCGTCCCGGCCGCTCATCAACTTTAGACGCGGCGTGCCGGCCGCTCATCAAACCTTCTTGCCGCGGGTGGCGACCTTTTTAGTGGCCTTCGCGGGCGGCTCGGCCGGCGGGTCGTCGATCACAGCTTCGGCGGCGGCTCCCGGAACGGCGGCGGCGAGAACTTCCTTGAACAGCTCGGCCTTCTTCAGATCTTTCTTCGACGGCGGCGCCTGCTCATGCCGATAATCGTGATCGTGATAACAGGTGCGGCAGCGGACTTTGGCGGGCTCTCCGTTGACCAGCGAAACGATGGCGTGATTGGTCACGCGACGGCACTTAATGCAGTGATCGTCGATGACATCGCCTAAACGAAAGTCCGACATAGGGAAGCGGGCAGTTAACGCGAGTATATCAAAACTGGAACGCGATTACCCCGACCAGCGCGGCGCCGAGCATTACCCACAGCGAATCGACGCGGGCGCTGGCAATGAGCAGGAAGCTGGCGAGAAAGATGGCGAGTGACAGTGGATTGGTGATGGCATCGCGTGCCAGCGGGACCGCGGCGGAGATCATTAGACCCGCCCCAGCAAAAAGCACCGCGCGAGCCACTGCCCGGGCGCGGGGTTGTTCGGCTCGGGCCCCCAGGAATCGGAGCATGGGAATGATGAGAAACGCTGGCGTGATCATGGCGAGCCATCCGGCGCAGGCTCCTGGGACGCCGTCCACCAGGTAGCCGACGCTGACGACATAGATGCCGAGTGGTCCTGGGCCGATGCGCCCGGCAGCCACGGCGGTGTTGAGCTGGCGATCGGTGAGCACGCCGCGGTGCACCACGAAATCGTTGCGAACCATGGGCAGCGAAGCCAGGCCGCTGAACGAGGTCAAGGTGGCTTTCACCAGCAGCAAGTAAAGCACGACAAGGTTCATGCGGCTGTTCTCAAGATTCTGCCCAGAAGAAACCGACGGCCGCGGCGAGCGCGATCACCTGGAGAGGCGACAGCTTGGCAACGAAGGCTAGAAGAAACGCGCCGGTTGAGATGGTGACTGGCCTGAGCCAACGGCCGCGCTTGGATTGCGAGCGCACCAGCAACAGAGCCGCTCCGATCATGGTGCCGACGGCAGCGGCGACCAGTGCGTTCGCAATGGACCGCGCGAGCCCGTAATGAACGGTGAGGTCGTAGGCGCGGGTGAGCCAGACCACCAGTGCCGAAGCTGGGATCGTGATGGCGAGGACGGCGGACAGAGCGCCTGTGAATCCAAGAATGTACCAGCCTGCGGCGGCGCAGAACGCGAGTACGTTGGTGCCGGGGGTGAGGCGCGCGAGTCCGAACGCGATAGCGAATTTTTCGGGACTCAGCCAACCGCGCCGGTAGAACTCGCGCTGCAGGATCGCGATGGTGGGATCGCCACCGCCGAATACGGTGACACCGACGCGGGCGAATAGGCTGGTGACAGCGGAGAGTCGCGGGCGAACCATCGGAGCTAGGGTAGCAGGCCTAGACGGATTTGCCGGTGAGACCGAAGGCAGGGGCGGCCTGGAGCAGGCGCTTGTCGTTGGACCAAATCTCGCTGAAGCCGGCGCTTTGGGCCGCGGCCAGATGGATCGCGTCTCCGGCGCGGAGATCTACAATATCACTAGCGATGTTCTTCCAGAATGCGTCCGCTATCCCCCGCACGCTTCATTTTGGCGATAATGGCCTCGCGATCGGGCATCCTCCGAGTGGGGAGCAGCTGTCTAAAAGGCCGCAGTTCGGCGATCGGAACCCCCGATTTCTCGATTATGAACGATTCCCCTTCGGCCACGGCTTTAACGATAGCGCTGGTTTGCAGATGTAGTTCGCGGACCGTCGCGCGCTTCATGTGACGCAGTGTGACACATTTCCAGACCGAGTTGTGAGGTAGATGTTGGTTGAGGGCCCTACCTCAGGAAATTCTTGTGTAGCCACTGCCAGAAATCGTTCAGCAAGACAATCGCTCCCAGGGCTGCAGCTAGAAATATTACCTCACGTCTGAGAGAGCTTGTGATGCGGTCTGGCAACTCCTGTACGTCCTTTCGCAGCGCCTTGATTTCTTGAAGGAATTCGTCAGTTGAAGGCATTGGCTTTAGCGGTAACTAGAGAGACCCAAAATGAATCCAATAAACTCACGTTGGCGCATACGGCTATTCACGCGCCCATCGACGGCTCGTTGACTTCCCGCTTTCTGGCGAGCCAACGCGCCCCGTTCTGATCGACTATCCCGATGTCGGTAGGGCCGCCAACTGTATCGGGGTATGCTAACTGCGCAGAACGGTAAATGGCTTCTATGCAAGCCCTCGCCGCCTCTGGAGTCTGTGGGTCCAAATCGATTGAGTCTAGGCTTGGGCACTGGCCCCATACAATGCCGGACTCCTCTCGCTGCCTACTTGTAGGCTGTAGCAGCTCGGAATCGGAGAAAGGAAACTGAAGCTCGAAAATTCTTAACTTGCCGTCAGTTCTAGATACAACCGGAACCGTGCAAAAAGACCAGCCACCGCTCAATGTTTCCGATACTTGCCTACCATCGACTTGCAGAAAAGCCCAATAACGCTTCAACGGTGCGTAAATGGACCCAGCGACGTATCCGAGCAGATCGTGCTCCCCGCCATAAGTCAAAGCGATGTGATGAAGGATCTCTGTAATGTCAATTGTTCCGCTGCACATCGTCCTTCGGCGTTCGCTTTGCATCTCGGATTTGCCGACCAGCGTAGCGGCGATGCCCACGAAAGCGGAGGCCCCATCTTGAAAATTTTTTGGGCGTCGTCCCTTTGTGGATTCGTTGCCCTGCTATCGGCGGCAAGATAAATACCGTGCGGCGTGGCCAACGACAAGATAAGTGTGCCGTGTGAATCCGAAGAGTAGCAATGAACCACGCTCTTTAACTGTAATGTCTAGCATTGTCCTTGGCAATCCTAGTGAGATCTCGCGCACTGAATCCCCAGCCGAAGCCGGGGCGCTAGGTGACAAACTGTGCTGCCTTCCGAGGCGTGAGGCTGATGAGAGAGAAACTTTTGAGCGTGCGGGTAGACGCGCTGCAAACGTCATCGGTGGCTCAGCGACTGTTTTCAACCACGCCATCGATCGCGTGCGGAAATACAACCCTCGCAAGGTTAGCTGACTCAAAACGGTTAGTTAGAGTCACGTGGCTCAGCTCCTTTGCGGAGCCCTTTTCGTAATGCCCCCATTAGTGCACCGGAGCAGTTGCTGCGGGCGTCGTTGCGGCCGGAACCGGGGGCGGCGGCCCTGACTTCGTCCATTCACCCAACCATTCGAGAAACGTGTTGTACCACAGCACTGAATTTTGCGGCTTCAAAACCCAATGACCTTCGTCGGGGAAAACCAGCAGCTTGGATGGCACTTTCTGCATTTGCAGAGCGGTGTAAAGCTGCAAACCTTGCGTGTAAGGCACGCGGAAATCCTGCTCGCCGTGGATCACGAGCGTCGGCGTATGGAAATCCTTCACGAAATAGCTGGGCGACCATTTCGTGTACGACTCCGGATTGTCCCAGGGCGTGCCGTTGAATTCCCACAGCGGGAACCATAACTCCTCGGTGGCGCCGAATTCGCTGCGCAGATCGTAGACGCCCGCGTGCGAGACCAGCGCCTTGAAGCGCTGCGTGTGGCCGAGCATCCAATCGATCATATAGCCGCCATAGGAACCGCCGGCCGCCACCATGCGATCGGCGTCGGCGTAGGGCATCGTGGCAACATGATCCACCACGGTCATGATGTCGTCGAACGGCGTTCCGCCCCAATTGTCCTTGATGTCTTCGGTGAACTTCTGTCCATAGCCCGTGGAGCCGCGCGGATTCGGCTCAATCACCACATAACCGGCGGAGGCAAACACCTGCGCGTTCCAACGGTAAGTCCAATCCTCGCCCCAATGGCCTTCCGGGCCGCCGTGGATCAAGAACAAAACCGGGTATTTCTGATTTAGCTGGAAATTGGGCGGCTTTACGACGAAGCTCTGGATGCGCGTTTTGTCGGCGGCATCCACCCAAAAATCCTCAAGAGGGGTCAGCGCGCTCTGTGCCAGCAGCGCGTCATTCAAGTGCGTCAAGGCGACAGGTTCGCCGCCGGAGGAACTGGCGCGATAAATCTCGATCGGCGCCGATCCACTCTGGCCGGTATAGATCATGGCCTTAGCGTCCGGCGTGAGCTTCATGTCGTCGAGCGTGCTGGCCCCGCTCACCACAATGCGCGCGGCGCCGCCGGCGGCAGGAATCATCTCGATGCTCTGCCTTCCGCGATCCTCCACAGTGAAGAAAATGGCATTGGAATCGGGCGACCAGGTGAAGCTTTCGACGTAGCGGTCCAGCGATTCGGTGATCACGTTCACCTTGCCGGTGGCGCGTTCCAGCACCACCAGACGCCAGCGATCGCTCTCATAACCTCCGCGTGCCTGGCTGCGGTAGGCCAGCCATCGGCCGTCGGGAGAATACTGCGGACTGGCGTCGGCGCCGGGATTGCTCGTGATCTTGATGGAATCGCCGCCCGCGATCGGGACTACGAACAGATCGCTGTTGGTGCTGGTGGCCTGCACCGGATCGGCATTCATCGTATAGCAGACTTCTTTCGAATCCGCCGAGATGGCGTAATCGTCCGGGCCGCCGAGCGAAAATGGTGGAACGTCGCGATCGCCGGGTGTTAAATCCTTCACCGGACCGCCGGCCACGTCCGTTAGCAGCAGGTGCGAACGGCGCTTAGTTTGCCACTCGGTCCAGTGACGGTAAAGCAGCGTGGTGTAGCTGCGCGCCTTCACTTTGTTGTTCTTGTCGGCGTCCAGCCGGCTCTTATTACAAGGGTCGTCGGGACAATCCGGGAAAACGTCGCTGGTGAACACCAGCTTCTTGCCGTCGGGGGAGAACAACACGCCGCCCGCTTCGGTGGAGAGATTGGTGATCTGGCGCGCGTTCGATCCGTCGGCATTCATGATCCAGACTTGCGATGAACCTCCGCGGTCGGAGATAAAGGCGATCTGTTTGGAATCGGGCGACCATTCGGGCCGCTCGTTGTCAGTGCCCTGCATCGTGATCTGTGTGGGGCGCCCGCCGTTCAAAGGAACCGTGTAGATCTGTTTGGGCTTGGTGTTCCGCGCGAGGTCGACGGTCTGGACGGTGAACGCTACGGTTTTGCCGTCGGGCGAGAGCGCGGGTTCTTGAATGCGCGCGACTTTCAGCAGCGTCTGCACGTCGAAGGGCTGCTTCTGGGCCGCAAGACTCGCGGAGAGCAACAAAAAAATCCACCAGGGGCGCGGCATATGACTCGATTGTGCCACAGCAGTTCCGCGTTGACATCCACGCCAGCCTGGCGCACAATACTCCTATAGCTGGCTATAGAAAGGCCTCGCCATGAAAGCATTGTGGCTGCTTCTTGTAGGGGCGGTAGTGATCGAACTCAGTCACGGCCTATTCGCGCCGCGAGTGAACGGACTGCCGCCAGCCCCCGCGGAGTGGAAACTCGTGGACCAAGCAGTACTCCAGACTTCATCGCACGAAGCGAAGGTATGGAACGGGACATCGGGCGCACTGAAGGTTTGGCGCGCCAGCTATGTGGGAAATCCGCCTGCTGGTAATCCACCCGCTAGTAATCCGACGATGATGCTTACTCTTTACCAGATGCCTTGGTCGCCAGGTAGCGCGTGGGATGCGATTCAGGAATGGCGCACACTTCCCGGCGCGATGGCTTTTGCCAAGGGCCGGTATTTCGGCGTAGCGGAGTCGCCGGGCGCCGAACGGAGCACGCTCAAGCGCTTTGTTCAAGGCGTGACCGCTGCTCTTCCCCCTGGAAGCGAAACCTTCCAATGAAGCACACCAACGATCGGTTACAGGGAACGCTGGATCTGCTGGTGCTGAAGACTCTAGCCTCACGCGGACGCATGCATGGGTATGGGATCACGCTGCACGTCCAGCAGGTTTCCGGAGAGACGCTGCGGATTGAAGAGGGCTCGCTCTACCCTGCCCTGCACCGCATGACGCAGTCCGGATGGCTGAAGGCCGAATGGAGCGTGTCGGAGAACAATCGCCGGGCGCGTTATTACTCCGTCACCGCCGCGGGGCGAAAACAACTGGAAAGAGAAGAGCAGAACTGGACGGCGCTCACTGGCGCGGTGGCGCGGGTGCTCCAGTTCGACGCGTGATCGTTTATTTTCCGTATCGACAGCACCCCATGCCGAGGATGATCCTGATGGCCGAATCCACGGGCGAATCCTCGAGCGTGCTGGCGCCATTGCGCGAGACCATACGGCGCTTAGATGCGAACATGCCGGTGTACGATGTCCACACCATCGAGAGACATTACTACGCGCGCGCCACCAGCATCATCGAGTCGGTTGTCGAAATCGTGGGAGGCATGGGCTTGATGGGCGTCGCGCTCGCGATGGCCGGTCTTTACGGTTTGATTTCCTATGCGGTGAGCCGGCGGACCCGCGAAATCGGAATCCGCATGGCGGTGGGAGCGGATGGCGCCTCTGTAGTAAAGATGGTGCTGCGGCAAGGAGTAAGGCCGGTCGTGTTTGGAGTGCTGATCGGTCTCGTGCTCAGCGCGGAAGGAGGCCGGCTGCTGGCTAGTTCATTCCCACTCAGCGATCGCGTCGATCCAGCTCTGTATGGAATGATCGCACCGATTCTGTTGGCGGTTGCGTTGCTCGCGGCATTCGTTCCCGCGCGCCGTGCCGCGCAGGTGGATCCGATGACGGTGCTGTGGGACGAATAGGTGGGGCGGCCGCTAGATAGCCAGCTTACCCTCGTATTGCATGTCGCTCAATTTGAACTTTTCGTCCACCTTGATGCGCCGCACGTTGAGAATGAAATCCACTTCCTTGTCGTTTGCGCTGATGGGCGTGGTGCGAGGGAACAGAAACCGCACGCCGTCGATTCCATCGGGTCCCGCGATCTGGACGTCCTGCGCGTAAATAGAGGCTTTGCCTTTGGGCGCCAGCTGCGCGGCATCCAGCAGTTGCGATCGAAGGGCGTCATTGCTGCGATCCTGGCTGCGATCCTGCGCGCGTTGGCCATTGTCGTTGTTGTCTCCGTTGTTGCCCGGGTCGTCGGCATCCACCACCCCCCGGCTGCGCTGGCCCTGTCGCGGCAGATGCAAGCCGAGCACTTCGATTACGTAATATTTCTCAGTTGACGCGGCCACGGCCTTCAACTCGTCGGACGCCGAGGCGCCTTGCCGCATGAGCGCCGATTGAATCGGCGCCGCGCTCTCCCAACGAATGGTCAAATTCATCGGCTCGTTCTGCGATGGGTCGCCATTGTTGCCGCCCGATCCGCCAGGATAACCGCCCCCGCCGCCAGGATAACCGCCCCCGCCGCCAGGATAGCCACCACCGCCACCAGGATAACCACCGCCTGGATAACCAAACCCACCGCGCCGACCCATGCCAGGCCGTCTCGTCTGGGACTGTTGAGGCTGAACAGTTTTCGCCTTGGCCCAGGGCGAATCGCTCAAGATTTTATTAATTTCGTCGTCATTCCACTGCGACGCATCTTTGGTCTTCCAGAAATCCGCTGCCCACAGCATCGCGGCGCACGCCGAGCCTGCGATGCCAATTTGAAAAAGCCTTGTCGCATTCATCCTTAGTTGGCCTGACGCTATGCGCGAGAGCTCCGTTACGATAAACTCATTGTCGGTGTCCTCAAATATTGTCAACTTTTGTAACCTCCCGTCTAACGGCTTGCCGCGGGAAAGTGCGCCCAACGTCGTTTTTTCGTTAACCTGTTCCATTGTGGGTACGTCGTTAGCTTCATTCGTCTCGACATGCAATTAAAAATCTATCTTCCCGTCCTTGGTCTGGCGGCATGCGCCGGTTTCGCGGCCGCTGAAACCAATCCGATTCAGATTCTGACAAAAGCTCCGCTGCGTTTTGAGCCGTCCGACCCCGCGTCCGGCAATGCGGCGAAGTTTATTGCGCGGGGCGCGCGCTTTCATTTTGAGTTCAGCGCCGATCAAGCCATTTTGCGCAGTGGAAAAAAAGACGTTCGGCTGAGCTTCGATGGCGCCAATCGCGCCGCTCGCATTGAAGGTTCGCAGCTATTGGGTTCCACCACGAATCTGTACCTCGGCAACGATCCGTCAAAGTGGCGTCATGCCGTTCCCAACTACGGCCGCGTGGAAGTGGCGGAGTTATATCCCGGCATCGATCTCGCTTATTACGGCAACGGTGGGGAACTGGAATACGATCTCACTGTGAATCCAGGGGCCAATCCGCGAACCATTCGCTTTCGCCTGGACGGCTCGGGCCTGATCCAGAAACATCCGGTGGCTTATCAAACCGGCCCGGACGGCTCGCGTCATCTGGTTGCCAGCAGCTATCAGAAGAATGCCGACGGATCCTACGGATTCCGGCTGGGCGCTTACGATCGCTCGCGCGCGCTGGTGATCGATCCGGTCCTGGTGGTCGCACAGTATATTGCGGGGACGTATGAAAACATCGCGTACGGAATCGGTCATGACGCTAACGGGCTGGTTTATATCGGCGGCACCACCGAGTCCACCAATCTGCCGCTGGTCGGGACGCCTTATCAATCCACCGCGGGCGGCGGCCAGGACCTGTTCCTGGCCATCGTAAATCCAAAGCTCTCGGGGAGTGCGCAGGTCATCTATGTAACGTACATTGGCGGAACACTCGACGAAACTTTCGGCGCTATGAGTGTGAGTGCCACCGGTGACGTTTTTATGACCGGTTCGACGGAGTCGGGTAATTTTCCCATGGTGAACGCCGCTCAGAGCACGGTGGGCGGCACCAGTGGCGCGGCGGACGCCTTCGTGCTGCGGCTGAGTTCGAGCCAAGCCCTGACTTATTCGACCTACTTCGGAGGGAGCGAAACGGACACCGGCACGGCAATCTCGGTGGCTCCCAACGGCTGGATTTGGATTGCGGGCAATACGCAATCCACCGACCTGCCCATTGCGGGCAGCGGTTTCCAGGACTCACTGATCGGAACGCAGAACATGTTCATAGCCGGTTTCGACACGGCGAACTCGGGTAGCGCGACGTTGTTATACGCCATCTATATTGGCGGCACGCATTGGGATGAAGCTTACGGCGTGGTTGCGGCCGCGGATGGCACGGTGTGGCTGGCAGGCGGCACGTATTCGCCCAATATCTGGATCCAAGGCAATGCCACTCAGGGCTATCCCTATCAGGGGCTTTACGGCGGCGACGGAGACGCTTATGTCGCTCACATCAATCCTGCACTGAAGGGGCTGAACGCATTGCTGTACTCGAGTTTTCTGGGTGGCAGCGCGACCGATGAGGCCACCAGCCTGGTCCTGGATCCTTCCGGACGTGTCATTTTGAGCGGCTATACGCTCTCTTCGAATTTTCCAGTGACGAGCAACGCCTTCCAGACCAAGTACGGCGGAAATACGGACGCCTTCATCGCTATCTTGGATACGGTGAAAGGGCAGTTGGTCTATTCCACTTATTTCGGCGGCAGCGAGCCGGACGCAGCGATGGACTTGAAGGAAGACTCGACCGGCGCACTGTACGTGAGCGGTTACACCGAATCGGCTGGACTCCCTTCCACCAGCGGCGCACTACAGTCCCGTTATGACGACAGTGTGGATGCTTTCGGCCTGAAGTTGGATCCTTCGAAGGCGGGAGCGGCTGGAATCGACTACTTCACTTATCTGGGCAGCGATGGCACGCAGGTGGCCTACGGCGTCGATTTCGACAGTAGCGGAAACATTTATCTGGCCGGTTATTCGAGTTCGAACATTCTTTCTCGCCTGGGCGGTCCCGCGCGGCCGACGGTCACCGGAAATTGGGACGCTTTTGTGATTGGCTTCGCCCCAGGTTCCTCCAAGCCCGCCACGGTCACTTCCACGGCTCGCGAACATCATCGACACGTTGCCGCACCTGTGTCGCCGCACCGCTGACGAGACGGTTTTGCGGGGCAGTTTCATTTGAACTATAGTAGCTGCTGGAGGTTTTCACATGCGCAACGTAGCTACTCTGGTGGCGTGCTCCGCGATCGCCGTTCTGGCACTCCCGCTGGTTGGGCAGGACCGGCCCAATCTTTCCGGCACCTGGCAGTTTGACGGCTCGAAGAGCGAACTGCACACCGTGAAAGTCGGCGGCGCGACCTGGGTGATTAACGAAGACGACAGTTCTATCCAAATCACCGAGAGCGCAGACGGGGCCAGCAAGAAGATCGATCTGAAATGCACCACGGATGGAAAGACCTGCAAGGTTAGCGGCGAAAAAGCAACCACCTCGTTCTGGTACAACGGGCCGATGCTGGTGGAAATGGAAACCAGGGGCGATCGCGTGACGCGGTACAGAATGAAGCTGAGCGACGATGGCAAGACGTTGACCGTGGACACCACGTCCATCGTTCCGCAGTCCACCACCGAGGACGACGTGCTGGTGTTCCAAAAGCAGGCCTGAGCCTTCGAGCTTACCTAAGCGCTTCCTGCGCGCGAAGATATTCTTCGGTCGCGGCCCGGCCTTGGTACTTCGCCCAATCGGCAGGCGTGCTCTGCCACAGCGTATCCTTCGTATCCAAGCGGGCGTCACGTTCCACCAGCAGGCGAACGACATCGTCGTGACCGGCTAGAGCGGCCTGATGCAATGGTGTGGAATGGGAATGAAATCCAACTGGGTTGTAGCGGTTTGGATCTTCACCAGCGTCGAGCAGCAAGCGCACGATGCTCACATGACCAAATTGCGAAGCCAGTGCGAGCGCGCGATGGCGATCCTCACTATTGGCGTTCGCGAGCAATCGCTGGCCGTCTTCGTCACGGCCGAGAGCCGCTGCGACGAGAAGATCCGTCCTTGCTCCCTTCCGCAGCAAAGCATGTACGGCCTCGAACTCTCCATGCGGAAGCGCTGCCTCGAGGGCGCTGTTCGGATCGGCTCCGTAATCGCAAAGCAAATCGATCAGGGCGAGTTGCAGTCCACATTCACGCGGGACGCGCCCGGAGCAAACCAGGCTCAGCGTTTCGTTCATCGCCGATGGATCATTTTTCGCTCCGGCATCCAGGATTATCTTCGCCAGCGGAACGATATTGGCCGGCAAGGTTCCGCGGCGAATCGGATTCTCCGCCACAAATTGCAGCAGCGTCGGATTCTGGAAGTAGTTTCCGCCCTCCAACCGGACATGTTGGTGTACCAGATTGGGATGCTCGTTCAGGTGCGCGCGCAAGCCTTCCACATCGCCCGAGTCGAGGAGGTCCACGGCTCGGCGCAGTGTGGCGTCTTCGATGCGCTCATGTGGAGGGAGGCTCAGGTTATCGGCGAGGGTCGGTTTTTCAATGTGCCTTTGTAGTCTCGGCCAGCCCGCAAAACCGCGCTCGCGAGCGATGGTGAGCTGTGCGTCGCTATGGCTTAGCTGAACGTCGAAGATCGCGGCGTCCGCTGCCCTATGGAACCGCGGGTGAAACTCCCGGATTCGCTGGGCCGCTTGTGGGTCGTGCGCGGCGAGGGCCAGCAGCAAGTCTGTCGCCTGATGTTCCAGTTGATCGAGGTTCGTGTCCGGCGAAAGGGGTTTTACCGGCATGACGATTTGCGCTCGCGAAGCCGCTAGAAAAGCCTCAGTGGTGCCGGAACTTGCGTTTCAGGTCCGGATAAAATTCCTTCAGCACGTTGAACAGCGAGTCGTACCCGACTTCGATGGTCATGCGAGTGAAGACTCCCCCGACGCTACGCTCGTTGGACGGATAGTAGGTCATCGACAGCGCGCCCGAGGCGATGTTGCCAAGGAACTCCGAAGCATTGATCCGCGCCGCGCCTGAGTCGCTATGCGCAATCAGGATACGCGAAAGCGCATACGCGGTCCGTTTCCAGGCGCTTCCCCGCCCGAGCCGGTAATAACGCGGGTCTTCGTGCAGGAGGGCCGGAAAGACGCCGGTGACAAACAGCTCGTTAGTGAACCCGTCGGTGAAATCGGCGCCATACCGCTTGGCAAAACCCATTGTGCCTTGACCGTAGGCCTCCTTTTCGTTGCTCGCCTGCTCGATACCGGCCGTAATGCTGGTGAAGACAAATGTGAACGGATCGAAATAGTGCTGCACCAGCGCGAACTTCTCACCGACGCTCATGGGTGCAAACGGCTGCTCCGGATCGTTAATGGTCTTATAGTTCGGGAGCACCTTGAACATGCGGTGATCGTCGGCCGCGTTATCGACCGCCGCTGTGGGCGTGACGGGAACAACCGGCGCCGGATCTACCTGTGGGGGCACGGGTGCTGCCGGAGCGGCGTCCTGACAAGGAGCAGCACTAGCCAGTGCGCACAGCAGGGTGGCGTAAAGTAACACGTGCAATTTCAGAATGTCTCTCCGGAAGTCTTTCTGTTATTCTACTTCACTTGAGGCTGTCCGGCCTGCGCAGCCGAGGCTTCAGCGGCCGGCTCTGGGATCCGTTCGATTTTCACGCGCGCGATGCGATTGTGATCCATTCCCAGGATCGTGAATCTGCGCCCGCCGTACACGATTGCGTCACCCGGCTTGGGAATGTAGCCTAGCTGGAAGAGCAGGAACCCGGCCAGCGTTTCAAACCCCGCGTCACCGGGCAACTCCAGCCCATACTGCGTGTCCAGATCGCGGATGGTGATGGTGCCATCCACTTCGATGCTAGGAGCTTCGGTGGCCGGGCGAGGGCGCTTGACGTCGTGCTCATCGCCGATCTCACCGAAGATCTGTTCGAGGGCGTCTTCGAGCGTCACCAGTCCCGCGATGGTGCCAAACTCGTCCACCACGATGGCCATGTGGATATGGGTTTCACGAAACTCGTCAATGAGATCGTTCAATGGCTTGGTTTCGGGCACCACCAACGGCTTGCGCAATACGCGCGAGAGGTGAAAGGGAGGCAGCGGGCGGTTCTTGAAATTCGCCATGCGGCGTTCCTCCCAGATTCGCATCATGTCCTTGTAATGGACGTAGCCGATGATGTGCTCGGGGCTTTTCTCATACACCGGCAGGCGCGAATATTCGTGCTCGCGCATGCGCCGCAGCACCTGATCGAGGCTGGCGTCCACGGAAATCGATACGATGGCGTTGCGCGGCACCATGATTTCCCGGGCATAATAATCGGAAAGCTCCAGCAGCGCCTGGATGGCGTCTTCCTCGAAGCGATGCAGATGTCCTTCGCGGCGGCTGGAGCTGACGATGAACTTCAGTTCCTCGGCCGAGTGTCCTCCTCCGCCATGAGCGCCTTTCAATCCGATCCAGCGTGAGACGGCCGCGGCGGACACCTCGGCAAAATAGGTGAAGGGCGCTAGCAGCCTGGAGAAGACCACCAATACGGGAGCTACCAGAATCGCCATTCGGTCGGCTTTTTCGATCGCCAGATTTTTGGGGACCACTTCTCCAAGCACAATGTGCGCGTAGCTGATGAGCAGAAAGGCGATTCCAAAGCTCACGACGTGCCAGACGGGTTCCCAGCGAGGCATCATGAACGGATGAAACCAGGACTGGAGGAGTTCGTATACGGTGTTCTCCCCGGCCCATCCCAAGCCAAGACTGGCCAGCGTGACCCCCGCTTGGGTGAGCGAGAGCAGTTGGGACGGATTCGCCAGAAGATTTAACGCGGCCTGCGCCCCCGCTTGTCCCTCTTCGGCCAGCGTGCGTA
Source organism: Bryobacteraceae bacterium (assembly GCA_052148835.1). Lineage (GTDB taxonomy): Bacteria > Acidobacteriota > Terriglobia > Bryobacterales > Bryobacteraceae > Palsa-89. Next base: position 175,870 of record JBKQHJ010000244.1, read on the forward strand.
AGCGGCTTTTGCGAACTGAAATCAGCGCGACTTCCGCGGTGGCGAAAAAGCCGTTGAGCAACAGCACGGCGGCTAGGATGACGAAACGATAGCCCATAGCGCGCTAATTTAAGGCGCGGAAACAACGGTACGCTAAAATCGTCCCAGTGCGTCTTAACCCAGTGCTTCCGGCCAGAGCCCTGAAGTTCATCAACTTGAGCATAGCGGTTTTGTTAGTGCTGGTTCTCGCCGCCGCATACTGGATTGCTTATCGCCCACTGCCCAAGACTTCGGGCGAGATCGCAGCGCCCATTGCCGCGCGCGCTACCATCGCGCGAGATGCGCTCGGCGTTCCTCACATCGCCGCCGGCCAATGGGAGGATGCGATTTTCCTCCAGGGCTACGCGACGGCGCAGGATCGCTTGTGGCAGATGGACGTTCTGCGCCGCCTGGCTGGTGGAGAATTGTCCGAGGTGTTTGGAGCGTCCACGCTGGATTTGGACCGCGAAGCCCGGCGCTTCCGGATGCGGCGTATTGCGGAAGAAGATGCGCGGAACCTTACCCCTACCGAGCACGCGCTGTTCGCCGCCTACGCCCATGGAGTGAACTATTTCATCGAGACGCATCGCAAAGCGCTGCCGCTCGAGTTCACCCTGCTCGGCTACGACCCGCGCCCCTGGAGCATCGTGGACAGCCTGCTGTGCGGTTTGCAGATGCATCGCAGCTTGACGTCCACATGGCGCGAGGAATTGCGCAAAATGACGATGTTGGCCGACGGCGATCCGGCCAAAGTGGCCCTGCTCTATCCGGCGCGCGCGGGAGGCGAATTCCAACCTGGCTCCAACGCGTGGGTGATCTCCGGCAAATTCAGCGCGAGCGGCAAGCCGATTCTAGCCAACGATCCTCACTTGGATTGGTCGATTCCCGCGACGTGGTATCAAGTCCATCTGAAAGCGCCGGGCCTGGACGTGGCCGGCGTATCTCTGCCCGGGGTCCCTTGCGTGATTATCGGCCACAACCAGAAAATCGCCTGGGGCGTCACGAATCTCGGCTTCGACGTGCAAGACCTGTACGCCGAGAAGATCGATCCAGCGACGGGCCGATATGTGTTTCGCGGTCAACTGGAGCAGGCGCGCTCGGAATCGGAATGGATTCGGGTTAAGAGAGCGCGTCCGGTGGAGTTACGGCAGTGGGTGACGCGGCACGGACCAGTGGCCTTCAGCGACAATGGGCGCTATTTTGCGCTGCGCTGGAGCGCGGCGGAAACGGACGGATTCAGGTTCTCTTTTCTTGATTTGAATCGCGCCGGCAATTGGAAGGAATTCACCGCCGCTCTCGCGACCTATCCTGGCCCGGCGCAAAACTTCGTCTATGCCGACGTGGAGGGCAATATCGGCTATCAAGCCGCGGGCATGCTTCCGATCCGCAAGAATTTCGACGGCGACGTGCCCGCGGACGGAGCGAGCGGCGACAATGAATGGGAAGGCTACATTCCGTTCGATCAGTTGCCGGCGTCCTACAACCCGCCGCGCGGATGGATCGTGACGGCCAATCAGAATCCGTTCCCGGAAAACTATCCGTACCGTGTGAGCGGCGAGTTTGGCGCGCCATACCGCTCGCGCCAGATTCGGGACCGCCTGCTCGCCCATGCCGGATGGAAGCCGCAAGAAATGCTGGGTGTCGAGAAGGATGTTTATTCCGCATTTTCGAGTTTTCTGGCCCGCCAGATGGTGGCTGCGTACGATCGCAAGAAGCCGGCGAAACCGGAATTGGAGGAAGCCGTGAAGTTGCTTCGCGGCTGGAACGGGCAAATGGAGAAGCAGACCGCGGCGCCGCTGCTGATCACGCTGGCCTACGATCAATTGCGTACGGCGGCCGTCCACGCCGCGGCGCCCAAAGTTCCGGATATTTACCAGCCCTACATGGCGCCGGTGGCGATCGAGCGAATTGTTGAATCGGGTGGGCGCGGCTTTTTTCGCGACCAGGACGACGCGTTGCTGGCGGCGCTGGCCGCTGCCATCGAGCAAGGCAGAAAAACGCAAGGCAGCAACTTGGCGAAGTGGGATTACGGCCGCTTCAACGTGCTTTCCATCAAACATCCGGTTGGCAGCCGATTGCCGCTGGTTGGAAGCTATTTCAACATCGGGCCGGTGGAGATGAGCGGTTCCGGAACGACGATCAAGCAGACGTCGCTGCTGCTCGGACCATCCATGCGATTCGTCGCGGATCTTGCCGATTGGGATGGGTCACTAAATAATATCGATATCGGCCAATCGGGGCAGATTTTATCGCGGCATTATAAAGACCAGTGGGATTCGTACTACGTGGGACGTAGCTTTCCGATGCAGTTTGAGAAGGTGGACGCGCAGGATACGCTGACGGTGCAGCCTACGCGATAGTTGGTTCGGGAACCGGCTGGTTCGCACGGCGCTTGTTGCGATGCAACTTCGCGAGCAGCGCCGCCATGTACGTATAGAACACCGGCGTCAGGTACAGAGTGACGAGTTGCGAGAAAAGCAGTCCGCCGACCACCACCAGCCCGAGCGGTTGTCTGGCTTCCCCGCCCGCGCCGTAGCCCAGAGCGATGGGAACCGCGCCCAGCAGCGCCGCCATGGTGGTCATCATGATGGGGCGGAAACGGATCAGGCATCCCTCGTAGATCGCCCGCATGGGAGTGAAACCCTGGTTGCGCTCGGCGTCGAGTGCGAAATCGATCTGCATAATCGCGTTCTTTTCCACGATGCCGATCAGCATGATGAGTCCCACGAAGGCGTAAATGTTCAGATCCATGTGGAACAGATACAGCGTCAGCAAAGCGCCGAATCCGGCGGACGGGAGTCCCGAAAGAATGGTCAAAGGATGGATGTAGCTTTCGTACAAAATGCCGAGTACGATGTACACCACCATGATCGCGACGATCAGCAATACCCAGAGGTTGCCCAGTGAACTTTGGAACGCTTTGGCCGCGCCCTCGAAGTCGGTCGTGATTCCGGCCGGCAAGGTTTGACTGGCGATATCCTGCACCTTGGAAACGACATCTCCCAGCGATGCGCCGGGCTTCAAATTGAACGAAATCGTGACGGCGTTCAGCTGGCCGTAGTGGTTGATGGTCTGCGGGCCGGTGTCTTGGTGCAGCTTGGCGAGCGTGTCGAGCGGGATCAGCGGGCCATTGGTGGATTTGAAGTACAAAAGTGACAGCGCGTGCGGGTCGGCTTGATATTGCGGCTTCAGTTCGAGCAGGACCTTGTATTCATTGATGGCCGCATAAATGGTGGAGACCCAGCGCGGACCGTAGGCGTCATAAAAAGCGTTTTCGATGGCGTCGGCGTTCACCTGCAGGGAAGCGGCCTTGTCGCGATCGATGGTCACGTTCACCTGCGGAGACTGAATAGCCAAGTCGCTGGTGACATCCTCCACGCCCGGCAGTTTTTCGATTTCGCTCGCCAGACGCGCCGCTCCCACGTACAGTTCCTGCTTGTCGGGAGACTGCATGGAGAACTGGTACAAACTCTTGGTGACCTGGCCACCGATGCGGATGGTGGGGGGATTCTGCAAATACACACGCATTCCAGGGAAATTCGAGAGCTGCGGTCGTAAATCCGCAATAATATCGTTAACCAGGAGCTTGCGATCCGAGCGCGGCTTCAGGTGGACCACCAGTTCGCCGTAGTTGGGACCGCCCAGCGTGGAGGCGGACGTGCCGCCCACGGTCGACATCAGCGCTTGGACGTCGGGGTGAGTGCGGAACACTTCGGCGACGCGCTTTTGGTAATCGATCATCTGGTAGTACGAGGTGCCTTGCGCGGCTTCGGTGACGGCGTAGATTTGATCGGTGTCCTGATCGGGGATGAAACCCTTGGGGATCCGGATAAACATCACCACGGTCCCGACCAATACGGCCAGCGATGCCGTCATCGTAAGGGCCCGGTGCCGCAGCACGATTTGCAGCGTAAAGTCGTACACGCGCAGCAGAGCTTCAAAGAAGCGCTCGGTGATGCGATAGAACCAGGATCGCTTTTGCTCTTCGGGCGAGCGCAGGAAGCGGGAGCATAGCATCGGCGTCAGCGTCACCGAGACGATGCCCGAAATCAGGATCGCGACGCAAATAGTAATTGAAAATTCGCGGAATAATCGCCCGAGAATCCCGCCCAGGAACAGCACTGGGATAAAGACGGCCGCGAGCGATAGCGTCATCGAAACGATGGTGAAGCCGATTTCTTTCGACCCGGTGAGCGCGGCATAGAGAGGCTTTTCGCCCATTTCCATGTGCCGGAAAATATTTTCCAGCATCACGATGGCGTCGTCGACCACGAAACCAACCGACAGAATCAGCGCCATCATGGACAGATTGTCCAGGCTGAAGTGCAGCAGGTACATGATGGCGAACGTGCCGATGATCGAAAACGGAAGCGCCAGCGCCGGGATCACGGTAGCCGAGACGTTCCGCAGGAACAGGAAGATCACCATCACCACCAGGCCGAGGGTGAGGAGCATGGTGAACTGCACGTCTTTATAAGATTCGCGGATGGTATCGGAACGGTCGTACAAGATGTTCATCTTCACCGACGCTGGAATTTCGGAGCGGAACTTGGGCAGCAGGTTTTTCACCGCGTCGGTCACGGCGATGGTGTTGGTTCCGGGCTGGCGCTGCACGCCCAGGATGATGGCGCGCTGGATGCCTTGCTTGGTGTAAAACCAGGAAGCCGTTTTATCGTCTTCCACGCTATCGATAATGTTGCCGAGTTCCTCCAAGCGGACGGGCGATCCATTGCGATAGGCGACAATCAAAGGCCGGTACTGCGCGGCGCTCATCAATTGCCCGGTGGCTTGCAGGGTGAACGCGCGCTGCGGCCCGATGATGCTCCCGGTGGGCAGGTTGACGTTCCAGCTGGAGAGCGCGTTCTGCACTTCGTTGATGCCGATCTGTCGCGACGCCAGCAGGTGCGGATCCACCTGCGCGTGTACGGCGTATTTCTGCTGGCCCAGCACTTGCACCTGCGCGACGCCCGAGACCATGGAAATGCGCTGTGCGATGCGTGTTTCAGCGTATTCATCCAGCGTCCATAGCGGCAGCGTCTCGGATGTGATGGCCAGGTAGAGAATGGGCTGATCGGCCGGATTCACTTTGGTGAACGTGGGCGGGGTCGGCATGCCTGTCGGCAGCAGTCGCGCGGCTTGTGTGATGGCCGACTGCACGTCCACCGCGGCGCCGTCCAGACTCTTGTTGAGCACGAATTCGAGGGTAACTTGCGTCGAACCGAGCGAGTTGGTGGACGTCATCGAATCCAGGCCCGAGATGTTCGAGAACTGATTCTCGAGCGGCGTGGCGACGGCGGAAGCCATCGTTTCGGGACTGGCGCCGGGAAGACTCGCGGTCACCAACAATGTTGGGAAATCGACGTTCGGAAGGTCGCTGACGGGAAGCGAGCGGTACGCCACCAGGCCGAAAAGCGCAATGGCGGCCATCAAGAGGCTGGTGGCGATAGGCCGGCGTATGAATGTTTCCGAGAAGTTCATTGGAGCTAGTCAGCGCCGACCTGTGCGCCTTGCGGACCATCGAAAGCCGGGAGCTTGGTGGTCTGGCGTTTGCGCGCACGCCACCACTCCAGCACCGAAGCCATGTAGGTGTAAACCACGGGCGTCAAGTACAGAGTGATCAATTGCGAAAACAACAGTCCGCCGACGACGGCTAATCCCAAGGGACGGCGGGACTCGCCGCCGGCGCCGTAACCGAGCGCCACCGGAACCGCGCCCAGCATGGCGGCCATGGTGGTCATCATGATGGGCCGGAAGCGGATCAGGCAGCCTTCGTAAATGGCTTCGAGCGGCGTTTTGCCTTCCTTGCGCTCGGCTTCCAGAGCGAAGTCAATCTGCATGATCGCGTTCTTCTTCACGATACCGATCAGCATCATCAATCCGACAAACGAGTAGATGTTCAGGTCGACGTGGAAAATCATGAGCGTCAGCAAGGCGCCCACACCCGCCGACGGCAGGCCTGAGAGGATGGTCAGCGGATGAATATAGCTCTCATACAACACGCCGAGGACGATGTAGACCACGAGAATCGCGATGATCAGCAGCAGCGTCAGGTTCTTCAGTGAACTTTGAAAGGCTTGCGCGGTGCCCTCAAAGCTCGCGGTCATGGTGGCGGGCAGAACGCGCCGCGCGGTATCTTGCACCATATTCACGGCGTCGCCCAGCGAGACGCCCGGTTTCGCGTTAAACGACACGGTCACCGACGGAAATTCGCCCGAGTGGTTGATGCTTTGCGCGCTGGCGGCTTCGTGAAGCGATGCGAAATTGTTGAGCGGAACCAGTTGCCCGGCTGGAGTTTTGAAGAAAAGCTTGGAAAGATAATCGGAGAATTCCTGGTATTTGGGCGAAACCTCCAGCAGCACTTTGTATTGATTGGTGGGCGCGTAGATGGTGGACGACCAGCGCGGGCCGAAAGCGCTATAGAGCGCCGATTCAATTTGCGTGGCGTCCAGCCCGAGCGCGGCCGCGCGATCCCGGTCGATATCCAAATTCACCTGCGGATTCTTCACCTGCAAGTCCGTCGTCACATCGATCAAGCCCGGCAGCTTCGCGATTTCAAGCTGCAGCAGTTGCGCTTCTTTGTAAAGCTCGACCGTGTCGGGCCCTTGCAACGTGAAGTCGTAAGCGGACTTGGTCTGGTGGCCACCGAATCGCAAGCTGGGCGGTGCCACCAGGAACACGCGCACGCCCGGAAAGCCCGACAACTTGGGCCGCAGCTCGGCAATCACCTGAGTAAGCGACAAGGCCCGCATCTTGCGCGGCTTCAACTGCGTCCAGAAGCGGGGAGTATTGGTGGTGTCGGCCTGCGCCATGAACGAATCGATATTCGGATCCTGACGCATGATGGCGGACACACGTTGAACGTAGTCGACCATCTTGTAGTAGGAGGTGCCCTGCGCGGCTTCGAGCGTCACCATCATGGAATCGTTGTCTTCGTCGGGAATGAAGCCCTTGGAGACCGCGCCAAATAAATAGATGGTCGCGCCGATGAGGATGAAAAAGACCGCCGCCATAACGTAATGGTGCTTCAACACGACGCGCAGGCTGCGTTTGTAGCCGTCCAGCATGAAGTTGAAGAAGCGCTCCATCTTCCGGCTGATCCAACCCTGACGCTGCTGGCGCGGATCCTTCAAAAAGCGGCTGCAGAGCATGGGCGTCAGCGTGATGGACACCAGGCCGGAGATGAAGATCGCGGTACAGAGTGTGACCGCGAATTCCTTGAACAGGCGGCCGATAATGCCACCCATAAACAGCACCGGAATGAACACCGCACCGAGCGAAATGGTCATGGATACGATAGTGAATCCGATTTCGCGCGAGCCCCGCAACGCGGCTTGGAACGCCGTTTCGCCTTTTTCCATGTGCCGGACGATGTTTTCGAGCATCACGATGGCGTCGTCCACCACGAAGCCGATGCACAGGATCAGCGCCATCATCGAAATGTTGTCCAGGCTGTAATTGAGCAGGTACATCACGGCGAAAGTACCCAGGATGGAGAACGGCAGCGCCATGCTCGGGATCAGCGTGGCCGAGGCGTTTCGCAGAAACAGGAAGATTACCGCGATCACCAGGCCGAGCGTAATCGCCATGGTGAACTGGATGTCGTGGAACGCCAGACGAATGTTGTTGGAACGGTCGCCGCGAATCTTGAGCGTCACCGACGGCGGCAGGTGAGTTTGCAACTGCGGTATCACGCGCTTGATCTCGTCGCAGATCTGGATGGTGTTGCTTCCGGCCTGCCGCATGATGCCCAGTTGAACCGCGCGCTCAGCCCCCTTCGAGGTGTTGGCCCAAGAAGCGTTCTTGTCGTTTTCAATGCTGTCGATGACATTGGCGACCTCGTTCAGACGGATGGGCGCGCCATTGCGCCAAGCCACCACCATCGGACGATAATCTTCGGCGTGCATCAGCTGGCCGTTGGCTTGGATGTTGTAAGAGGTGTGCGCTCCGTACAGCGTGCCGACGGGAGTGTTGACGTTCCAGCCATTCAGCGCGCTGTCGATTTCATTCAGCCCCAGGTGCTTGGCATTGAGCTTGTCGGGATCTACCTGCACTCGAACGGCGTACTTGGCGCTGCCCCACACCTGCACCTGAGCAACGCCGGAGACCATGGAGAGACGCTGCGCAATCAAGGTCTCGGCATATTCATCCAGTTCCCACAGAGGACGGGTGGCACTGGTGAGAGCCAGATACATGATGGGCTGGTCCGCCGGATTGGCTTTCTTGAACGAAGGCGGCGCGGGCAATCCCGCGGGCAGCAGTGGCGTGGCTTCCGAAATGGCGGTCTGCACGTCCACGGCGGCGCCGTCGATGTCGCGATCCAGATCGAAGGTCAGCGTGATCTGGGTGTTGCCGGTGGAGCTGTTCGACGTCATCGTGTCGAGGCCGGCAATAGAAGTGAACTGCCGTTCTAGCGGCGTCGCCACGGCCGAAGCCATGGTGGTGGGGTCCGCTCCGGGAAGGCCGGCTTGGACTTGAATAGTCGGAAAATCGACGCTCGGAAGATCGCTCACCGCCAAGCCGCGATACGCCACTACGCCAAACAGTGCGATGCCCGCCATCAGCAAGCTGGTGGCAATGGGGCGCCGGATGAAGACTTCCGATACGTTCACAGGTGCTAGCTCCCTAGCTGGTTTTCGCCGGCGGCGGTCCGTCGCCGGCCTCGCGGCTGCCTTGGATTTGAACGTGGCTGCCTGGCGTCAAACGAAGCTGGCCCTCGGTGACGACGGTTTCGCCCGGTTCCAGACCGCGGTCGATCACCAGTTCCTGATCCACGCGCGTGCTGGTGACTACCGGCCGCATCTCGACTGTACGGTCCTGCTTGACGACGTATACGAACTGGCCGTCCTGCCCGGTCTGCACGGCTTGATTGGGAACCACGGTGGCGTGCGGCCGCGTCGTCAGCCCCAACGTCACGCGCACGAATTCACCCGGCCACAGCCGATTGGCGGCGTTTTGAAACGTGCCTTTCAGCTTGATCGTCCCGGTGGTGGCGTCCACCGAGTTATCGATGAACGTGAGCATCCCCGATTCCTGGTTGCTGGCGTCGGCCTGGGGAGCGGCATGCACCGGCAACTCTGCCAGCCCCATGTAGCGCTTAATGTCACCCAACTGCGCTTCGGGCACCGAAAACGTGACGTAGATGGGCTGCACTTCGGTAATGGTCATCAGGTCGGTAGTGTTGGCGGCGATCACGTTGCCCTGTTTGACGGCGATGCTGCCGGTGCGGCCGTCAATCGGCGAACGGATGGTGGTGTAACTCATCTGCACGGTCGCGGTATCGACGGCTGCTTTGGACGCTACGATCTGCGCCTTAGCGCTTTCGATGGCGGCTCTGTCGGCCAGCACGGTTTGTGACAGGGCATCGGCGCTCGAAGCCATCTGATCGGTCTGTTCGCGCGAGACCACGCCCTGATCGAACAGCCCGCGATAGCGCTTGGCCTGATCCTGCGCGTATTTTTCATTGGCGATATCGCGCGCCAGATTCGCTTCCGCCTGGCTCAGTGCCGCTGTATCGCGCGCCAGATTGGCTTGCGCCTGGCTGAGCGCGGCTTCGTAGGGCCGGGCATCGATGGTAAAGAGCAAATCGCCTTTTTTCACCGAGTCGCCCTCGTGAAATGACACCTTGGTCAATTCCCCGCCCACCTGGGCCTTCACCGTGATGGTGGAGTACGCCTCCACGTTTCCAATGACGTCCACGTTGATGGGCACGTCGCGCTGGGACACCATTGCGACCACTACTGGAACCGGTCCATCGGCACCGCGGCCACGCCCGCCGCCTCCGGCTGCCTTCACCTCCGACCGGTTGCAACCAGCGAGGACCAACAGGGCCAACGCCAAGGTCGTAACAGCAAGTTTCGAAAGTATTTTTCCGGTCTTCATGGACTGCATACAGGGTCGAAGAAAAGGGCGTGTTTGTGTGAGCAAAGGTTACCCGCCAGACATAATTATCTACAAGTATACCTTGATGTTACGGGTCACAGGGCCAACCTAAAGCGCTAGGCGATCCGATCGAGGGAGGGACCCACGATCACCAGCCCCGCGCTTACTCCGTCCGGGCTTGGGTCGAGATGAGCGTCTGGATTTGGGCGAGAAACTCATCCACCTTCAGCGCGCCCTGGTCGCCGTGCTTGCGATTGCGCACCGATACGCTCCCATCCTGCGCTTCCCGATCGCCGACCACCAGCATATAGGGAACCTTTTGTAACTGCGCTTCGCGGATCTTAAGGTTCACTTTTTCCTTGCGGTCGTCGAGTTCGACGCGCAAACCGGCATCTTTCAACTGCTGAAAAACCTTTTGCGCGTACTCGTTATGGCGATCCGTGATCGGCATCACCACCGCCTGTACCGGCGCCAGCCAGACTGGAAACGCGCCCGCGTAATGCTCGATCAAAATACCGAAAAATCGCTCGATGGAGCCGTACAACGCCCGATGTACCATTAGCGGCTGGTGCCGCTTTCCGTCCTCGGCCACATATTCGAGCTCGAAACGCCGGGGCAGAGTGAAATCGAATTGCACGGTCGACAGTTGCCATAGCCGCCCGATCGCATCCACCAGCTTCACGTCTATCTTCGGCCCGTAAAACGCCGCCTCGTCCGGCATCACCTTCACCTTCATGTTCAGCCGCTCGGTGGCGCGCTTCAGCGCATTTTCCGCCAGCTCCCACTGCTCGGCCGTGCCGTCGTACTTGCCGCTGGCGCCGCCATCCCAGGTGGACAGTTCGGCTTCGTAATCGTCGAAGCCGTACGTTTTCAGCGTATCGATGGCGAACTGCAAGCAACTCACCACTTCGTCTTCGATCTGCTCGGGCGTGCAGAAGATATGCGCGTCATCCTGCGTGAACCCGCGCACCCGCATCAGGCCATGCATCACTCCCGAGCGCTCGTAGCGATACACCGTGCCCAGTTCGCCCAGCCTCACGGGAAGATCGCGATAGCTGCGCAGCTTGTCGGCGTAAATCAGAATGTGCCCCGGGCAGTTCATCGGCTTGAGCTGATATTCGGCGTCGTCCAGCTCCATGGGCTTGAACATGTTGTCGCTGTAGAAATTGGCGTGACCGGAGGTCTTCCACAGATCGAGGCGCATCACGTGCGGCGTGTAGACCAGCGAGTAACCGCGCGCCAGGTATTGATCGCGCATCCAGTCTTCTATGATCTTGCGGATGCGTCCGCCCTTGGGGTGCCAGAAAATCAGGCCGGGACCGGCCAGTTCCTGGATGCTGAACAGATCCAGCTCCTGGCCGAGCTTGCGATGGTCGCGCTTCTTGGCTTCCTCCAGGCGCTGCAGGTACGCGTCCTGCTCCTTCTTGTTAAAAAACGCGGTGCCGTAGATGCGCTGCAAGCGCGGATTGTGCTCGTCGCCCTTCCAATAAGCGCCCGCCACCGACAACAGCTTGAATGCCTTGAGGCGCGAGGTGGAAGGCACGTGCGGACCGCGGCAAAAGTCGATGAAATGCGGCCCCAGCGTATATTCGGAAAAGATTTCGCCCGCGCGTTCCTCGATCAGCTCGCGCTTCATCCAATCATCCGAGTATTTCGCCAAACCGACATCCTTGGGCGTCATCTTGCGCTCGAAGGGCAGGTTCTTGGCCTGCAATTCCTGCATGCGCGCTTCGATTTTCTCCAGGTCCTCGGGCGTGAAGGGGGTCTCGCGCTGGAAGTCGTAATAAAAGCCGGTGTCGGTGGGGGGTCCGATGCCGAGCTTGGTTTCGGGGAATAATTCGAGAACCGCGGCCGCCAACAAATGCGCGGTGGAATGCCGGTAGACTTGCAGCGCCTCCGGATTCTTCGAAGTCAGGATCTCGAGCTTGGCGTCTTTCTCCAGCGGACGCGTCAGATCCCAGAGATCTCCATCCACGCGTGCGACCACGGCATCATCGGCCAACCGCTGGCCAATGGATTTGGCAACGTCCAAAGGACTGCTGCCGGCTGGAACGCTTTTCTGGCTCTCGTCGGGCAAAGTAACGGTGAAGCTTTCGCTCATGTAAATTTCAGATTAACAGGAGGAAACAAAGGATTGCTGAACGTGCTCTAACGATTGAGAGGTGGGTCAGGTGCACGCAGCCACTATTGAAAATACTGAGTTTCCGGTTTCCGGCCGGATGAGTGATGTGTATTCCTCGGGAGTTTCCTGGGGCGCGGTGATCGGCGGCGCGTTTGTCGCGGCGGCACTCTCGCTGATCCTGCTCGCGCTCGGAGCTGGATTTGGATTGTCCGCGGTCTCACCCTGGTCTGGCGTGGGTGCGTCGGCCGCCGGCATCGGAGCCGCAGCCATCATTTGGCTCATCGTTACGGAGGCGATCGCGTCGGCGATGGGCGGCTATCTCACCGGACGTTTGCGTACCCGATGGCGCGCGATTCACACCGACGAAGTCCATTTCCGCGACACCGCCAATGGATTCCTGGTGTGGGCGGTTGCAGTCGTGGTTACCGTGGCATTTCTGGCAGCCGGCGCTGTGTCGATGGTGGGCGGTGCACCAGGCGAAACTGCGTCGCAGGCCAATATCGCGGCCGAAGGTTACTTCGTCGACCGTTTGTTCCGTTCCGATCATCCCATCGCGTCGGATAATGATCCGTTTGTGCGATCCGAAGCGGCGCGGATTTTTGACTATTCCGTGCTTGGGGATGAACCTTCGCCAGGAGATTCCGCGTACCTGGCGCAACTGGTCGCCGCGAAGACGGGGCTAACGCCTGCCGATGCCCAAAAGCGCGTATCGGACACCATCGCTGATGCCCGCCAGGGCGAAGACGCAGCGCGCAAAGCCACGGCGCACCTTCTATTGTGGATATTCGTCGCTTTATTGATTGGGGCGTTTTGCGCGAGCTACGCCGCTACCATCGGCGGCCGGCAGCGCGACCATGTGCGGGCGATCTAGTCAGGAGACCCTATGCGATTGATCTTGCTTTATCTGGTAGGCGTGCCGATTCCCATCATTCTGATAATTGCGCTTTTCACTCATCATTTCTGACAGGCTACTTCAGCTTTGCGTATTCGGCTTTGGCTTGTTTGAGGATCGGGATATCTGGGTCGGCGTTTTTCCATAGCGCGAGGAAATCCTGGTAGGCGCTCTTCGTTTTCGCGTTGTCGCCCGTCATGGCGAAAGCGCGCCCCAGGCCCAGGTGGGCCAGAGCGCCGATCGGCTCGTTCCCAACCACACCTGGATGATCGAGGATCTTCTGAAACTCGGTCGCCGCCGCAGCGCCCTGCTTGGCCCCGAGATAAGCCTCACCGCGTAAGTAAACGGGATAAAGGCCGAAAGTAAAGGTGCTGTTGGTGTGCCCTAATTCGTAAGGCGCGGACGGTGCGAGCGCCTCTACAGCCTTGCCCGGCTCACCGCCCCGGAGCGCGATGGCGGCACGAATCATCGGCAAGTAATCGAACTGGACGATGGTATCTTCCGGGAAGCGCTTGGCAAGCTCGGCGGCCAATTGCCCGGCTCGCGCGGAATCGCCCGCCAGTCCGAGTGCAATGGCCGAGAACGCCTCCACGTTCTTGCCGTTTGCCATCGCGAGCGCGGCCTGCACCGGTTGCTTCGCCATCGCGGCGTCGCCCGCCAATGCTTCGCGGATCGCGGCGTGCGCCTGATATTCCGCCGCGGTTTCCTTTTGATTGGCTCGTTGCGCGGAATCGGCGGCGCGCTGCGTCAATTCCCGAACCTTGGTGAACTCCCCGCCACAGGCAGCCGTTTCCGATTCGAGAAAGAGCATTTGATTCTCAAGACTCGGCTTTCCCATCTCGGCAGCGGCCTCCCGTTCCATGCCCGCCGCGTCGTGTTGCAAGAAATTTACGACGTAAAGAACGAGAGGAGACCAGGGCGAGTAGACGTTATGAGCCTTACCTTCCTGTGCCGTCGCCTTGGCTTCATCCAGGCGGTTAACCCATTGGTAAGCGTAAACCAGATTCACGTAGTTATTCGCACTTCCGGGGTTGAGTTTCACTGCTTCCTGCCCCGCTCGAAGGGAATTCTCCAATTCTCCCAATTGCCCGTAGATGAGCCATAACCAAGCTTGTGGCTGGTCGTCACGCGGGAAGGTCTGCGCCCATAATTCTAATCTCGTGCGCGCGGACTCCAGATTTCCGGTAACGAACAGCTCGTAGAATGACGAAATCGCGAGTTTTTCCTGCTCGCTTGTGCGCTCCCGCAGAGCGTAAGCCTTGCGCGTGTTGTCGGCTGCCTGGATGGGTTCACTGAGGGTAAAATAACTCCCCGCTAACCCAAGATAGGCCGTGGCAAAATTCGGATCCAGGCTGATGGCCCTCTGAAATAGCGGGATTGCAGCGCCGATATCGTTGGTTACATCAAATGTGTGGTAAGCCAAACCGTACGCTTGCAACGCTTCGAGCGAGGGCGTGGTCACATTCTCCGGCGGCGCCTCGTACTTCTTCACCGAAGCCAGCGACTCTCCCAATTTCTCGCGCAGCTTCGTGGCGGCGTCCCCAAGAGCCGTTAGGACCTGCTCTTTTCCCTTGGCTGTTTCCTGCTCTTCGGCCAGCACGTCGCCGGTGCGGCAATTTACCGCATTCAATCCCAGCACATATTGGCTGCCTAAACTTGCGATCGATCCTTCAATAGTGGCCGCGCTGGCGGTGCGCTGGCAAACGTCGCGGCTTACTTCCTTCGTAAGACGCGCATCTTTGGACTGGCCCATCAGCGACAGCGTTTGTGCGATCCGCTCATCGGAAATCAGGCTCAGAAACGGCGACTGCTCCAGTTGCGCCGAAAGCCCCTGCCGCAGCGTGCCATCGAAAACTGAATCGCCGGTGGTGTTGCTGAAGTCGGCCAGAACGATGGTGTCTTTTTCGGTGAGCTTGGGCGTCGACTTACGCAGGAAAAAATAAGCCGCGCCCGCTGCCGCGATCAGGATCAGAGCCGCCGCTCCGGCGATCCATGGCAGCCACCTGCGTGGAGCCGTCGGGACCGCTGGCAATTTCATCGACTCCGTATCGCGCTTCAACCGCTGCACATCCGAGCGCATGTCCGCCGCGCTTTGGTAGCGCAAATCCCGATCCTTCTCCAGCGCTTTGTCGATCACGCGCACCAAGTCCGCCGGGATGTCCGGGTTCAGCCGCACTACCGGGGTTGGCGTTCCATCCAGGATCGCCTTGAAGACCACGGCTGAACTTTCGCCGCGAAAAGGCAACACGCCGGTCGCCATCTCATAAAGGACTGCTCCAAAGGAAAACAGGTCGCTGCGCGCGTCCAGCTCCTTCGCCCGCGCCTGCTCCGGCGACATGTACGCCACGGTACCCATGGTCGAGCCCGGACTGGTCAGGTGGGTTTGTGTACTGTCCTCGACGGACGATTTGGCTGCTTGCACCTTCGCCAGTCCAAAGTCCAAAATCTTGGCGTGGCCGCGCTCGGTAATAAAAACATTCGCCGGCTTGATGTCGCGATGAACGATCCCTTTCGAATGCGCAGCGTCTAATGCATCGGCGACTTCAATCGCGATCGAGAGTAGCTTCTCCGTCTCGATGGGCCGCCCGGCGATGCGATCCTTCAGCGTCATGCCCTCCAGAAACTCCATGGCGATGTAGGTGCGATCACCATCGCTCCCAATTTCGTAAATCGTGCAAATGTTCGGGTGGTTCAGCGCAGAAGCAGCTCGGGCTTCGCGGCGAAAGCGCTCGAGCGACTGTGGGTCGCGCGCCATCTCGTCCGGCAAGAATTTCAGCGCGACGAATCGCCCCAACTCTGTGTCCTCAGCCTTGAAGACGACGCCCATGCCTCCGCCGCCCAGCTTTTCGACAATGCGGTAGCGAGAAACAGTTTGTCCGACCATGAAGACGGAGAGCTAACCAAGCATGGAGAGCTAATCAAGTATGATATCTCCACTCCGGTTGTGCTGCTTTTTCGTCGGTGCTATAGTCCGACAATGGCATTACGCACTGGCGTCTATATCGTCCCCACGAACCGCTGGTACATCGAACGGACCGTCTGGCTGATCGCCGGAGTGGTTCTGTTGATCAGCACGGCGCTGGCGCTGTTGGTGCAGCCGCTGTGGATCTTGGGAGTCGCCGCAACGGGACTCATTTCAATCAATGTCGGCATAACGGGCTTTTGTCCCATCGGGAATGTGCTGCGCTTGTTTGGGTTCACCCCGATGCTCGGCTCTAAAACGCCACGACGCTGGAACTTATATTTCATGCAGACCGATCGCTGGTATTTGGAGCGGCGGATTTATGTGGCGGTTGGGATCAACATCTCCGTCGCGTCGGCGCTGATTCTCACATACAGCAAATGGTTTACTCTGTTCACAGGCTTCGTGGGCGGCGCCATGGTTTGGTTCGCCGCGACCGGTTTTTGTGTGATGGCGAACGGGCTCTACTGGCTTGGCGCCGAACCTCGACTGACTCCGGAAACCATGCCTTCGGGCCGCTGCGAAGAATGCGGATTGTCCACCGTGTGCGTGGGCGGGCATAAGAAGCGGCGCGAGAAGGAAGCTCTGGTCCTTTTGGGCCAGTGAGAACACCCGAGCGTTGCGCTCTATGATCGAACGCTGCGCGTGGGCCCGCGATGAGCTCTCTATCGCCTACCACGACACCGAATGGGGTGTCCCGCTGCACGATGACCGCGCATTGTTTGAGCTGCTCATTTTGGAAGGCGCTCAGGCTGGACTGAGTTGGATCACCATTCTCAAAAAGCGAACCGCCTACCGCGCCGCGTTCGATCGCTTCGACGCTCGCAAGATAGCCCGCTATGACGATGCCGAAGTGGCGCTCCTGCTCGCCAACGAGGGCATCGTGCGCAACCGGTTAAAGATCCACGCCGCAGTTCAAAACGCGCGATCGTTTCTCGCGGTGCAGAAAGAATTCGGCACGTTCGATCGATATATCTGGCAGTTCGTCGGCGGCCGGCCGCTGCAGAATCGCTGGCGGCTGACGGATCAGTTGCCTGCTCGCAGCGAACACTCCGACGCCATGAGCAAGGATCTCGCACGGCGTGAGTTCAAATTTGTCGGCTCCACCATCTGCTATGCGTTCATGCAAGCCACCGGCATGGTAAACGATCATCTGGTCAGTTGTTTCCGATACAAGGAATTAGCTTAACTGGCCGGGCGGTTGAGTAATCGAAAGCAAATCAGGTGGCCGTCTCGCGCGATGACCTGGTTCGGAATGCGGAATTCCACCTGAGCGCGAAACGTATTCACGTCCAGGATGAACACTCGCGTCGTAGGCTTTTGAAGCGCGTCGGATAGCTTACCGGAGTCCCAGACCCAGACAAAATACCGATCCCCATACCAGAGCATCTCGTTCATCTCGTCCCAGCGGGGCGCACCGTCGTCGTAAAGAGTAATTCGCTCTCCGGGAACTGTAGCCGCGGTGGATGCTTGCGCGATCGCCCGCGTCTCGACGGCGTGAAAATTCACGGGCGGCCGGATCGCGATCACAACAACAAGAACGGCCAGCACGGGAGTCACGACGCGGAGCGCAACGCGCACGTAGCGTTCTGGCACAAGCCATAGGAGGCCGACCGCGGAGAGTATCGCGAATGCCGGATAGGCGGGCAACATGTAGCGCAGAACGCGGCTCTTAGTGATCGCACAAAGCACGTACACAACCGCGCTCCAGAGGAGGAGAATGCGCAAACGGCGATCCTTCTTCCGAACGATAGCGACCATTCCAGCGATCATCGCAGGCAGCCACGGCCAATAAGATTTCGAAACCATCCAAAGATACTCGAATGCGCCGGTGTAGCGCCGCCAGGCAGGCGTCAGAGCGCCGGACACTTCCTGATTGAGATAGAGTGACTCCTCAACAAAGAACCGTTCTCCGTATCTATAAATCCACTGCGCGTACCAGGCCACGGGCGGCAGAAAAGCGATCAATGCCGCTCCGGCCAAATAGCGCGCCGGCAAGCGACGGCGATTGACGATCAGATCGACGGCGAAGAGCAACGGAATGCTGAATCCGGCCATCGCACGGGTTAGCTGCCCCATGGCGGCGAATGCTCCGGCCACTAGTAACCACGCCGGGTTTTCCCGACCCAGAATCCAAGCGCAGACGGCGGCGAGAAAAAAGAACGTGAACGGAACATCGGTCATGGCGCGCGCGGCGTATTTCACGAAATAAATGCTGGTGGCCATGACGAACATCGCGAGAACGCCGGCGAATGGATTGCCCGTTAACCGCCGTCCGAGCCAAGCCACCAGGAGAATCACTCCCAGCCCGCAGAGCGCGGAGGGAAGTTTGGCGAGCGGATCGGAAAGGCCGAATGGGATGAACAGGACCGCTTGCATCCACGAAAACAGGGGCGGATGCTCCAGCGCCGGTCCGCCGTTACTTTCGATCTCCAGCCAATGGCCCGATAAAACGATGTGCTTGGCGACTAAAGCATAGCGTGCGTCGTCATACCCAGCGAGATCGCCCGCCCGGATCGGCGCCAGGAGAAGAATAGCGGCGAGCGCCGCCAGGATCCAGAAGTAGCGATTGGTGGTGGCGAGCGGATCGAGAGCCTTTAAGCTTCTGGCGTCGAACAATCGATCATTATTGCATGTATAATTAGCCACGGAGCCGAGTAAGCTCCAGCCTCTTTGTCGAGGGATTGTGACGCTGAACCACGTACGTTGCGCGCCTTCTTTGCTGCTGTCCGCGGCCATCCTCTGTGCCGTTCCCGTTTTAGCCCGCCAGGCTTCCACCCCCGTTACCGCCGTGGTGCTGCCCGATGGACGGTACTCCAACGTGGCCTTTCGCGAAATGAGCCGGGAGGCGGCCCGCATTCTGAAACAGTCGGGCATTGCTCTGCGCTCGCGCGTCGGAGTTCCTCCTCAAGCGGTCAACGGTTTGCTGGTAATGGTGACGCTGGTGGGCCGGTGCGACATGGACGGGTCGCCCACGTTTCTGGAACCAGGCCCGCTCGGCTGGGCCCAGGAAGTGAATGGCACCGTAATCCCATTCAGCGATCTGGCGTGCGACAACCTGCGCGGCGCCGTCGGAGCTGCCATCGCCAATGGGAATCCAGTTCGGGCGAACATTTTGCTCGGCCGCGCGATGGGCCGAGTCCTGGCGCACGAGCTGTATCACATTGTCGCCGGCACCTCGGCGCATGGACGGGAAGGCGTCGCGCAAGCAACGTTGACGCCGCGCGAACTGACTTCCGGCCAATTGGAATTACGGCCGTCGGAAATCGCGGCGGTCGAAAACGGGCTAAGCCGGACGCGCTGATCCCATAGACTCGGAGAACTGTCAGGAGCCTTCGCCGCGTGTACCATGGGTTTATCCCACCGTGCCTGAACTCCCGGACATCGTGATTTATATCGAAGCTCTGGAGAAGCGTATTCTCGGGCAAGTACTCGAGAAGATTCGCGTGGCCAGCCCGTTCCTGTTGCGCACCACCGATCCGCCACTGGCGAGCGCGGAGGGCAAACGCGTGCGCGAATTGCGCCGGGTTGGAAAACGAATCGCGATCGGCCTGGACGACGATTTATGGCTGGTCCTGCATCTGATGATCGCGGGCCGTCTGCACTGGCGGAAGCCCGGGGCCAAAGTCGCGCGCCCGCGTGGGTTAGCAGCGTTCGATTTCCCCAACGGAACTTTGCTGTGGACCGAAGCCGGATCGAAGAAACGCGCGTCTTTGCATGTGATGCGAGGAGAGGCCGGGCTTGCCGGCCTGGATCCCGGCGGCCTCGAAGTCCTGGACGCCGACCTCGCCCGGTTCTCAGCGGTTCTTACGTCCGCCAATCATACGCTCAAGCGCGCGCTTACCGATCCCAGGCTGTTTAGCGGCATCGGCAACGCCTATTCAGATGAGATTCTCTTCGAAGCCCGGCTCTCGCCGCTGGCCTTAACGCAAAAGCTCACGCGCGAGGAGATCGAGCGCCTGTTCCTGGCCGTGCGGGCCACGCTGACGCGTTGGACGGACGAGCTGCGCGCCGAAACGGCCGGCGGATTTCCGGAAAAAGTGACCGCCTTCCGCGAGAACATGGCCACGCATGGCCGATATAAGCAGCCCTGCCCGCGCTGTGGCGCCAAGATCCAGCGCATCCGTTACGCTGAAAACGAAACCAATTATTGCCCGCACTGCCAAACCAACGGGAAGCTGCTGGCCGATCGCGCGCTATCGCGTCTATTGCGTGAGGACTGGCCGCGCACTCCCGAAGAACTGGAGTTGATGACCAAGAAAGTCGGGTAGTAAGGTACCTTGGTTGTAGAAGTGCCTTACTACGAAAAGGAACTGGCGGAAATTGTCGCGGAGCTGAACCGAGCCGCCGCGCCTTCACCCCGTGACGCTCGCGATCCGCGCGAGCCAACGCCCGCCGCGACCACGGCGAATCTGGAATCGTTGGACCAACTGCTGATGTACGCGGCGCGTCAAACCGCGTCTGATCTTTTGCTGATCGCGGGTGCGCCCGTCACGCTGCGCATTGGCGGAGAGCTTTCGAAACCGAGCGGCGCGCCACTCGAGGCCGAGGACACGCGCAGCCTGCTGCTCCCTCTGCTGACCCCGGCACAAACGCAGGAGCTACAGCGCAATCGAGCGGTGGATCTCTGCTTCCATCGGGAAGGCATTGGCCGCTTCCGAGCAAACATTCATTATCAGCGTGGGACACTCGCCGGGAGCCTGCGGCTGCTGCCCGAGCGCATCCCGACGCTCGAATCCTTGAACCTGCCGCCCATGCTTCGCAAACTTGCGGAAGCCCGGCAAGGCCTGGTGCTGGTGACCGGTCCCACCGGCTGCGGAAAAAGTTCCACGCTGGCCGCGCTGTTGGATTTGGTGAACACGCATCGTCACGATCACGTCGTCACCATCGAAGACCCCATCGAATTTCTGCACACCAACCGGCAGTCGATTATCGAGCAGGTTGAAGTGGGCCGCGACGCGCCCGATTTCGCCAGTTCGGTCCGGAGTATCCTGCGGCAAAATCCCGACGTTATTCTGGTGGGAGAGATGCGCGATCCGGAAACCATCGCAACGGTTCTGACAGCGGCCGAAACAGGCCACCTGGTGCTGTCCACGCTCCACACGAACGATACGTCGCAAGCCGTTTCCCGGATTCTCGATTCGTTCCCAGCCGCCAACCAGGCGCAGATCCGTCAGCAATTTTCGCTGGCTTTGCTCGCGGTAGTGGCGCAGCAACTAATACCGACCGGCGATAAAGCTGGGCGATACCCGGCGATAGAAGTTCTGATGGCCAGCAGCGGAGTCCGCAGCTTGATCCGCAAAGGCGAGGACCATCAACTCTACAGCGCGGTTTCCACGGGACGCGGCGAGGGAATGATCACCATGGAACAATCCCTCGCCGAGATGGTGCGAAGCGGACGTATCAACCGGGAGACCGCGGCCGCACGCTGCTTCCGCCCCGAGGAGTTGCGGCGCTACCTGCGGGAGTAAATTCTCTAACCCGCGACTACAGGTGCTTACCGAGCCGCGACCGTAAGGGAGCCGATCAATTATCGGCTGGCGTGCTCTTTGGGATAACGCTCCAGCACCGAGGTTAGAGCGCTAGCCGTCGGCGGCGGAGGAACTTCGCCATAGAGAACGGCGTGCTCGCTCACATCGTGACCGTACAGCCGCCGATCCTCGCTGGCGTCTTTCTTCACCACCGTACCGTCCAGGGAAACCCCCGCGAAGACGCCGTGAGCGCGGGACCATGACAGAATTTCAGCGTGCAAAGAAGCGTCCGTATCGGCAGCCGTGGTTCGTCCCACTGGACCTCCGGCTACCGAGGCATCGGCGCCTACCGTGAACTTGTCGCTGGCGAGTTTCTCCATACCCTTCCTATCCATCACCAGCATGATCACGTCGGTGGATTCCACGCCGATTTGCGCGCCGAAGCTGCCGCCACCCAAACTAATGGCCGCCGGCCCAGTCCATCCGCCTGCATGACGGCAGATTGAGTAGCCTCTTCCATAATCAGCGCCGAACACGAACCCGGCCTTCTTGAGACCTGGGACCACAATCACGCATTGCGCCTTCTCGAGCAAATCGCGCGGAATACCCTTATCGGGGGCGTCCATCATTTCATGAAGAACATCGGCCGCCGATCGCAGCCGATGATCGGGAGTCTCCTCTTGCGCCCACAGGCCGGTCGTCAGGACTGCAACCCCCGCGGCAACGAATGTAAATGTCTTAAGCATGTTAGTTCACTACCTCTCCCCTTAGATGCCCGGAATCCGAATATGTGTCTTTGCCAGATTCCCGAAAAAACTTTCCGAAGCGTCCCGGCCTATTTTCGCGTCATATTAAGACATGCCAAAGTTGTCTCCTAGGCGCCTCGCATGCCACTGGACTCTCGGGATCGTCGCGTGTTGCTCCGCCGCCCTTTTCGGCCAGCCCAGCGCTCCAGCGAAACCCGGCCCCGATGTCCTTTTGTTTACCGATGGCGAGCGGCTCACCGGGCACTTTGTAAAATCGTCCGGCTCCTCGCTGACGTTCAAAAGCGACGCTGTCGGCGACATCACGGTGGATTGGATGAAGGTGAAAGAGCTCGAGACCTCGGCCAAAGTAGCGGTTATTCCCAAGGGCGCGCGGATCCGTAAACCTGGCGACGCCGCGAACATCCCGCAAGGCACGCTAACCGTGCAGGACCAACAAGTGCATCTGGCTCCCTTGCCCGGCGCCTCCGCGCCGCCTCCGATTCCCGTGGCTGATGCCAACCAGATTGTGGATCAGGCGGGTTTTCAAAATGCCCTGTCGCACCAGCCTGGCTTCTTCCAAGCCTGGAAAGGGACGGTCACCATCGGGGCTTCGGTGGTGAACGCCACCCAAGACAGCGAGTCGTTCAACGGAGCCGTTAACCTGTTGCGCGCGATTCCCACCGAGAGCTGGCTCGAGCCGCGCAACCGAACCATCTTGAATCTCTCTGAGTCCTACGGCGAGGTGACGCAGCCGGAGACTCCGACCATCAAGACTTCGATCTTCCATGGCGGTGTGGAACGCGATGAATTCTTCAGCCCACGCCTGTACTTTTTCGGGCAGGGCGATTTCGATCACAACTCCTCGCAAGGTTTAGATCTGCAGCAGACCTACAGCGGGGGCATTGGCTACATCGTCCTTCAACGTGCCAACGAAACACTGGACGTGAAAGGCAGCGTGAGCTATATTCGCCAGCAATTTCAGACTGCGTCCAACGCGGCGCTCAATGAGGACCTGATCGGCTCCATCTTCGGGGAAGATTTCAACCGAAAATTCAAACATGGTCTGGTCTTCGACCAGCATTTGACGCTCACCCCGACGTGGAACAACACCAACGCGTATTCGGCTGCCTTCAACGCGCAGATCAGCGTGCCAGTGTACAAGCGGATCAGTGGATCGGCTGGTTTCATCGACTCGTACCTGAACAACCCGCCGCCGGCGTTCCGCAAGAATTCGGTGCAGATCACGCTCGGCGTGACCTACGCGCTGCCGTAACTACTGAGCCACGACCGTGAGGGAGTGGTGCTAGCGGCGCACGATCACTTCGCGCAAATGGTCGCGGGTGAGGAAGAATTTCACCGAGTTAAACTTCTGGAACAGTTTCTCCAGGCTGCGATTGTTGAAATACTGAACCGGCCGCACCTGGTTGCGCGGCGTCAGCGACATGATCTTGGAATCCACGATGCGGTAGGAATAGAGCGGCGCGGTTTGCGCTTTCTCTTCGGCGTGGAAGAAAGCGAGCAATGACGACTGGGGACGCAGGATGCGGTACAAGCGGTCCACGCAGTCCTGCAGCAGCGGCGGAGCAAGAAACTGAAGTGTGTCCCAGATCAGCGCGCCGTCAAAACTGCGTTCCGCAAATTCCAGATTCTCGCGCAGAAAAAGAGCCGCGCGTTCCGGATCGGACTGATTGGCAATGAAGTCGCCGCCGCTGCCGAAAGCTTCTTCCATGGTGCGGAGGGCATCGTTGGAATAGATGCGGTGCCCCATGGAAGTGATGAAGCTGATGTTGGCCTGGCTGGCGCCGGAAAAATCCAGGATCGAAAGACTCTCCTGGTCCTGCAGCGAAGCGAAGAACTGATCCAGGCCGTTGCTGGCGCGATTTTGCGGCGTTCCCGAACCGGATTTCTTGGGGGGTGAGTGAAGCGAGGGTGAAGACGGTTCGGATCGTAACCGGTCTTTCAGCAAAGCTCCACTCCTTCCTTGGATTTCATTGCTCCCCGAGTCTCATCGAAATGACCTCATCGACAGATCTCATCAAGTGATCTCATCGATCGGGAGACCCTCTCCGCTAACGCGAATCGCCTACCGCCGCCGTCGCGGGTGCCGGCGCAGCATTGGCCGCGGCAGCCTGTGGTTTTGGCTGAGCAGGCGCCGGCGTTTTGGCAGCTTCCGGCCGCGCGATGTCGATGCTGCCCTTGAAATAGGCGCCGTCTTCGATCACGATGCGAGCGGTCTTGATGTCCCCCACCAGCTTGGCGTCCTTGCGAATGTCGATCTTGTCGGATGCTTCGACATTTCCGTGAATGGTTCCCAGCACCACCACTTCGCGAGCTTTCACGCCGGCCTGCAGCTTGCCGTTGGGTCCAACCGTTAAGCGGTGCTCGTGTAGTTCCACCGAACCGTCGATCTCGCCGTCGATGGTCAGGTCTTCGCGGCTGAAAATCTGGCCCTTGATCATGACGGATTTTCCTATGACCGCCGGTCCTCTGGAGTCGGTGGCATGATGGCTGGGAGCGGGATTCGTCGACATAGGGGCGTTCTCCTTGATTGGGCTAGCGGCCGCGGGCTGCGCCACAGGCGCTTTGGGCGGATATTCTTCTTCTTTCCGTTTGTTCCACATTCGGAAAATCTCCTTGATTCAATCTCGTTCAAATCATGACTTCGTACACTATCGCTTACGCTATAAGGATGAAACCATCGTACTACGGTCGTTGGAGTCTGTCATTTGTTTGTAGCGCTCGGCCGTAGCGCTTTGTTGTGCCGGGCTTCCGGCGGTCCATGGGATAATAAATTCGTGTCCAGGGTAAGAGAATTAGAACAGCGCCTGGAGCGCACCGAACAACAGTTGCGTTTGCTGCAGAAGATCAGCCGCTACCTGGTTCGGCAGACCAAACTCCAGGATGCTCTCGATGGCGTGGTCGCGCTGGTGGTGGAGTTCATGGATTGCGACTCCTGCCTGTTATACCTGCTCGATAATCGCGAACTGGTGTTGCGGGCCAGCAACCGTCCCTCGGCGGTAGGCCCCTCGGCTGTAGCAAGTGTAAAGCTGGCGATGAATGAGGGCCTCACCGGCTGGGTGGCTCGCGAGAAACGCTTGCTCGCCATATCCCGGGAAGCCTTTCGCGACCCCCGTTTCAAGTTCTTCAGCGACCTTCCCGAGGACACCTACGAGGCCTTCCTTTCAGCGCCGGTGCTTTCGCGCCGCGGCGTGGAAGGCGTCATCAACGTGCAGCATCGCGATCCCCACTCCCATAGCGGGATCGAAATGGAGCTCCTCACCAGCGTTGGTGAACAACTGGGCTGTTTATTGATGCTTTCGCGAATGGAGACGGCGAATGAGACCGCGGACCTGGTTCATACGGCCGCAGATCAACGCAGATGAACGCAGGTTCAGAACGAGCGTTTTATCCGCGTCCATCTGTGTTTATCTGTGGCTGACTCTTTTCCCGCTCTCCGCGGCGCCGCGCTGGAACATCCAATTCCTCTACGATCACGCGGACTCCAACTTCGCCATTGAGGATCTGCAGTGCCCCACTCCGCGCCACTGCGTTGCGGGCGGATGGATCGACGACAAGAAGGGACACGAGCAGGGCGCCGTGCTTGTCTCCACCGATGGCGGTTCGCATTGGTCGCAGTATGAGGTGAAAGAGCGGCCGGTTTCCCTGTTCTTCCTGAACGAGAGTCTGGGTTGGATGGTCACCGATCGCGGACTGTGGTCCACCAACGAAGGCGGACGTTCCTGGATCAAAGTGCAATCGCGCAAGGGCGTGCTGCAGACCTGGTTCCTCGATCCCAATCACGGCTTCATCGCGGGCCTGAAGGGTTTGGTGGAGCAGACTAGCGACGGCGGCAAAACCTGGGCCGCGCTGGAATTCAGCGGCAAAGCCCCCGAGGCGCAGTTGAACTACGACATCATCACGTTTCAAGGCACCCACGGCCTCATCGTCGGCGCGGCCGATCCGGCTGCACCAGTCCTCTCGAACCTGACGCCAGAATCGGCCCCCCGCCTAAAAGTGACGCTGCTCGAAACTTTGGATGGCAAGAAGTGGACCCCCGGCATCATCACACTGGACGGCGAACTGGCTCAGTTGAGATTGTCCAGCCAAGGCTTCGTGGTGTCGCTTCTGCTCTACTCCGACCCCAAGTATCCGGTGGGCTCGGCCGTGTTTGAAACGTTGCTGAGCCGTCCCGAGGGGCGCGTGATTTTTGCCGAACGCGACCGCGCCGCCACCGATATCGCTTTGCTGAGCGATGGCAGCGCTGTCCTGGCCACCATCGAGCCGCCTGGAAATTCCACGCTGGCTCCCATCCCCGGAAAGCTGAAGATGCTGAAAAGCGCCGACCTGAAAGTCTGGCGGGAGATGGACGTGGATTATCGCGTGGTGGCACAGCGTGCCATCATCGCGGCGCCCGATGCGCACGACATCTGGGTGGCAACCGACACGGGCGCGATTTTGAAGCTGGTGGAGTGACCTCGCGGTATTCCTCCAAACATTTACTAGTATTCCCGTTTTATCCACATTTTGTTCACATTAGAAGCCCCATAAACTATTGATTCTATAGTGTATAAAAGTTTTGGAAAAGGCTCTGTCATTGACATTTAACAGTTGACTCTTTGGGGCTTTCGCGCAATCATGGACGTGGTTCCAAGAGGTTCAGAGAGCAGTAAGCCTGGTGGACGGTAACGAATCTGGAGCAGCGATCCGGGCGCGCTTAGTTACTAAGACTAATTAACGCGTTCGGGGAGTGAAGGGTTATCGGGCCGGACACAAAGGTAGGCTTCTCAGATCGAGCCGCCGACCGAGCGCTGTGATCCAGCAGGGACGCCAGTCCCGAAGGGGAGCGAAAGTTGGATGGACGTTTGAGAGTTCTGGGCTTGCGATACGGCAACGGGCTTTGAGCGATGAGCATCCCCGGCCAGGTGAAGAGCGTGGCAGAGGATTGGGAGCATGAAGCCGAACGGGCTGGAAGAAAAGCTTAGAATTTCGCCGAAGAGATAGGTCGGGAGCGTTGACCTCGCCACGGTGGTTTTCGAAGGAAAACAGTCGTTGCGGGCGAGCGAAAGGCCGTTTCGAGGCGCTGGCTTCTAGCAGGTGTTAAGGCAAGGGAATTCTGGAGCGTTGAAGCGCAGCTGGTCAAGAAAAAGACTGTTGCGGGGAGCGAAAGAAGGAGACTTCCGACACGCTGCATGCTAAGCTCTAGCCGTGCATGCCGGCTGGAGAGCGGACTGCCGACTGGGTCACTTGGAACCTTTTCTTTTTTCGCGGGCCCGCCGGCCCAATTCCAAAGCTACTGCTGAACCGGGACTTTCAACGATCCAGCCACGCCAGTGGAAGGATCGCGCGCAACCACGCGCAGGCTGCTGCCCGGCGAAGCAGAGATGCCGGTCGCGCTAACCGTAAACCCACCCTCCAGAGCTTCAGCAAGCTCCGCATCCGTGAGCGCGATCTCGATAGTCTGGACGCGCACTTTGCCGCCTGCCGAAAGCGCAAGCTCTAACTTCCCTACCGACCGGCTACCGTTCCGCTCCAGATGTACATCATGCAGATCCACCGTCACGCGCAGTTGATACAGCCCGGGCTTGGCACCCTCGGTGACATGGCCGGTGAGCCCGATCGCGGTGGCGTCCAGAGGGTTCTCGAGAATGTGGGCGATGGCCTCCGCCCGCGGAGCCACAAACGTGGCCAGGGCCTGTTTCGTCGCCAGATAACCGGGACGGTAGCGGATTTCAAGATGCGCGGATTTTTCGCCAGCCACGCTCACGGTGAGGCGATGAAACTTGCCGTCTAGAGCATCCTCGGACGGATAGTAGCCGAGCGAATAGGCGCTGCGGGAGTCTTCTTCGGCCGTCTGCAGGGCAACGCGTACGTCGCCGGCATCGTCGAAACCCGTTCCGCCCGATTTGATGGCCATACAGCACGCTGTACGCGCTCTTGCCGCTCCCACGGGCGGAACGGGTTT
>JBKQHJ010000245.1:0-39096 GCA_052148835.1 Bryobacteraceae bacterium
TCATCCGTTCCACCGCCATCTGGCGGAACTCTAACGGATGCCTTCCCTTTCGCGTCATGGACACTCGCAGCTCCTTTCCCTGCAAAGTGTGTCAATTGCGAGTGTCTCACTTTAAGGGTTCAGTCCAGAAGTGCTGGCCGTGGTCCAACTCTACAAGGCCCTGGGCGGAGGATGGCAATGAATCTAGTGCAGAGGCCCGTCGAAAATCGAATCTGCCCACCAATTGAAGGAACCGGGACTGGTTGGCTGCCGTGATCACTCCGTAGGTCGGCGAGTTCCAGATCGGCTGACCAGCGGAATTGGTGGTCAACGTCAGGCTGGAAGCAGGCGCCTCGAAATTAGTGTGGTTCAGCGCGTTGAAAGCTTCCATGCGAATCGTGAACTGGAGGCGCTCGAGTAGGGAAAATGACCGACCGACTGAGACGTTGAGATCCAGTTGTTCCGGAGCGCGCACGACGTCCCTACCCAGACTGCCGATACCGACGGGCAGCACTTGGACCCGCGACGATCCCGATCCTATGAATAAAGGACCGGCAGGCTCCAGCGGGAAGTTGGCTGCGCTGGTTGGCAACAGAAATTGAACGCCGGTTCCATTGGGAACTTCGGGAGTGTAAAGACTGACGGCCGGATTGACGTCGTACGGGCGCTGCTGATTGGTTCCGGTCTGCGCGGCGTTCTCGTTGGTTTGCCCGATGTACAGCGGCAGACCGCTATGCGCGGTCAGCATCGGGTAGATTTCGAAATTGCGCGCCCAGCGATTGCCCTTCGTGCGGTAGAGAACCGCGGCGGTAAAGTCGTTGGGCCGGTCAAATTCGCTCAGGCCTTTGTTCAGCTCGAGGAACTGCTGCGGGAACTGTCCCACGTTGAGGCTGGAGGGTTGCGAGAAGTTATAAATGCCGCTCGCATCGTCAATCGACTTGGACCGCACATAGTTGGCGACGAAAGTGAGATTGGAGCCATACTGGCGGCGAATGCTCGCCTGCAGCGCCTGATAGGTGGAAGTGCCTTCCATGTTGATGGAGTTGAAGGTGCCGATGCCCGGGGTACGGACGCGCTTTCTGCGTTGCGAGAGTAGTGTTGGCTAAAGCCAGCGCGGTATCGATCGCAGGATCGTAAGGCACGGTGTTCGCCGGCTGCTCGATAGGAAGGTGCACGCCATGGGTTCCGACGTAGTTCACGTCCACGATGGTGCCTTTGGCGATCTCGCGCTGGATGCCGAAGTTCCATTGCTCTACCAGGGGAAGCGGGCTGGCCTCGGTGAATCCGTTGTAATCGGTGAGAGTAAGCGGATTCGCCGCGGAGTGGAATTGGGCGATGTTCGCCTGCGGATTCTGCACGTTGTCGGCAGCCACGGCGGGTAAACCTTGCGACAGGTTGAAAGGCTGCGGAATGCCCGTGCCGAGATTATTGAATGCCTGCTCGACGGTGTAGCCCGGAAAAAGGACCTGGCCGCCGAGGTCGGAAAAGATACCCGCATAAAAGATTCCGAATCCCGAGCGAATCACGGTCTTGGGCGTCAGGCTGTAAGCCAATCCGGCGCGTGGAGCGAAGTTGAGTTTTGAGGCAGTCAGGTTCAAAGAACCGGATGCGTTTTGGCCCGCGAAGAGTATTGCGCCCGTGGTTGGATCGACGCGCGAATACTCGTTATTGGCGGTGGTGATCGGCGACTCGTATTCCCAGCGCAGCCCAAGATTCAGCGTTAGCTTCGGGCTGATTTTCCAATCGTCCTCCAGATACAGGCCGAGGTTGTAATTGCGCCTTCCGATGAGGGGTTGCGCGAGCGAATACGAACCGGTTTTGATGTCGCCCAGAAGAAAATCCGCCAGCGCGTTGATCGGGTCGCCGGAACTGTTCTTGCCGTTGGTGATGGAGCCATCGAACGTAAAGCTTCCATTCACGTCGGCAGTCGGGTTCAGATCGTCGAACTGATCCTTCCGCAGTTGGAAGCCGAACTGGATCAGGTGATTGCCAATCGTCTTGCTGTTGTTGACACTGGTTTGGTTGCCCTCTCGGTCGATTAGTACTTTCCAGACGGCATCGGAACTGAGTCCCTGCTCCGGCGTGAAGCTTTCGCCGGCAGCCTTTTCCGCGGCTACCGGCGTCGGCCAGCGCTCCACATGGTCGAACCGTTGCACACCCTTTTCGGTCACCGCCCACAAAGAATCGTCCGGGGCGAAGGTGAAGTCACCGAACTGAGCATTGCGCTTGTCATCTGTTGCGGGCGGCGAAAGAGCGGAAGCGCTCAACTTGTTGGCTACGCGCCGGAGTCCCTGATCGTCCGAAAGCCAGATAGTGCCATCCGGAGCCTGATGGAGAAACGCATAGCTGGTGGACAGCCCCGCCCCGTATTTGCTGACCTGGAACTTCCTCTGGCCGCGCGGCAGAAACAAGAGCGGCCCGGTCTGAGTCTTCACCCACAACGTTCCATCACTGTCCATGAGGATGCCGGCCGGGAAACCACCGGGGTATCCCAGTTCCACTCCCGCCTGCTCGCACACGGACCCGCGCAGACGGAAGAGGCCGGCTTTCGCCTGCACCCATAACGAGCCGTCACGGTCCTCGACTATCTGTCCCTGCTTGCGGGTTGGAGTGCAGCGCCGGTCTGGGAAATCGGTAAGCCGTCCGTCCTTCCACAGAAGAAGTCCGGCGCCTGCGTGGTCAGCCAAAGGCCTCCGTCTGAGGAGAGGAAGGCTGAGTCGATCTCGCTATCGTGCGCGGCTCCACGGGTTACTTCCTCTACCGACTGGAACCGAACTCCGTCGAACCGTAGGACGCCTTTCGACGTCGTCAGCCAAAGATATCCCTCAGAGGACTGTTTGATATCGAAGACCGCTCCGAGGCCGTTCCACTCGGTGTGATGGAAGTCTGTTACGCCTCCGCGCGCCTGGTGGATTGCCGGCCTGGCATCCACTCCCCATGCCTGCGAAATCAACCCTGGAACGAAGGTGACGCCGACCAGCCATCCGAATTTCCGAACCCACCACCGAATGGTGGGGGCATGCGTCGGATGAAGGAGTTCGCTATCGCTAGGCGTGATAACAGCAAGCAATGGCGAATAATACACGTCAACCCTTAGGCTGTATGTTAGCCCAACGGGCGGAAAGCCGAATCCCCCGCCCTAGGAGTCTTTCGATACTCCTTTCGAGGCATGCAGCTGATCGGATGGTAACAGGATGTTGAAAAAGGCCTTTCGGGACCGACTCCCTCACGGTCGCGGCTCAGTAAACTTTGCAAACAATCAGTGGCAATTCTGAGCCGCACGCCTCTAAAACACACCTGGCAATAGGGCCCACGTCCGGCCGCAATATTCGCGATACCCCGCTCCGAAGGACTCCAATAGATTCGTTTCTTCGAGCTGGATTTTGCGGCCATAGGCGATGGCGGCCAGCGCCAGGCCAAGTAGGGCATGCCACTCGCCCGACACCACCGCAGACCCGGCGTACATCGCCAGTAGCGCTGTATAGATGGGGTGCCGAACCAAAGCGTAGGGGCCGCTTCGCACCAGCTGATGGTCCACCTTGATTGCGATTTCACCGCTCCAGTTACGTCCCAAGTGGCGGCGCGCCCAAATCGCGAGCAGCACGCCTAGCGCTTGAAGGAAAAGCCCCATCGAGGACACGATCGGCGACGCAGGCAGATACCGCTCTCTTAATCCAGGGACAGGAACCAATATCAGAATGAGCGCGGCATTTGCCAACAAAAGATGCAACCTTCGGGATGCGCGCGATTCCGACTTGGCGGCCGGCGCGGGGTTCTTTCGCGCGTTGTCCCAATAGATGCTAAAGACAGCCCATACGGCCACGGTGAGCCAAAGGGGCCAATCGCGCGGCGATATATGGCTGAAGACGCTCAACTCTGCTTGAAAAAGTGCACGACTTTTTTCCCGGCGTCGTCGGTGTAGTAGATGGTGACCTTGCCGGCTTTCTCCAATCCCTTGCCCGATTCTTTAACAGCTCGGTCACTGATATGGTAGGTCTCCTCAGCGCCCTCGGCCGTTTTCACCGTGACGGTTTTCGCGCCGTGATCGACGCTCTTCACCACGACTTCGCTGGCCTTCAATCCATCCTTGCCGATGTGATCTACCTCTTGCGCCGTCTTCTCGGTACCCTTCACCGTGTAATGCACAACCACCTCGTCGCCTTCCTTCATGCCCTCAAACGCATCCTTACTGCCTTTGGCGGTGGCCTCCGCGCCGTGCGCGACAGTTCGGCCGATGAAGTGAAACGTGTGTTCGGTGCCGTCGGCGGTCTTCACCACCACGGTCTTAGTGCCCTTGTCGACGGTTTTCACAGTCGCGACGACCGCGCTCGCCACATCGTCGGCGGCAAACGCGGCGCCTGCAAAAAGCCCGCAAACAAGACCCAAAGCCAAGTAATTGCTCATGGTGACCTCTTCTCCTTAGATTTAACAATAATAACGCCGCCGGGCCTGAAATGTTTCGGCCGCGATCAGGGCTTTGCGCTGTCTCAGGGCTTTGTGCTGTAAATCCCCCCCGCCCAATAGCCGGCGCGAGAGCGGACGATCAGGTTGAGCTGTGTGGTCGTCACATCGAGCTTGTGAAATTGGCCGTCGCGCGCATCGGTGGGCGGAGTGAAACCGAGCATGTACAGATTTCGGAGATCGGATTCGATCTGGGCGAACACATCCGAGATCTTGTGACCGGGATTCGGAAAGTTCAGACCGCCGGTTTCGCGAGAAAGGCGCTCCAGGCCGCGGCTGACGGCTTGGGCGATGGTGGCCGCGAGCGAAATGAAGCGCATCGGATTGGCGTACTTGATCGTGTAGACCACTACTCCCGCCGATTGGGCCATTTCGATGACGTTGGTCAGGCTGATATCGCTGCCGGTGTCCATGCCGTCGGAGAGAATGATGACCGCTTTGCGCCCCGACACGGGTTTTAGCTGCTGGGCGGCGTAATACACGCCGTGCCAAAGAGCGGTCCCACCGCAGGTGTGTGGAAAGCTGGGGTTCCGGCAAGGCGGACCGAGCATAGGCGACTGTTTTCCTTCGCGCGTGCCGATTCGTTCCACTGCGGCATTAAGAGCGTCGGACGAGTCAGTCAAATCCGACAACAGCCGCGATTGACCCGACACTTCCACCAGCATGGCACGGTCGCCCGGGCTCATCACCTGCTTGAAGAACTGAGCGACGGCTTCGCGATGACTCTTGATGAACCCGGCCTGGCTGCCGCTGACGTCGGCGACGAAAGCGATGGTGAGCGGCAGGTCCGATTCCTGCCAGAAATTGCTGATCTGGCGCGGCTGGCCGTTGTCGCGCAATTGGAAATCTTCGCGCTTGAGCCCCTTTACGGGTACACCGCCATGATCGGTGACCGAGCAGCTTACCGTGACCAGGTCAACATCCACGCGGATGTCGGGGCTCGGTTGGGCCCGGAGCAATGGTTGGGCGCTGAGCAATGCCAGCGGCAGCAAGGTCAGCGACGCGCGAGAAGCGGTGCGCATGTCACCTTCAGTTTAGATCCCGGAGTTGGGATGAATCGCAGGTCGCGGCTCGGAAGTGGGGCGCCTATTTCCGCCCCCGCTTCAACGCCGGCTTCAAACTCATGGTCCGGATCAGCTTGTGCAGATAATTGGGATGCAGGCCGAGGATTTTCGCGGCGGCCTCGTGATCGTGATTCACCTGATCGAAGGCCTGCAGCACCACCTGGCGCTTGGCGGCTTCCACCGCTTCCTCGTACATACTGGCCGAGACGGCGGCGGGCCGCGATTCACGGATTTGCTCCGGCAGGTCTTCCGCCAGCAGCGTTTCGGCCGAACCCAACACCACGGCGCGCTCGATGGCGTTCTCCAGTTCCCGAACGTTGCCGGGCCAGGCATAGCTTTGCAGGTAAGCTCGCGCTTCCATCGACAGGCCCACGATCTTGCGCCCGCACTCGGCGGCATACTTCTTGGCGAAGTGTTCGGCCAGAGGCAGCGTGTCTTCGGGACGCTCGCGCAAGGGCGGGGCCTGGAGCGAAACCACGTTCAAGCGGTAGAACAAGTCGCGCCGGAAATCGCCTTTCTGGACGGCCTCCTGCAAGTCTCGATTGGTGGCGGCCAGCAATCGAATGTTGAGTGGAATGGTTTTGGTGCCGCCGACGCGTTCCATCTCGCGCTCCTGTAGGACGCGCAGGAGCTTGGCCTGCAGCACGGGCGAAAGCTCACCGATCTCGTCCAGAAATACGGTTCCGCCCTCGGCCACTTCGAGCTTGCCCTTCTTTTGCGTGATCGCCCCGGTGAATGCGCCCCGTTCGTGCCCGAACAGTTCGCTTTCGAGCAGCGTTTCGGTTAACGCGGCGCAGTTGATAGCCACGAAAGGACCCGCGGCGCGCAGGCTATTTTGATGCAGCGCCCGGGCAATCAGTTCCTTGCCCGTACCGCTCTCGCCCAGAATCAGCACGTTGGAATTGGTCGGCGCCACTTTAGCGATCTGGCGCCTGAGTTCGCTTAGCTTCTCGCTCACCCCCACCATGCCGTGCTCGATCTTGAGTTCCGTTTGCAGACGTTCGTTTTCTTCCTGCAGCCAGCCGAGAATCGTGGCATTCTCCCAGGCGACGGCCGCCATGCCGGCGACGGCGGTGAGCAGTTGCAGGTGTCCTTCGTCAAATTCGTGTTCGGCGCCCACCGATTCCACGTACACCACCGCCGCAACCTCGCCGCGAATGATGAGCGGAGCCGCCAGAATCGAAAGACCGTTGTTTTCGGCCCCCTCCTGCCAAATCACGACCCGCTCGGCGATGGTTCTCTCCAAAACTTGAGCGCTAGCGTGGCCCTTTTCCATATGCGAGCCGGGAATAAAGATGGAGGCGTGGGACGCCGGAATCAAATCCAGCAGTAAAGAAGTCAGGTGGCTGCGTAGAATCTCGGCCGCCGAAGCGGACGTGGTGTCATGCAGCCCGCGAAAGGAGTGGAGCAGGGTGCTGACGCGGAGCAGCGTCCGCAGGTCGTGCAGGGCGCGGGCCGAAGGCGGCAGGACCGTATATTCGTCGGAGGAAAGATACAGCGAGTCTTCCAGGCGCAACTCGCGGGTGTTGGAACTGGACGCCTCTTTTTCGGGAGGCAGGCCGGCGTTCGAGTCCACCAGAAAGCAAAACACCGAGCCGCCGATCCGAATCTCATCGCCCGGCGTCAACTGCTGTTCGGAAACCGGCGTCCCGGTGACGAAAGTCCCGTTACGGCTGTCCAAATCCTTCAGCGTGCACCCATCGCCCGAGCGGATAAAAAGGCAGTGGCGGCGCGAGACCGCGTTATCCTCCAATTGCAAATCGTTGCTGGCTTGCCGGCCGACCCAGTATTCGCCCTCCGGCAAAGCGATCACCTGGCCTTTCAGAGGCCCCCGCACGGCTAACAATCTGGGCTCGACTCCCGTCTTCGATTTCGGCAAGCTGCTTTTTCCTATGCCAACACTCATCAAAAGATTCACCAAAAGAAATCAATTGGTTCTCACCCGCCCCTGGTCCAGCCTCCTCTCTCAGGAGTGCCGGCTCTGGCTAGGCTCGTCCTCGCAATAACTTATCGTACAATCTTCCCGCCCGCGGCACCGCCCACGCGTCGATCCAAAGGTGGCCATTGACGTGTTCTTGCTGCGCGCGGACTTCCCAAATGATTGAACGAACCGTTCTCCGGTTGATGATCGGTATCGGCGTTCCCATCGCCGCCGCTTTAGTGATGGAGCAACTGCCCAAAACTCGCGTCGCTCAAGTGCCCTTCCCGTTCCAAATAGACGAACGGACTCTTCCGCCCGGCACCTACTCGGTGAAGCAGGCGGACCTGGGCCGCAGCATCCGAATTCAAAACCAAAAGGTGGCCGGGGTCGGCTTGGAATGCCTAGCCTCGAGGCGCAAATTTGGCAAACAGCAACCAGCTCGATTGGTTTTCGACAGCTACCAAGGGCGGTACCTCCTCTCGGAGATCTGGTTCGACGCCGACGGCCAGGGAGTCATCCTGCGGCAAAAGAACTTGGAACAAACGGCCGCACAAACGCGGGTTGGAGAAATCAAATGTGTCTGGCTTCAATAGCGGCCAAGCCTTTTGCTTCTCTGTCGAGGAGGCAGCGGCTCGTAACTGACTGTTGGTTCGCGACGAAGGGTATGGGGATGAAATTGCGTTAGGAGGCAGCGCTATGCAATCGACGATTCGGAACAAGGTCACCTACGGATTCCTGATATTGGCTTTGGGAATGATGCTCACCGATGTTTGCCGTCTGCTTCGGACGCCCTCGGCTGAGACATTTTCCGCCGCCAATAGCGCAACGCACGCGCGCAGGTTTTAAAGAAATGCTTAAGGGGGAGTGTACGGGAGCCCTGCACAGGCCAACCGGCCGATACGGGGCTCCCTGCGATGAGTGGGCAGCTACACCCGCCGCGCCAGATGAGTGACCAGCGAAACGAGGAAAAGTACGATGAAAACGAAGAACAGAATCTTCGCGATCCCCGCCGACACGATTGCCACGCCCCCAAACCCGAGTATCGCCGCCACAATCGCGATCAATAGAAATACCAAAGCATAATACAGCATTTTAGATCTCCTTCCACTCGGCCGCTTCGAGTGGCGGCCCAGTCGGTCTCACGATTGCTCTTGCAGGTGAGTTACCAATTCCGATGTGATTGAAAAACGTTATGATCGAGGCGCAGAATCGGTGAAAACAAGAACAATTTGCAGCCCGTACCGGTACAAAGCACGTTTTGCGGGCACTGGAGTCCAGTACAGACCTGGTCGAGCCCCATTGCACGGCCTCTAACTTTCGGGTGATAATGCGCGCAGGCCCTCACGGCAAATTGCAGCGCCCCGGACTCCGGCAACCCATGGAAACCATCGTCGGCCAGACCGTCTCACACTACGCCTTCTTGGAAAAGCTGGGCTCGGGCGGCATGGGCGACATTTATAAGGCGCGCGATTCGCGGCTGAACCGGATTGTCGCCGTGAAGGTTCTGAGCCCCGGAAGAACGCGCGATCCCCAGCGCCGCCGCCGGTTCATCCAGGAGGCGCAAGCGGCTTCGGCGCTCAACCACCCCAACATCATCACTATCCACGACATCCTTCCCGAAGGCGACACGCAATACATGGTGATGGAACACGTCGCCGGGCAGACCTTGCACCAAATGATCGCGGCGGGACGGCTGAGCGTCGCGCAGGTATTGCAGATTGCGACACAAATGGCTAACGCGCTGGCGGCGGCGCACGCGGCGGGCATCATCCACCGCGACTTCAAGCCCGCCAACGTGATGGTCACCGGTTCCGGCCTGGTGAAGATCCTGGATTTCGGATTGGCTAAGCTGATGGATCCCACGGCACGCTTGCGTTCTCCGTCAGACGATTCCGCCCAGACCGAAGACCCGGCCACCCTAACCGCGGCGCCGCTGACCGTGGAAGGCTCCATCATGGGCACCGTGAACTATATGTCGCCCGAGCAGGCCGAAGGCCTGAAGGTGGACGCGCGGTCGGACATCTTTTCGTTCGGCGCCGTGCTTTACGAGATGGTCACCGGCCATCGCGCCTTCGATGGGGATTCGGGGATCTCCACGCTTTCGGCGGTCCTGCGCGACGAAGTGAAGCCGATTCGCGAAATCGCGCCCGAGGTTCCCGTCGAATTGGACGAGCTGATCTCGCGCTGCCTGCGGAAGAATCCGGACGACCGCTGGCAATCGATGAGTGAAGTGGCGGTGGCGTTGATGAAGGTGAGGCCGCGGCCGGACGCTGCACCCGCACCGGCTCCAGCATCGATCACGCCGCCTCCGGCTCCTGTGTCGGCGATCGCTAATAAGCCCGGACATAAGAAGCCGTGGTTACTCGGCGGAGCCGTTGCGCTGGTGGTGGCTTTAGCAATCGGGGGCGCCTGGTGGCAGACGCATCGCCATGCTGCCTCCCCAACGCCAGCGCCTGCCGTGACAGTGGCCGTTCCGACCACGCCCCAGCCAGCTCCTCAGCAGGCTGCCTCGCCGCCTTCAAACGCAGATACGACTAACGATGCAGCGAGCCAGATCCCAGCGGCAGCTCCGCCTCCGCCTTCCACTCCGAGTGTTCCGCTTGGGACGAACACCAAACCGCTACCGCCGCCTACAGTGGCAACAACCAAGGCGCCTGCCAATCCTCAGATCGCGGCGGCTCCCGCGACGTCACTTCCCGTTCTGCCCGTTCCCCGCGCTCCCGCTCCCACCGAAGTTGTGGCCGTGACGCTGACCGATGGCTTGCCCTTCCGGATCGCGTTGATGGAGGATGTTCCCCTGGACACTGAGGTCGGCCGGACCATCCACTTCCGCGTTGTGGAGGGTCTCCAAGGAGGCCCCGCGACGGTGATAGCCAAGGGGTCCATCGTCACTGGCGTAGTCGCCGCGCTGGGCGGAAAAAGGAACTTCTTCGGCGAGCGCAGCAAAGCCAGGTTTCGGCTGATCTCAGCCGTGTCGGTGGACGACGGCAAGATCGAACTGCGCGCGACGCCAGCGGCCCGAGATGACGGAGCCGAGACGCGCCCGTTTGCTACGCCTAGTGAGTCGGCCCATGATCTCAAAGACAAAAACCTGATCGCCGCCAGCGGCACCGAATACATAGCCTATGTTTCGGGCGAGCAGACCGTCAACGTGCACAAATAAACCCGATCGTCGTCAAGAATCGCCCCTAAAACATTAGAGGCTAGTTTTGTTATAAACAATTCACGGAAGATACACTAGGTGTTAAACACTCATGCCCCAGATTTGAGGCATGGAACACGGCCGGGGACTATCTCGACGTACACTTATGGGATCCTGGCTGCTCGCCCTGCTCGGCAAGCGATCGGCGGCGTCCACCGGAATCGGCCTCGATCCGGTTGGTCTCAGTTTGCGCGGTTTTGCTCCGTCCACCGTCTTCCAGCGCCGGTACCGCATGGACGCGAGCATCCTGCTGCTGGGCGCGCCACTGTTCACGCGGCAGGCGGCCGGCGGCGCCTATGCATCGGTTGAAATCAGCCGCGATCCAGACGCCACCGCGATGGCTCTTCAATTCGCGGCCGGATCGGACCCAGCCCGCGCGCATGGCCTGAACCGGTTCGGCATTCTGCGCGAAGCCGTCGTCATCCGGGGACCGGGAAGAGGCGACGCGACCGAACTGTCGTTCGCCGGTCTGATGACGTGGTCGCGCGAAGAAAGCCTCGAACAAGGCAAAAAGGCGCTGGCCTCCTCGACCGGCGGCGCCGAGGGCCTCATCGCGCGCGGCCGGACCAATGGATCGGGCGGCGAATCGAAGATTCAAACCTGGATCGACACCCTTGACCTCGGTCCCGATTGCAATTGGTCCAATGTGTACGCGACGCTTTCGGGCGCTCTGCGGCACGAGCCGCAAACGCCTCCGCGGGAAAGCTCTGCCGGCGCCGCCACCACATTCCTGCACGCCATGCGCGGCGCGGCGCTCTGCCAGGACATTTTGGTCCGCCGGCAATTCTTGCATGCGGGAAAACTTTATTGGCTGGAGACGCGCCGGCACGCGGAACATATTTTGGAACTGGCCGGCACGATCCACGATCTGGCCGGCGCGCGCCGCGCCGATTTTCGCACTACTTATGCGGCGGGAGACGAGAGCGGCATTCCCATCCGCATCGAATACCGTCCCCGATCGTTTCTTCGCCTCACGTTCGAAGTGGAGCGCGAGACCGGCCAATCCGCCATCCCCTCTGTGTTCCCGTCCGACTATTCCAAGGAGAGCGCTTGATGAATTCTTCGATTCAGCTGCAGTGGAAGGACGCGGCGGCCGCTGGCCGTTTCCGCACGGGCGTGTCTTTGCATAGCCACACGCTGTACTCGCGCGAGAGCCTGGATTTCATCTACCACGCCGCCACGCGCGCCCCAATTCTCTCGGCGGTCATGCGTCACGGCGCCGCGGTTTATCGCAAGAGACATAAGGCAACGCTCGACCTGACGCGAGGCTGGTGGACGCCGCCGCTCGGGCCGCACGATGCATGGCTGCTCGAAAAATCGCAAATCGAAGCGCTGGATCGAAACGCGATCGTCTCGCTCACCGACCATGACAATATCGAAGCGCCGGTATCGCTGCAAGTGCTCGATGAATGCCGCGGCACGCCGATCTCAGTGGAGTGGACCGTGTCGTTTGGCCCGACATTTTTTCACCTGGGAGTGCATAACCTGCCAGCGGCGCGCGCCCGCGAAATTTGGGCCGATATGGACAGTTACCGCCAAAAGCCGCACGACGCCCGGCTGGGTGAGATCCTAACGGCGCTCGCGTCGATCGAGCAGGTGTTGATCGTCTTCAATCACCCTCTGTGGGATGAACGTGGAATCGGGCAAGCCGCGCATCGAGATGTCACGCTGGAGTTTCTGCGGCGGTTCGGGCCACATCTGCACGCGCTCGAACTCAACGGGCTGCGGCCGTGGAAGGAAAACCGCGACGTCATTGGGCTAGCAAAGGCTCAACGAAAACCGGTGATTTCAGGCGGCGATCGACACGCCATCGAGCCCAATGCGCTGCTGAATCTCACCAATGCCGAAACCTTCCAGGAATTCGCTGAGGAAGTGCGCGATGGATGGAGCAACGTGTTCGTGCTGCGGCATTATCGGGAACAGTACGCGCAGCGCATCTTCCACAACATGATCGACGTGCTGCGCACCTACGAGCACCATGCCAAAGGTTGGCGGCTGTGGAGCGATCGCGTGTTCTATTTGTGGCACGACGG
This sequence comes from Bryobacteraceae bacterium, assembly GCA_052148835.1. Taxonomy (GTDB): domain Bacteria; phylum Acidobacteriota; class Terriglobia; order Bryobacterales; family Bryobacteraceae; genus Palsa-89. The sequence goes on from JBKQHJ010000245.1 coordinate 12,661, forward strand.
GAAGGTGCGTTCACTGACTGAGTCGTTCGGCGACCGGACGCCCGCGGCAGTGAGGTTGTTCGTCGGGGCCATGCAATTCGCCGCCGCGCCGCGTATGCGCCGGTTCCTGCGAGGCGCCTTCGCTAATCCCGAAGAGGTGACCTTGTGAGTGCGAATGGCGCCGGCGCACGCCGGGTCGCGTTTTTCACCGACAGTTTTCACGAAGTGAACGGGGTCGCCCTCACCAGCCGGGAATTTGTGCGATTCGCTCGGAGGCGATCGCTGCCGATGTTCTCGTTGCACGCGGGCCCGCGCACGTGTGTGTTTCAAGAAGACTCGGTGACCACGTTCGAATTTCACCGTGGATTGGTCAAATGCCGCCTAGAGCACGATCTGGCGATCGATCTTCTTCTGCTGCGCTATCTCTCGAAGCTTCGTCCCGCGCTGGCCAAATTCAAACCCGATTTGGTGCACATTACCGGGCCAAGCGACTCGGGGATTCTCGGCGCGATTCTGGCGCATGAACTCGGCGTGCCGCTGGTGGCATCGTGGCACACCAACCTGCACGAGTTCGGTGCGAGACGGCTGGCCCAAATGCTTCGGTTCCTGCCGGAACGGGCCTGCTCGTCCGCCGCAAGCTGGTTCGAGGTGAAGGCGCTGAATCGGTGCGTTTGGTTTTACGGTCTCGCGAAGTTGGTTTTCGCGCCGAATGCCGAGCTGGTACAGATGCTGGCGGAACGCACGGGACGCCCAGCTTTCCTGATGTCGCGCGGCATCGACACGGAATTGTTTTCTCCGGGCCGCCGCGACCGTCACGATGGTGATTTCGTTATTGGCTATGTTGGCAGGCTCAGCCCGGAAAAGAATGTCCGGCTGCTGGCCGCAATTGAGCAGGCGCTGATCCGAGCGGGAATGAGCAACTATCGTTTTCTGATCGTCGGCTACGGCTCTGAGCACGCGTGGTTGAGCAGCGTGATGGAGCGGGCCACTTTGCCCGGCGTTCTGCGGGGTGAAGATCTAGCCCGCGCGTATGCGTCCATGGATGCGTTCGTGTTTCCCTCCGCCACCGACACGTTCGGCAACGTCGTGCTGGAAGCAATGGCTTCGGGCGTACCGGCGATTGTGACGCGGGAAGGCGGCCCGAAATACTTGATTGATCCCGGCGAGAATGGTCAGCTTGCAAGCAGCGCCGAAGAGTTTGCGCGCTGGATTTTACAATGGTCGCGCGATCCCGAACGCCTGCCTGAGATGCGTGTACGTGCCCGGCAATCCGCCGAGCGATATTCGTGGGACGCGGTCTGGGAAAATGTTTACCGGCGCTACGAGGTATGCTTTCCGCACGCCGACGATGTGGGCTCGAGTGGAACGCCGATACCGGTGCGAATGGCCGTGGCTATATAGAGGACCGACTCCCTGACGGAACCGCGCGCGTGAGCAAGCGGCCCGTTAACTTAGCGAAAACAACCGCGCTGCGTTGTCTTTCAAGATGAGCGGCCGCACTTCATCGCGAATGGCAATGGCGGCGAAATCGGCCATCCATCGATCCGGCGTGATCAACGGATAATCGGAGCCGAATAGCATCTTCTTTTTCAGCAGCGTATTCGCGTATTGGATCAAAATCGGTGAAAAATACTTGGGCGACCATCCCGACAGATCGATGTAGACTTGCGGCTTGTGCAGGCACACCGAAATCGCTTCGTCCTGCCAGGGGAAAGACGGGTGCGCCATGATGATCGGCATATCGGGGAAATCCACCGCGACGTCGTCGATATCCATGGGATTTCCATATTTCAACCGCACCCCGCCGCCGCCCGGCATTCCGGTCCCGATGCCGCTGTGCCCGGTATGAAAAATCACCGGCAGCTTCGCTTCCGCCACTACTTCGTAAAAAGGATATGCGGCTTTGTCGTTGGCGTGAAACTGCTGCAGCGGAGGATGCAGCTTGAATCCGCGAATGCCGCCGCTCGCGATCAGCCGCCGTGCTTCCTTCACCGCTTCGGGGCCGCGCATGGGATCGACGCTCGCGAAAGCCATCACAATATCGCTGTTTTCGGCCGCGAACGCAGCCACTTCGTCGTTCGGAACTTGCGGCCGTCCGGTGAGCCTCTCGTCGACTGAAAACACCACGCAGCCGATGTTCCGCGAACGATAATAATCGGCTAGTTCCTTGCGGCCGTAACTGACTCCGGCGTTTCCGAAGTACTTGCGCGCTGCCTCTTCGGCGGCGTTGCCGGTCGGTTCCGGCTCAATGTGTACATGCGTGTCGATGGCGACTAGGTTGGATAAATTCATGCTGTTCAGGTCCGATATCGTCTACACTAGCGCCGGAGTTTGCGCGCGGGACGCGTCCCAGGACGCAAATGTCTCGCCGTAATCGGCCAGTTTATTGAGCAGCGGCGCGGGCTCCCAAAATTCACCGTGCTTTTTGTGAAACTCGGCGATTCGGTCGCGAACTTTCCCCAATCCGACCGTGTCGGCATACCACATAGGTCCGCCGCGATAGCCAGGAAACCCGTAGCCGGTGAGATAGATCACGTCGATGTCGGCGGCGCGTAACGCGTAGCCTTCCGCCAGGATCTTCGCGCCCTCATTGATCATGATGTAGATGCAGCGCTCGATGATTTCCTCGTCGCTGATGTGCCTGCGCTCAATGCCGCTTTCGTGCGCGGTCTTCTCGATAAGCGCGTGAACTTCGGGGTCGGGCGAAGCCTTGCGATTCTCGTCGTAGCGATACCAACCCGCGCCTGTCTTCTGCCCCAGACGTCCGGAATGAAACAGCTTTTCGAGCACCCGAGGCACGCGCACGCCCGGCTTTTCGGCGTGCTTGCGTTCCTGGCGCACGCGCCACTGCACATCGATGCCCCCCATATCGTCGACCGCGAAAATGCCCATCGCCATGCCGAAATTGGTGAGCGCGCGATCCACCTGCTCGGGCGTCGCGCCTTCCTCCACCAGAAATTGAGCCTCGCGCATGTAAGGCAGCATCATTCGATTCCCGACGAAGCCCCAGCAGTTGCCCACCACCACGCCGACCTTGCCTAGCTTCTTGGCGATCGCCAGCGCCGTCGCGACCACCTGCTTGCTGGTGGCTTTGCCGCGGACGATCTCGACCAACCGCATCACGTTCGCCGGGCTGAAGAAATGCAGCCCAATCACCATGCCCGGCCGCGCAGTGACCGAGGCGATCTCGTCGATATCGAGCGTCGATGTATTCGAAGCGAGCACACAATCGGGCTTCGCGATTTTATCGATCTCGCGGAAAATCCGCTTCTTCAGGTCCATGCTTTCAAACGCCGCTTCGATGATCAGATCGGCCTGCTCGAAACCGTCGTAAGTGAGTTGCGGATGAATCAACGCCATCCGCTGGTCCATGATTTCTTGTGAAAAGCGCCCCTTTTTTACCGAATTCTCGTAATTCTTCTTAATCGTCGCCAGGCCGCGGTCAAGCGCCGCCTGTTCTACTTCCTTGAGCAACACTCGAATGCCAGCATTGGCGCACGCCATCGCGATTCCTCCGCCCATGGTGCCGGCGCCAATAATCGCCGCCTCGCGAATGGGATAAACGGGCGTGTCTTTGGGAATGTCAGGAATCTTGGACACGGCGCGTTCGGCGAAAAAGGCATGAATGAGCGCCCGGGCTTGATCGGAAGCGATGCACTCCTCGAAAATCTCGCGCTCTTTCTTGCAGCCCTCGTCGAACGGCAGGGTGACGGCGGCTTCGATGGCGTCCACCACTTTGAGGGGCGCCTGCATGTTGCGGCGGGTCTTACGGGCCTGATCGCGGCCGGCCACGAAAATCGAGGCATCCACGAACTCGGAACCCAGCTTGTCGGTGAGCTCGCGCGTTTTGCGCAGCGGCCCGCCCTTCTCCGCGATCTCGCGCGCAAACGCCAGGGCGCCGGTGAGCAGGTCGCCTTCAATCACGCGGTCGATCAAACCGAGCTTCAGCGCCTCAGGCGCGCGGATCGGCTTCCCGGATACGCACAGGTCCACCGCCGCTGCTACTCCCACCAGGCGTGGTAATCGCTGCGTGCCTTCAGCGCCCGGAATAATTCCGAGATTCACCTCGGGCTGGCCAATCTGCGCGTCCGGAACCGCCACGCGATAATGTCCGGCCATGGCGACTTCGTTGCCGCCGCCGAGCGCGGTTCCATGGATGGCCATCACCACTGGCTTGCTCGCGTCTTCTATTCGAGCCAGGATCCCGTGAAATTCCGGTGGGCCGCTTCCCCGCCCCGCCGCCGCCAGCTCCAGCTCCTTAATGTCCGCTCCGGCGATGAACGTTCGTCCACCGCCAATGATAACGATGGCGCGGGCCGCCGGATCTTTCTCCGCCGCATCCAGCGCCGATACCAGACCCTCAGGAACGCCCGGGCTGATGGCGTTCACGGGCGGATTGTTGATTGTGATGACGGCGATGCCATCCTGTGTCGTCAGGTTTACAAGATTTTCCATAGTTTGAGGCCGCTTCCTCACGGTCGCGGCTCGGTAGCGCTGGGCCGGAGTGGCCGTATCGATTATACTGCGGCGGGAATCCGGATCAGCGACGCGCCCGGCACACCACTAAGGATACTGGTGTCGGACAGGGCCAGTTCCACATTGCGCCGGGTCATACCGGAATGTTCGCGCGCCAGAGCTTCGGCGCGTGTGCCATGCTTTTGCTCGATGGCTTCGACGATGGCACGATGGTGCTCGTGGGAAATGGCATACACCTGGGGAGCACGTGGCAGCCTGGATCGCGCATAAAGCATCGCGCTCGGTGACGCAAATGGAACCGATGTTACGCGCTCCAGCGCACGCCGCAGCATGGGACTCTTCGACAGCGTCACGATCTCGGAATGAAATGCTTCGTTGAGGTCCAGATAGCGGGCGAAGGAATCGATATCGGGTTCGGCGAAGGTTTCCGGTCCCCCATCCCCCTGGATCATGCCGTCCATTTCGTCGCGATATTCGCGCAATTGGGCCAGCTCGCGCGTGTGCTCCAGCCGCTCGGCGGCAAAACGGGCGGCGGCGCCCTCCAATACTCCACGAGTTTCGATGGCGTCCCAGATATCTTCCAGACTGAACGCGCGCACTACGAATCCACCGGTCGGCGAAGCCTCCAGCAAGCCCTCGTGAGCCAGCCGATCGAGAGCCAGACGGATGGGGGTCCGCGAGACTCCGAGACGCGCCACCAAGGGCAGCTCGGAAATCCGCTCTCCCGCTTGAAAATCGCCGCGCAACAACATTCCCCGCAGGTTTAGTAGGGTTCGGCCGGTTTGGGAAGCCTCCGACACGCTACTCTTGGATTTATTTTCGGTGCTTTGCACTACGCAAATTCTCCTGGCCCTATCTGATATTGCACCATATTACCACCGGGTCGACATTGCATGCAAAACGCCCGGACGATCATCGAATTTCCCGCCGAAACCGGTTCTTCATCCACACTGAAAACGAAGGATCGGAACTGAGACCATCAGGCATGGGCCGTCGATTGCATTGTTCGACGCTATGGCCCCCTTCTTTTCGAGCCTGCTGATCCTCACGTTATCATGGGCCGTCGCAGATGCCGCGGCGCTAGTGCCTGTCCCCACACCGCAAATCCCGCCGCCGGTCTCCGGCTTGGAAGTGAACCAAGGGCAGGCGAGTACTGGAATTTTGTTTCTAAACCGCTTCGCCGGCACGGCCTTCACAGCCAAGTCGGTTCTCTACTCCCCGCTCGGCGCTACGTTCAGCTTTGTGGCGAGTAATCCCACCCCAACCGTGAGTTATTCGGACCCGCTGCCCGGCGTCGTGAACTCCTACACCGGCTCCAATCCGGCGCAGTGGTTCTCCGGAATTCCACTTTACGGCGCCGCGACTGTCACGTCGATGATCTATCCGGGAATCACGGCCCAATATGCGATCAGCGCGACGGGCGCCGCCTCCAGGCTAAACCTCACGCTGGCTGCCGGCGTCGATCCCAAGGCCATTACGTTCCAGATCGCAGCCCAGGCTTCCCAGATCGTCGTCGCCTCCGACGGATCCCTAGACGCCACCATTGGCACGCCGAGCACCGCCCCGTCGCTCTCCTATCCCCCTCCATCCGCATCTCAAGGCAGCGTCAGCCGAACCGCGAGGTACGTTCTACAATCCGCAACCACCTTCGGCCTGGCTGTGCAGGATCTCGATTCAAGCCAACCCCTGCAAATCTCGATCCTTCTGAATGCGGCCGCCTCGCCGAATTCGGCCCCCGGCTTCTATGTATCTGCGGGCCTTCTCTGGGCCTCCGACGCCTCCAGCAACCTCTACTACGCGACCACGATTGCGGACGCGGCCGGAAAACCGGCTCCATTCTCCCTCGCCGATGAAGGCTGCGGCATGGGTATCGGGGGCCCGATTCCATGCCAGGACGTAGCTATCTATAAATTTTCCGCCGCCGGCGCTCTCGAATTCATCACGATTCTCTCTGGCCGCACCATGGATAGCCCGAGTTTTATCGGCCTGACGCCAACTGGCGCGCTGGCCGTGGCCGGTAGCACCGATTCTTCCGATTTCCCCGTCAGCCCCGGCGCCTTCCAAACCACGTACGCCGGCCCTCCTGCCACCCTGGGCGACGTCAGCATGGTCGCGGGCGATTATTTCGCAGCCACGCTCGATCCCACCACCGGAAAACTCGAAGCCTCCACCTATCTCGGTGGCCCCAACGCCGACGCACTCGGAACCGCGGCCGTCGGCCCCGACGGATCGCTCTATCTCCTGCCGGCTCTCGCCGGAACCTTCACCGCCGGGCTTCCCACGACGAGCGGCGCATTGCAGACCGACTGCCAGAGCAGCCAGGGGGTCACCAACCCTTGCGCGAACGGATATGTCGCGCACCTGAGTCCCGCCCTCGATAAGCTGCTCTACGGCACCTACCTGCCCGGCACGGTGTTGGCAACTCCTCAGCTCTTTTCTGACGGCAGCTTATACTACGCAGGCGAAGCCGAAGCGGGCTTCCCCACAACGCCGGGAGCCTACCAGCCTCAAAACGCGGGTGGACTGGACGGTATCGTCGCGCGCCTCGATCCCACCGGCAGCAAGTTGCTGTTTGCCACGTATTATGGAACCCCGATTACGGATCAGATCTTTGATATCGCCGTCGCGCCCGATGCCAGCGTGTGGGCCTCGGTCACTTCCTATGTCCAATGTTGTCCCGCTTCGTCCGAGCTGATCCATCTGAATGCCACCGGCACGGCGCTCATCAACCAGGAGCCGATCTCAACCGGCCAAATGGTGACCAACGCAGCCGGAGATCTGTTCACGCTTGCCTCGGGAAACATCACCGTATCGCCAGACGCGCTGGTGTCCGGCCCCTGCGGCGGCTCCGCCTATCTGGAACTGAGCCCCACCGGCCAGCAACTCTTTGCCACTTACCTTCCGGTCGACATCGGAGACTTCGATGGCGCCGCTTCTGATGGCACGCCATACCTTGACACGCCTTCCGGCCGCGCGGAAATCGTGCAGAACCAATCCATGGGGCCGTTCGTTGGATGCGTCGTGGACGCCGCCATCTTTAGTAACCCGCAGTATCTTTCACCGGGGGCCATCGTGACCATCTTCGGCAGCAATCTGGGCCCAACTCCCGGAATTCCATATCAATTGACGAACGGCCAGTTACCGGATTCGCTGGGCGGCGTTCAAGTCTCCATCGGCGGCGAACCCGCGCCGCTGCTCTATTCTTCCTCCGGCCAGTTGAATCTCATCGTGCCGTATTCGCTGCAGCCCGGAACCACCCCCACCACCATCCAGGTGACCGGCAACGGAACGCCGGCTAACGCCATGCGAGCCTTCGTTGTCGCGCAAGACATCACCCTCTTTGAGATCAACAGCGCCGGTCAGGCTGCGGCTTTGAATCAAGACGGCTCGCTCAACTCCGCGCAAAATCCGGCCCAGCTCGGGTCCATCGTGACGCTGTTCGGCACCGGCGGCGGCCAAACTATCCCGCCGAGCGTGGCCGGCGAAGTGACGCCGCTCACCTTACGCACCCTGGCGATCACGCCCACGATCACGTTCGTCTCTCCCACTCCGGTCACTCCCGAATGGGCGGGCGCCGCTCCCGGCCTACTATCCGGACTAACGCAAATCAACGTGCAATTGCCCTCCGCGCTCCCCGCGAATCCTGGCGTACCGGCCGGAATGCTGCCGGTCTCCGCGGGCCCTTACTCGGGCGTCTTCATTGCGATCGCCACGAATTGACCTTCGCCGTATAATAAAGTCACTCGTCATGAAGAAGCTGTACCTTCTCCTCGCGGTGGCCTCGTTTTCGCTCCTGCTTTCCGGCCAGTCCAACCAACCCGCAAAAAATAGCGACAAGGCCGCGCCGCCGGATTCCGGAGACAAGACCCGCATCACTCTCGACGTCTCGCGCGTCAACATGCTCTACACGGTCTCGGATAAAAAAGGCCGCTTCATCACCGATCTCACTAAGGACGATTTCGAAGTTTTCGAAAACAAAAAGCCCCAGACCATCATCGAATTTGCCGCCGAAACCGATCTGCCGCTGCGCCTGGCCATCCTGATCGATACCAGCAACAGCATTCGGGACCGGTTTCATTTCCAGCAGGAGGCCGCTACCGCGTTCATCGATGGCACGGTCCGGCCCGAGCACGACAAGGCTATGATCGTCAGCTTCGATACTTCGGCCGCATTGGTGGCCGATCTTACCGGCGATATTTCTGAGCTGGAGAAGGCGGTTCAAAACCTGCGCCCGGGCGGCGGGACATCCTTGTACGACGCCATTTTCTTCGCCTGCCGCGACAAACTGATGGAGGACCAGCCGCTCTACAAATTCCGCCGCGCCATGGTGATTCTGAGCGACGGCGAGGATAACCAAAGCCGCTACACGCGCGATCAGGCGCTCGAGATGGCGCTCAAGGCCGACGTCACGGTTTACACCATCTCCACCAACATCACGCGCATTGAAAGCGACGGCGACAAGGTGCTGCGCTATTTTGCCGCGGAAACCGGCGGCCAGTCCTTCTTCCCGTTCAAGGCTTCGGATTTAGATCAATCGTTCGAGAACATCGCCAACGAGCTGCGGCACCAGTACAACATCTTCTACCGTCCCGAGCCGTTGAAAGTGGATGGCCTTTATCATTCGGTCGAGATCCGCGTGAAGGGACACAAGGACATGATCGTGCGCGCCCGCAAAGGATACTACGCCCCGAAACTCTAGTACAATAGTATTTCTCCCCCGAGACATTTTAGAAGGACTACGTTTTATGGACGAAAAAGAACGCGCACGCACTCTCGGGCTAACGCTCGGCCAGATTGAAAAGCAGTTTGGAAAAGGCTCCATCGTGCGGTTGGGGTCGAAGGAAGCCATCGTGCCGGTATCGACGATTTCTTCCGGCTCCATCTCGCTTGACTACGCCCTCGGCGTCGGCGGATTCCCGCGCGGCCGCATTGTCGAAATCTTCGGTCCGGAATCGTCGGGCAAAACCACGGTGGCGCTGCAAGTGGTGGCCGAAGCGCAAAAGGCCGGCGGCATGGCTGCTTTCATCGATGTGGAGCACGCGCTCGATCCGTTGTACGCCCGCAAGCTGGGAGTGGATGTCGACAATCTGCTGGTCTCGCAACCGGATTACGCCGAGCAGGCGCTCGAAATCACCAGCGCGTTGATCACTTCGGGCTCGATTGACGTGCTGGTGGTGGACTCCGTCGCCGCGCTCGTTCCCAAGGCCGAACTCGATGGCGAAATGGGCGATAGCCACATGGGCGTGCAGGCGCGCCTGATGTCGCAGGCCATGCGCAAGCTCACCGGCAACGTTTCGAAATCGAATACCTGTCTGATCTTCATCAACCAGATTCGCGAAAAAATCGGTGTGATGTTCGGCAATCCGGAAACCACCAGCGGTGGCCGCGCGCTGAAATTTTATTCGTCGGTGCGCGCCGATATCCGCCGTATCGCCGCCATCAAGGAAGGCGACATCGTGACGGGCAACCGCACCAAGGTGAAGATCGTCAAGAACAAGGTGGCGGCGCCGTTCCGCGAAGCCGAGTTCGACATTATTTATGGCGAGGGAATCTCGCGCGAAGGCGATCTGATCGACTTGGGTGTGGCGCAGAACATCGTCGAAAAAAGTGGCTCCTGGTACAGCTACAAGGGCGAGCGCATCGGACAGGGCCGCGAGAACGCGCGTCAGTTCTTGAAGGACAATCCCGACATCCGCCAGCAGATCGATACCGAATTGCGCAAAGCTTTGGGCTTGGTTCGTAAAGAAGCCGGCAAGGAAGCGGAGCCCGTTGCTGCAGCGCCCGTGGAAGTCCAGAAACCCGCGGCCGCCGGCGCGGCACGGTCACGCTGACGCCATTGGTCGCCGGCGAAACATCGCCACAAGCCAGTACAGGGCTAAGGCTGCGACAAACAGAGCCAGGCGGTGATGGCTCCAGGGAACTCGCTCCAGGCGATAACTCAGATGCCCGGTTCCGAGCCGAACGCTCTCGACAAACATCGCCCAGGTTTCGACCAGCAGTACAGCAACGGCGCCTAGGATGACAGAAGCATAGGCGGTCGTCACAATTGACGTCCGGCGGACGGTGAGATTGGCCACCCAGGCGTAGAACGCCGCGAACGACAGCATGACCAACAAATCCACTCCCACGGGCCGTCGCGTGAGCGACTCGCGGACCTGATCCTCACTAACACCATAACGAGCGGCTAATGTTTTGAACATTTCTGCCATTCGTTGGTCTCTGACCCGCCCGTACTCGGCCATGCCTTCGAAGTGGCCGGAATGCGGTCCGCTCCGGGCGTCGGCGTAACGGATGGCGAGGTCCTCGGCAACTTCGGCGTCGTGTCGCAGGGAGTGAGGTTGTGTACAACCGGGACAGCCGGCCAGCGCGATAAGGCTGAGTACGCGCGCTACGCTAACGCCGCTTTGCAGTAGTCGAAACACTTTTTCACTTCGGCGACCGCGTCCATCCCGGGCTTGCCATATTCGTATTCGATCATGGCCGGGATCGGATATTTCTTGGTCTTCAAAACTCCGAGCACGCCTTTGATATTGGTATCGCCCTCGCCCAGCGGCATGTTCGGGCCGTGATCTTTTTTCCGATCCTTGATGTGCAGCGTGAGGATTTTCGCGTGGTGCTCTTCCAGGAAACTGACTGGATCGAAATTGGCAGCTGTGAAGTGGCCGATGTCGAGATTGATGCCGGTATACTTGGAACGTCCCGCCAGCGCCTGCTTCCAATCATCCGGCGTCGAGAACTCGTTCGGCTTCATGCTGTCGTGATTGTGATAGCCGACATAGATTTTGTACCGCTCGGCGAACTTGTCGACACGCGGCGAAACATCCACGTTGGCCGAGGAGGTGATCCGCGTCACGCCCATGGCCTTCGCCATCAAGAAGCCTTGCTCGATCTGCTGGTCGGTAAATTCGTCGCGAAAATTGTAGTTGAAGGCGTATAGGTCGATGCCCGCGTCGTCGAACTTTTTGCGAACGCCGCGAATTTCGTCCAGGGGCGGATTCGTGCGCCAGGCGGCGATCTGCGATCGATCCTTCGGCTCAATTTGGTTCTGCCAGAGCTCTGCGTAGCCGAGACCAATATCTTTCATCGCGGCGATCGCATCGTCGAGCGAAGGAAGAGTGCGAAAGCTGTAGGTTTGAGCGCCAATCATGACGCCGCTGAATCTGGAATTGATAGCCGCCAGCGCCGGACTTGCCATGGCCGCGGCCGCTAGTTTGGTAAAGTCTCGTCGAGTCATAGCAGAGAACTCCCAATCGCTTCAGCGATCTGTTTGCCGTGAAAACGGCCGTTTTCGATGAAAATCTCGTTGGTGTGCATTCCGGCGACGATGACCCCAGCGAGAAAAATCCCCGGGCGATCGCTTTCCAGTGTTTCGGGATCGATGCGCGGCTTCTGCGATTGGGGCTCCAGGCGAATGCCCAGCGAGGCGAGAAACTCGAGGTCTGGCCGGTAGCCGGTCATGGCAAACACAAAATCGTTGGCGAGTTTCTTGGGGCCTTCGGGCGTCTCGATTTCGACGTACTTCGGATGGATGGCAACCAGTCGCGAATGGAAGTGCGCCTTGATCTCGCCGCTCTTAATGCGGTTCTCGATGTTCGGCTTGATCCAATATTTGACGCGGTCGGAGATCCCCGCGCCGCGATGGATCAGCGTGACGCGCGCGCCGGTCCAGTGCAGTTCGAGCGCGGCGATGGCCGCGGAATTTTTCGCGCCCACCACCAGCACGTCGTGATTGTAGTAAGGGTGCGGCTCCTTGTAATAATGGATCACCTTGTCCAGCTCTTCGCCGGGCACGTTGAGCATGTTGGGAACGTCGTAATAGCCGGTGGCGAGAACGATTTTCCGTGCGCTGTACTCGGCCTTGCTGGTCTCGACGCGAAAGTCGCCGTCGTCGCCTGAGATCGAAAGCACCCGTTCGTATTGATGGATATTGAGGCAATAATACTCGGCCACGCGGCGATAATATTTCAGCGCTTCGGTGCGGCCGGGCTTTTCGTTGAGCGAAGTCATCGGCAGGCCGCCGATTTCGAGCAGCTCCGGCGTGGTGAAAAATACCATGTGCGTCGGATAATTGTAGAGCGAATTGACGACGCAGCCTTTATCGATCAAGACGGTGTTCAGGCCGCGTTGCTGCAGCTCGATACCGCAGGCCAGGCCGGTTGGACCCGCACCCACTACAACGACGTCGAAACTCTCCACAGCTAAAGCATCCCTGCTGTTCTCACAACATCCCCTCGACAGTCTTGTAAGCCGAATCGAGCGCGCCCGCGAGCGCCGCTGGATCTTTGCCGCCTGCTTCGGCCATGTCAGGCCGTCCACCGCCCTTTCCGCCCACGGCTTGCGCAACGGAGCCCGCGAGTTTACCCGCGTGGACTTTGGATGTCAGGTCTTTCGTCACGCCCACCACGATGGCGACATTCGAATCCTGAGCCGATCCGAGAATCACGACCGCGGATTTCCACTTCCCGCGCAGCGAATCCACCATGATTCGCAATTGTTCACGATCCATTCCGGCTACTTGCGCGGACAAGACCTTCGCGCCTTTAATTTCGCGAACTCCGCTTTCGATGCCAGAGACTTCGGCTCGCGCGAGCTTGTCCTTCATCTGTTCGATTTGACGCTCGAGTGCGCGTTTCTCTTCGGCAAGCCGCTCCTGAGTTTGCCGCGCTAGCGCGCCCTCTTCTTGAAACTTATTCAAGACCGCTTCGCCGGTAATGGCTTCGATGCGCCGAACTCCCGCGGAAATACTGGCTTCGTAAGTGACCACGCAGAGCCCGATGTCGCCGGTGCGATGAACGTGCGTGCCACCGCACAGCTCCTTGCTGAAACCGGGTATGGAAACCACGCGCACGCGATCGCCGTATTTTTCGCCGAACAAAGCCATGGCGCCGGTATTGAGCGCCTGATCGAGGTCCATGACGTCGGTATGGACCTCAACATTTTTCAAAATCTCTTCGTTGACCAGCCTTTGAATTTCGGCCAGCTCTTCGGGGTCGGTGTGGGCGTAGTGCGTAAAGTCGAAGCGCAGGCGATTGGAGTCGACGATGCTGCCCGCCTGTTTGACATGGGTCCCGAGCACTTTGCGGAGCGCGGCATGCAGCAGGTGCGTGGCGGTGTGATTGCGCATGGTGGACGCGCGGCGGCTGCCATCGACGCGTCCGATGAATTCGTCGCCTTCATGAACTGGCGCTAACAGTTCGACCGCGTGAACCGTGGCGCGGGCCACTTTCCGTGTGTCCTGAACCAAGGCCACGGCGTCGCCCGTGGAAGGCGAGACCAGGACCCCTGTGTCACCAACTTGGCCACCGGCTTCGGCGTAAAACGGCGTGCTGTTAAAGACCAGCTCCGTGCGTCCGTCATGGTTGATGACGCGCACCACCTTGACTGGCGATTCGAGCGTCTCGCGACCGATGAAATCCGTGGGCGGCAGGTCTTTGTAAACCGGCGCGATCTGCGCTTTGTCGGCGCCTCGCCAACTAGCGCGGGCGCGCGTGCGCTGCTTCTCCATCTCGGCCTGAAAGCCGTCTTGGTCGATAGTGAGTCCGCGCTCGCGTGCCATTTCCTCCTGCTCGTCGAGCGCGAGTCCGAAGGTGTCGTAAAGTTTGAACGAAGCCGCGCCCGGCAACACGCCGCCGGCTGCCGATCTCGCTTCTTCGAGGAAGACCTTCTCCGCCACCTGGAACGTGGTCGCATAGCGATGCTCTTCGTCCTTCACCACACGCGCCACGCGCTGAATGCTCTCGAGCATCTCCGGGTAACCGGGCTTCATCAGGTCGGCGACGAAGCCGGTGAGCTCGTATAAATAAGGTTCTTCGCGGCCGATCATGCGCGCATTCCGAATGGCGCGTCGCATGATTTTGCGGAGCACGTAGCCGCGGCCTTCATTGGATGGCGTAACGCCGTCGTGGATCAAGAACGCTGCGGCGCGGCTGTGATCGGCATTGATGCGAAGCGCGACATCGGTACGCCGGTCGTCGCCGTACGCGACTCCAAACATTTCTGCCATGCGATGAATGATGGGGTTCAGTAAATCCGTATCGTAATTCGAAATCTTGCCTTGCAAAACACAGGAGATGCGTTCGAGCCCCATGCCCGTATCGATGGAGGGCCGCGGGAGCGGCGTCAAGACGCCGTCGGCCGAGCGATCGAACTGCATGAAAACCAGGTTCCAGACTTCAACGAAACGCTCGCCAGGATCGTCGGGAAACACGCCGGGGCCTGCTTCAGGTCCGAAATCGTAGTGGATCTCCGAGCATGGACCGCACGGGCCAGTGTCGCCCATTTGCCAAAAATTATCTTTTTCATCCATGCGGAAGATGCGCGACCGCGGCACACGCGCCACTTCCTGCCAGAGGCGCTCGGCATCGTCATCCTCGCGAAAAACGGTGACGTAAAGCTTGTCCTTGGGAATCGCGAACTCGCGCGTGAGCAGCTCCCAGGCGTAGGCGATGGCGTCCTTCTTGAAATAGTCGCCGAAGGAGAAATTGCCCAGCATCTCGAAGAAAGTCTGATGGCGGCGGGTGTAGCCGACGTTGTCGAGGTCGTTGTGTTTGCCGCCCGCGCGGACGCATTTCTGCGACGAAGTGGCACGCGTGTAGTCGCGCTTTTCCTGGCCGGTGAAGACGTCCTTGAACTGGTTCATGCCCGCGTTGGTGAAAAGCAACGTGGGGTCGTTGGCCGGAACCAGCGATGAGCTGCGAATAATGCGATGGCTGTTGGCCGCGAAGAAGTTGAGGAACGTCTCACGGATCTCATTCCCTGTCATGTACCTCTATTGTGACAGTTGACAGTTGCTTATTGCAGACTACGGTTCGGAGGGCGAGAGGGGGGTGAGGGATGTAGTGCGAGGTGCGGCGAAAAGTTTTCACAATTGGCGAAGTTGAGGCGAAGGCGGAGGGGGCGGGCAGCGAGAGGCAATCGGTTTGAGAATATCAGGGCTAAACGAGATATTGGGGGCTAGGGATTGGGGTTGGCAGAATCGCAACGCAATTGAGTGTTTCGAGGCGCGTGACCGAGGCGCAGCGGGTAGCAACCGGTTAGACTCAAGAAGGAGGTTCGCGATGGCGATGCTCGATTGGTCGGAATGTCCTGCGGTGGAAAGCGTGCCAGGCAAAGTGAGCGGAGCTTGGGTGTTTCGCGGCACTCGCATGCCCGTTGCGGCGGTTTTCGAGAATCTGGAAGACGGAATGACCATCGACGAACTAGTGGAGCTTTACGACGGACTCACGCGGGAGCAAGTGCAAGCGGTGTTAGAGTTTGCCGCCAGGAGTCTGGCGGCTCCTGCTATAGCGGGCTGATGCTGGTTCTCTTCGACCAGGGCACACCGGTTGCAATTGCGAAATCTCTCGTGAAGCATTCGGTCCGGACGGCCAGGCGGATGCGCTGGGACCGGTTGACCAATGGTGGACTTCTTAGCGTGGCTGAAGAGGCTGGCTTTGACGTCCTGCTCACGACCGATAACAGTCTCGCCTACCAACAAAATCTGACGGGCCGCAGGATCGCGATCATGGTGCTGAGTAAGAACAGGTGGAGTCTTGTAAAACTGGTACTCGCTCAAATTGAGAACGCTGTGAGCGCCGCGAAGCCAGGGAGCTACAGCGTTGTGGATGTGGCGCACAAGTCTATCGATGACAAATAGGAAGCGACCGAGCAAGATCACAACGATAACGAAACCGCCTAAACCGAAATCTGCGGGTCTGGGTGCCGACGAAATCGCGGAAATGGCTGGCCGAGGCGCAGATATTTCACGCTATTTCACGAACAAGTTTATTGTAAGGAGGCCGGAGGGCAGCGCGAGTCTTACGCAGATACCGAAGGAAAAGCGATCAACAAGACGAAAGCAGAGGGAGAGAGCAAAATAGCCTAGTAATCTTAGGTACCCTATGGAAATGGAGCTGATCTTCGAGATTCGCGACGCGGAAGAGGGCGGTTACTGCGCGCGTGAGCTCGGCCACGCCATCTTCACGCAGGCCGACACTTGGGAAGAGCTCCATGCCAATGTCCTTAAGGCCACTTCGTTGCACTTGGAGGATGGCCCGGAGCGGCCTCGTCTGGGTCAACTCCATTACGCGGAGGACGAGCTGATTCCGTTCGAAGCGGCTGTTTAATTTTTGCGGCAAATTTTCGCGTATCGCCTCGTCGGCTTTAGCGTATAATGACGCGATGCGTCCAAATACACCGGCAATGCGAGAGTATTTGTCATATTCGGCGAGAATTGCGGCAGTACTGCTAGTATTGAGCGCGGAATGCGCGCTGGCTCAAACGAGCCTGTTCACACTGGGCGGAGTATTTCCGGTTGGTAACGGGTCGTGGAACGGGGAGCAAGCGAGCCCGGCCATGGTGGTGGCCGATTTCAATCACGATGGGAATGCGGACATTGTTACGGCAAACACCGAGGACGGTACGATCACTTTGCTCTTCGGTGACGGAGCGGGACATTTCACGCCAGCGCCAGGAGGCCCCATACAGGGGCCAGGAAAGATCGTGCTCGCGATTGCCACGGGAGACTTCAATGGCGACGGGAATCCGGACCTGGTGGTCACGGGCGGTACTACGGAAATTTTGCTGGGCGACGGCACAGGCAAGTTTGTGGAAGGCGCGGGTATTCCGCCTCCTGATACCCTTGCGGCAAGCGGTAATTTGATCGCGGTCGGCGATTTTAACGGCGATGGAAAGCTGGATCTGATCTTGTGGTCGAATGGCTACTCATCCCTCTGGCCCGGTGATGGAATGGGCGGTTTCGGCCAGCCGCTGGGTTCCCCGCTTAACGGCGACGACCCTCTTTCTGGCATCGTTACGGGCGACTTCAACGGAGACGGCAAGCTCGACCTCGCTGCCCTCAACGGGGTCCCGGGCACACTGGGCAATTTAGCCGTGTACGCCGGGGACGGGACCGGCAGGTTCCAGACGATCCTCAATCAACCGCTCATGGGATACGCATACTATATGCCGATCGCTGCCAGCGATTTCAACGGCACCGGAAAATCGGACATCCTCACATTTCTGGCCTATGGAGAGGTCCCTTTCCAATCCTGGACTTGGTTATGGACCGGCAGTACGTCAACTCCTTTGCCGTTCAACCTGGTGATCTCGCATCTCCAGGGCCTTCCGACTTATGTCGTGGTGGCAGATTTCAATGGCGACGGCAAGCTCGACTGGGCCGGCGTGAATCCCTACTCGGGAACCGTACTCGTCGCGCTCGGCGACGGAACCGGCGCATTCACACCAGCGCCCGGCAGCCCTTACTTTGTCGGAGGCGCGCCTTTCGCAATCGCCGCAGCCGACTTCAATGGCGAGGGAAAGATCGACTTAGCGGAGGATACAGGATCCAATGTCGAGCTGCTGCTCAACGGAGCCCCTTCTTCAACTGGACCTCCGCCAGCTGTCTCTTCGGTTGTGAACGGGGCGTCGTACGTGTCAGAGCCACTGACGGCCAACTCCTACGCAGTGTTGTTCGGCAGCAATCTGGTTGTGAGCCCGGGGGATCCAGTTGTCGAGGTTTCGATCATCGACCCAACCGGCGATGCCATTTTTGCCAATGTGTTATACACTGCTCCTGGACAAATCAACATATTCGTACCCTACGTGAATTGGACGGGCCACGGGACGTTGCGGGTTCTCGACCGCTTCGGCACATCCGCCACTTTCCCAATCTCCATAGCAGACTTCGCGCCGGGTTTGTTCACTGTCGATACAGCAGGCAAGATTCCCGCAGCACAAGTGGTGGTTGGGGGCGCCAACAATACGCAGACAGTAGAGCCGGTCGCGAATTGCACCGGTGGCACATGCGCCCTAGTCCCGATTGTCTTGAACCCCGGCGATCAGACGTATCTGATTTTGTATGGCACTGGCATTCGGGGACGCGACAGCTTGTCGAACGTATCGGTGACGATCAGCGGCGTGCCCGCGACGGTGAGTTACGCTGGACCGCAAGGTGTTTACCCCGGGCTCGATCAAGTCAACGTACTAATTCCTCAGGCGCTCGCCGGCTCGAAGCAGGTCGATCTCAATCTGAAGATCCTCACAAACGCCGCGAACACCGTAGAATTGTTCTTCCAGTGATCCGAGTAGGCAGCGCGGCATGCGCCACCGCGCCCAAACCAAGTAACCTAGTTATAGAGTGTCCACAGACGTTGTCCCGGTTCCGCCTGTATCTAACCCTGGTGTAGTCGATCAGCTCTTTTCCGAGCTCGAACAGAAGATCCGCGCGCTGCGTCCCAAAGAAGACCTCACCCTGCTAGAAAAAGCCTTCCGCCGGGCCAACGACGCGCACCAAGGCCAGATGCGCGAATCGGGCGAGCCGTACATGATCCATCCGCTGCACGTCACCCTGATCCTGGCCGACATGCAAATGGACATGGCCTGCCTCATCACCGGGCTGCTGCACGACACCGTCGAAGACACCAGCCTCAGCCTGGACCAAATCAAGAAGGAATTCGGCCCCGAAGTGGCGGGCTGCGTCGACGGCGTCACCAAGCTGAGCAAACTGAAGCTTTACTCGCGCGAAGAGCGGCAAGCGGAAAGCGTCCGCAAGATGCTGCTCGCGATGGTCAACGACATTCGCGTGATCATCGTCAAGCTGGCCGACCGGCTGCACAACATGCGAACGCTCGACGCGCTGCCTCGCGAACGCCAGCTACGCATCTCGCAGGAAACCGCCGAGATTTACGCGCCCATCGCGCATCGCCTTGGGATGGGCAAAGTGCGCGGCGAACTGGAGGATCTTTCGTTCCGCTACCTCGAGCCCGACGCCTGGGCCGAACTGATGCGCGAGATCGAGTCGCAACGGGTGCAGAACGAAGAGTATCTGACCAAGATGCGGCACGACGTCGAGGTGAATCTGCGGCGCGAAAATATTCCGGCGCGCGTGGAGGCGCGGATCAAGCGGCCGTACTCGGTGTTCCAGAAGATGAAGCGGCAAAAGATCGCGCTCGATCAAGTGTACGATTTGCTGGCTCTGCGCATCGTCACCGATTCGGTGAAGAACTGCTACGCGGCGCTGGGCGTGATTCACAACGAGTGGCATCCCATCCCCGGCCGCATCAAGGACTTCATCGCGATTCCCCGACCCAACCTCTATCAATCGCTGCATACCTCGGTGATCGGGCCGGGCGGGCGGTCGTTTGAGGTGCAGATCCGCACCGACGAGATGCATCGGCTGGCCGAAGAAGGCATCGCGGCGCATTGGAAGTACAAAGAGGGCCGCAAAGGTCCCGGCGCCGACGACCAGCGCATCAAGTGGCTGCGGCAGTTGGTGGAGTGGCAGCAGGAATTGCACGATCCGGGTGAGTTCATCTCCACGTTGAAAGTGGACCTGTACCCGGAGGAAGTCTACACCTTCACGCCCATGGGCAAGGTGATTGCCCTGCCGCGCGAGGCGACGCCCGTCGACTTTGCTTACGCCATCCATAGCGACGTCGGCAACACTTGCGTGGGCGCCAAAGTGAACGGCCGTATCGTGCCGCTCAAATACAATCTCAAGAACGGCGACGTGGTGGAGATTCTCACGCAGACCGGGCACATGCCGAGCAAGGACTGGCTCGGGCTGGTGAAGACGCCACGGGCGCGCAACAAAATCAAGCACGTCATCAATGCCACCGAGCACGCCAAGGCGATCGAGATCGGGCAGAAATATCTGGAACGGGAAGCTCGCCGGTTAGGAGTCCAGATCTCGCGGATCACCAAGGCGGACTTGGAGCGCGTGTCGAGCGAGTATGGCGTCGCCAAGGTGGAGGATCTGTACGCCGCGCTCGGTTACGGCAAGTTTTCCGCCCGGCAGGCGCTCCAAAAGTTGGCACCGGATGTCGTCCAAGAGCCTGCGGTGGAGGCGCCTAAGGCCGCGCAGCCAGCCACGGGAGCACCCGGCGGAGCTTTGGGCGATCAAGCCGACCTGGTTATTAAGGTGAAGGGCGTCGACGATCTGCTGGTCTATCGCGCCAAGTGCTGCAATCCGATCCGCGGCGAGGGCATCGTCGGTTATGTCACGCGAGGAAAAGGCATCGCGGTGCATTCCACCAATTGCACCAATGTCCAAAATCTGATGTATGAGGTGGAGCGCAAGATCGACGTGGAGTGGGCGCGCGCGGCCACCGAAACATTTCCGGTGCGCGTTGTCGTTCACACCGACGACCGGCCGGGAATGTTGAACCAACTCACCTCGGTCCTCGCCAACGAGCAGAGCAACATTCGGAGTCTGGAAGCGAGTTCGGACGAAAAGCGCGGTGACGGAGCCATCATCGACATGACGGTGGAAATTCGCGATAAGAAGCAACTGGAGCGCGTGGCCGCGGCCATCCGGCGCATCTCTGGCGTGCGCGACGTGGAACGCACACAATAACAATGGAACCGCAATGCTTGAGCGACCGATGACTGAAACGCAGGCCGAACCCGACCACATCGCTATTTCCAAATCCAAGGGCATTCAGATCGATTGGAAAGACGGCCATCATAGCCAGTATTCGCTGGCCTATTTGCGCGATGAATGCCCCTGCGCCAGTTGCACGGGCGCGCACGGAACCGAGCCGCAAAAGACCAATTATTCGGCGCCGGCCGCGAACCCCTTCCAGATGTACAAGCCCACGCTCAAAATGCTGAACGTGGAGGCGGTGGGACATTACGCGATCCGCATCGATTGGAACGACGGCCACAATACCGGCATTTACTCCTTCGATCACCTGCGCAAGATTTGTTCGTGCGCGGAGTGCAAAACCGCCAGGTCCGTCCAGGAAGCGTGACCGCGGCGCGCTAAATCGCGATCATTCCTCTGCAAATCGCCCGTCAATCCGGACTAGCTGGCGGCGCAGCAGTGCACGCGCGGCTGCGACGACGGTTGGTTCGTCCACATGGAGCTCGCGCATGATCCGGAACAATTCCTGCATCGGGATGCGCCCACCCATTCGACCGAGAATCTCTCGCTCCACCGAATCCAGTTGATGTTCCATGTGCAAGGCCCGCCCGAGCAAAGTTGCCTTGGCTCTTGCACCGACGTCACCGCTAAGCACTCGTGCGTCGAGCAGCGCTATGGGTCCGGCTAGCGACAACCAACTGTCCTTGATGGCCTGTTCGAAATCGACGTGCCGTGTCAGGCGTTCGGCGAGAAAAGCTGCATCGATTTCCGCTCCCGCGCCGCGACGTGGAGGTGGCGATTCGTCGATACGCTCCCAGGGGACGCGCTCCCAGGGCGGCCCGAATCGAGCGTCACTCCACTGGAAAGAAATGACCAGGGAGACCACCTTTAGATAGCCCTGCGCTCGAAGATTGCCGGCCCATTGCTGGACCGAGTCTAGAAACTCTGGGTAGTCGTCGCCTCTGGCATGCCCCACGGCGTACTGAGCGGCGGTGTGTTCGCCCAAGCGGAGAATATGGATATCCAGTGGAGCGCCGTCGAGCCATTCTCGCAAACGACGGGCTAGCGGTTGATCGTCGCGCTCACCGAGTTCAGTGACAACCTGCGCGACGCCGCCTGGCGCGAGGTGCTGCGGCAAGCCAGCGACAATCCGTTTCTGGATATCTTCTCCCGACCGGCCGCCGTCACGAAATCGGAGCGTGTCCAGAGGTGAGGGCACAAACGGGGGATTGGCCGTGATCAGATCGAAACGTTCGCCGCGCACAGCGTCGAAGAGATCGCTCTCTGAAACCTTCAGGTTGGTGGCGCCCCAGACTTGGGCGTTGAAGCGCGTGCAGCGGACCGCACGAGGATTGATATCGATGGCCGACACCCGCTCTGCATGGGTGGAAGCCAGCAGCGCATGAATGCCCGAGCCGGTACAAAGGTCGAGCACGGAGCGAAATGGCCGGCGTGTGGTACAGCGCGCCAGGTGGCGGCTGTCGAGGCCAACGGCCATGACGTGATCATAGGACGCCACTCGATGCCCCGGATGCGGAAGCTCGGGCCAGGCGTAATCTGAAAAGATCAGCCGATCACCCACCGGAAACAACGACGCACGAGCGCGGCCCACCCCTCGATCGTCGATTGCGAGCAGGCCGGACCGGATGAGCACCTCACGTTCGGCGAGGCTGAACAACTGGTCCAATTCTTCGGGCGGGAGAGCCCCTTGCAGGAGAAACAGGTCAATCGCCAGCGCGAGCGTATCGCGGAGGGCCAAACGCTCCGAGCGATATATCGGCACGTGACGCCACTGGAGGCTGGCCAGATCCTCCAAACCGAGACGCGATGCTACGAGTCTCTCCGAGTATCCGACCCCGGCGAGCTTCGAAACAACGTCGCGAAGCCCGGGCACATCAGCGGGGTCGACGACGAAGCTGGCCGCCTCTGTCATAAGTTGAATTACCCCTGGGTTGAATTACACCTCAACCTAGCAGATTGCTTATAGGCGGGGGACCGACTCCCTGACGGTCGCGGCTCAGTAGACGCTCGCAAACAATCAGCGGCAAGCCCACCAATCTGCCGATTCGGTTATAGTGGGAAAAGGGTCCTTAGAACCAGCTTCGCCGGGCAGCGTATTAGACAACCCAGGTTTCGGGAACCGGATGTTGCGGGAAGCGTCTCTGGATTAAAGAAAGGCGATACCAAGGCCATGCGGTGGTTTAAGGTGATGCGGCAGCAGAAACTGCTGTCTTTGAGTCTTCTGCTCGTGACGCTCACGATCGGCATTGTCATCGGGACGCTGGTCAACACCGGAGTCCACGCCGCACGCGGCCAGAGCGCGGCGCCCGACGCTTCACCGCTGGTGGTTCCTAGCGCCGTGCAGCTCGGCAACGAGTTCACCAAACTGGCCAAACGGCTGGAGCCGTCGGTGGTTTATATCACGGCCGACTTCACGCCCAAAGTCGCTGAAGACCCGCACGCCCAAGGCGATGAGGAACAGGGTGGCGAAGGCAAAGGCAATGACGACGGCCTGGATCTGTTCAAGCGGTTTTTCCGCAACTCGCCCCCTGGCGATCTGCCCCAAAGAGCTTTCAAGCAGGAACAGTCCGGCACCGGATTCGTGGTGGATAAGAATGGATACATCATCACCAATCACCACGTGATCAAGGGCGTGGACCATATTAAGGTGAAGCTGCACGGCGACGACTCGACAGAGTATCGCGCGCGCGTGGTGGGCATCGATCCGGAAACCGATCTGGCGGTGATTAAGATCGATCCAAAGGACCCGCTGGTGCCGGTCACGGTCGGCAACTCCGACGCCGTTCAAGTGGGCGATTGGGCGGTGGCGATCGGTTCCCCCTTTGGCCTGGAAGCATCGGTGACCGCGGGTATCGTGAGCGCGCTCAGCCGCGACATCGGCGGCCCGCTCCAGTTGCAGCGCTTCATTCAAACCGACGCGGCCATCAATCCCGGCAACAGCGGCGGACCATTGCTCAACATTCGCGGCGAAGTGATCGGCGTCAACACCATGATTGCCACCCAAAGCGGCGGTTACCAAGGTATCGGGTTTGCGCTGCCCATCAACATGGTGGCGCGAGTGTATAACGATATCATTCGCACCGGCCGGGTGACGCGCGGATCCATCGGCATCGAATGGTCCAAGGCGGACGATAAGCCCGAGTTGTTCAAGGCGCTAGGCACCAGCTCCGGCGTGCTGATCAAAAATGTGCAGAAGGGTGGACCCGCCGAAAAGGCCGGGCTCAAGCCGGACGACATCATCATCGCCATGGCCGGAAAGCCGGTCAAGAACGGCGAGGACCTGGTGTCGCGGGTTTCCGATACGCCGGTGAATAGCAACATCAACGTCACCGTCGATCGCGACGGCAAGCACATGGATTTCGGCATCACCGTGCTCGATCGCGCCGAGGTCTTCAAGGATCGGGCCGAATTCGCCGAGCTGCATGAGGCTCCCGTGGAGGTTAAGCCAACCACGCCGGATCAGGCTAATCCCTATAAGTTCGGGATCAAGCTGCACGTGCTCACCGATAGCGAGCGCAGCACCATGGGCCTGGACGCCAAGGGCGGACTGTTGGTCCAGGGTGTCGATGAGGACTCCTTCGCCGAGGATATCGGCCTGATGGAGAAGGACATCATTCTGTCCATCAACCGGCAGCCGGTAACCAGCGTGGACGACTTGAAAAAGGTTCAGGCCACTTTAAAGCCCGGCGACGCCGTGGCGTTTCACGTGATGCGTCCCAGTCCAGGCGGTCGCGGCCACTCGCCGCAGTGGACCACCATGTTTGTGTCCGGTGCTCTGCCCAAGGAGTAGCTCTGCCCAAGGAGTAGCTCTGCACCAAGGAGTAGCGCTCCGAAGGACTAACGGCGTCCCTCGGGGGATTTCACCTACCCCGCTGTACGTCCGATCCCTTACCACCGGCTAACGGCTGAAGCCATTCGCGGCTCATTTTATCCGGTGCAAAATCTCCAGCCTAAAGTAAATCGGCATAGCCGCCGATAGACAACCGATATGTTGGGTGAGTACAACTCCCGAAAATGGGCGAGCAGGCCTCGCCGGGGCACACCAATGGTTGATTCCGCGAAACAAACCCAAAGAAAACCGCTCAGCGCGAGAAACCGCCGTCGTTCCGGCGTGGCCATGATCGAATTTGCCTTCACCATCTTGCCGACCTTCGCACTCATTTTGGTATTTGTCGATTTCGGCATGGTGCTGTTTCGTTGGGCCACGTTGCAGAACGCCGTCCGGGAAGGCTGCCGGTACGCGATTACGTATCAGACCCAAGGCGCTCTGGGCCAGAACGCCTCCGTTGAGGCCGTGGTGCAGCAGTATGCTCTGGGAATGGTGAAGACCACCGACAATCCGCAGGACATATTTGTGAATTACTATTCGCCAGCGAATCTCACTACGCCGATTGTAGGTTCGGGCGGCAATGTGCCGGGAAATATTGTCGAGGTATCGGTCCAAGGCGTTTCCTGGTCCTGGATCGCGCCACTGAGCGGCGCCTTTCTAGGCGGCGGCGTCCGCAATAATACTCCGATCAATCTTAATATTTACTCGTCCGACATTCTGGGTGGTTTCCCCGCGGGCGTCAATTCGGTACAGGAATGATCATGGCAACAGCAAGACGAAAAAAGACGCAAAGCGGCATGGAAATCATGGAATTCCTGTTTGTCTGGCTGCTGCTTCTGCCGATGTTCTTGGGAGCCTTCGTGGTAGGGATGAATCTCATCCGTAGTATTCAGGCCAACCAGGTGTGCCGGGATTTGGACGACATGTACATACACGGCGGAAACTTCTCCACCTATCCGATGCAACAAGAGGCACAGCGGCTGGCGCAAGGGTTGAATCTTCAGATCGGTCCATCGTTTGCCGGAAACCAGCAATCCAATACAGCCAACAGCGGCAATGGATTAGTGACTGTGACGCAAATCATGTGGATCGGAGGCGCTGGCTCCACCAGTTGCGTATCCGTGCAACCGGCGGCCTGCACCAACCAAAGCAGCTTCGTTTTTACCCAGCAGATTCAATTTGGTAATGGATCGCTGGCCAACGCCACTACGGTGACGGTTGGGCAATGTCCCACGGCCATCGTGAACAGCTCCGGCATCGTCCAGAATTACATCACCGATTCTCGCGCGGCGCTCACCGGAAGCGCCCAGACCAACATGCAGGCGCTCTGGCAAACAAATAGCGAGGTCACAGGTGGCACCGCTACCCCGCTCACCGATCAGCAAGTCGTCTACGTCGTCGAGACCTATTTTCAATCCCCGGATTTGAGCCTTGGCGGCGTTACCGGCAACGGTGTCTACGCGCGATATTTCTTTTAGGAGTGTGTCTTTATGAAAATCCGCCGAAACAGGAGTCGTGAGAGAGGTATTTCTTTATTTCTAGCCGTCGCGGGGTTGGTGTGGATCGTAATCCCGATGCTCGGCCTGTTCATCGATGTGGGAATTCTTTACTCGGCGAAAGCCCGCCTACAGGCGGCAGTCGATGGCGCGGCCTTGGCGGCGGCGCGCGCGCTGAATCTTGGCCAGAGCACGGCGGCACAGGCTACGGCGGCGCAGCAGAATGCGGTGGATTGGTTCTATGCGAATTTTCCGCCCGGAAACTGGAACACCTTCAATACCGTAATGAATAC
>JBKQHJ010000246.1:0-99186 GCA_052148835.1 Bryobacteraceae bacterium
GACAGCACATGGCTTAAATGACAGAAAACAAAGGGGGTGGGTAGAAGCTGGCATTCTACCACTGAATTACTCCCGCATGCCTTTTTCTTTCAATGACCTGCGACTGAGCGTTTCACTCTGAACGCTCTTTGAACGCTATTGTATCAGCAAACTCTCCAGTTCGTTGACTAGGGCGAGACGGCCTGCGACGGGAGACTGAGCATACACATTTAAGGATACATCCACCGAATGCCCGAGCTGATCCGCGACCAGTTTCGGGTCTGCCTTCAACTGGCGCATCAGCGTGGCGTGGGTTCGGCGCATCACTTGAAAATTGCACCAGCCAAGGCCGACCGCAGCGAGCCTTGGTTGCATGTTTCTACGCCACACATTATCCTTGCTGAGCGCCGTACCACGTTCAGATGGGAAAACGTATGATTTGGGGCCGAGACAGGACGTGGCTCTCCATGCTTCCAAATCCCGGAACAGGCCGGCCGCCAACGCCGCCTCGCGGACAGAATGGTGCGTCTTCGGTGTGTCAATCAAACCCCTGTAAATCCGCTGTTCCACCTTTGCGAAGGTTTCAGCTACGCGGTCCCACCTTAGCCCAAAGATTTCTCCGGGCCGCATTCCCCCGATGATCGCGAGTTTGGCAATCGCTCGTTCGCGCACGCCGAGCGCTTGGAACACAGCGACGACATCTTTAATAGTCATCACCGGATGATCCGGCCTTTTCGCCTCCCTCGGTGTGAACAGCAGAAGCGCCGGATTCAGCCTGATATGGCCCTCGGCTATCGCCATATCGAAAACCTGCTTCAGATCCCACCGCAGATGATCGACGACCGAAAAGGACATCCCGCCTTTGCTGTCAAGGAAATCTTGCAGCTCGTCACGCTTGAAGCTTGCAAGGGGACGCTCACGATATTTCGCGACCAGATGCGTGCGGATGCGCTGCTTATTATTTTCCGCTGTGCTGGCCTTCCATTTCCGGCTGTAGAAATCGAAGTATGGTCCTTCCACGAAGGGGCCGAACAGCGTTATTTCTCCGGCTTGATGCGATTCCCTGATTAGCTCCGCCAGCTTTTCCTTGGCGTCGCTCTTGGTCAAATCCTTAACGAGGCCGAGGGATTTGCTTGTGCGTGTACCATCGAGGTACCAAGCCCCTATCCATTTGCCCCGCTGTTTACGAACGTATCCTGTCGAGTGCCTTCGACGCATAGTCTCCTATCGCGTTTTCCGGCCTCGTTCTGGCGATGCTGCTAGGTTATCATTTGCAGCGGTCCCGAGGTTGTCATCAGCCTCAGCGTGTTCGTTGCGTTCGATCCAAGATTCGAGGGCTTCGCGGCGGACCAGTTTCCGGCGGCCGAGAGATACGGAAGGGATCGGCGCGCACCCGCGGACGCGGCCAGCGACGATGTTGCAGACATGCGCCTTGGAGCAGTGCAGCAGTTCGGCGACAGAAGCGAGTGTTAATAGACCAAAATCATCCAGCCCATTCATAAATTTGTCTGGCGAGCGGGCAGGGGGCCAACGCTCGGCTCAGACCCTCAATCAATTCACCTGACATCCAGGCCCGATACGCGAGCGACAGGGAAAAAGTCGCGCTGTTTTCCCCGGATTTGATCGTTCCAGTCCTTGAAACCAAAAGGCTCCTGAAAGACGTAGCTCAGATCATCACGGCCGGTCAGCTGAACAGCTTCCCGCACCACCTCGGCCAGCTTCCCGCCGGCTTCATCGGCATCCATAGCCGCCACGATCCGTGAGTTTTCAGGCATGCGTGCAGACGCCGCTCGGATAAGTTCCGGTTGTACCGGATTTAGCCTGCCGCCAATTGAGGCATAGCGTGCCTGCGGGTCAACAAACAACGTCGCGTATGAAAGACCATCTATCGCGCTTTCGCAAAAGACGAGACGGTTGTCGTCCGGTCTTTCATGGGACAACCAAAGGCCCTTGCTTCCGCCAGCAGCGAAACCAGTAAAGCCGGTATTCTTGATCTCGTAGCCGCAGAGTCCGTGAGCATCGAAGTGGGGAAAGATAGCATTGCCCCGAGCATCAATCCGAACGCGGCCGGCGAACCGTTCAGACTCAAGCAGCGCAGCGGGCAGCGCGCGCTCGTTTACAAGATAAGGATGGCTCAGGGCAGCTTGCATCTTGGCATATTCGGTTTCGACGGTTGTACGGTCCTTGTTGGTCCTAATGGGCGGAGGAAAGGGGGGGACTGGAACCGGGGGCTCGCCTATCCATGGCCGCAATTCCTTGCGGACGGCACCGAGACTTAAATTAAGCCGCCGTTGGACAAAATCGATAATCGAGCCGTGGTCATCGTCGCGTCGAAACGAGAAATAGCCCCAATGATCAGGAGCCCGCTTGGTGCCGAACTTGACGAGGATCTTGTCGTCAGTGACCGAGTGACGCATTACGTCAGTACCCGTCCAACTCTCCCTGGGGTCGCGCTGATAGCCATGCGCGGCAGCGTATTGGCGTAGATCGATTCGGGTCTTGAAGCTCTCAAGTTCTGAGTCAAACATCTCTTTTTCCTATTGCCCACCCACAGTTCCCCCGTGAACCGGACTGCCAGCCTACAAAATCAGCTTGCCGAGAACCAGCCCTGAAAAACCGATGCCGGGCAGGGGCCTCACTGCACCGTCTGCACCCTGGAGCAGAGTTTGCAGGGTTTCCCGTACGGGTTCATTTCTCCGCATCGGCAGCACCAGCAGCTGCAGCATTCGCCAATCAGGAGCGTTGCCTTGCACACAGAACAGCGGTCAAGCATCATCGCTGGCGTTGTATTGATTTCGATGCAGCGCGCGCAGAATTCTTCCCCCGGCGCCGGCGGCTGCTTGCCACATCCGCTGCACATTTCGACCTTGTGAGGCATGTTATTTTCCTCCCGGCGCCGCATAGCCACCCCCGCGCGGCGAATTCGGCGTTACGCCTTCATGCCTGCGATCCTCGCTGACCATCACTCCCTGGCCGCCGCAGCTATCGCGGCATCGAAAGTACCGCCCGGTTGTCTTGCCGTAACAAATTTCCTTGCCGCAGGTTCCACAGCGCACCGAGCCGAAGCCCGAAGCGCCGCACCACGGACAGGTTTCATCCCCGATATCCGAGGCAGGCACCAGCTGCCTGTTTGTGTTGTCAGCGTACTGGCCAAGGTAGAGCGATTCCGTGACCCTGATGCTTTGCGCGTAGCGGAAACGGCCGTCAGAGCCCGCGACATAGCGGGCCGCAGAAGGCTTGTTGTGCAGCGCGCAGATACGCGGCACATCGACAACCTCACCGCCTCGGGGTGACGGAGCAGGGGAGAGCGCCGCTTGTCCCTGGCGCGGCGGCCCCAATCCCTCGGACCGGTGCAGTTTTTGCAGCGCGGTGTCCATCTTGTTTCCGGCCTCAGTTTCGCGCGGGTGCCATTTGACGAGAGCCTTGCTCATGGCTGTTCCCTTTCCCCGCGCGAACGGCCTCCCCAGCTTCCGCCGCCCATGCTTCCGCCGCTCCAGTTGCTCCGGCCTTCGCGCTCGACCTGGCGCTGGTGATGATCAGGATGCCGCTCGATTTCCTGGCGCGGGCGCAGTTCACGGCGCGGGCTCATGATCTTCGAGACCTCTTCGGTTTCCGCGCGGCCCCCGGTTTGGGCGCGAAGCCCGGCAAGGGCGCGGTCCATCTTGTCTCCGCTTGCCATAAATCACTTCCTCCTACAAAAACCACCCCTTCACCCACAAAAGGCTTCCCCGCAGCGAGAAAGAGCCCAGTGCTTCCGGCACCCTTTCCGCCACCCGCTCCGTGAATTTAGACATCACCAGCAGCACGGTGAGGACCGACGCGACGAGGGCAGGGACCGGCGCGCGATGAAACACGGACGGTTCCCAGGGGGCTCCAGCGAAGAACATCAACGAAGCCAGAAAGAGCCCCGGTGCCAACACGAGCCACTTCATGACAAGCTGCCCCCGTCCGTCCGCGAGATGTTGGGCCCGGTGCCACTGCGCAAGCAGCCACGCCCCCGACAACACGAGCACCATGTTCGCGAACCACGGCCCGAAGCCCGGAGAGGCCGTAGCAGCCGGAGACCATGACGGCTCTACCACTGGCAGCTTCTCGCCCAGGGCCATGTAAAGCCCGATCCGCAGGACGATTACGCCCGCCAGCGCCAGCAACAGGTTTTTCGTGGACCACACGCGGCCCCCGGATTCCCCACAGCCTTGCAGCGCCGCGATTTCTTTCTGGGCTTTCGTGAGAGCGTCGGCCAGCTCATCGCCGCCCTGTTTCCGCCGCTCCACTTCGGCCCGCAGCGTGGCGTTTTCCCTTTCGAGTTCCGCCGTGCTGTCATCCTGCCCGTAGGCTTCCGCGCATGCGTCGCCGAAGGACAGGCCGCTCTCGGCGCATATCAGCACGCCTTTCCGGATCGCCAGCTCTGTCTTAGCCGGATTCTTGAGATCTATCCCTGCAAGAACTTCCCTGAACGCATCCACATCGAGACCGTTTTTTGTTGTCGTCGCCATAATTCACCTCGGTCACCTCAACCGAAAAGAGCCTTCAACAATCCGCCGCCCTTTTTGAAATAAGGGTTGTCGCGGTACTTGCCCCGGAACGCCCAGCAGCGGAAATAGACTTTGCGTTTGGCGCGAATGACGCCGTGAACGCCCTCGACAAACGCCACCATCTCATCAGGGCCCAACTCGCCCACCTCATGCGGCAGCAAGAGGGGCCTGCCGAACTGAGCGGCGCTATCGGTTACATTCGGCTCGCCCGTGCGCTGGTCGATAACGACGGTGCGAGACTGGCTCAGACCCTCGGTTATGCCGCTCAGGTTTGAGACATACTCCCGCGTCGTCTGGTCGCGCGCGCCGAACCACATCGTCACGCCGCAATTCTGGATGAAGGTTTCCCAGGTGTTGACGAACATGCCCTTCAGCTGCGACAGGTCCTGCAGCACGCACCAAAGCTGAAGGCCCGCGGCACCGGCGGCCATGCCCATGGCGTTCTCCAGACTTTTCATATGCGGCCCCAGTTGCGCCATCTCGTCGATAATGGCGAGAACGGGTTTGCCCCTGCCGCGCCGGCCTTCGTTCAATAGGTCCGAGAGGGCGGTTTCCACGATCAGGCGAAAATACTTGTCGCAGATGTCCAACATGTTCAGGGGCAGGCAGATATAGACCGTCGTGCCCGGTTTCTTCTTGAGGTCGGAGAACCTGAAGTCCGAACCACTCAGGCTTTCCGCGATCGCGGCGTTGCCAATGAAGCCAAGCTGCGTGATCGCCGTCGCAACCACGTCGCAAGCTTCGCGACTGTTTTCCACGCCCTTCGCGACGAAGCGTCCGAGCTTCTGGACGATGAAAGGGTCTTTGGATATTGGAACGATCTCGCGGCAGTAGGCGTACACGTCGCCGCTAATAATTCTTGCAACCGTCGCCAGGTTCCGTTCATGTACCTTGCCGTGCCGCACCAGCGCCGCAATGACGCCCGAGACGAGGATGCGCGCCGATATGATCCAATGTGTCCCATCACGCCCTTCATCCCAGACAAGCGCTGCCGCCAGCTTGTCGCACGTCGCATGGAACGACGGCGAGGCGGCATCCAAAATGTCCATCGGGTTGAAGCGCGCCTGCTTCAGGCCTTTCAGGGCATCGGAGAGAATGCAGAATGGGTTGAGGACGAAGACCTGGCCAAAACGCCTGCGAAAGTGCCCGGTGATGGCCGCGTTTTCGGCCTTCGGGTCGATCACGATGCAGGAGAAGCACCACGACAGCAGGGCGTTGACCAGCAGGGTCGCGCCTTTGCCCGTACGTGCCGCCGCTATCGTCAGAAGGTGGCCGAAGCCCGGATAATGCAGCGCATGGCGGCCGTCCGGCGAATAACCGATGGCGACGCCTTTGCCCCTGAACAGCCTGCCTTTTTTCAGATCCTTGTTGCCCGCGAAAGCCGCCGCGCCATGTGCGTTCGCCTTGTCAAAGATGTAGGCTTCCTTTTGACGTTTTCTTGTTCCTGCGCTTTGGCTCTCCCATGCCATGATCAGCAGCGCGAATACGACAATCACTATCCATTCCATAAATTCCTTTCGTTCTCACCCGAAGATGTACCGGAGCAGGCCCCGGAAGAAATGCTCGAACTGATCGAAGCTGAGGAGCTGGCCCGCCATGATCGACCGCACGCCATAGAGGCAGAAACACACCAGCAGAACAATGCCGGTCAGCTTTTGGACCCACGCCCACAGCCCAAAAATGCGATCCATAAATTCTCCTTCCTCCTCACTGCAACGCGGACCTTAAAATGTTCATCCACTCGCTGGCGGGCGGTATCACGCCTAACTCGTCCAGTCCGAGCATCCGGCCCGCTTCGTATGAGGCCAGCGCCCAGATCACCAGCCAGCAGCACCCGCACACAATCGCGCACCACTTGCAAAAAGGTTTAACGCCAATCCAAATCCGTCCCATGTCAAAGCCATCCTTTCGAGCGGAGAAGCTTTTTGTCGCTCTCGGAAATGATCGCCGTGGTTTTCAAAACGCCTTTCAGCATCAGCTCGAAATCGGCGTTCTCCGCCGCGTTCGCCAAGAGGGCGCCGCCGATGATGGTTTTGAGGCGCTCGTAGTCCTTCCACTCGCGCTTTTGCTGTTTCACCCGCTCGGCGGCGAGCTTTGCCCGGATCTCGGCTTCGCGTTTTTTTAAAAGCTCAATTCGTTCGTTGCTGTTGCTTCCGTTGTTGTCCATTTGATATGCACCTCACTCGATACATCGGCCCGCCGTTTTGCGACGGGCGTCATCACGTACAGATCCTCGGCACAGCCCTCTTCCAGCAAGCCGACGGGCTCGGGCGTCTTCCTCAACTGCATTCCTGCCTGTCCCGCGACGGCTTTCACGAGATCGAGCGCCGCGCCGTTCCTGCGGTCGATCGTGAATTCAAGTTCAGGCCTGGCGGCCGGTTGATTATTCAGCTTGTTCACCACGTGCGCGAGGAGGGACTGGGCAAGCCCCTGCCGGCGGGCCCTTGGCGCGACGCCTAGTTGATGTACGAAGTATTTCCCCCTGGAACCCGGAAGGATGGAGCACCAGCCGACGATCTCTCCGCCCATGACCGCCACAACGCATGTGTCGCCGCAGTGCCGGATTTGCATCCAGTAGATGTACGACATGTGCGCCGTAAGGTAGGGCTCGCAGGCTCGCACAACACTGACGATGCCCTGAAGGTCGTCCATCCGCGGCGTCCGGATTTTGATACTGGCGCGATTAGCTCCGTTGTTCATTGCCGTTCTTCCTTTGCGCCAGCGCGTTTCGCCCACTCGCCCTTCGGATCGAACGCCGTCACCAGTAGACGGACCCACTTCCCGCAGGCCAGGAGGGTCTCAGGCGGCAGGGCGATATAGACCACCGGCCGCTTGCACAGCCGCTTTTGGAGTTCTTCTTGCGATAATTTACGCTCCGTGTTTTTCATCTGGACCTCAGTCAAACGCGCCATCGGCCTGATTGCGCCATGCATAGGTGCCATCTGGCCCGGTTCCCCACACGTCGCGGTTGTGCGTCGCGGGCCAGATTTCCGCCCAGATGATTTCAAGGGCCAGATAAGCCGCGCCGTCGGTTGTCGGAATTGGAATGGGGGAGCCGGTGAGCTCCCCCGGAGTGAATACGCCCGGTAAGGCGCACTCGTTTGTGACGGGGACCGCCTGATCCGGCTTTCCCGCGTCTCCAAAGATCGTTTTTAGTGCTGTCGCCATTTGCTTCAGCGTGGAACACATTGCCTTTTTCGGGAAGAATCCTCACCGTCACTTGCCGGGAGCCTGGGGAACCCGCGGCGACCCGCACGATGGAGCCGGCGACGGCGTATCGGACGGATTTTCGTGCGATGCCGGTGACGTTAACCACCTCAGCGGATTCCGCTTTTTACTTTCGCGCTCCCGTGGTAACGACCCGTGAAACAGCCAATATGCGGAGATACTTCAATGTCGGTAAGATCGTTAGCGCAGACGGCCTTGCATGAGAGCCGCCCTCTCACGGTAAAGACCGGTTTCCTTGAGACTTATTGCGACGCTCTCCGTCACAATCCAATGCTGGCTAATGATGAAGAGGTCTTTTTGCTTGTGGCAAGAACCGCCAGAGATCAGCACCTAAATACAGTGGCCCGAGAGGCTGCCCTCGAAGTGATTGGGACATTCCTTAAGCGCAGCCCGGACTGGGCCGATTCCACTGTGGCCCAAGCTGTGATGAAGAAGCGGTATTTTGGGTTCGAACAGGACGCCTTTGATCTCCTCGAAGAAAAACGCCCCGACCTCGTGGAACAAGAGTGGCAGCGGAAACAGAAAATCAAAGAGTCAGAACGCCGTTCAGAAACGGAACCCGCTGTTCCCGCAAGACATCGGGCTCGTTCACCACGCGCCGCTATGGCGGAACCGTCGTAACGCAACCCTCCCGGCGCAATGGCGGCAGCGGCTGCCGTGCCGATCCGTTTTCCTTTACACTATTCCGAAGGAACTCACGGTGAGTCACCGCGACTCCCCAGGAACGCATGCCCGACGAACAGCAGCCGTCCACACCAGCGCCGACCGAACAAGAGATTGAGCAGCAGCTTGCGAGATTTCGCAAGCACCCACGCATCATGGGTGGGGATTTGCGGATTAAGGCTCTGCGCTGGCTGATTGATTTTAAACGGGATGGCCGGTACGACCGGACGCGCAACCCGGACTTGACCACGAAGCAGATTTTTTCCGAGTTTTACGAATACTCTCTCCGTAAACGTCTCAGCGACGAAGTCCCCGATACCAAAGATGCCGAACGCAAGTTAGACGCGATAGTGGCTCGCGAGAAAAAGCTGTTTGTCGACCTTGCTCACGCTCTTGAGGATTATTACGAGGACAAAGGGCCGGGGGCCCATGACCCCGTCATCATCACATTGCAAACCGGCCAGGGCGGCAGATACGAGCCGCTAATCGAGTGGAGGGCAGAGCCGTTGATGCCGGCCGGCCTTCATGCGGCCTCGGGGCTCTCCGGCCACGGGGTGACCATCTATCCGAACTGGGACAAGTTCGATGAATTGCTCGACACCGTTCAACGGGACGAGGAGCAGCCCGAGGATCTCCGGATTGCCACGATTGCGTTTAAAAGCGGCGGAGCACCGGAAGATAAGCTCGTCGAACTCGCCAAGCGCAATATCAGGATCAAGGTCCTGATGACGGACCCGGCGACCGGCGAATGGCTGGTGCGCGCTCGAAACAGAATTCGATATCTGTACGACCGCGAAACACCGGAGCTTGCCTTGAGCGCCCTTAATACACAGATCGCCCGGTTGCAGGAACGAAAACAGCAGGTGAACGAGTTTAAGAACAAGTATCCCTGCAAGGGTGACCTCGACCTCTATCTTTCTGACCTCATGCCTTATAGCTTCGTGGCTCACAGCAGCGGGTTTGTGGTGTTGGGTCTGTTTCTTGCGACTGGTTCCTATGGTGCCGGCCCAATGATCGTCGTGGACGCACCCGCCAACCGCGATTTTTGGCAGACCGTGCGAACCGACTGGGAGGCCCGTCTTACGCATGCCATGGGGCAATTGGCTGAGCGCGCTCAGAATCCGGAAAACGCCCTCCAGCAGGTCATCAGCGACGCTCACCTGATAAGCGGGATCGAGGCTCGCGTACCCGAAGGCACGACAGATATCTGGGTTGCTGCGCCGGACCTGTCGAACGTTGGAGACGACACCTCGCCGTTTTCGGAACTTGTGAGGAAGACCGTTCGGGATAACACCAGGCGCGGCGTTAACTACACCTACGTCTGTCCCAAGGGTCACGCCGGACATTCGAGGATACAGAACCTCCGCGAATGCTTCGTGGGCAGCTCCGGCAAGCTGCACTTGTACCAGATCCCCCCGGAGCGATTTCTCGAAATCACTCTGGTGCATTCCCACTTCATCAGCTTCAATCCTCTTGCTGATACTCCCGACGTGTATATGCAATTGCCGCTGTCACTGTCGCAGAAGGGCTGGGTCAAGCTCGGCAGGCAAGACGCCAACCGTGTGATCGCGAAGATGAGACACCTGATGGACGAATACCCGTCTGAATAGTCCGGCCTTGAAGAGCCCGACGCGCTTTGGCTGCATCCTCCCCCACCGCCAGTGACTCACCGTGAGCATTCTTCCGAAGCCGTGCGCCTGTGGGCAATCATTGGCCCAGGTACGTCTGAATGCGGCATTTCGGCATCTCAGCAGCCCGACTCCGTTACATCCCATGCGGCCCCCCGCCGTGTTTCCCCAAATGGCGCCGCGACGCTTGGATGAAGACGGCTCCCCTGGCTGGTATGCCGGATTGCTTGCCATCACCGATCAGGTTTCCGCATCTTCGGGTATGTTCGTCCGTCGCGGCGTTCTTGCCTTCGCGTTTTCAGTGCCGCATGTTCGCAAGCCTGACCGATGCAAGCCGTAGCGCGTCCGGCGTGCCTGTCAAAAGGTGGTTTCTCGCAATTTTTCCTTGCCTTGGCACCGCTGCGCGGTGGGAAAAATTCCTGCGATACCGCTTCGCGCTTTTGACAATCCCGCCTCCGAGGACGCGCTTCCCGGAATGCATCGGCTGCGATCATGCAGCCTACTTACAACGAAGGAGAACACCATGTCTGACAACAAACAACCCGCAGCAAAGATCAACCTTCATCCGGTTTCGGCCGCAATCTGGCGGAACGAGAACCAGAAGGGAACCTTCTACTCCGTCACCTTCGAGCGCAGCTACAAGGATGACGACGGCAAGTGGCACCGCTCCGGCAGCTTCAACGCGAGCGATCTGCTTCTGCTGGCGAAAGTCGCCGATCTGGCCCACAGCGAGATCTACAAGCTCCGGGCCGGCGACCGTAACCCGCAGCCGGAAGACGAGGCCGCCTGACCTCGCGGGGCAGGGCGCTCTTCACCGAGCGCTCTGCTCCTTTTTCTTCATCAACTCCAGCGGCAGCAAAGGAAAGAGCAATGCAGGTGAATTTGACATGGAAGGTCCTCGACGACGACCACATCGCGCTCATCTTCGAGAAGCCGGTATGGGAGCTGTTTCGAGCCAAGGCAACCGGACGCGGCGTTATGGCACACAAGATGATCGCCGATGCCGTTGCACGTCTCCTCGGCCCCCATGTGGCGAGACGCGCCAACGACGGCTGACGAGCATACGATCGCGGGGCGCTCTTTGCAGCACCCCGCTTTCTTTCCTATCGCCCACAGCAGTGTTACAGCCGGGCGATTTTCATCCCGTTTATTGTGAATCTATTGGTGACAGGCCGTCTCATGCCAGAATAAAACCGGAGCGCCCGAGGCGTACGAAAATCGCGCAGGGCTTGCGCGATTTTTGTTCAAGCATACAATTTGTTTTGCTTTCCGATCTGGACATGGCCAGCCCTGCGCTGCCGCTCCGGGCGTCCACATCCAGACACTCCATCGCGCCGCTAGGCGAGGCGGCGCGATTCCGCCCTTCGGGGAAACAAAAAAATTCTCAGCATGCGCCTCAGACGCTCCGTTTTTCTTCTGGCTTCCTCAACCGGCGCAATTCCGCGCCAGCGGAAACGACAAGGGAACCCAATGAAACAGGCATCGACTGACAGCTTCCAACTCCCGCCCATTTCGCCCGAGCACGTCACGGCCCTGAAAGAATTGCCAAGAATATGCGCTTCCTGCGAACTATGGCCCAACGGAATTTATCAACTTTACTTCCGCTACCTCACATGGCCTGTCTATCGCCAATATTGCTTCAGAGAACTTGCCCGGCGGACGGGACTATCACGTCTACCGGAAACGGTCCGCAAGGAAAGAGCAATTCAGTTTTGCAAGATTGCAGCGGGTTTTGCCGGCTCGAAGAAAACCTATGAAGCGCGCACGCGAAAGCTCTGCTACGCCAAGATGATCGCAGCCCTGCGCGGCATGCTGCCGGGCCTCAACGACGAGACCGTACAACTTCTGGCCGGAAGCGCCTTGAGCCACTGCATGCGTGGTGAAGGATCGGTCCGCGGCTCCGTCCAGTTCAAAGTTTCTTGGGACATGGAGACCCTGCGCGAGTTCCTTGCCTATTGTCGGCACGACCTGCCCGCCGATAAAGTCAACACCGTTGCCGATATCAACCGCCACGTTCTGCGGCACCTCGACACCTTGCCCCTAACCTGCCGCCGCAAGGTCAAGAATTATGTTCTTCAACACCGCCACTATTGCCGGGATTATGATCTTCCGGCTCGGCTCAAAGCCCTCGACTGCTCTTTCAAATACACCGGGAGCGCCTATGCCTTTCGAAAGGCCCGCGACATTGCCCTTGCTCTGTACACGCCGGAGAGTTTTTTCAAGAGAGCGGGGCAGAAAATTCGCATGCGCCAGTATTCCGCATGGCTCCGGGAGCAGTGGAATCACTTCGAGGATATGTACGGCAGCTTGCGTGATATTCCAGAGCCGGACAGCCGCTTCAACAGTTGGGCCGATCTCGAACGTCACAGCCGCAATTGGCACGCGCGGCAGATCGCCGAAGCCCGCGTTGGCCTGAAAGCCGTCAGCTATGAGCCCTTCAACCTTCCGCCTGAAGTCCCGCGCACATTCAACATCAAGGGCTATGCGTTTTCCTTATTGGCCAGTCCCGAGGAAATGGCCGACGAGAGCGTCCAGATGCACCACTGCATTCACAGCTATGCGGAGGGAGTACGCAGCGGCGATTATCTGGCGTACGGGGTCAACGGCGGCGGCGAAAGGGCAACCTTCGGGCTGAGGAAAGCTGGTCGGCGCTGGGTCTTCGATCAGGTCCGGGGCAAACGCAATGCGTTCGCTTCCGAAGAACTACGGGCAGCATGTATGGAGTTCACAGTCCCGTTAAACACGCAAATCCGCAGCTCACGAAAAAAGAAGGAGGCAGCGTAACTGGTGGGACCGGTTGAAGGGCCGTTAATCAACTGTCGGGCTTTCGCCGCCGGCGCAATCGGCCAGCACGGGCTCATGCCGCGCGCGGGGGCCTCAAGGACAAACTCTCCACTCCGTCCTCGCGCGTTGCACGCGCTCCAACTCCGCTTCGATTTTGCTCACGGAACAATTTTTCCGCTGCCGCTTCGTTTCGACCTTGACGGCTCTCCGCTGCGCTGCATGCCGTCAAGGCCCATGCCCTTCGGGGAAACGAAAAACTTCTTCCGCGTCCCGGCATGCTGCCGGGCCTTGAGGCCTCCGCTGCTAATCGCGAACGGGCTCTTTGACGGCCTGCGGGTTTTATGTTAACGAAGCGCAAACCCAACATATTCGAAAATACGCTACCCGTCTTTCCAGCGGCTCATGCGGCTGTCTCATGTTCACGAGGCCGTCACAATCGCGCGCGGAGAGGCGGTGCGTCTTGTTGGGGCAACCACCGCGGTTCTCTGCTTAGCGGGCCGCTTTCAAAAGGAATTACGAAATGCCCCGGAAAGAAAACATTCTCACCCTGCAAAAATCAATGAAGAATCACGGCATGAGCGCCACGCCTCCCCATCCTTTGGCATGGGCCATAACTGGAAACCATGTTTATCCGATCAACGACCTTCGCAAGCATTCGCTTCGCGACTGCTGGTGCCGCCCCTTCGACGATGAGGGCGTGACCGTGCACAACAGCCTTGACGGACGTGAGCAGTATGAGCGCGGCGAGAGGAAACTGTCATAGGGCATGCCTCTCGTTGCCATTAAGCTCACAATCCCCG
The DNA here is from genome assembly GCA_052148835.1 of Bryobacteraceae bacterium. Classification (GTDB taxonomy): domain Bacteria; phylum Acidobacteriota; class Terriglobia; order Bryobacterales; family Bryobacteraceae; genus Palsa-89. The sequence goes on from JBKQHJ010000246.1 coordinate 13,618, forward strand.
GCATCAGGATGCCACAACTGCGGAGCCCATCCAGAACAAAACAGCGCACAGATCGTTGCTTTTTGCTCATAGGCGCAAAAAGACAGACGATCTTTCTCGTTTTCTTCTGGACAAGCACCCACCGCAGTTGCGGCAGAGTTCCATCCATTCGTTTTAAGGCGCGGCATGCTGCCGCTGCCTTAACAACGAAAGGAAACAAAATGCCTAGAGGAAGAAAACCTTCAGCCGAACCGTTTCGCCGCAGTCAAGTAGTTTCGCCGGTTCCCTCAGAGCGGAGATACGGCAGGCCCCCGAAGCCCGTGAAGAAGAGTTTTGACATCTACGTAAGCGATATCGAAACCGGCGAGGAGACGCTCGCTTTAACCGTATTCGCAGTCGATCAGCGGGACGCCACCCAGACAGCCAAGAAGCTGCTCCAGTCCTCGCCGCTGATGCGCAAGATTACCTATGCCGCGTACAGCGCCGTGGAGGTCAAAGAATGACGAGCCGCCAGTGGGCGGGGGTATCCCGCAAATCCCGCAAAGAAAGAGAGGCTCAACCTAAATGACCCGCAGCCGGGACGCGCTTCCGGGCGCGTCCCTTTCCTCAAGCGTGATCGTTGCGCAAACAGCCACGAACGGACCACTCGGTCCGGCAACTAGCGAAGCCAGAATAAAACCTACGTTCCCGAGGCCGCAACAGAAGCGCTTTGGCGCTTCCGTTGCTGCAAGCAGACAAATTTTCCTTTCCGGGGCATTGACAGCCATGCTGTCAAGCCCTCAAAAAAGTTCACTGATAGACGTGAACTTTTTTGACCCTGCGGGCGGAAGAGGAAAATTCTCCGCCTGCCCCTCGGTCACGGAGGTTTTCTTCTGGCTTTACTTCTGCAATCCCGCGCCACTAACGAAAGACAGGAGCACATCATGGGACTGGATAACTACTGGCTCAAACCCGGCGAGAGTAAATCAAAGCCACTCGATTTCGACCCGCCGCTTTGCATCGAGGACGAGCACGACCGGCAAGAGCGGCGCGAGGGATCGGCACATTTTCGCGGCAGAGCCTGCTATATCGTCATCGAGCAGATTACCGGTGTTTCAGTCTATTCAGACTGGATCGATAACGCCGCGGTTCGGACAATCGCAGACAAGCTGGAAGCCTTCGCCGCGAAGCCATGGCCTCTGTCGCCGACACCCAATCTTGATCCGGCAGGCTGGGAGTCTCACTCGGGCCAGCGTCTCCACGATCTTGCCCGCCTGTTCCGCGCTTATGCAGATGCAGGGTACGGTCTTCGCGGCAGTTGGTGAAGCGACGAGCGCGAGGCCCTCAGCCGCGCGCCTTGCTTTTCTTCCTACTGCCCTGCGCGAAAACGCCCCTCACATACATGGGTATCGTTCCGCATCAGAAATGGGATCAGCACTTGCGGCGCGAGTGATTCTTCGATTCACTCAACGGCATAACAGCCGGATAGTGCGGGATGACAAGGTCTGTGTTTGTCGGACAACGCAGCCTTCGGCTACCTTGCCGCAAACACGCCTTGCAAGGGGGCTCCGCCCCCGTTGACCCCCGTTTTTGTTGCGCAACGAGGCGGTATCAGATGAGCGATCAACCGACAGAGAAACAGGAAGGCACATGCAACCGCAAGGTCTATCCGCGGGTCTATTCCCGCGTGTCTGTCGCAGAGCGCGACAGGATCAAAATGGACGCCGATGCGCACGGCCTGACGGTTGGCTCCTATCTGCGATGGCTTGCAATTGACCGGCCTGAGACCCGCGCCGTGCGCCGCCCTTTGCCGGATGAAAAACTGCTGGCCCAGCTCAAGGGCGCCGCCGGTCGCGTCGACGGCAACATTGCCCAGCTGCTCAAGCTCGCGAACCGCGGCGACATCGTCGATGTGGAAGAACTGGCCGATGCCGCGAAGGCGGTCCGGGATTTTTACCGTGCCGCCCTCGAACTGCTGAAAGGGGACAGGTAGTGTATATCAAGGGAGCCTCGCGCCGCAGCGTTGACTTCTGGGCCCGTCATCTTCAGGACACCAAGGAAAACATCCGCGCCGAAGTGATCGAAAAGCGCGGCCTCGCGGCGGACGGCCTCCGCGACATGATGCTAGAGATGCAGGAGGACGCTCGCCTCACGCGCTGCAAGAACTTCATGTATATCGCCAGCTTCAACCCGTGCCCGCATGAGCATCCCACCGAGCGGCAGTGGGAGCGGATGTACGACATATTCGAGAAACAGCGCGGCATTCCCGAGGGCCAGCAGCGTATCGTCATCGAGCATGAGAAGGAGGGGCGCACACACCGGCATGTCGTCTGGAACCGTATCGACCTCGGCAAGATGCGGGCCTTCCCGGACGGGCTCAACCCGAAAATCTGCGAGGCCGCCGCGAACGAGATCGAGCTGACGCTGGGATTCGAGCGGACAGCCCGTCTTCTCGATAGGGACCCGGAAAAGAGCAAGCGCCGCAATCCGAAATCCTTTGAGATGTTTCGCGGCATGAAAAGCGGCCTCGATGCCCGCGCCATCACCGCCGAAGTCACGGCCATCTTCCGGGGGAGCGAAAACGGCGCGGATTTTGTGGAAGGGCTCCGGCAGCACGGGTATCAGCTCGTCGAGGGGAACCGCGCCTTCTGCATCATGGACAGCGCAGGCCACGAGCACAGCCTTGCCCGGCGCATCGACGGCATCAATACCACGGAACTGCGCGCTTTCATGGAGGGCGTCGATCTCCACGGCATTCCCACGGTCGAACACGCCAGGGCGCAGTATCGGGAAAAGAAGATCGCCGGGCTTGAGGCCGACCGCGACACCGTCCGGCAGCAGATCGAATGGGAAGAAGCTCTCGCCAAGGCCGCTATCGAGAAAGAACAGCGGGAGCGGCGCTTCGTCGAGCCGGGGCGCGAGAGAACGAGACGGGACGGTAGGGAAAAAGAATGGCCACTGACGCCGCCGCAGCCCGAGCGGACCACCACACAGCCGTTCTATCACTTTGAGGATTTAGCGAGGGAGGCGACGCGTGACGGCCGCCGACACGAACCGCCCGAAAAGCTCAGGGGCGCCGCGCAACAGATCTGGACCGCCTACCATCACAGCGACAATGCCAAGGCGTTCACCGGCGCCCTCGATGAGCAGGGGATTGCTCTGGCCAGCGTCACAAAAGAGGAAGCCGGGCGCAGCCGCAAGGAAGCAGAGGCCGCGCGGAAGAAAGGAACCTATGCGCCGCGCTACCGCGAGGGCGAGATTGTCGCTATTGCCGAGCCGGGCATGGCTTATGGACCGGATGGCAAGATCAACGAGCCGCGCGTCTACCGGCTGAACGACCGGACCACCGGCCGGGCGCTGCCGGAGATCGAGAAATTTCTGAAACCGCTCGACCACGGTGAGATGCAGGGCATCGATGCCACCAAAGAATTGCTCAAGGCCCGCATAGAGCAGCGCATCATCGAGGTGCAGGGCTTCCGGGACCTGTTACGCGATAACCGCAACGCCGAACGGATGAAACGGGCGCAGCAACCCGGCTACATGCGATCGACAACCGGCCGCAATCTCAAGAAGGTTCTGACCGAAGTGACGGGCATCAGGCATCCGCCAATTCCTGTGAAGAGAGGCGTCGACGTGGTCGGCAAGGCACTCGGCGCGGCCGGGAAGCTGGCCGAGGGTTTGTTCGAGCTGATCGATCCGGTTCTCACCCCGGCGCAGAAGCGCGAAAAAGAAATCGCTACGCGCATGCGGGACGCGGAAGCCGCGGGCACAACCGACCTGGCCCGGTACGTCGCCGAGCGGGAAAAAGAGCGCGAACGAGAACGGTGAGAGCCGGTGGACTGCCTCCATCCCCCGGCGACAACCTGAAAGGGGCAAGAGCGGAAAGAGCGAGGGCCTCCGTAGCCGGGCCCGGCATGCCGCCTTCCGAATTGCCGCGAACCCCCTCACTTATTTCAGCGCCGCGCGATACGCGCGCCTGACCAGAGAGGCCGACCCCGGTTTCCTCCATCACGGACATCACCACTCATCGCAGAAAGAAAACCATGTCCCGGTCGCCAGCATTGCCGAGCGGCCGTCCAGCACCGGCGAGCTCATTAACGCGCTGTTGCGCGCCGGCTGGAGCATGGCGCAAATCCGCGCGATTTATCCGGGACTTTTTACCAGCCCCGGTCCAGGAGGTTGAAGCGAAAGGTCCTGAAAATGACAACTCAGCCAGCAAGGAGCAGCCCAATGAACACCACACCTTTTCAGATTGCCTGTGAAAAGCTGAAGGCCCTCGGCCTGGTGCTGCAGCAGGCGCCCGGACACTACCGCGTGAATTTCCGCAACGGCACTACGGACACCGAATACCAGACCGAGGATCTCGACGACGCCCTGCAGCGCGGGTGCACGATGGCTGCGCATCCGCCGCCACCGCCCGATCCGCCTCTCGGCCCGACGGGTACACGCTTGACGCGCAGGGCCGTGATTACCCGACACAACAGAGCCTACGTTGCGCGCCTTGCCAAGGAGCGATCGGCAAAAGAGAAATCCTGAACCAACGCAACCGCAGGATCTAGGGATGCTCTTGCTCCAGATCTTTCAGCGCCGTGAGGAGGGCAGGGCGGGCGAGAGCTTCCACCGCGATATGGGCGGTCTTGAGCCAGGCGAAGAAGCGTTGACGGTCGGATTCTGGAACTTCCTGTCCGGTCCTTTCGCGGTGATCCATCAGAGCCTTTTGCTCTTCCGCCTTTCCGGCGATACGCAGGAGGGCTGCTTCGTACTCTCTGATCTTGTGAAGCAGCAGCACGCTTGCGTTCTCCGGATCAAATCTCTCGCCGGCAGGAGCGTTTTCGTTCCACCAGGCTTCGAGCGCCACCTTCTCTTCCTCCTTGCGCTTTTCCAACAGCGCCGGCATTTCGTTCCACATCGCTTCCAGTTCAGGCCTCATGGGGTGAGTCTAACGCCGTCCTAGACAAATCGGAACCGCTGCCATTCAGACCGGGTCAAGACGGTCGATGGCCGATGCATCTCACGAAGCGCGATGTAGAATTTTATGGTCGGCGTGACCGGATTTTCAACAGGGATGGTCCGGTAAGGGAGGAACAGCCGGAAATCCTCGAATTCGGTGAACTGATAGGACGGCGTGAATAGGTTCGACACGCACAGGCCTTTGTCCGTGGTTCGGAAACCATCGGCCCCCGTCAGGACGGGTTCCCCTCGCGCATCGTCGGAGTGAAAGAAGGCTATCGCCTGGAATTCGCGGTTCTGCGAGTTGTGGATCTCGAAAGCCGCGTGGATCATCATGCCTTTCTCGCCACAGCACCAGACGTTGTGCTCCATCCACACTCCCCCGAATGCCGCGCGCGGCTGCACTCGAAACTCGAAATGCTGCCATGAGGACCGTGCAAGTTCTGTCCAGCGCGGTTCGGTTGAACGGACTACAACCACGTATTTGAAATTCCAGCCGCCGCAATTGCGGAAATGAAGCGTGTCGAGCGGAAGGAACAACTGAAAGTCCCGATACACCGACCTCTGGAATGAGGGGCTGAAACGGCGCGAGACGCAGAGACCGCCATTCTTGGTGTGGAAGCCGGCGGCCCGGCTTTCGACCGGGGCCGGCACCGTATCGTCGTAGTAAAAGAACGCGATCGCCTGCAGGCTTTCACCCCAAAGATTGGCCGAGTTGAATTGGGTGTGGATCAACATGCCGTCCCGGCCGTCGCGCCATGCGTCGTATTCCGTCCAGACGTTTTCGATTTCTACCCACGGGTCCGGCGGCCTGCGCAGGCGCTCCTCGTAACGACGGATTTCCTCGCGATCGTAGTCGGTGAACCCGAGGTCGTGCTGCCGTATTGCGGGCGCAGCCGGAAACGACGGCGCAACAGGCGGGACGCCAAACGAGAGGGGAGGAAGGGCGGGGCTCAACGCGGGGACGTGAAACTCCGCAGGGGTGGAAAAATCGAACGCGGGCATGGCTGGCTCCGCCGGCCGCCCGACGGCGCAGACGGACCAGGGCGTCGTCATGGGAAATCCCAAAGGCGACTGCAGGAGCCGGACCGCGGGATGCGGGACAATGCCGCCCGTCATACGGCTGGCTTTGAGCTGGTTTCGATACGATATGAAATCGAACATCGGCCGCAGGGGTGTTAGCTACAGGCTCAAGATGCCCTTGATGTCCTTGGCGACCGGAGGCGCGAATTCCGCATGGCCGGGAACTTGCCGGACCTGGTCGACGGCGTCGGAGACTTCCTGCGAGACGCCTTTCGCCAAAGTAAGCGTTCCCCTGTAGGCCGTGCCCTGGGACGAGTCGTAGACCAGGCGCCCGCTACCGTCCTGCTTAATCTCCACGCCTCCGCCTCCGATGCTGCCGCCGACCTTGCCTTTGGCGGGGGCTATGACCGTGCTTCGGACGAAGCCGATGCCGCTTGCGCCCTTGTGGAGAAGGGTGAAGTCCTGCCCGTGGAATCCCGACACTTTCACAGTGTTGTCGTCTACGAACGTGACTCTAACACCATCAGGCAGCGTGACGGTGTTGGTTGCCTTGTCAAAACTGCTTGTGGCAGCCGGGTCACTTCCGCCGATGTTCGCCGGTGTGACGGCCACGGTGTCGTTTTTGGCAGACTGAACGGAGCCAGCAGTGTATTTCTCAAATGCCAGCTTCAGCCTGTCGCCATAACCAGCAAGGGGAGAAAGCATGGGCGGTTGATTGGGCGGGAGGATGATTGTTCCGGCATTTTGCTTGCCATCGAAGACCTGAATAAAACCGCCGCCGGGCAGGGGATGGAACCTCAGCCCGTCGATGACCTGATCGCCGCCGGGCTGGACCTTGACGGCAGTTCCCGCAGGCCTCGGCGCTGCCGGTTCCTGGGCGTTTACGGGCATAACGGCGACGAGCGCCAGAAAGATCGCTACGACACACGACGCGATGCACTTCATACGGATGTTTGTTGATACTTCAGGCCGCGTTCAAATTTTGCCCCTCGGCGGCAAGCACGGCCTGTCATCTATTGTCTTGTGAAATGCATATCAACGCAAGTGAACACATTATAAAAGCATGTGTAATATACCAATACGCGCGCTTAAGCTGTTTGTTTGCACGGAGATAGGCGGATTCAATCGAGCTATACTGGTCGTTGTGGCCGCCGAGGATTGGATCACACAGGAGGAAGCAGCCCAAAAGCTGCACATCGCGCTCGACACGATGCGAAGGTGGGTCCGGCTCGGACACTTCCCGCGCACGAAGGTGGGAAAGCGCTATCTCATCCCGATCAAGGCGATCGACGACTTTCTTCAGAGCCGACTGGAGTACGGTGCGCGCCCCGTGACGCCGCGCAAGCAGGCCCCTGCAAAAAAGCAGAAGCCCGCCAGGAAGTCACCGGCCCACTAGCTCCGCGCAGTGGCGCCAATAGACGCGGCGGCGAGGGTTGCGACTTCGCACCCGTGACCACTTTCTAGATTACGAACAATTCGCTTCTATCGTGTTTTAGGGTGTGATAACGTCCTTTATAACACTGCATGTTTCACTCGCTCTCATCCATCGTTCCGAACGCCGCCGACCTCCTCGATCTCCAAGTGGAGGAGCTGGCCGGCGTCCTGCTCATACACCTGAACAGCTACGAGGGCGTGTCTGGAAACTCGATCTACCAGAACGGCGGCATCAGCCGCCATAATTTCTTCAATTCTCTGACCCCCAACAACGCCCGGGAACAGCCGGAGTATGGGGACAAGCAGCCCCAGGTGAACCAAGCCCTGATGGAAGCCTGGGCTTGGCTTCAGAGCGCGGGATTGCTCGTGGAAAAGGCAAGCTCGACCGGAGGCTGGTTTTTTGTTTCGCGGCGGGGAAAGCAGATCACGTCCCGCGACGATTTTGCGGCATATCGTAAGGCCGGCCTGTTGCCCAAAAGCCAGCTTCACCCGCTCATCGCAAGTAAGGTATATCCGGCCTTCATGCGCGGCGAGTATGACACAGCCGTCTTTCAGGCTTTCCGGGAGGTCGAAGTCGCCGTCCGCACCGCAGGCAAATTCGGACCTAACGACTACGGCACGGATCTCATGCGCGACGCCTTCAGGCCCGCCGAGAAGAAGGGCCAATCCGTCAAGCCGGGCCCGCTCACGGATACGCAGCTACCGACCGCCGAACAGGAAGCGATGGCAAATCTCTTCGCCGGAGCCATCGGCCTTTACAAGAACCCCCAGAGCCATCGCCACGTCCCCACACAAGCGGAGGATGCTGCGGAGGTGATCGTTTTCGCCAGCCAGCTTTTGCGGATCGTCGATAGTCTCAAACTATAAACCGAGAGCACAGTCCATGACCACCGAAATCATAGGCGCTCCCGTGCCCGAGCTTCAGCCCGCCGCGATTTTCACGCCGACACCCAAGGCTGCCAGGCGCGTCCTCGAATTCTTCACCGCCCAGGTCAACAATGACCACACGCGCAAGGCGTACCTGAACGCCACCCGCCGCTTCGCGCACTGGTGCGACAGCCACGGCATCGACCAGCTCGCCGACGTGCAGGCCTTCCACGTCGCCGCCTTCATCAAGGAGCTGCAGGGGGACTTTACCCCGCCGACTGTCAAGCAGCACCTTTCCGCGCTCCGAATGCTGTTCGACTGGCTTGTGACGGGCCATGTCCTCGACGTGAACCCGGCACACGCCGTCCGCGGCCCAAAATACGTCGTGAAAAAAGGCAAGACCCCCGTCCTGAACGCCGACGAGGCCCGCACATTGCTTGACAGCATCAAGATCGTCAGGAAAACGAAAGACGCGGAAGGCGCTGAAACCGAAGAACCGGCATTAGTCGGATTGCGCGACCGCGCCCTGATCGGCGTCATGGTCTACACCTTCGCCCGGGTCAACGCAGTGCTCCAGATGAAAGTGCGTGACTATTTCGTGCAAGGACGCCGCGGCTGGGTCCGCCTGCACGAAAAAGGTGGCAAGGAGCATGAAGTTCCTTGTCACCACAATCTGGAGGACTACCTCGATGAATACATCGCCGCCGCCGGCATCGCGGGAAATCAGGACGCGCCCTTATTCCAGACGGCGGCCGGTAAGACCGGCACGCTCACCGGCAAGGCCATGTGGCAGCAGGACGCCTACCGCATGATCCAGCGGCGGACGCGCCACACTGGCATCAAGACGAGGATCGGGAACCACACTTTCAGGGCAACCGGCATCACTGCGTACCTGAAGAACAACGGCACGCTGGAAGCCGCACAGCACATCGCCAATCACGAGAGCCCGCGGACGACGAAGCTCTACGACCGAAGGCAGGACGAGATTTCGCTCGATGAGGTGGAGCGAATTGCGATTTGATCTACCGCCCACCTTCAACAACAAGGTGGCTTAGAGCGGTTGGTTTGCGCGCATCGAAGTTTACCTGGTTGACCCGAATATACCGCCACGCAGCTCCGGTCTCCTCAGAGATACGCTCGCACCACTCCTCGATCGCATCGTCTTTCGCGGTCGTGCCCTCCCAGACACGCCCTTTCGTCTCTACTATCCAGTTCACATCGCCGTGTTCGGATTTCTGCACGATCACCCAGTCCGGGTGATAGAACCCGATGGCACCGCTTGGCTTGAGGTACTCGACCCGGAATAGCGTGCCTGATTCACCCTGCTCGGTCGTTCCCAGCGCCGCGAAGCGCAGCACGTCAGAAGCTTTCTTGTCGAGAAATTCGGCGAATCGCCGCTCGAAGTCGTTATAGGTTGCGACGTAATTAAACACCGTCTTCGTCGCCACTAGCGGCGGGAGGTTGCGCCGCCAGCTAAACGGTTTGGTCTGCGAAAGCTTGAAGTCAGCTTTTTCGAACTCGATGGCACGTCGGTCAATGGTCAACTCCGCGATCTTGCGGGCGAGGTACTTGGCGACGCCTTCCTGGACCTCAAGTCGCGAAAGGTGCGAACGTACGGCATCGCTTTCCAAGTCAACCGCCCGACCGAAGCAGCGCGTAGCGACATAGTCCCTGACTGACGGGTACAGCTCGGCGAAGCGATTGGTAAGTTTCGCGCGGTCAACCACCTTGTTGGTGATAGACCCGAGCAAATCCTGCGGTGTCGGGAGATCCCCCGCGCCGATCTCGGCGTGGTGTACTTCGGTCTCCGTCGTGACGAACTCTAGCTTCAGCTTGACGCGATACACCTCCGCCAGATCCTCTTGTTCGAAGACTGCGTCCAGGGCTGCCACGTCCAGATCCGAGAGCTTGCGGATGTCGTGCACGAGCCGCGGCTTGGTGAGCGGGATGCCGATGTCGTAGGTCATGCGCTCCTGCACGGGCTCGATAATGACCGGCTTCGGCGGGTCGCTCTTGGTCGTCGTAACGCCGACACCTTCTGCTTCGAGTTGAGTGCGCAGAACGTTAAGCAAGTTGCGAGTGCCCAGCACCTCCAGCGTCTGCGTGCGATCAGGGCTCACCTGCATCATTAGACGGAGGCCGCGGCCGATTACCTGTTCGGGCAGGATCTCAGCCTTCGCCGTGAACGGCCGCAGGCCCAGCACCACAGTCACGTTGCGCACGTCCCAGCCCTCGCGCAACATCATGACGCTGACGATAGCCTTGATGTTGTTTTCGTCGATGTCGCGGGCCGCCTCGCGGGCCTTGTCGAGGTCCTGCTTGGTGACCTCGCCCGCCGCATCTGTGTGAATCACGAGCACCTCGGACTCCTTCAAACCGAACTCCTTCGTCTTCCAGAGGTACTCGCCCAGTGCGTCGGCGTAGACGTTCTTCTCCGCCATGATGAAGAGCACTGGCTTGGTGCTGAGCTTTTGGTAAACGCTCCAGTGATCCTTCCATCGCTGAACGGCAGCGCGTAGCCAATAGCCGTACTTCTCGGCAACGTTCTCCTTGGTGATGTGCTCCGGGTCCTCCTTGGGCTGCTTGGGGTCGTCCTCCTTAGTGACGATCAACGGCGCCTTGACGATACGGTCCTCCACGGCCTGGGCGAGCGGGTAGTCACAGACTGTCCAGGGAAAGTACATCCCGTTCTGGTCTTTCGGCGTCGCGGAGAAATCGAGCCACAGGCTAAGACCCTTCGGAAGCACCCGCTGGATCGCGAGCAACGACTGGCTCCAGGCCAGATTCTCGTCGTGGACGTGGTGCGCCTCGTCGTTAAGGACGACGAGGTCTTTGAGCGACTTGATGCGCTCCAGCATCGAGCGCTGGCTGGCCGCCAGATCCATGACCGGCTTCTTGCCGAGGAGCGCATCCACCGCGTTCTGCGGGGTCCACTCCTGGTCCCGCGACTCGTAAAGCTGGTGGATGTTGGTGAGAAACAGATTGCCGGAGGCGTTCGGCTCCGTGGGCGCGCCCCGTAGGATCGTTTTCGGCTCGAATGGCCGCCACTCGGGCGGAACCAAAGGCAGCTCGTGAAATATTCGGTTGCTGCCAAAGTCCTTCTCCAACCGCTGGTAGACGATGACGTTCGGCGCGACGATGAGGAAGTTGGTGGAAAGCTCCGACCCGGCCACGCGCTTCTTGTGAAAGTACGACCAGACGACCGCCATCGCGATTACCCAAGTCTTCCCCGAACCTGTGGCCATCTTGAATGCGAAGCGTCGCAAGTTTTCCGGCGGCAAGTCCTGCACGCCTTCACCATCAAGCTCGGGCACGTAGCGGCGGATCTGTCGCCGGCCGTCCATAGTGGTCTGAAATACGATGTTGTCTGTGTAGAGATCCTTCCTATAGACCTCGGCGTAGGACTTGATCAGCGCCTGCGCGTCACGCACACTCGCGATCTCGACGAGCCAGACCAGCGTCTCAATGGCCTCCCGCTGGCAGAAATAGTACCGGAACGGCACTGGGAAACCAGCCACTTCGTGATCTTCCTCGAACCAGTATTCGAAGAGTCGTAGCGTGACATCCGACGATCCGGGGTAGCCCTGTTCTCGCCATGCGTCCACAGCCTTCCGTATCTTTGGGACCAGAAGCAGGTGGCTCGGGCGTCGCTCCGACGTGTCCTCCCGCCAGCCCATGGGGACCGCATCGTCTTTCACGAGGAACGAGGTCGGCTTATCCCATGGTCGGCGCCCGGGGATCTCCGGTAGGTCCTTGTCGTAGTTGATAAGTGCTTTTGCCATCGCCTACTTCACTTCCACGTCGAACGCCTGCGAGGTATCATTACCGAAAATGTCGATCACTTTTACTAGGATGCGATGCCTGCCCGCCTTCTCGTAAGTGTGCGAGTCGGAGGCGAGTGAGAGCTTGCGCTCCTTGCTCGTGCGGTAGGCCACCCAGCCCTGCATGAAGGTGTCGTTCTGGAAATCCCAGTCCACCGCCCAGTAGTCGATGTAGTCCGACCACTTCTTGACCTTGCTGCGCACCTCCTCGGGGATCAGCTCGGTGTTAGGTATGACGAAGTCCTTGAGCGCCACGTGTGCGGATAGCTTCTGGACGTGCTTGATCTCGGCATCCAGGTAGGCCAGCTCGAAAAAGCGCACGTCACCCTTGGCGGTAGCCTGCTGTTCCATCACCTCGCGCGGGATCTGCAGCAGCAGGAGCTTCACACCCTTCTTCTTCGCCGCCTCGACCATGAGGTCGTAGAGGCCCATCTCCCACTCCCAACCGAGGACGTGCAGCTCGGCCTGCTTAAGCTTGGCGCACTCGTCCACCGCAGCGTCGATCTCGGCGATTGTCACGGGCGCGTCAACCGCGCCGATGTGCACCAAAGCCTTGTTCTTCTTACCGTGAATATGCGCCATGCCCGCCACCGGCTGAGCACCGTAGAGCTTAAGGATGAAAGCAAGGTACTCGTAGAGGGATCGCTCGGTGAGTGGCTTGTCTTTAGCTTCGCCAAATGTCACGCCTTGCCAGTACTGCCGCTCATATTTTCCGAGGTTCAGCACCTCAAAGGGCTTACAGTTTTCGATCCCGAGCATGCGCTTGCGGGTGAGTTGGGTGGCCCAGCGACCGAGGTCGCAGCCGATCCATCGCCGGCCGAGCCTCTCCGCCACGGCAAGCGTGGTGCCTGAACCGCAAAAAAAATCAGCGACGAGGTCGCCCTGGTTGGAGGACGCTTCGATGATTCGTTTGAGCAGGGATTCGGGCTTCTGAGTAGGATAGTCGAGCCTTTCCTCCTGGCCCGTTTCGGTTCCAATTATCTTGATATCGTCCCAAACATCTCTACAGACCGAATTGTGATACCACTGTTTTTTTTCCTCATCCCAGAGTTCTGGGTATTTCGGGTTGTAGTTATATTTCTTGGCCTGATAGGAACGATAGTATTGCGTGTTAAAAGTAAACTTGTCGCTATTCTTGCTGTAGAAATAGATCGTGTCATGCTTCCGCGCAAAGAAACGCTTGCTCACTCCACCGCTTTTGTAACTCCAAATATTTTCGTTATTAAGGCACTCCCTACCGAAGATCTCATCAAGAACTAATCTGATGAAGCCTGTGACTCTGTAGTCACAATGCACGTAAATGCTGCCACGCTCTGAGAGCAAGTCCCGCATAACAAGCAATCGTTCATAGATCATCGAAATGAAGGAATCATGGCCCTTGCCCCATGTGTCCCGATATGCCTTCTCTTCGATCGCTGACTGCTCCTTTGTGACCTCTTCCCCTGATTCGCCAATCTCCGCCGTGAACGAAAAGTCCGCTCCGGTTGCAAATGGAGGATCGATATAAATGAGGTCGATCTTCCCCGCGAACTTTTCCAGTAGGGAGCCCATCACCAGGAGATTGTCGCCCCAGATAAGCTTGTTCCGCCAGCCTGCTTCAAATGTGTCGCCCTCGTTGCCCTCGTAGACATCAAAGAGCCCACCCTGCACACCGCCCTTTTTTGCCTCGCGCGTCGCGCGGCTCTCGTTGATGGTCTCGATGATCTGAAATGGCAGGCTGACCCGCGGTACGTCCATCAACGTGCCATCCTCGTTGTACTTGCCGGGCCATACCAGTTCGGTTTTTGTTATCTCGATGTTTGCCATAGAAGCTATTCCTCCGGGAACCTCCGAATGAGGCCTTCCCCGGCACAAAACCCCTTCAGGTCGCACTCTTTGCAAACCTTACGTTCCGGCACGTCCACAACCCGGAAATCCCGCGCTTGAATTTTCGAGACAACACTGTCGAAGCGACGACCCGCGCCATCCACCTTCTCCGGCGTGTAGGGCATTTCCATCAGCGCATCCGCTTTGTTCTCCTCGGCGGTCCAATAGAGCAGCAGCCGCTCTGGACGCTTGCCATGCCGACGCTCCAGGATGTGCGCGTAGGTGCAGAGCTGATCCTCGTAGGTCGCAAGGAGCCGCGGGTCCGTGCTGCGCTCTGAAGTCTTGAAATCGAGCAGCTCCAGCTTCCCGTCGCTTCCAAGCAGCAGATCCACCTTGCCCACGAGGATGTAGCCATCTTTTTCAATCGAGACGTCCACCTCCGTCTGAATTACTCGCCGCATCTCTTCCTGATTTTGGCGGAAATAATTCATCACCTGACGGAACGCCGCCTGCCGGGCATCGTCGCCAATAGGCCGGACATCACTCAGGCAGAGAAACCGGAAGGTGCGATCGAACAGCTCGCGGATGCGCGCCTCGTCCAACGTGTCGAGCTTCCCGTCCAACGCAATGCGGTGGACTTCCTCGATGGTCTGATGCACAAGCAGCCCGAAGAAGATCACCGCCGACCGGGACGGCGTGAAGTCATACTCGCGGAAGAATTGGTACTGGCGCGGGCAAGTCTCATATACCTTAAGGTCGCTCGTGAAGCTGTAAGCACGTTTCACCGGCATCCTCTGGATCAGACTGAAGCGTTGTGCTGCCAGTAGTTCCTGCTGCACGTAAGGCCATTGCGGGAGGCCCTGCCAGATAGGAGCGAAGTAGTCCTTCGGGGCCTCATGTGCGGTGAGAACCAGCACTTTCTGAGGCCGCGAGAACGCGACGTAGTGCAGCCGCATGCGGTCGAAGCCGGTCACCCGATCTTCTGGCTCGAAGGGCGTCCGGTGGTAGTACAGTCCGAGATCACGGTCGATCTTCTTGGGGCTGGAGAGCTGCGTACTGAGGCTGCCGACCACGACCACTGGGAACTCCAATCCCTTCGCCTGATGGATCGTCATCACCTGCACGTAACCATTTGGGAATGGCTGGTTCGGGTCCTCGTACTCGTTGATGCCCCCATCGTGAAGCAGACGTAGGAAGCTGTTAAAGAGGTGAAACCGCAGGAACTCGCGGTTCCGGTGGGTGACGACGGTGTAGTGGTAGTAGCTCTGGAAGACGTTCAGAAGCTGAGAGAAAATCGCCAGGTTCCGCGCGGCGTTCTCGTTCCTGGCCGCTCCGGCGAAAGGTTCGAGGGCCAGCAGTCCGTAGAAGTAGTCCGCGGGGCGAAGGTCAAGCGCCTGCTTTTCGCGCAACGCCGCGATCTCCCCGACTTTCGCTTGCAGCCATAGGGCTAGAGGATGCGGCGTCGAGCAGCCACGACCCAATTCGACGATACCCTGATCGACGTACCGCGCCAGCTCCGCCACGGCACCCGCTACCTCGCCGCGAGCCTGCCCGTGCCACCCGAAGAGCACCGCGAAGCAAGCGACCATCAGACGGATCTCGTCGTTCTCGAAGTACGCGCGGGCCCTGGGGCAAAAGGCCGGTATGCCGCGCTTCTCAAGCGCAGCGAGGTAAGACCCACTGTGCTCTTCCCGCACGCTATGCAGGAGCAGGGCCACCTGGCTGTAGTCCTCGATGACCTCTTTGCGCTTCAGAAACTCCACCAGGTCTGCGAAGCGATCAGCTTCATCCCTTGCATCTCGCCCCCAGATGCTGATGACAGCCGGATAATCAGGATGCCGGCCCTTCGGATCGGCCTCTATCGTTTTGTCAAACCGGAATGGCACTCCGCGCGGGTTAGACCAGTCAGCCGAAGCCATCCAGCGGTCATAGCGTCCGACGATGGCGCGGTGAGAACGGTAGTTCGTGGTGAGCTTGATCACCCTGCACTCGGCGAAGCGAGTGGGAAATTCAAGGATGTTCCGGACCGTCGCGCCACGAAACCGATAGAGACTTTGGTCCTCGTCGCCAACGACGCAGAGATTTCCGGTCTGCTCAGTGAGCTTGAGCAGGACCTGTTCTTGGACGTAGTTCGTGTCTTGGTATTCGTCCACGAGCATGTAGCGCAGCTCGCTTGCGAGTGCTTCTCGATGCTCTGGGCTAAGGAGGAGCCCGTACACGATGCTCTGGAGATGTGCGAAGTCGGTGCGGTTACTCGCGAAGAGTGCGGCTTCGTATACCCGGTAGGACGCAGCAAGCCGCTTCAGGAACTCATCCGTTGAACTCCCAAGCCGCTCCGCATCAACCCGCTCCTCGGTAATCTTATCGAAGTAACCGCGTGCGCCTTCTATGGCCGTCCATCGTGTCTTCCAGCGCTGGAGGTAGAGTCCGTCCTCTTGCGGCCCGATTATCTCGTCAAAATGCTCGAATATAAACAGCAGTTGCGTAAGCTCGTCGAGCGTCTCGTAGCTATTTCCGAGTTGCGTTCGATGGCGGTGCTGCGTCAGGATCTGATTGCACAATCCGTGAATCGTTGAAACGCGCAGCTCCGATAGATCGCCTTCATAGCGCACCTTCTGCGCAGCTGCCGACAGTCGGTCACGCATCTCAAAAGCAGCCTTCTCAGTGAAGGTGCAGAGCACAATCTGCCGCGGCAAAGCCTTGCCCAGGAGAAGCAGATTCAGCGCGCGAAGTACTATGCTGTACGTTTTCCCAGACCCAGGCCCTGCCACCACAAGCAGCGGCCCATCCATATGGCCGACAATCTCACGCTGGGCCCCGTTCAGATCCGGGTACTGTTCGAGGATCGCGGGGGCGATAGTCGCACTAGCCCTTAGTGCGCCCGCTTCAGAACCTCCGATTACACCACTGGGCCGGAGATCTTCGAGGCGGGTCATATTCTTTGTGCTTACTCTTTTGCTTCGCTCGCGACGTACTTCTCTGACGCGTCACGCACGACCCACGCCAACGACACTTTTTTCTGCTTCGCGATTTCTTCGAGAGTCTCGTAAAGATCGGGCGGAAAGGTGATTGACGCCCGGACTGCCGCTTTCCTCTGAGCCTTCAGGCTCCTTCCCTGCGACCGTTTCTCTTTCATTGGCGGCTTCTTCGTGCCATCACCACTTTACACCACGTCGGTGATCTCTGTGGCGCCTGCCTGAAGTTCCGGTTGAGTTCTCTTTCCAGCTGCCCCCAGAACGGACGGGGCGAGGGCACTTTGGCCGCCGCCGCTCGCTGTCAATGACGGATTTTGGTTCCCCTCCCCCGCCGACAGGCTTTGCCTTGGGGCGGGTCAGTCACCCCAAAATCCTATGACAGCCGCGCTCGGTTGCGGCGGCCTGCGTGCCTTCTCTCGCCCCCGCCGTGGGGGTCACCAAGCGAAGAGGCACATCATGACGAAGAAACAGAAATCCCGCATCACTTATCGGGCGCGCTATCACGGGCGGCGCCTTGACAGTTCCGCGTCCCTCCGGCATTCAAAACGATCTCGGAGCCCCAAACCGATGACCGATACGCCGCACCGCGACCCCGTGCAGGAATTCGCAGACCGCATCATCACCGAACTTGAGAGCGGCGTTAAGCCCTGGGTCCGGCCATGGGACCCAGAGAAGGCCGGCGGCCCACAGGCGCCATCCAATCCCGTCACCGGCAAACGTTATCACGGCATCAACGTGCTGATTCTCGGCATGGACATGCGGGCGTTTCTGTCTGGCGATCCGCGCTGGATGACCTACCAACAAGCCCACGAGAAGAAGTGGCAAGTCCGAAAGGGCGAGAAATCAACCACCATCTTTTTTAGCAAGCCGTATGAGGTCGAAGATGACGAGGCCGATGACGGCAAGAAAACAGTCCGCGTCCTCAAACACTACGCCGTGTTTCACGCCACCCAGATCGACGGCATACCGACATACAAAGCTCCGACCGTCGAGGAAGCACCCTGGACACGCCCCGAAGCCGCCGAAATTATCCTCAGAAACAGCGGCGCTGTTATCCGCACCGGCGGTGATCGCGCGTTCTACTCACCGGCAACAGACCACATCCAGCTTCCCCCGGAACATGCTTTTCGCGGTCCCCCGGAATTCGCCGCAACCGCCCTGCATGAACTGGCCCACTGGACAGGTCATCCGACCCGGCTTAACCGCGACATGCGTTCGCGCTTCGGTTCTGCAGCCTACGCCATGGAAGAATTGCGGGCTGAACTGGCTTCTGCGTTCGTGGCATCGGAACTCGGCATTCCAACCGACATCCCGCAGCACGCCAGCTATATCGCCAACTGGATCAAGCCACTCAAAGAGGATAAGCGCGAGATTTTCCGTGCCGCCGCGGACGCGCAAAAGATCGCCGATATCGAACTCGGTTTTCATCCGGATTACGCCGCCCAAACCGACTTCGAGTTGCCGCGGCCTGCCCCGCGTGCCAGCGAAGTCCATGACCCACACCTGGCGCCGAAGTGATCGCCATGGACGATGTTGCCACCGAAACGCCCGCCCAACAGCGCGCCACCTGCGCCATCAACGCGGCGCGGCTCCAATATGACAGCGGCGACATAAGCGAGTCCTACAGCGCCGACCGGATCGCTTCCGGTCAGCCGGTGCGGAAACCGTTTCAGCATGATGGAGCACTTTGGATTTGCACGAGTATCACGGGATCGGCGTTAGCCAGCAGTGGCAGCACGGAACACGAGGCTTATCGCCTCGTCCCCGGACGCATGTTCACCGGAACGTCAGCAACATACGGGACAAGGACCGGCACAAGCGAAACGGCTGAGGCAGCGCGCAATGACCCAAACGGTTTTTACCACGGCGTCGCCGTGAAACACGGACGCGAGGTTTTTGTGCTTTGTGGTCCGCCGCTGAGGTTTGTCCCGGAAGAGGCTGCGGTGCGACCTGAAGGACTGGGAGCACTGGGGCCGCCCCAGCAACTGAACCTTTTCTGAACTAACTTGCGATTCCTGGTTTGGCGAATCTTCGGCTGGCTTCGTAGAGGGGTTCCCCTGAACGTCCCCAAACGAGAATTCCTCTTGAAAGGCCGGACCGGCACCGAATACCCCCTCCCACGCGGCCCTCGTCATGACCTGACTTTCTTCCTGCCGCCCCAAAACAGCGGGTGCGGATAATTGCCTCTTTCCGGTTACCCCGGAAGACGGCAGGGCGAAGGCACGATACCCGCCGCCGCTTGCTGTCAATGACGCTGTTTTGGTTCCCCCCTGCCCTTCGGTCACGGTCCCCCCAAAAAGCTATGACAGCCGCGCTCAGTTGCGGCGGCTACTACGTGCCATGTTTCGCCCCCGCCGTGGGGGTCACCCAAACGGAAAGAGGCACATCATGACCGACGAGCAGACACCGTTCATCGAATACTGGGAAGCCGTTGACACAGCCTTGCTGAAGTTCTTCGGCGTCGACACCTCGGACGTGGGGATTGACGAGAGCCTCATCGCCAGCGCCCAGGAGGAATGCCAGACACCTGAAGATTTCGCCCGCTGGTACGGTGAAAAATACGACCTCACTTATCTCGACGACTGGAAAGCTCTCTACGGTGTCCCCGCCGCGAGAACCCGGAAAATCGCCGCCTTGAACGATCTCTGCCGTAAAGCGATGGGCATCGCGGGCCGCGTTTTTCAAACAACCGGTATCAGTGCGTTACCGCAGCAAGATCAATCGGCGGTCCGTGAGAAAGTGGAAACCTTCGCTGCCTTCACCCCGGACAACGACCCATATAGTGAGCGCGACTTCGGAGCGTTTGAACATAATGCTCACCGCATTTTCTGGAAGATCGACTATTACGACGCCACACTGACGAAGGGGAGCGAAGATCCAAGCGACCCGAAAAAGACGGTTCGTGTCTTGACGATCATGCTTGCCTCTGAATACTGACGGTGCAAGCCTGCGCTGGGCAGCACCGGCGCGGGTTTTTCCGCCATTCAAAATTCGGCTCGACACGAATCAGAGAAGGATTCACACTCCCCACCCACGCGGCACGGTTGCCGCGTCTTGCATTCCCACTCTGAGGAGACAGCGAAGCGCAGAAACAGCAAAGCCCGCCAGTGGCGGGCCGTACAGTCCGGCGTGAACCGGGGAATATCGTTTCTTTGGCGAGAGCGAGTTTCCCCTAAAAAACGATCCAGTGCAAGCGAAAAAACACGTTTTCGCTGACGGGTTCTCTTGTGCCGGTTTTCGGCCCATCCGGGCGGTTTATCCCCAACCCCAAGGAGCAAACCCCATGACCGAGAAACAATTCGGCAGCGTCTACGGCCCTCCCCTCCAACGTGGAGATAAGGTCGCCTGCATCGTCAACCTTCGCGCTGAAATCGACCGGCGCGGAGGCGTTCCATACGGCTGGCTGAAGATTTACGAAGTGCTTCTGTTCGCCTTCTACAGTCCGCAGACCGGCCAGTGCTTTCCGTCGCACCAAGCAATTGCCGACAAGGCCCGGTGCAGTGTCAGCACGGTCCAACGCGCCCTGAAATGGGCGCGAGAAAACGCCCTGATCGTATGGGCGCACGGCCTTGTGCGTGACGGCTGGCGCGTGTTGCGTACCAGCAACCGCTACGCGTTCGCCGGGTTCTTAAGCATCCGGCAGATCGCGGCTTCGATTGCCGCCTCTAACGGTCAAAAGCGCCGAGGAATACCCACCTCATATAAATCCTTCGCGGAAATCGCTGCCGAGGCCAGGACTTTTGGCTTTCCTCCGGCCCCTTCGACGGTCTGCAACCGAGGGCAGTAGGAAAAAACAAGCCTTGGGCGCCATCCAGCGGGCCGGAGATTGATTCCGCGCGTTTCCGTGAAACATCCGCAAGTGGACAATCGCACCAGTCGGAAAGTCCACAGGTGGGAATAGTGATCGCCAGGCCACAAAGGTCTTGCCGACTGCCGATGAATCTGTCACAAGTGGACAACTCCATCAGTCGTGAAGTCCACATGTCTGAAAGTATGATTGTCATCGCCATCGTCGGGCAGAAAGGCGGCAGCGGGAAAACCACCACCGCCATAGGCCTCGCCGCGGCAGCATCGGAATTTGGTCAGACCGCCGTTATCATCGACCTTGACCCACAGGCGAACGCAGCCAACTGGAAAGACCGGCGCAAGGCCGAAAGCCCAGCCGTTGTGTCAGTGCCGCCAAGCCGGCTTAAGCAGACAATCGACGCCGCTGTAAGCCATGGCGCTGACTTCGTGGTGATCGACACCCCAGGCAAATCGGACAGCGCGGCCATCGAAGCCGCGCGCGTTGCCCATCTCATACTTGTTCCGGTCGGACCACAAATATTCCACCTTGAAACCCTGCCGGGGTTGCGTGACCTTCTGCGCGTCGCGGGAGACAAGCCAGCCTTTGTCATTCTCAACGGGCTGCATCCGCAAGCCACGCGGCAGGCGGAACAAGTGAAGGGGATGATCGCCGATATCTATCCCTTTGCCGTCTGTCCAGTGCATCTGAGCCGCCTCGACATCTACGCAACATCGGCCGACGTCGGGCTGACGCCGCAGGAGCAAGACCCGAGCGGCAAGGCGGCAGGCGAGATCCTACGCCTCTATAAGTTCATTGATGAACAAATCCACAAGTCGGAAAGTCCACATGTCGAAAATGCAAAATTTGCAGCAGGCGCTTAGGCAAACCGCGGGAAAGTCCACTCTCACGCCGGAACTCCTGGCAGCACCGGCAGCCGCGACAAGTCCAGCGAATACACGCCGCCAGCCGAGCAGGGAGGGGCAGGTCAACATCTCATCATGGCTTCACGGGGATTTCAAATCCAGCTTGCGCCTCGTCCAGGCCCGCAGAGGGGGACGCGCCACGCTTCAAGATCTGATGGCCGAAGCCCTGAATGATCTGTTCACCAAGTACGACGTGCCGACGATCCAGCAGGAATGATCTATCGGACGCTGACGGCTTGGCGAGCTGCAATCCAAAACACCCCGCTTTCGCGCTCCATGAACCACTCAGGATTTTTTTCGCGCATATGGTACTTCACCTAGCGGCGTGCTCAAAAACGCATCCTGAGCGATCCTGGGGAGAATCAGGCCGGAGCAGTACATGTTCGGTGGCCGTTACCGCCAAATCAGCGGTTTGAAGGCCAACGCCTCTTTCGCGACAGGCGCGCGTCTGGGCCGTCCTTCTCCGCGATTGTGCGTAGCGCCGTCTCGTAGCAGTCCAGCATGGCCAGAGCCATTGCCACCGCTTCCGATTGATCGAAGCTCGTACCGCTGGGCGCTACCCGATCCCAGTATTTTTCCAGCGCACCGGCAGCCTTGTACGCCTTCCACTCTCCCATGAAGGTGTTCATGGCTCCGGCATCACCAGCGTTCACTTTATCCACAAGTTCGGCGAACGAATTCAGATGTTTGGGCCTCAGATCGTCGTCCATGAGTCGGATTCTACCGCCTATTGACAGGCCCACACCGGTATGGCGAAATCGGCCATCGCTCAACAACAGAGATAACCCATGGCAAAAGGTCAACCACCCGCTTTCCGCTTTCTGACCAAGGACGACGGGAGCGAACAACTTCATGAGATCGGACAGGCCTGGGCTACGGCCAAAGCCGATTGCTTCAGTGTCAGCCTCGACCTTGAAGGGACAGGCGAGAAAATCCGGTTCCTCATGGTCCCCAACAAGCCAAAGCCGAAGGCGCAACCGGCACAGGGCCAAAAGCCAGCCGCTTGATGGACCGATTCCTCACCTGCGCAGCCTACTGGATTGTCGCGAGCCGCTGGCACACAGGGCAGTCAAGCAAGGGCTACGCCAAACTCTCGCAGCTCGCCCGAATTCACTACAATCCGGGGCTCGCCACTTGGGCGAGCCAGCGCGGCTCCGAGGAACGCGCTGCCGCAGCCAGCTTGCTTGCCCGGCGCAGGCGCGAAATCCGATTGCAGTGGTAGGGGAGATGACTTGGAAGAACAACCATAGAGAAATCGCCGAGCCTCGCGACCGCGTTACTTCTGCGCCTTCTTCAGATAGGGAAAGAGTCCGGACCGCGGGATGTCAGGATTCGCGGTGAAATGCGTCGCCTTGGGAATAAAAGCAGGAGGAGGGTCCGTATTGTCAACGATGAATATCTGATCTTCGCCGGCAAACACCTCCAAATGTTCGTAGAAACGTCTCTTCAGGTCTGTCCCTGCGATACCTTCATCGTCGGCCTTCGGTTCCTTATAAGCAATCAAGGGCGAATCCAAAATGACAAGGCCGGGATGCGGCATCTTCCGGGATCGGCAGAACTCGAAAAGGGCCAGCGTGAATGATGAATATGTGATGGCGCACAGTCCAGCGCCCCTGCTTCCACGAAGGCGACCACCGATTACAACGTCCCGATTCGTCTCGTCAAAGTACACGTCCGTCGAGTCCGGGAAATGCCATTCCGTCAGAATGGCGCCGACGGTTTGAGAGAACTCGCGCAAAACAGACTTCGGAATGTATTCTTCGATGTCGGGCGTTTCGTCTGGCTTTTCCACCTTGACTTGCTTCGGAGCGGGGGCAGGCTCATCGAGACGACGTCGCAAACTGCGAATTCTCTTATAAAGCACGTCCGCCTGCCGAATGTTTGCGCGCCGCTCGATCAGAGTTCCATGCTGTTCCCGAGCCGCCGCAAAATCAGGCGATAAGGCGTGCTCGATCTCCCTCTGATACTCTCGCCACCGGCCCGCGAGCGTCTTCTGCTCCGCCGCTCCCTCGGTCCGTTCCTTCGCGAGTGCCACGACCGTTCCCTGCAGTTCAGACTGCAACACTCTGATTTTTGCGATCTCGGCTTTAGCTGCTTGCGTCACGGCCGCGACGTTGCCATCGCACGCGGCATCATGGTTCTGCCCCTCGGGCTGTGCCCCGCAAAGCGGGCACACCATCGGCTCGCGTAATACGAAGAACTGACCCGATTCTTCGATGGCGATCAAGCGCTTGATGTCATTCGTGTACTGCGCGTCCAGCAGTTTAAATCTTTCCAGCAGCTCGGTAATCTCGTTTACCCGCGCGCCGAAACGGTTGTAGGTTTCATAAATGGTCTTGCGCTGTTGACTCGTTTGCGAAATACGCCCTTCCATATTTCGGATAGAGCCTTGCAGTCGTTCGAGTTCTTCTTCGATCGCAGTCTCCTCCGCATCGATCTGATCCGGGTTATCCGTAAGCTTTGCGAGTTCAACCTCGTAATCCTTGATCATCTCGGCGAGCGTGTCGGGCGAAATCGATGGTCTCTCCGGCGGCATCTCCGGCGCGAAGACGATTTCTCCTTCGGATGTGACGGCAGATTCGTCCACGCCCGTCAAGAGGAAACGGAACACGGCATATTCGCGGGTACGCTCGGTCCACTGACCGCTCAGGATAGGGCTTTTCGAGGTGGTGATTCTTGGGTACGGAATGATGCACAGATGTGCAAGAACGCGGAATCCCAATGACTTTGTCGTCCCCTTCTCGGCACTGTAAAGAATCTCCGCGTTCTTTACTCCGATCCCATGCAATAACCAGTTCGGCAGGTTCTTGAGATTGTCCGGGTTGTTCCCGGCGGACAGCTTCGTCCCGGCCTTCGGGTCTTGGGGCAGGTCCTGTAGTAATCCGTCGAAAAGTCGAAAAGCCCCGAGATTAATACTTCGGTGAAGTGTGTAGTCCTTCCCCGCAACCGTCAGGCCCAAGAGCACGCGATCATATCCGACACGCTCGGGAATGTCTTTCAGCGGATCGCCCGCACCGAGCATGAAATCAATCGCCTCAACGAGAAACGTTTTGCCTGTGTCGCTTGAACCCCAGAGGATGTTCAGGCCCTTTTTGAAAGTGAATTCGGCAGGCTCCTTGTTCGGACCCAGAAACCGTATGAAGTGAAGGCGAAGCGGGTCAAATGCCATCAGAATAACCCCGGCTGATCAGGCATCTGAAACTCACGGGACCACTGATCGTATATCTGGCTGAGCATGACGCGGATGTCGTGATCGCTCATTCCGCTGAAACGATCAACAACCCAAACCGCCCGGTCCTTCAGATCGCTGAGATATTCCGCCGTCAGAGAATCCAGAAAGGGTCCCGCATCATCCTGCGCATAGTACATGAAGCCATTTTGGGTTGCGCTGCGACCCACAAGTCCGCGGCTGATCATCAGCAGCAATCCTCGCTCGATCAATTGCCGCCGGACAAGGAGCTCGCCCGACCGCAACGGCAGCGCCGGGTGTATGCTCGGCGGTCCATCCACGTCGCCCGTATGCACGAGGATGTAGTCGAATTCGAGGATGCGCTGCAGATCCAGTTGATCGGGGTATGATTCCGCAAGAAGAATAAGCGCGCGCACACCCGTTTCGATGGGGCTGTTGAACGTCTGAACCGCATCAGGCATTTTTCTTTACCCAGATGAACTTGCCTTCGTTCGCCAAATGGTGACACAATCCCTGTTTGTCCTGCGTCTGAACCCGAATGCACAAGGCATTACAGTTCGGGGAGAGCATACCGGCATGGCCCACCGTCGTTCTGATGCGCGTTAAGCCGTCCTTGTAGTCCATGTCATAGATGTCCACGCATCCATGATAAATTTCCTCGCGAATTGCATCGAAGGCACCTGGATCGACGCTATCACGTGGAAAATTCCGCAGCGACTCCGCGTGATAGAAGACCTCGCGTGAGCGGTTGAAATGCTCCTCCATCTCCGGGTATTTTGCCAGATGGGAAAACTCGCTAAGCTGTACTGCCAGCCTCTCTGAGTACGCCTCGAACAACTGCTTTACATAACGGCTCTCGCCCGGCTGGACCTCAGTCGGAGGCGCAAGAACCGGCGGACGCTCGGGAAAACTCGCCGTACCAAAACGGCGAGCGTAGAAAACGGTGTTGGCATGGTCCCTGATCATCTGAGCAACCGGGATCATTTTGAAAATACGAAAGTCGAATTTGTCGAGGTAGGAGCTGAGCTTACCTTCGAGAGGAACTTCTTTTTTGTCCGTTATTTTCGTCTTGCAATAGCCGTCCCAGTTTTCGATCAGCTTGGCCTTCAGTTCATTCGGTTTGGTAAGCAGCTTCTTCAGCTTCAGGCCGAGGCCCTTCGAGGCCGCGAAGTAATAGTTCCGAGGAGGAGGGTACTCCCCGATGAACGAGTAGTAGATGATTTTGCCAAGCTCCACCCACACCTGCGTCGGCTTCAGCTCACATGCGTAGCGCTTGCATTGGACGTTATCCCATGGGCCTTCGAAATTCTTCGTTGTTTCAAAGCAGAGGATATCTAGGCCCATATCGCCTGCGCCTGTATATCGAACGATCTCGGCGTATTTCTTTTGTTGGGAGTATGCCCATTCTTCAGTGAAATCCTCCCACACTTCGGGCTTGAACGTCTGGATCAGGTCAGCGACCGGAAACGCCATGCCCGAACCTACCTGCGTGGCCGTTCCCCCGGCATCACCGAATTTCAGTTTTCGCGAATTGCCTATGATTTTCTTGGCGTCCACGCGGCTCCGACTAAACGGCTAACCCTATACCACACATCAATCCGAACAAACTTGCCAGCAAATGTTCCGGGCTGAAGAACTGAGCTTATCAAATATGCGGGGCCGTCCGCTCAGCGCCGGTCGGCGAACAGATGATCCGGCGCGAAGTCGTCCGATCGAAGCTGGGGACGGTATTTGGAATCCGTTAGAACGCGGATGAAATCGAGTGGGGACTTCGTCGCCTCGTCCAGTTGGCGCCGTTTCATCAGGCTCAGGAATAGAGCGGCGGACCGGGCTTGGCAGTTTATAGAGCGATGCGGATTGAATTCCACATCCGTAAAGCCGGCGTAGTCGTAAAGCTTAACCGCCCAATCGCGGTACTCGATCAAAAACGAGCAATACAGCCAGTCGTAGAACGTGGTCTTTGGCTCAAGCGGAAAATCCATGCCCTCAAATCGAAACCCCGTGAGCGCACCCGACTCCTTCAGCCGCGGATCGCGCTTCGCTTCCCCGATTTCCTTGTCGCCCTTCAGATATAGATCGGTGAACGGGCCGCCGCGCTCAAAAACTTTGCTTCCCTGAAAGGCCAGTTCCAGCTTAATGCGCCCATGCTCCCGCGTAGCCGCTGTCATATAGAACGCGCTCATGTGTCGCCCGCGCTCGCTTTTCGACTTGCTGGAAATTTCGAGAAGGGGCCAATACCCGCGCCCCTTAGCGGCCTGATGCAGTTCCTCGATGTTCTTTTCCTTTTGCACCAAAGCAAAGCCGGAGTGCCATTTGATCGGCAGAAACATCTCGCGCACCAGGGCATCGTCCTCCGGGGCCGGAATGAATATCGGGCGTTCAGCCATGCGGGAGGCGCTCCTCAAAGAATTTCAGAGGTACGTGATCGGGAACGAGGATCTCGCACTTTTCAACCGCTTGCCGGCGGGCGTAGTTGTTCCCAACCTTCCAGTCCAGATACGACAGAGCCTCCACGTCAAAACTCTCCCGAGCCACTTCGATCGGATAGTGGCTCACACCAGACTTGTTTGCAACCTCTGGGCAATACCTCGCTCCTTCGAGTTCGAAGATGCCCTGCGCGTCGTCGATATAGATCCATTGGAGCTTTTCGATGCGCCCGTCGTTCTTGGCGAGGTAGGCCAGCGGATGCTCCATGCTAACGCAAAGATGAACGAACTGATCCACGCCGAACATTCGGTCGGCATCGAGGCTGTGCTGATTGCCGCCGGGGTAGAACCTCACGCCCATCTCCCGCAATTTCGCGGTAGACCACAGCCCACCGAGTTCTCGGATTAACGGCACGTTTCGCGAGTCCGTGAAATGGTAAAGCCACGTCACGCGCGCGAGCCGGTCCACCTTGACCATTTTTCTAGGATTTTATCGCGCTTGCCCATCCCGAAGGGGGCGCGGTCGCCGTGAACGCTGTTTTGAACGCTGTTGGAAAGTTCGTGGCGGTTCAGAGTGAAAACGCTATAACCTCTATCGCCAGAACGAGGCCAATAAAAACGCTATCGTCTTTATTTTCAATCGATGGCCATTTTGGGAAGCTGGCATTCTACCACTGAATTACTCCCGCTCAGCGGGTGTTCTAAATATAGCAAAGACAGCGCTTTGCCCGCCAGGTGGAGATGGGTTTGCCTGAGACCACCCGCGAAGTCGCGATTCCCAGACGCCTGGAGCCGGGGGCGTATCGGATGAATAAATCCTCGGTGCTGGAAGCGGTCCGCCTTAATCGGGCGCCGCACGTCCTATGGAACTTGTCAACGCCCCAGAATGCGATTAGGCTCGTAGCATATGAGGTACTTCGTAGCTTTGCTAATCGCAATGGCGGCGCGCTTGGCCGCCCAGCAATCGGTCGTACCTTCTGACAACACCGGTCTTCCGCAGCCATTAAGTTGGACTGCCGAACAAGATCACCAGAACATGATGGATCAGCTCGGTATCAAAGCCCTCCGGCCAGGACCAAGCGGCAATGAGAGCGCGCCCAATCATGCGAACTACGAAGAATCCAAAGCAAACCCTTTTCCGACGCTACCCGATGTTTTGACGCTGAACGGCGGAAAGAAAGTGACCAACGCGGAGATGTGGTGGAAGCAGCGCCGCCCGGAAATCGTCGAAGATTTTGAACGAGAGGTCCTCGGCCGTATTCCTAAAAATGCGCCGAAAATCGCGTGGACGATCGCCAATGTTGAAAATAGCATGGTCGGTTCTTTTCCAGTTATCAGCAAGCAGCTCATCGGTCATGCGGACAATTCGTCATACCCGCTGATCAATGTGGATATCCAGATGTCTGTGGTGACGCCCGCTAACGCTCCTGGTCCTGTCCCTGTCATGATGATGTTTGCGTACGGCGGCCGGCAACCACCGCCACCGGCGGGCGCAATCGCCAGCGGCGATCCGCCAGCAACAGAGCAGCTCATTGCCGATGGCTGGGGCTATGCGCAGATCGTCCCCACCAGCGTTCAGGCGGACAACGGAGCAGGTCTAACCAAAGGCATCATCGGGCTTGCCAATCGCGGCCAGCCACGCAAGCCGGACGACTGGGGCGCATTGCGAGCCTGGGCCTGGGGCGCATCGCGGGGCCTCGATTACTTGCAGACAGACAAAGCCATAGACGCCAAGCATGTCGGGATCGAAGGCGTCTCCCGTTACGGCAAAGCCGCGCTCGTGACCATGGCGTTCGATACGCGCTTCGCACTGGTTCTGGTGGGCTCTTCCGGAGAAGGCGGCGCCAAGTTACACCGGCGTAATTGGGGTGAAGCGGTGGAGAATCTCACGGGCACGGGAGAATACCATTGGATGGCCGGCAACTTTTTGAAGTATGGCGCGGCTGACGCCACTTTCGGCAGCAAGAACGCGGGCGACCTGCCGGTGGATGCTCACGAGTTGATCGCGTTATGCGCGCCGCGGCTGACCTTCATCAGTTATGGTGTGCCCGAAAAGGGCGACGCAAAGTGGTTGGATCATCAAGGCAGCTACATGGCCGCCGTCGCGGCACAGCCGGTGTTCCGGTTGTTAGGCGCGAAAGATCTGGGAATTTCCGAAGACTATCGAACGGCGAAAATGCCGCCGGTGAATGTGGCGTTGCTCGACGGGCAACTGGCGTGGCGGCAGCACGAAGGCGGCCACACCGATGCCCCGACTTGGAAGTACTTTATCGCGTGGGCCGACAAGTTCATCGGCCGCAGGACCGAAACGCCGGCGGACGAGCCGGTGGCTCGCGCCGATCGGAATTCCGAACTCGCGCACCAGCAGTTGCTCGAAAAGGCCAAGCAGGGACGCATCGACATTTACTTCGAAGGCGACTCGATCACCCGGCGCTGGGACGCCAACGATTATCCCGGCCTGCAGGCCAATTGGAACCGAAACTTTTTTGGCTGGAACGCCGCCGATTTCGGCTGGGGCGGCGACACAACTCAAAACGTCCTGTGGCGGCTGAACAATGGCGAGCTGGATGGAGTGAATCCGAAAGTCATCGTTCTGCTTGCGGGCACCAACAATGTCGACAACGCCACGCCCGCGGACGGCGATGAAGCAAAAGTGGCGGACATCACGCAGGGAGTGAAAGCAATCCTGGGAGTGATGCGAACTAAGGCTCCGGACGCCACCATCATCGTTACGGGCATTTTCCCGCGCAACGACAACATGGCGGTGATGCCGATTATCGACAAAATCAATCACAATTTGTCCCAACTGGCTGATGGTGGAAAGATCCGGTATCTGAATATCAATCGTGACCTGGCCGATGCAAATGGCAAGCTCCTGGACGGCATGATGAATGCGAACGACAAGCTTCATCCCATCGTTCGGGGCTATCAGGCCTGGGCCGACGCGCTGAAGCCAATTTTCGGGGAAATACTCGGACCGCCGAAAACTGAGGATCAGGCGCCGCCACCCACTGGCGACCCGAGCGTTTCACGCTCAGCCAGCGTCTTGCGAACCACCGCGAGATAGCTTCGTGCGGCGTTCGTGATCGATGTGAGATTGCCGGACTTCATCGCGGACGTGAAAATCAGCTCGCTGCCGACGCCGATCGCCGACGCGCCGCCTTCCAGGAACCGAGCGGCGTTGATCAAATTCACTCCACCGGTCGGCACCATGGGAATTTGTGGCAGGGCGGATTTGAGAGCTTTAATGTAACTCGGGCCGCCCACGTTTCCGCAAGGAAAGATCTTGACGAAATCGGACCCGGCTTTCCATGCGGCAACCGCTTCGTTGGGAGTGAGCGCACCCGCCATCATTAATTTGCTTCGCGCTCGGGCCAGTTCAACAGTCTCGGGATCAAAAGCGGGGCTGACAAGAAACTGCGCGCCTGCCTCCAGGCACTGAATCGCAGTTTCCGCGTCCAAGACCGTGCCTGCGTCAATCAGGACCTCGTGCGCCAACAACTCTATCAGCTTCCGAATCACACCGATCGCGCCGGGCACGGTCATTGTTACTTCGATGATCGGAATGCCACCCGCGCAAACAGCACGTGCGGCGGCGATGGCTAGCTCCGCCGAAGGAGCGCGCAGCACTGGCACGATACCGATGCCGAGGATTTTCGCCCGAACTTCG
This sequence comes from Bryobacteraceae bacterium, assembly GCA_052148835.1. Lineage (GTDB taxonomy): Bacteria > Acidobacteriota > Terriglobia > Bryobacterales > Bryobacteraceae > Palsa-89. Next base: position 44,448 of record JBKQHJ010000246.1, read on the forward strand.
TCCTTTGTCATCTGGCCCTATTCGCTATCGCTCGATACGCGCACCGCGGCCTTCCATCAACCGCAGAACTTCGGGAAGCGTTGCCATGCTGGTGTCGCCGGGCGTGGTCATTGCCAGAGCGCCATGCGCGGCGCCGCATTCAACGGCCCACTGTGGCGATTCACCGGTAAGTAAGCCGTAGATGAATCCGGAAGCGAACGAATCCCCTCCACCTACGCGATCGTAAATCTCAAGATCGTTCCGTTGCTGCGCGAAGTAGAAAATTCCATCGGCGTAACAAATCGCACCCCAGTGATTTCGGGTCGCGGTGACGGCGCTTCGCAACGTCGTGGCAACCGCCGCGAATGGAAACTCCTTCACCACCTCGGCAATCATGTCGCGGAAACGCTCGGCGGGAAGCTCCGAAAGATCCGTATTTACGCCCCGCAATTCAAAACCCAGTGCGGCGGAAAAGTCCTCCTCATTTCCGATCATGACGTCCACCAACGGCGCCAATCGCCGGTTGATAGCCTGCGCTCGTTTTTGCCCGCCAATGTCTTTCCATAGCGACGGCCGGTAGTTGAGATCGTATGAAACAACCACACCGTGTTTCTTGGCGGCGCACATGGCCTCCTATGCGATCTCCGGAGTGGTCTCAGCCAGCGCCGCAAAAATGCCGCCGGTATGGAACCAGCGGACGCCGCACTTGCCGAAGATGTCGTTCCAATCGATTTCTCCAGGCTTCATCTGCGATGCCGCGCTGTGCCCGCGATCGGAGCAGCCTAGCGGCGGCCGCACGCCGAATCCCCGCTCGGTGAAGTTCAGCCCATTGCGAACCTTGCGGCCGATGCCGTCATAGTTCACCCATCGAATCAAAGACGGATCGACGCCGCCCTGATAGATCAAGTCCTGAAGCAAGCCGCCCACGGGATTGTCGGCAAACGGGGTCACGATGGCAGTGCGCTGTCCAAGGCAGCGCTTCAATCCGCGTGCCACGTTGTACTCGCCGCCGCCTTCAGAGACGGTGAAGGAGCGGGCGGTAGCAATGCGGCGATCACCTGGGTCGAATCGAAGCATGACTTCGCCCAAGGCGACCAGGTCCCAGCGGCATTCATCTTTCGATCGTAGAGTGAGGCTCACACGGTCCTCCTCATGTGAGCTTGGCGGGATCGAGGCGGGGCGTCAGCAGATGCACGATCAGGAGGGCGATCAAATAAGCGGAACCTGCCAGGATGAACACTGGGACGTAGCTGCCAGTGAACTGCAAAAGAAATCCTGTGAATGTCGAGATCAACATTCCGCCGATCGCGCCACCAAATCCTGCCATGCCGACCACCGATGCGATGGCTGGACGTGGGAACAAATCCGAAGCGAGCGTAAACAAATTCGCGGACCATCCTTGATGAGAGGCGGTGGCAAGGCCCAAAAGCCCGACCGCACCCCAGAGGCTGCGCACATTCGCGGCAAACACGATCGGCGTCACCGTGAGAGCGCAAATCAGCATTGCCGTTTTTCGCGCGCGATTGAGGCTCCAGCCGCGATGCAGGAACATGGATGCCAGGCCGCCTCCCGCAACGCTGCCGATGTCGGCCATGAGATAAATAACCACCAGCGGCGGACCCAAGTCGATCAGCGTCAGGCCATGCTGGCTGTACAAAAATTTGGGAAGCCAAAACAGGAAAAACCACCACACAGGATCGGTGATGAACTTGCCGGCGACGACCGCCCAGGTTTGCCGGTGCGCTAATAAGTTTGACCATCGAACAGGCGGCTCCGGCTTTTCACGATCGCATTCGATGTAGGCAAGTTCGCTCTAGCTCAGTTCTCGATGCTCGCGTGGCTTCCGGTAAATGGTGAACCACGCGACCACCATGTGGCGCTGAATATGCCAGTAAATAGGAAGGCCCAGCGCCAGCCAAGGCGGACCGCAATCCACGGGACCGTCAGAGGAGCCAGCAGAGCGCCGATATTGGAGCCCGCATTGAAGATGCCAGTGGCGAGCGCCCGCTCTTTCTTAGGGAACCACTCTGCAACAGTCTTCACAGCGGCGGGGAAATTGCCTGATTCTCCAAATCCGAGGAAGAATCGCGCCACGCCGAACCCGAGAGCCGTGTGTACCAGCGCGTGTCCCATGGCCGTCAGGCTCCAGATGCCGATGGCGACGGCATAGCCAATGCGCGTGCCAACGCGATCGATGAATCCGCCGACCACCAGCAGCCCCGGCGCATAAGCGGCCTGAAATGACGTCACAATATAGCCGTACTGAATTTCATTCCAACCGATGACGGTTTGCAGGTGGGGCGCCAGAACCCCGAGCACTTGACGGTCGACATAGTTGATGGTGGTGGCGAAGAAGAGCAGCGCGCAGATCCGCCAGCGATACCTTCCGGTAGCCTTGGCCGCGGTAAGAGCGGGGCTCATTCGGGATCCTCTGCCATCGAAGCGATCTGAGAGTAGATGGGAGCGAGCGCCGGATAGAGCGAGCGATAAACTCGATGCGCCTTCGAATACAGCGCCGTTTCGGCAGGGCGGGGAAGGACGCAATCCGCCTCCTGGATTGTTGCGTCGCAGGCTTCGGGAACACTAGCGAATTCGCCTGTTCCAGTCATCGCGAGCAAGGCTGCTCCGTAGGCCGCGCCCTCCTGAGTGGTAAGACGGACAATCCTTTTGCCGAATGCGTCCGCCAGAATTTGGCGCCACAACGCACTGCGAGCGCCGCCGCCCGACGCACGCACCAAGTCCACCTGCACTCCAAGCTCTTCGATGATATCGAGGCAATCTTTTTGGCTGTACGACACCCCTTCGATCACAGCACGAATGAGGTCTGCGCGGGTATTCTTAGCGGTGAGACCGATCCAGCCGCCGCGCGCCCGCGGGTCCAGATGAGGCGAACGCTCGCCCATTAAATAAGGAAGCCAGAAGAGCCCGCGAGAACCGGCCGGCGCAGTGGCCGCTTCCGCAATCAACTGGTCATAGTTAGCCGTTCCCCCTAGTTGGTTTCGCAGCCACTGGAGGCTCAGTCCCGCGCCCTGGGTGACGCTCATCACGTGCCATTTGTCCCGTACCGCGTGGCAGAAAGTGTGCAATCGGCCAGCGGGGTCGTAGGCGAGCTTCTCCATGTGCGCGAAGATTACGCCCGAAGTGCCGAGTGTGCATGAGACGATGCCGGGCCGAACGATCCCGTTTCCCACGGCACCCGCAGCCTGGTCCCCGCCGCCGCCGACCATGGGCGTGCCGGGAGCGAGTCCGGTCAATTGAGAGCCTTGCGCCGAGACTGTCCCCGTAATATCACTCGATTCGAAGACGGCTGGCAGGATTTGACGATCCAGGCCCAGGCCATCCATCATTTCGAAGGACCAGCGCCGATGAGCTACATCGAAGACCGCGGTCCCGGAGGCGTCCGAAACGTCCGTCGCAAATTCGCCCGTCAAACAATATCGCACGTAATCCTTCGGGAGCAGCATTTTTCGGATGCGCCCAAACAAGCGGGGCTCGTTGTCTCGCACCCACAGCAGCTTCGGTAGCGTAAATCCAGTCAAGACCGGATTGGCCGTGAGTTTGAGAACTCGTGTCTTTCCCAATGTGCCGTTGATCAAATCCACTTGCGGTTGGCTTCGCTGGTCGCACCAAATCAGGGCGGGACGGATCACCGCGCCATTCTCATCCAGGAGCACCAGCCCGTGCATTTGGCCCGATAAACCAATGCCGCGCACATCGCGTCCTTGCGCGCCAGCTTGCGCCAGAGCTCCACGAATAGCTGAAGCGGAGGCTCGAGCCCAATCCTCCGGCTCTTGTTCCGCCCACATCGGACGCTTCATGAGCATGTCCTGGTGCGGAGCCGTGAAGGCAGCCACTTCGGCGCCCCGGCTATCCACCAGCAAGGCGCGAGTGCCGCCCGTGCCTACATCGATTCCCATCCAGTACATTGGATCAGTTGACCGGCTGCGCGGGACCTTGCACCTGGATCGTTCCAGCGACGACAGAAGTAGTGCTCGCATCAGCGGGTCCTTTGAAACCCGGCTGTTTTCCGCCGACCGCGATTTGGTAGGCGCCGGATTCAATGACGCGACGGCCGTCACTCCCGACACTAGCGAATTGCCGCGCGAGCAGTGGCAACCGCACCGTCTTGCGTTCGCCCGGATTTAAGCTGATTCTTTGGAACCCATCCAGCGTGCGAATGGGATCTGCTGCAGTACCATCCAGCCGGTTTAGATAAAGCTGCACCACTTCTTCACCCGCTCGTGGGCCTGTGTTCTCCACTTCCACGCTCACCTCCGCGTCTCTGCCCGCGCGCAACGTTTTCGGCAGTTTCAAATTGCGATAAGCAAACGAAGTGTAGCTCAGCCCAAAGCCGAAGGGAAACAGCGGTTCGCCATGGAAGAAGCGATAGGTGCGTCCCTCGGTGCTGTAGACGGTAAACGGCGGCAGTTGACCGGCGGATTGATAGAAAGTCACCGGCAGCCGTCCCGCGGGATTGTAATCGCCGAAGAGTACGTCGGCCAGAGCCGCGCCACCAGCTTGTCCCGGATACCAGGCTTCCACGATAACGGGGACGTGATCGCGCGCCCATTCCACCGCCAGCGCACTTCCATTGAGGAGGACGAGTACAACCGGTTTGCCGATGGCCGCTACGTTCTTCAATAAATCAACTTGAGCGCGTGGCATGCCCAGATCGACGCGATCTCCGCCCTGAAATCCTTCCACTGGAACCTTCATCTCCTCGCCTTCCAGGCGCGGCGACAATCCGAGCACCATGATGATCGCGTCCGCCTGCCGGGCAATGGACAAAGCCTGTTCGGGATCCACGGCGCCGGGTGTCGACCACAGCAGACGAACGTTCGCATCGTTGACGTATTCGTGATAGTCCAAACGGATGGCGTAGCGGCGTCCCGCTTCGAGCTCCACCGGCGCATAGCGGTAAGCACTCTCGTGGGAGCCGTTGAATTGCGTAATTATCTTGCCGTCAAGATACAGCTCGAAAGCATTCAAGCCTTTAGCGCCGAGCTGATAGACGCCGCTCACGGGAGGCGCAAGGTAACCGGTCCAGCGGACGCCGAAGTCGTCATCATTCATGTCCTGGCGAGGAGCGCCATCCCACCATTGGAAGTCGATTTGGGGATCGATGCGCGTGAACAAAGGTTGAGGGTTTGACGGAATCGATCCTACCAATTGGCCTGAGTTGGGGGCTGTGAGCTCGCGCGGCCGATGAAGGCGCCCGTCGAAATTGCCGGAGTTGAAATACTCACCTTGCAGTCCGTTGCGGCTGTCGGGCGAATTCGCAACAAATAGCGCGCTAGCCGGAATCACTTGGAAGGCGGGCAGGTTCGCTGCAAGGTCGCTTCCACGTGCATAGAGCACACGCGCGGCGGGGAGCTTTTGCCGGATGCCTTCGAGCGGCGTGATCGGCGCGGTGGGAATGCCGGCGTAGTTGCCCAAAAGCACATCCACATCGTCCACGTTGGGGCCAATCACTGCAATGGTCTTGAGCGACTTGCTCAGCGGCAGAATGCCGCCTTCATTCTTGAGCAATACGATCGATTTCCGCGCGGTCTCCAAAGCCAATTCACGATGGGCTGGACTGTCGTTTTCGCTGTACGGAATCTGAGCGTACTTCACCATTTCCGGCGGATCGAACATGCCCAGCTTGAAACGGGCAGTAAGTAGACGTCCGAGCGCTTGATCAACGGCGGTCTCGGCGACTAAGCCCTGGCGAACGGAGCCAAGTAAGTGCTCGTACTCGACGCCGCAGTTCAGATCCGTGCCGGCTTTGAGAGCATCGGCCACACCTTGTTCGGGCGTGGGCGCGAATTTGTGATTCAGGTAAATGTCGCCGACCGCGCCACAATCGGACACCACATATCCGGAAAATCCCCATTGTTTTCGTAGAATATCCTCGATCAGGCGCGAGTTGGCGCAAGCTGGCTGGCCATCGACGCTATTGTACGCGCACATCACCGAATACGCGCCGCCGTCCTTGATCGCAGCTTCGAAGTGAGGAAGATAGGTTTCTTCGAGGCGCCGATCGTCGACCACGGCGTCGAATGTGTGGCGCAGCGGTTCCGGTCCGCTATGAACGGCGTAGTGCTTCGCGGTGGCTACCGTCTTCAGATACTTCGGGTCGTCGCCTTGCAAGCCGTGAATAAATGCCACCGCCATGCGGCCGGTGAGATAAGGATCTTCGCCGTACGTTTCCATGCCGCGTCCCCAGCGGGGATCGCGAAACAGATTGATGTTCGGCGTCCAGAACGTCAGCCCTTGGTAGATGTTGCGCTTTCCACGCCGGATGAACTCGTTATGTTGGCGCGTGCTTCGTCTGAAATCGCCGTAGCTACACGCAAGATGAGATTGGTGTCCCAGGTGGCGGCCAGTCCGACTGGCTCGGGAAATACGGTTGCGCGGCCTGCGCGAGCGACTCCATGAAGGCATTCGTTCCACCAGTTGTACGCGGGAATTCCTAACCGATCGATCGCCGGGGCGTCGTTCATGAGCTGAGAAACTTTTTCCTCGAGAGTCATGCGGACAAGGAGATCGCGTACGCGCTGATCTAACGGCGCGTTGGGATTTTTATACGCGGGAGCTACTTGCGCGGTGCCGGGAGTTGCGAAAAGGGCGAAGAGTAGAATCGCGTGGGCCGTTCGAAGGGTTGAACCAGAGCGGTCCCCAAACATTAGTTCAACTATACAACAATATCCTCAAAGTGCGAAAATAGAGCTTGCCTTCTGAGACCGGAACTCTAGCGACCGCGCCAGAATCGGCCGTTCAGCCAATTCCCATCGAAAAGCTGGAAGCCTCCGTTGCGAACATCCTCTCGGAGACTCAGTTTATTGATATCCATAGCCACCTGTTCGCTCCTGCATTTGGCCAATTGGTCCTGTGGGGAATTGATGAACTGCTCACCTATCACTATTTAGAGGCGGAGCTGTTTCGCTTCAGCAATGTGAAGCCCGAGCAGTACTGGAACTTGAACAAGATTCAGCGCGCGGATCTGGTGTGGAAGACCTTGTTCGTCGAAAGCTCTCCGTTGTCGGAAGCCACGCGCGGGGTGATCGCCGTCCTGCAGTCCCTGGGACTCAGTACATTCACGCCGTCACTCCAGCCCATCCGGGAGTTTTATCGGGAGCAAAACCTCGAAGATCATCTCTCTCGCGTATTTCGGCTGGCAGGAATCAGCTCGGTAGTAATGACGAACGATCCGCTCGATCCCGAAGAAGAGCCGCTATGGCGCGACGGTATTAAGAGCGACGCGCGGTTCCATGCGGCCTTGCGGCTGGATCGTATGTTGAATGAGCCCACCGAAGAAAGGAGCGAGATTGAGGCGCGGCGGCTGCTCGACGGCTGGGCCAGGCGTCTGCAGCCGGTCTACATGGCAGTCTCGCTCCCGGACTCTTTCCAGTTCCCAATGGACGATCTTCGAACCAAGCTACTCACGGGCGCCGTGATTCCCGCCTGCCGCGATTGGAATATTCCGCTGGCATTGATGATCGGTGTACGGAGGCAAGTGAACCCGGCGATCCGGCTGGCTGGCGACGCCCTGGGACGAGTGGATTTGCGCGCGTTGGAGTCATTGTGCAGCGAATATCCGGAAAATCGATTCTTGGTAAGCGTGCTTAGCCGCGAAAATCAACACGAGCTATGCGTCTATGCGCGAAAATTCAGCAACCTGATGCCGTTCGGCTGCTGGTGGTTTCTGAACAATCCTTCCATTGTGGAGGAGGTAACCCAGGAGCGCCTGGAAATGCTGGGCGCCAGCTTCATCCCACAACATTCCGACGCTCGCATCCTGGAACAGTTGATTTACAAATGGCGAAATACTCGCCGGACCGTGGCGCCGCTCCTGGCCGAGAGGTACCAGCTTCTCATCGAAGACGGCCGTCCGGTTACGAAGGCAGAAATTGAGCGCGACGTCCACAGTTTGTTCCGCGGCAATTTTGAGCGGACGGCTAACCTGGACGACTCTTATTCCCGATCGGGTTCAATCTCAACATAGTCAAGCGCGGCCTGCTCTCCCTGGTCCGGCGCTCCCTCGATGCGTATTTCATCGCCGGGCCGTAAAGCAATGCCTTCAATCGTTCGTTGTGTCGAAGAAGAGCCATCCAACTTTTGCGTCGGCAGGCGATCGTTCGCGGGCCATGCGTCCACCAATTGACCAGCCACCAACAACCGATAATGCGCCACGCCATTGTTTTGATCGAAATACTGCACGCGAATCGTGCGCCAACCCGCGGCGCCATCGTATCGGAAGCTAGCGGCGCAACGCGACTGCTCGCATTGGATAGCCTTTCCGCCCGACGCCGATTCCCACGGCACGATCGATACAATTTCGTACCCTTGCAACTGCATTGACTCTGCTTCTACACGGCCTGGATAATGGCCGACGCGATTCTGCGCGTCCGGAATGCCCGATGTTCGCCAAAACCAATTGGTGACTGCATCTCGCCATACCTGCGCCTGGCCGGCCTGATACTCAAGCTGCGCCAGGATCTCGCCATAGCGCTGTTCATCGACGCGCCCCTGGAGCGACTTCCAATCGCGAACGTATTGGCGCACAGCGGCGGCGCCTGCATAGTGAGAATCGTAGATGTATTGGATCGCTGTTTTGCCATCGTGCAACACATGCGCATAAGGGACGTGATGCATGAACAACAGCAGATCGTCCGGGCAGGTGTCCAACGATTCGAACATACTTGCGACAGCAGGGCGATACTGGCCAATGTAACCGGTGCCCGTCGCAACGCTGCGATCCATCCCGACGCCGCTGGCATCCGCCCGATGCCATTGTCCCCAACCATTTTGTTCGGAGGCTTCGACGTTGACGCCGTAGTGATTGCCGATGATATCCGTGAGAGTCTGCAAGCCCAGGGGTCCGGTGTAATTCTCGTATGTGCGCCAGGAACTGAGCTGAATGCCAGCGATAGTTTTCACGACATCGGGATCGTTGCCGAAAGTGAGGCGCGTCCATTCCTCGGCGATACGCTGCGCGCTGAGATCGGGGTTCCACGCTAAACGGCCGAATCCGTAGAGATTCGCCTGCGATAACCGGTTACCAAACCAGCTATCGTCCAAGCCGACGTTGGCCACGCCGACGAAACCTCCGACTGGCCTTTCGAAATTTTTGCCGGCTACCAAGGCCTTAACGGGCGTCGCATTGCCGCGCACGTGCATATCGAAATCGAGTGTCGCCTTCCACATGGGCACCAGGAACACCGTATGCCGCGCTTGTCCCAGGTACTCTTGCGTGATTTGCAACTCGATCGCTTCGTTGGTCTTTTCGAGCGCGCCGAACAGGGGCGATGCCGGCTCGCGCACTTGGAAATCGATCGGGCCGTTCTTGATCTGGACGATTACATTGTTGTCGAACTTCCCATCTAGCGGCTCGAAATTGTCGTAGGCGGCGCGTGCCCGGTCGTTTTTCAAATTGCGCCAATCCATATGCTGGTCGTAAACGAACCCTCGGTAGAAGATCAGTCCGCCGTGCGGCGCAAGCGCGCGCGCTACAACGTTGGCAGCGTCGGCCTGCGTTCTTCCGTAAGCGGAAGGTCCGACGCGGCCTTCCGAATCGGCCTTCAGGACCAATCCGCCAAGATCCGGAATCGCACGGTAAAGTTCGTCGGCTTCCGATTTCCACCACTCCGCCACGCGCGCGTCAAGAGGGTCGAATGTGTCGAGCCCGCCGATCGTTCTTGGACTTCCGAAATCGACCGAAATGGCCACTTGCACTCCCCACGGACACAGTGCGTCGGCGATACGGGCAATGTCAGGCAGTAGTGCCGGCGACAAAATCCGTGGATTCGCATTGACGTTATTAATTGCACAGCCGTTGATTCCGAGCGATGCCAGCAGACGGCCATATTCGCCAACACGGCTCAAATCTAGGCGCGCGTGTCCATCCTCCCAGAAGATCGAGCGCCCGCCGTAGCCTCGTTCAATGGAACCATCCAGGTTGTCCCACTGATTCACCCGGCGCATAGGGCGACTGGCGCTCGTCGAGCGAATCGATGGCGTCGCCGAGCGCGATCTTGTCGAGCAGATGGAACACGCCGTACAGCACCCCGCGATCATTCTGCGCCGCGACGATGGTGTATCGAAGCGGGCCCCTGCGAATCGTCTTCAAAACATATTCGTCCTCTTTGAGCGTCGCACCGGTCTGCCATTCGGGAAACGCCGCGCGAATCGCAGCCTCGGTTCCAAGCACGACCGCGCCTTCTTTAGGAATGCTGGACTCTTCGCGTAGCGTTCTCCCGATCATCCCTCGAACGCCGCGAACCAACTCCTGCTGAGCGTTTTCCGCGATCGCCGACTTGTTCAATACGGTGACAACGGAGGGAATCGTCTCGCGATATTGTTGGAGACTGGGGCCCTTCAGTTCGGTATATCGCAGCCAAGCCTGGCGTCCCGTTTCGGCTTGAGCCGCACCGGCTGCAATGAGTCCGAACAAGACGCACAATTTCGACAACAAACTCGTACCCCTCAAGAATTCACGCCGGAAGCGAGATATCCTCCGTCCACTGCGATACATTGGCCAGTCAAAAAGCTGGCGCCGTCCGATGCCAGCAGCACAGCGGCTCCAATCAACTCCTCGGGTTTACCGAAACGCGCCATGGGAGTGCGCATCAGCATCTCGTTACCGCGCGGCGTTCCGAGGATGAACACCCGATTCAAATCCGTAGGGAATACGCCGGGAGCGACGGCGTTCACGCAAATCCCGTCGCGTGCCCACTCGCACGCCAGGCTTCTTGTTAGCGAAAGCAGCGCGGTCTTCGACGCCGAATAAGCTGCCGCCTCGTGGAATGCAAGAAACGAGCTCAGCGAAGCGATGTTCACCACGCGACCTCTTCCGCTGCTTTTCAGCGGCTGGTAAAAGCTCTGGCATGCGCGCAGAACGCCCGTGACGTTCGTATTGAGGATGGATTCCCACTCCGGCTCACCGATCGAAAGAGTCGGCTTCTTGAACGAATATCCGGCTGCGTTGACTAAAATGTCGACGCGTCCGAACCGCTCCAAAACTGCATCGCGCAAATTGTCGATCGAATGCCGATCCCTTGCGTCGGCGGCATGACGGATTGTTTGACGGCCCGACATTTCGATCTCGTGGCAGGCTTGCTCGAGTTGCTCCGGGCGGCGTCCAGATGGCACGACGTCGGCGCCATGCTGCGCCAGACCTACAGCAATCGCTCGGCCGATTCCGGAAGTCGCGCCGATCACCACGGCGACGCGGCCCGTCAAATCCAAGCAGTTTGCCATCTAATAAGGTATTGTGACAGGGCTATCGTCGTCCGCATCGGCCCAACGATCGTTGGGTAGGATGGGAGCCCAGCCGGGCCGCGACGGATCTTGATCGTAAGGATAACCGCCCAGACGTTGATACAGTTCGCTGTACTCGGCCACCTTGTCGCGATTCAACTTCACGCCCAGCCCTGGTCCGCGGGGCACGCAAATCGCGCCGTTTTCGTAGCGCATCGATCCGCCTTCAATAATGTCGTCCGTCAAGTGATGATAGTGGGCATCGGCGGCGAATGAGAGATTCGGAAGTACGGCGCCAAGATGAAGCATGGTGGCGAGCTGAATGCCCAGTTCCCCCGAGGAATGCACCGCTACACCTAGCTGAAACGTCTCGCAGACGCCTGCCGCTTTGATACAGGCGCGAATGCCGCCCCAGAACGTGGTGTCAAGAAGGATCACATCTACGGCGGTGCTCAACGCGTTCGCCGCTAGTTGTTCGAAATTCACTACGACAGTGTTTGTCGCCAAGGGCACTCGAATCATTTCCCGCGCGCGGCGCATGGCGTTCAAGCCGTACACCGGATCTTCCAAGTAATCGTTACGCAGGTTTTCGATCGCTTGTCCGAATCGAATGGCCTGCTCGGTGGACCAAACCGCATTCGGGTCGAACCGCAGTGTGTCTTCGGGGAAAGCGGCCGCCAAAGCACGGTATGCCTCCAGTTCATAATCGGGATGAAATACACCGCCCTTGAGTTTGTGCGTGGTGAAGCCAAAACGGCGCTTGAGTTCGCAAGTGCTTTCCACCAGTTGATCGATGGTCCGAACTTCGCCTGCACCCGTTCGAGGATTCGGGTAGCGAAAAGAAACAATAGGATGCAAACGGCACGCGGTCGCGCAGGCATCCTCCCAAAATCTCGGAAACGGGAACGTTCCACGCCTGTCCCAGAATGTCCAGACAGGCGAACTCCAGAGCCGCCAAGATTTGGGTTCGATTGTTATACAAGGATGCCGTCGGATTAGCGATCCGAAAACGCAGCTCTTCAAGACGAGCTGGATCGTGCCCGATCAGGTACGGCTTCATGGCGCGGAACGCGCTTTCGGCCGATTCGCCGCCGCCACCCATCTCGCCGAGACCAACCAGTCCGTTGTCGGACTCCACTTCTACGAGGGTGCGGACAAATCGACCCCAGTGGCAGCCGTTAGCATGCCGCAAGGGAGCAACTAAAGGGACCGTCACCGTGGTGGCGCGAATGTCCCTAATTTGCATATTTAGTTTCATAGTACAACAATATGGAAAGCCGACCCGGAGCTCGAGCCGACATCAGATGAAGCCCATTCCTGAAAATCAACAACAGGCGCTCGTATCGCGCTTGATGAAGGCCTGCGGCGGCGCTTACTCACCGGAGACGCGGCGCAAGTATTTCATCTCGGGACCGCAATGGGCGGCGGCCTATCAGGGGCAAGCACTTTTTCACGCCCCCACGCGGCCCGCCATCGATTTTGAGTTCGTTATTCAGAAATATGCCGAGATTGGAATCGCTCACTGGGCCACTCACGATACCGACGTAATCCCAACCGAAGCGCTCGGCACGGATCGGCAATGGGAGATCGTCGGACAAATTAAAGAGGCGCTGGCGGATCATGGCGTACGATGTTCGATGGTCACGGCCGAGACTTTTTACCACGCCGTTTGGGCTGCAGGTCCGGCCGCCGAAGCGCCGGAAGTGCGCGAATACGCCAAAATCCGGGTTTCAAACATGGTGGACGTCGGCCATGAGCTGGGTGCGGGATTCGCCGTCTATTGGCCCGGGACGCTCGGATATTATGTCCAAGGCGCGATCGATGAAATGAATACGTTGCGTTGGTATGCGGACGCCATCAATGCCGCCTGCCAGCATGACGTCGAAATTGCCGCGAGGAAAGGCCGCCCGCCGCTGAGACATTGTCTCGAGGCCAAGCCCTTTGAACCGCAGGCGGAGATCCTGCTCCCGACCAGCGACGCGATGCTGGCGTTCATCGCATCCGGATTGTTGACACATCCCGAAATGGTGGGCTTGAATCCCGAGTATCTGCATGAACTGATGTGGGGCGCGGCGCCGCGTGCCGCTCTCGCTCGCGCTCTGCTCGCCGGAAAGCTATTTCATTTCGACGTCAACGATGGGTACCGGCTGAAACATGACGTGGACATCGGCGTTGGCCTGGTGAATCCGCTCGACTGGCTGAATGTGCTGGTGCTGCTGCGCAGCCACGGCTACAACGGGCCGTTCAATCTGGACTACAAGCCGCCGCGCACCACCAGTCAATTTGGCGTGTTTGAAGTAAGTTTTCCAACCGCGGTCGACCGGTTTATCACGCTTTGGGAAATGGCTGGCGAAGTGATCGCCGATCCGCTCATTCAGGAAGCTACCCAAGCGCTGAGGGCAGGTGGCGGAGCAACCGATGTCCGTGATGCGGAAGCCGTCGCACGAGCGAATCGCGAACTGCTGACGCTGCACGAACTAATCGCGCACCGGTTGGTGCAGATTCTGATCGGCCAACATCGAGGCCGCGCATTCTCTCTCGGGCCGCCTTAACCAATCAGACCGGTACATCATGAAGAGCGATCGCGTTATCTCGCTTCACGCAGTCGACCTGGCTATTATTGCGATCTATTTTGTTGCTGTGCTGGCGATCGGATTCTATTTGAAACGCTTCGCCAAAAGCGGCGAGGATTTCTTTCTGGCGGGCCGCGAAATGACCGCATGGGTTGCGGGCTCAGCTTTCTTTCCGCCAATCTCGGTTCGCTCGAATTGCTCGGCTGGGCGGGATCAAGCTATCAATACGGCATCCTGGCCGCGCATTGGTATTGGGTGGGCGCGATTCCGGCCATGATTTTTCTCGGCCTCGTCATGATGCCGTTCTACTATATTTCGAAGACTCACTCCGTCCCGGGTTACTTGCAGCTTCGCTTCGGACCCGCGGCTAGCGGCCTAAGCGCGATCACATTCGCGGTAATGACGATCTTGATGTCGGGCGTCAACATGTATGCCATGGCGGTTGTGATGAAGGTGATGCTGGGCTGGAATATTCATTTCAGTATATGGGTGTCGTCGCTCACGGTGGGATTGTATGTCGCCGCGGGCGGTCTTTACTCCGCCATATTCAACGAAGTCCTGCAGTTCTTTCTGATTTGGTTTGGAGCGCTCTTGATCCCGATATTCGGGCTGATTGAGACCGGCGGATGGAGCGGCATGGTGGCGCGCATTCAGCGCAATTTCGCGGGCCAGGACTACACCCATCTGTGGTCGACGCTCGGGCGCTTTCAGGACAATCCCATGGGTATGCATTGGACCGGCATCGTTTTCGGACTGGGCGCGGTGATATCGATGGGATACTGGACCACTGACTTTCTGGTTGTGCAGCGCGTTCTTTCGGCGAAAGACATCCGCTCCGCGAAAATGGCGCCTATTATCGGTTCGTTCTTCAAAATGGCAGTGCCGGCCATCGTGATTTTGCCAGGCCTGCTGGCGCTCGCCGTTTTGCCACAGCACCTAATGCCCGAGAGCGGCTTGCAGCCCGGTCAGCACAGTTATAACGAAGTGCTCCCGCTTATGCTGGCGCGCTATTTCGGCCCTGGGCTGCTCGGTTTAGGCGTCACTGCTCTGGTTGCTGGCGCCCAAGCGCTCGCCGAGGATATGTACCGCGCTTTGTGGTCCTGTCTGATCAACGTGTTTGTGACGGTAATCGTCAGTTTGGCGACCCGCCCCAAGTCGGATGCGGAACTGACCGGGCTGGTGTACGGCGTAACTCCCTTACCGAAAGAGGGAAAGCTGGGGCTCTTCGAGCGTTCGGCGTTTTGGGCCGCTGTTGCGATTGCGCTCCTTCTCATACTGCAATGGATTTTTTGGTAAGAACATGAGGTGGTAAGAAATGGCCAAACACGTCATCATACCGGTCTGGTTTTTCGTGGGTCTGCTCCTGGCCACATACGGGGTTTTGATTTTCGTAAATGGACTGACGGAATGGTCGCATCCGTCCAGCACCGTTCTGGCTGAATTGCACGCTCCAGTCTGGTGGGGCGCCCTGTTGGCAATCGTCGGCGCCATTTATGTAGTGCTCTTTCGTCCGCGGCGGGTCCGGCGAAATCCGCCGACATTCAAGTAAGATCCCTTTGGGCTACGAGGGCGCCTCGTGTGTCGCGCCGAAATGCTTCTGTAGAACCAGCGCGACGGTGCCGCGCAGACGCGCCATACCATCTTCATGCACCGGGATCAGACGCGGCGGGGCGCCCCCCGGCAAAACTTGCGCCTGAACTTCCGCTTCCAGCACCGGGCCGAAGCGATGCCACGAACGCGTCAGATCGCCGATTATAATAATTCGTTCTGGAGCGAGGCCGGCTACGATCATCCGCATGCCGCGGCCCAGATAGTGCGCCATCGTCTCCAAAGCTTTGGCGGCGCGAGCATCGCCTTGGTCGGCCAAACTGAGCAAATCCTGGAAGGACAATTCTTGTGTGTGCGAACTCGATTCGAAATAGTATCGGAGAGCCGCACGATTGGAGCCGAATACTTCCCAGCATCCTCGGCTGCCGCAACTGCAACGCGGACCTTTCGGGTCCAACGGTACATGACCGAACTCGCCCGCCATTCCACTGTGCCCGCGCGCCAGCCTTCCATTTACCAGGATTCCCGCGCCGATACCTTCCGAGACTGTTAGGGCCACCAAGTCCTGCGCGGCCTCCATGCGATCGAACCAAACTGCCGCTAATACACACGCGTTCGCCGCATTTTCCAGCTCTACTTCGAGGCCCGTCGCTTTCACCAGAGGCCCGTGAAGATCCACTTCTCGCCATCCCAGGTTGGGCGCAAAGAGCAGCCGCTTCGAACCGGGATCTACGCGGCCCGGCAGGCTGACTCCGATTCCTTCGATCTTTTTCCCCTTCGAGGTTCGAATCAGCAGTTGAATTTTCTGGACCAGTAGCTCAACGGCCGCCTTGGGATCTGGAGGAGTATCCATCATCTCTCGGGACGAAAATTTGCCGTTGACGTCAGCCAATGCGACCGTGGTCTGGCTTGGCCGCACGTCGACACCGATGATCGCTCGCTCGTCATTCAAGCGCAGGAAAGTAGGATGGCGACCGCGCGGCAGCCGGCCCGTTGGACCCTCCAAAACCCAGCGGTCTTGGATCAATTCTTCAACGATGATTGAGACCGTGCTGCGTTGCAGTCCTGAAACCCGCGCCAGATCGGCACGAGACAATGGCTGTCGTGTACGGATCAGGTTGAGCACAACGCGTCGATTGATCTCACGAATCACCTCGCTGGAAGCGCCTTGTACCCGCTTGGAATGGACGGCCGGCATATCGTTTGGGACTCAAACTATCGGAAACCTTCAGAATAGCAAGGTGCGTTGCTGGGTCCGGATTGTCCATCAACGGCTATGCGCTCCCCATCCTACGCCAGTTCGATATGATGTACGAGCATAGATTCTTACGCAATGAGCAAGCGCCTGAAATATCGAATTTGGTTTAGTTTCCTGCTGGCCGTGCTGTTCGCAATGAACGCGCCGGCGCAACAGAAGATCACCATCAATTATCCGAACCGGAGTGGGTCCAACTGGCCTCTGTTTCTGGCGAAGGACGGCGGCTACTACCAAAAGTATGGCTTGGATGTGACGCTGACGTTCGGCGTGATGCCGGCGGGGGTGGCGATGCTGGTGAGCGGGGAGGCCCAGATGGTGAATTCGTCGCTGGAACAATTGATGCAGGCTGCCTCCAAGGACGGCTCGCTGGTGCTGGTGGGCAGTGCGCTGAATCGCGCCGCATTCGCCCTGATGGCCGCTAAGAACATTGGGAGCATTAAAGATCTGAAAGGCAAACGTATCGCCGTCTCGCAGGTGGGCGACGCTCCGTACGGGTACCTGATTGCCCTGCTGTCAAAAAACGGATTGTCCGCGCGCGACGTGCAGTGGATTCCCGTGGGCACGGATGTGAACGGACGGGCCGCCGCTTTAACCAGCGGCCGTGCGGAGGCCACGCTGCTGACTGCGCCGGCTTACTTCAAGCTAGGAGCAGGGTTTCAAGACGCTGGCGAATCTCGCCGAGCATCCCGAGATCTTCGCCTCGACCGCGTACTTGATGAAGAAGAGCGTGGTGGCGGCCGATCCGCAGTTGCCTCGAAAACTGATCCAGGCGCAGACGGAAGCAATCAAGCGCTTCTACGAAGACAAGGCATTCGCTGTGCAGACGTTCGTGCAATATGACAAAGCGGCTCAACCCGATGAGGTTGCGCGCGTATACGATCTCTACGCCAAGCCGCAGGCCTTCGAGCGCGTGCCGTTTGTGCTGGCGGCAGCGGTAAAATCGGTGGTGAACCAGCAGTCCGACCCGCAGATCGCGGCTCAAATGAAGGCCTACGACTTCCACAAAGTCATCGACAATAGTTACGTGGAGCGGTTGGTGAAGGACGGGTTCTTCGAAAAGACCTTTGGCCCGGTCATCAAAACCGAGGAGGACCGCAAAGCCAAAGCGGCCTTTCGGTAAGCACGGCGCATGGTGAAGCTGGAAGTCGGCCACGTCTCGAAGCGATACTGGCTTGAACGCGAGGGCACGGAGGCGCCTGCGCTCATCGATGTATCGTTGTCGGTAGCCGACGGCGAGTTCATGGCCATCGTGGGTCCTAGCGGCTGCGGGAAAACCTCGCTGCTAAACATTATCGCCGGACTTCTGCCGTATGACGAAGGCTCCGTCTCGATCGACGGCCGCAAAATCGAGGGACCCGGAATCGACCGTGCCGTGGTGTTCCAGCACTCCAGTCTGCTGCCCTGGCGGACCATAGCGGGCAATGTCCGCTACGGGATGGAATTGCAGCGGCGCTTCGATAAAGCCACGATGGCCGAGCGCACGGAATACTTCATCAAGCTGGTGGGACTGAGCGGGTTCGAGCGGCATTATCCGTCGGAGCTTTCAGGTGGCATGCAGCAGCGCGTAAACTTAGCGCGGGCGTTGGCGGCGGACCCGGCGGTGTTGCTGATGGATGAGCCGTTCGCGGCGCTGGACGCGCAGACGCGTGAGTTCATGCAGGCCGAGCTGCTGAAGATCTGGGCTCAGGCTCGCAAAACGGTGTTGTTCATCACGCATCAGATAAACGAAGCGATCTACCTGGCGGATCGGGTGGCGGTGATGAGCTCCCGGCCCGGACGCGTGAAGGACGTGTTTCAAATCCCATTCGGACGTCCGCGCGCGCTGCACTTGAAGCGGGAGCCGCGGTTCCTGGAGCTGGAGGACGCCATCTGGCAGTTGATCGAAGAGGAGTCCAGGGGCGTGGACGCCGTGCTGGCGCAGGATTAGCCGCGATGAAACCGAAACAAAGTTTCTATGAACGTCACGAGGCCCTGATTCTAGGCAACTCGGCGGTGGTGCTCACGCTATGCATATGGCAGGCGCTGTGGTCGGCGGGGAAGATTTCGCCCTTGTTTTTGAGCGGACCCTCGGCTATCGCCAAACAGTTCATCTTCGGATTGCGCCACGGGACTCTGCTGTCGGACCTGGCGTACAGCGGAACTAATTTCGCCGTCGGGTTCGCACTGTCGCTGGTGGCGGGAGTAGTGTTGGGCGTAATTCTCGGCTGGTACCGCAGAGCGCGATTGATCTTCGATCCTTTCATGAACGCACTCTACGCGACGCCGCGCATCGCCATGGTGCCCATGATCATCATCTGGTTCGGCGTGGGCATGGGGTCGAAGATTTTTATCGTATTTATCACAGCGTTCTTCGCGATTCTGGTAAACACAGTGGCGGGCGTGAGGAACATTGACCGCGACCTGCTGCGCGCGGCTCGCGCCTATTGCGCGTCGGACTGGCAGATTTTCACCACGCTGGCGCTGCCCGGATCGGTGCCGTTCATCTTGACCGGCGTACGCCAGGGAGTCGCACTGGGATTGATCGGCGTGGTGGTGGGCGAGATGTTTGGCGGAAGCCGGGGAATCGGCTTCATGGTCGCCTATGGAGGACAAACCTTCGCCACCGATACGTTGTTCGTGGGCGTGCTGATCGTGGCGTTCGCGGGAATCTTGTTGACATCGGTAGCCGAACGCCTGGAACGGCGTTTCTCGCGCTGGAAGCCGGAGAGATAGGCCAAGACCATGGACGAATTGATATCGCGGCTTAGCCGATTGGACTCCTGCGCGGTCTCCGACGCATTAGACAAATTGGGATTGAAGGGCGCGGTTACGGGAATTCGCCGCTGGTCATCGGAGCGAAGGATCGCCGGACGGGTTCTGACGGTGACGCTGGGACGGGCCGAAGGACGCTCGAATACGCGTCATCTTTGCACGGCAGCGATTGAAGCAGCCTCGCCCGGTGACATTATCGTGGTGGAGCAACACACGGGTTTGGACGCCGCCTCGTGGGGCGGCAATCTTTCCATCGGCGCGCAGATGCGTGGCGTGGCGGGCGTGATTGTGGATGGGCCCGTGCGCGATATCGACGATAGCCGCAAACTGGATTTTCCGGTATTCGCACGAGATCACACGGCCCGGACGGCGCGCGGCCGCATCGTCGAAGTGGCCACCAACGAGCCCATTCAGGTTGGCGATGTAACGGTTTCGCCCGGCGATTACGCGGTGGCGGATGGGAGCGCTGCGGTGTTCGTCGCCCAGGCCGAAATTGAACGCGTGCTCGAGGCCGCCGAAGACATCGTCGCGCGCGAAGAGGCCATTGCCCAGGCGCTGCGCGAAGGCAAACCGATCAGCCAAGTGATGGGCGCGAGCTACGAACACATGCTGAAGAAATCAACCACATGAACAACGACGACAATATTCTGCGGGCGTCTAAGCTCGACACCACCGCATTGAGCGACGCAATGGACCGGCTCGGAATCAGCGGCCAGTGTCTGGGGATCAAGCCACTGAATCTAAGCTTCCGCTTGACCGGCCGCGCGTTCACCATTTTGTATGGACCCGCGGGGATGCCGCCAGGCACTGTAGGCGACTACATCGACGATGTGGCGTCGGGCGGCGTAGTGGTGCTCGACAATGGCGGACGCGAAAATGCCACAGTCTGGGGCGATATTCTGACCATGGTGGCGCACACGCGGGGAGTGGCTGGAACGGTGATCGATGGCGCGTGCCGGGACACGGCCTTGGCGCTGGAACTCGGTTATCCGATCTTCAGCCGCAGTTATTCCATGCGCACGGGCAAGGATCGAGTGCAGGTGGAAACGATGGGCGGGCCGGTGAACATTGGCGATGCGCGGGTAGATGCGGGCGATATCCTGCGGGGCGACGCCGATGGGATCGTGGTGCTTCCGCAGGCTCACGAGAGTGCAATCTTAGCGGCCGCCGAGGAGATCGACGCGGTGGAGCAGCGGATTCGTCACGCCGTGCAGGCAGGTCTCAGCTTGCGCGAAGCTCGCGCGCAGCACGGCTATCACAAGTTGCAAACCAGAGCTCGCTAGCTAATCCCAGTAGACGAACGCCATCGCGTTTCCGGTGCCCGCTTCGGACCGGTAGCACGGAACGTAGTCCACCAGATGGTGCCGAAGCTTCGCCTGGTTCATCGCCGATATCACTGGATACCAGTTCTTGATCTCCGCCGTCCCGACTTTGAAGTAGCTCTCCGGGATGGCTTCGAGAGCCGCTTCATCGCCTTTCTGCATAGCGGCGAGGATCTTTCGATCCAGTTCTTCATCGATCACGAAGTGGGTTAGCCCGCCGGACGCCATCACCGCAACGCGCCCAACTCCATCGAAGCTCTTAATCGCGCGATGCAGTGCGTGGCCCAGATCCAGGCAGCGGCGATTCCTCGGCACGTTATGGGGAAAATGAACGTTCAGAATGATCGGGACGCTAGGCGGAGGGGTATCGCCCAAAATCGAATGATAAAGAAATCCGTAAGCGTGCGGAATGCCTCCGCGTGGCGCTGCCTTGGGTGTGGTGTCCGATTGCGCGAGATCGAAGTTCTCGGCGGCCAGCGAATCCAGGATGTGATCGGCTAGTGCGCTCGCCCCGGGATACATTGCGCCCTCCAGCGGTGAATTGCCAGGCTCGGCGATGTTGATCCCCGGCGGGTTGTCCTTGGCCAAATGCTGCAGGTTCTTGATCTGCGCGCCCCGATACACCGTGATGGCCGGCGTGAGACCTTCGTCGAAAAACTCGCGCTGATCGTTACCGACGATGACAACCGCCTCGGGAGCGGTTTCTTTGAACTTTTTCGTGAGCGCTTCCATGGCCTTGTGACATTGGGCAAAACGCTCGCGCCTGGACTCCACTGTCACTTCCGCTGCAAACCCGGGGGCTCGCTCCTGCAGCAGCGTTTCATAGTCGTAGGTCTTTCCGCGATAAAAGTGCTTCTTGTTTTCGCGATCGGCCTGTGCCCGAAGATCCCATTGCTCGGGAGGAGTGGAGAGCAGCGGGCCGTGCGACGATCCGATGCCCAGAACGATTTCTGCCATAGGGTCCAGTCTACTTGAAAGCGGTCACTTAAATTCCAGCCGGGCTTTGCTGTCTTCTTCGGCCTTGATCTCAGAGCCGAACAACTGCTCGAAAAAGTGTTCCTTCACCAGGCGCTCGATCACGCTGTTGTCGATGACCTTGCGAAAATCGTAGGCCTTCATCTGCGCCGCGATGTTCGCGTCCGCCTGGTGGTCGATGATGTACTCGACCGCGGGCGCCAGCACATAAGGCACGCGCTCGTAGGTGTTGGTCTTGCGGTCGTGATGGTAGATTCGTTCGATGTCCGCGGCAGGCTGGCTATCGTACACCCCATACGCTTTCATCGCCATGGCCTTGTCGTCGTAGTATCGCTTGATGGCTTCGGCTTGCGCTTTGATCATCAATTCGGGCAGCTTGGGATTGGCGGCGATCTCGCTCTTCTTGAAAACATAAGCCAGCGGAGCGTAGAGGTCCGCGTTATCGGCGAGATTCGCGATCTCCTTGAAGCCCTGCGGCTCAATCTTGAAGTAGGCGGGGGGAGGGATCATGGTGGCATCCACCCGGCCGCTCACCAGCGCCGCGATACGCCCGTTCCCGTCGGTCCCAAGAGGGATCCATTGCACATCCCGAGGACCGAGCCCGTATTTTCCAAGAATGGCCAGCGCGAAACTATAGGGCGGATCGCCGAGCTGACTGACCCCGAACTTCTTGCCCTTCAAATCGCGAACGCTCTTGATGTCGTTGCGCGTCATCATGGCGAACAAGCCGCGGTTCAACGGGCATCCCATGATCACGAGCGACCCATCCCGCATGGCCGCCTGCATGGCCTGGTCCATCGGGTAATTGGTCATCTGCGCCTCGCCGCTCACCAGCATCGCCATGCCCGCCGGATGCGCCGCAAACACCAGCTTCGCATCGAGGCCGTACTTCTGGTAGTAGCCGCCTTCCTTTGCTAGAAAGAGTGGCCAGTTCGCGGGCGCTCTGGCCGTGTAGTTGACGGTGATGTCGCGAAGTTGAGCGAATGCGGGCAGGGCCGAGAGAATCGCGGCGCAGAGTAAAGCCTTCATCGCTGCCTTATGCATGAGTGGTTCACGCGTCGAGCTTGAACAGTTTCTTGGCGTTGCCTTCGAAGATCAGCTTTTTGTCGGCGTCGCTGAGCCAGTCGAAAGCTTCGATCAAATAGCGAGTCTCATCCAACCATTTTCCGGTACGCGGATCCTTGACCGTTCCGACGCCGGGCCGCTCCGTTCCAAACAAGCATCGATCCGCGCCCACGGTCTTGATCAGAAGGGCCAGTGAGTCGCTCGAATATAATACCGTGTCGTAGTAGATGTTCCGCATGCGTTCGGAGAATCGGGTGGCGCCGGGAGTGCGCAGGGAACTCGCTTCGAACCGGGCCCAGTGCAGCGGAATCGCGCCGCCGCCATGCGAGAGAAGAATCTTCAAAGTCGGAAAATCCTTGAACACGTTGGAATTCAATAACGAGACGACGGCAATGCTTTCTTCGTTGATGAAATGCAGCGAATAAGGCAGCCGGTCTGAGCGGCAGCCCGCTGAGTGGACATGGCCGGGAACATCCAACTCCACCAGCTTTTCGTACAGCGGATACCAGTAGCGATCGCCCAAAGGCGGAGTCTGAAAACCGCTGGCCTCGCCGGGATCGGGATTGATGAGGCAGCCCACGAAGCCAAGTTGTTTGACGCATCGCTCCAACTCCGGGATGCAGTTGCTGGGACTGATGCCGGGACTCTGAGGCAGCCCGCAGACGCCGCGAAATACCTTCGGGTACAGCTTGGTTTGCCGTCCGATAATGTTGTTGGTTTCTTCGATGAACCAGTTCACCAGTTTGGGATGCTCGCTGTGCATCATCTGATAAGGACGCGGCGACACCAGTTGCATATCGGTGCCCACTTCCTTCAGTTGATCGAGATGAGACGATCCGCCGAAGACCGGCTCGTTCAAGGCGTGCTTGATGTCGTCGTCCGTGGCGCCGGCGCTGCCGCGCCCGTGCGCTCCCCGGTGAGAAATGATTGCGGACTTGTATACGTAGAGCTTGTCCGGCGCGGTCACATGTCCGTGGGCGTCGATGATCATATTTGTCTTTGTCTCATGTGTGGGTTGTACGCGCGATCGCGCAAACGGGATTATATCGACTTGAGTGAGGAAAGCGCAAAGGCAGCCTGTCGTTCAGGCATCCGCCCACACCTTGCGCGCGGTGTTAACCACCAACTCCAGCTTGCGCCATTGCTGCTCTTCGGTCAGCAGATTTCCTTCCATCCCGCTTGCAAATCCGCACTGTGGGCTGAGCGCGAGCTGGTCCACTGGAACGTACTTACTCGCTTCTTCGATCCGGCGCAGCAATTGATCTTCAGCCTCCATCTCGGGCAGCTTCGTACTTACCAGTCCCAACACAACCGTCTTTCCACGAGGAACAAATCGTAGCGGCTCGAACGTGCCCGCGCGCTCGGATTCGTATTCCAGCAGAAACGCATCCACGTTCAGCAGGTTAAACAGCTTTTCGGCGATCGGATCGTAGCCGCCCTCGGCGTACCACTGGCTGCGGTTGTTGCCGCGGCATAAGTGAATAGCCATCACCGGCCCGCCGCTGCGTCCGTCACTGCGAGCGCCTTCAATGCACGCGTTGTCCACCCGGATCGCTTCGTCCAGCGCCTGCTCCGGATCCACGCCCATCTGCTCCTCGACGTAGCGCCGCCACTTGGGATCGATGAAGTAGCTATAGCGCGGCGCATCGATCTGGATGTAGTTGACGCCCTCCCTAGCCAAGGCTTGCATCTCGGCCTTGAAGATGGGCACGATGTCCCACAGGAATTCCGAGTAACTGCCGTAGGCCTGATCGCTCAGCCCCTTCTTGTACGCGATCGCCGGGAACTGGTTGGGCGTGGGCAGAGTCATTTTGATATCGCCCGGGCTGTGCTGTTTGAGAAACGCAACCTCATGCCCGGTGAGCCGCTTCTTCTGGCGAATCTTCGCCACCACCACTCCAGGCAGCCGGTCTTTCCGGCCCGCGACGGCGCTTGTGCCGCTGCCTGCGATCTTCCAATCGCGTCCGATGGCTTCGGCGTCGTCGAGACCTTCCACCGAATCGTTGAAGTCGCTCATGAAGCCGCCGCGGCGAAACTCGCCATCGGTGAAAATCCGGAACCCGACATCCTTCTGACGCTGGAGCACGCGTTGAATTTGGCGATCTTCGATCTCCTTCAGTTGCTGAGGAGCGGTCGTCGGATTCTTGCGCGCCTCTAACAGCTCGATCGGGCGCAGAAAGCTGCCGACGTGGTCGGCGCGGTATTTGAAGGGCATGGGTATAGGACCTATCTTACTTCCAGGTCCGCGCTAGACTGGCGTTGGATAATCCGTATGCCCACCGCCGCCACTCATTTCCTGAACGCGCTGCATGAAGCGGGAGTTTCCTACATTTTCGCGAACTTCGGAACCGATCATCCCCCCATTCTTGAAAGCCTGGCCGAGGCGCACGCAACTGGACAACCCGTCCCTCAAGTAATCACCTGTCCACACGAAATGGTCGCGCTGAGCGCGGCCCATGGCTATGCGCAAGCCACCGGCCGGGCGCAGGTGGTCCTGGTGCACGTCGATGTTGGCACCCAATCGCTGGGCGGCGCGGTCCACAACGCAGCCAAGGGACGCGTGCCCGTTCTGTTATTCGCGGGTATTTCTCCGATCACTCAGGAAGGCGAACTCCGCGGCAGCCGCAACGAGTGGGTTCACTGGGTGCAGGATGTGCTGGATCAGCGCGGTATCGTGCGCGGCTACGTAAAATACGATAACGAAATCCGTACTGGCAGGAACATCAAACAGATCGTTCATCGCGCGATGCAGATCGCCCAGAGCGATCCCAAGGGTCCGGTTTATCTGACGGCGGCACGCGAGGTACTCGAGGAAGAAGTGCCCCGGGTGGCTGCGCACGATCCGAAACTGTGGCGTCCGCTGGCGCCGGGCGCGATCGAGCCGTCGGCTGCGGCGCTCATCGCCGAGGATCTGATGGCGTCGCGCCGTCCTTTGGTGATCAGCAGCTATCTCGGAAGAAATCCCGCGGCTGTTGTGGAGCTAGTGAGGTTATGCAACACCCTGGGCATCGGCGCGTGGACATCCGTTCCCACGTATCTGGATTTTCCGGCGGACCATCCTCTCTATCTGGGCAATCAGGTAAACGCTCCGGTACGCAACGCCGCCCTGGAAGAAGCCGACGTGGTTCTGGTGCTGGATAGCGATGTGCCGTGGATCCCGACTGTGACCAAACCAAGCCGCGCCGCAAGAATCTATCACATCGATGTCGATCCGCTGAAGCAGCAGATGCCGCTGTGGTATTTTCCGATGCAACACTCGTTTCGCGCCGATGCCGCCACCGCGCTCCAGCAAATTAACGCGTACGTTGCCGCCGCCAAAGCGAATGGAAAGATCGACGAAACGCTGGTTGCCGAGCGGCGCGCGCACTATACCGAGATCCATGAGGCGCGCATGAAGGAACTCGCGGCGCGCGAGACTCCGCGCCAGGACGTCGTCACGCCGGAGTATTTGACAGCCCGCGTGCGCGAGCACCTGCCGCCCGATGCGCTGGTGCTGAATGAGGGGATCACCAGTCATAACACCATCGCCGACCACATCCGCGCCAACCGGCCCGGAAGCTTCTTCTGCGGCGGCGGATCCATCGGATGGAACACAGGCGCTGCGATAGGAATCAAGCTCGCAAATCCAGATAAAACCGTGGTCGCTCTCACCGGCGACGGTTGTTACATGGCCTCCATCCCTTCGGCCGCTCACTGGATCGCGGGGCGATGCAAAACGCCATTTGTCCAAGTGGTGTATAACAATCGAGGCTGGAAAGCGCCCAAGATGTCGGCGCTGGCCATTCACCCCGATGGATTTGTGAGTAAGTCGGATAACCTGGGAGTGGCCTTCGATCCACCGCCGGATTATTCCGGGATCGCCGCGGCTGCCGGCGGCGCGTTCGCGTCCATCGTGCGCCAACCTGGCGATCTGGATGGAGCGCTCAGTGAAGCTTTCCGCGTAGTTCGGGAGGAGCAGCGCTGTGCCGTTCTGGACGTCTGGCTACCCGGATTTTAAAACGCCTCTGTCGGGAAAATCGGCATCCGGCGCCGGGCCGGCGGAATCTAATCTCTTTTGAGGAGCAATAATGCAAAAACGCAAACTCGGAAATAGCGGCCTGGAAGTTTCAGCCCTCGGGCTCGGCTGCATGGGAATGAGCTTTTCTTACGGCCCGCCCAAAGACAAACAGGAGATGACGTCTCTTCTCCAGACCGCCGTGGAGCGCGGCATCACGTTCTTCGACACGGCCGAGGTTTATGGCCCGTTCTTGAACGAAGAGCTGGTGGGCGAGGCCCTCGCTCCTTTCCGCAATCAGGTGGTGATCGCCACCAAGTTCGGGTTCGATCTGAGTGGCAGCGATCATCGACCGGGAGCGGCGGGCCTGAACAGCCAGCCCGAGCACATCAAGCAAGCCGTGGAGGGCTCGCTCAAGCGCCTCAAGACGGATGTAATCGACTTGCTCTACCAACATCGGGTCGACCCCAACGTACCGATCGAAGACGTAGCGGGAGCCGTGAAGGACCTGATTCAGGAAGGCAAGGTCAAACACTTTGGACTATCTGAGGCGGGCGTGCAAACCATCCGTCGCGCGCACGCGGTCCAGCCGCTCACTGCTCTCCAGAGTGAATATTCGCTGTGGTTCAGGCGCCCTGAAGCGGAAGTGATCCCGACCTTGGAGGAGCTTGGAATCGGGTTTGTTCCGTACAGTCCCCTCGGCAAGGGCTTTCTCACGGGCAAGATCGACGAAAATGCGACGTTCGCGAGCACTGACTTTCGTAGCACCCTGCCTCGTTTCGCGCCTGAGGCTCTCAAGGCGAATCAGGCGCTCATCGATTTGCTCGCCAGCATCGCACAACGAAAGAAAGCGACACCGGCTCAGATCGCGCTTGCCTGGCTGCTGGTTCAGAAGCCGTGGATGGTTCCGATCCCTGGCACCACTAAACTGCAGCGCTTAGAAGAAAACATGGGAGCAGTGTCAGTGGAACTCACCGCCGCCGATCTCGAGGACATCGATGTCGCCGCCGCGAAAATCACGGTGCAAGGTGCTCGCTACCCCGAGAGGCTCGAGCAAATGACGGGCCGCTGAGCGGCCATTCGAAGGAATTCAACAAATGGAAATTAAACGAAGCGGGTCACAGCCTTCCGGCCAAGGGCCGGGGGATTGGTTTACCGGCACGGTGCGTATCGATCCATTGTTTAATCCGCCTGCTCCCGCGCGCGCTATCGGCGCCAGTGTCACCTTTGAACCCGGCGCCCGAACCGCATGGCACACACACCCGCTCGGTCAGACTTTGATCGTTACGGCTGGTTGTGGCCGAGCACGGCGCTGGGGCGGCCCGATCGAGGAAATCCGCCAGGGTGACGTCGTCTGGATTCCGCCTGGTGAGAAACATTGGCACGGCGCGGCGCCAACCACTGCGATGACCCACATCGCCATTCAGGAACAGCTCGACGGCAAAGCGGTGGACTGGATGGAACAGGTCAGCGATGAACAATACCAAGGAGCATAATTTATGAACAAGACCAAAGCTTATTCCGCCGCCAGTGCCACCTCGCCTCTTTCCGGCACGACAATCGCGCGACGCGATCCAACCGAACACGACGTGGAGGTCGAGATCCTCTTCTGCGGGATCTGCCATTCCGATCTTCATCAAGTGCGTAATGAATGGAAGGATGTCATGCCGACGGTCTACCCTTGCGTTCCAGGCCACGAGATCGTTGGCCGCGTCAACAGAGTCGGCTCGGCGGTGACGAAGTTCAAATCCGGCGACATCGCCGCGGTCGGCTGCATGGTCGATTCCGATCGTACTTGCCCGGAGTGCCAGGCTGGCCTCGAGCAGTTCTGCCCCAATGGGACCCTCACGTATAACGCCCCGGACAAGCATCTTGGAGGCGTCACCTACGGCGGCTATTCCAACAGCATCGTTGTCGATGAGCGCTTTGTGTTGCGCGTCCCTTCCAACCTCAATCTTGCGGGAGCCGCGCCGCTCCTGTGCGCCGGGATTACAACCTACTCCCCCATGCGCCATTGGGGCGTCACCAAGGGCAAGAAAGTCGGCGTGGTCGGTCTGGGCGGACTGGGCCACATGGCCGTGAAAATCGCTCACGCGCTCGAAGCGCACGTCGTCGTCTTCACCACCTCGCCCAGCAAGAAGGAAGACGCGCGCCGTCTTGGGGCTGATGAAGTCGTCGTCTCGCGCAACGCCGATGAGATGCGGAAGCACACCGGCAGCTTCGATTTCATTCTGGACGCCGTCTCCGCCCAACACGACATCAATGCCTATATTGAGATGCTCCGCCGCGACGGCAATATCACCATGGTCGGCGCGCCGGACAAGCCCCTCCCTGTCTCTGTCTTCGGCCTTATTTTCAAGCGCCGCAGCTTTTCCGGTTCGCCCATCGGCGGTATCCCCGAGACCCAGGAGATGCTCGATTTTTGTGGAGCTCACAACATCGTCGCTGACGTCGAAGTGATCCCGATCCAGAAGGTCAACGAAGCGTACGAGAGGCTGCTCAAGTCTGATGTGAAGTACCGCTTCTCCATCGATATGGCTTCGCTCAAAGCTGAGTAGGCGCCGTCATATTCGTTTTCCGCAGCCGCCGCATCGCAGGCGCCATCACCCGGTTCCACCACATCAGCAGCGCAGTCGAGAACAGTGCCGCCGGCGCCAGGCCCAGAATCACCCACAAGGTTTTGACTCCCCAGCCGCCGAAATTGCCGTAATGCGCAAACGAAAATCCTCGCAGGATTTTGGCGCCTAGTGTTAAAGGACGCCGGCGCGGACGCGGTTTCGGTCCGACGATGCTAGGTGCACTCGGAGCAGCCGACTGAAACGCTGGCGGCGCGTCGATGGGCGTAAAAAATGTAATGGCTGCACGGAACGGCTGCGGGAATACGAAATATCCGCCCGTCAGTCCCCACATCAGCAGCACGGCGAAAGTCCAAAATCCCACGGCGCTATGCAGATCGAAGATGAACCGTTTCCATCCCACCTTTGCACGAATCGTCAGAGCGCGGCGCCAGTTCGCAATCCCAGGCCACCAGACGATCATTCCGGTGAGACACAGAGCGGCGATCAGAAAACCTCCGATAGCGTTGGCCGTCATGCCGTCGCTATCCATCAGAAGGCTGCCATGGAGATTGCCCAGCCAGGACAGCCAATGATAGAGAGACGCCTTGTAAGAAACGCCCTTGCCACCTGCCTCCAGCCAATCGTAGATGTCGTTTCGAAAGACAATCGCGCTGCCGCTGGCGCAGACCACAACCACATAAAGCCCCAACAACATTCCGGACCAAAGATGAAGCTGGAATACGACCTTCCGCATCCAGGTGCTCTTCGGACGCCACAACCACTCGCGCCACAATCCCGAACCACGATCTTCGACTGTATTTGCTATGCTCAAAAACCGCGCGCCCCGTGCCTCCGAGAATACCTCAGTCGTCGGGCTCAGTCTCCCGAGCCTCGGTCTTCAAAGTAAGATATGCATATGCGCAAGACGATCTTGTTGCCGGTTTTGATGGCTTCGATTTTGACGGGGCAGCAATCCCGGCGTGTGGACGATAACGTTCTGAAGAACGCCGCCAAAAGCGGGGACGAATGGCTGACCTACGGGCAAAATTCCGCGGAGACCCGCTACAGCCCGCTGAAGCAGATCGACGCCACCAATGTCAGCCGGCTGGGATTGGCTTGGTCGTACGACGTAGGCCAAGGCGGAGGCAATCAGGAGGCCACTCCTTTGGTCTGGAACGGCACGCTCTTCGGCATCACGAATTGGAGCGTGGTTTTCGCCGTCGATGCGCGCACTGGCAAAGAGCGCTGGCGCTGGGACCCGGAAGTGAATCAGAAGGCGGTGTTTCCTAGTATCTGCTGCGGAGTTGTGAATCGTGGCTTGGCGATCTACCAGAACCTGATCATCGCGCCCATTATCGATGGAAGGCTTGAGGCGCTCGACGCGGAGACCGGGAAGCCGGTGTGGGAATCGCGAGTCGCCTATCCGCAGGACAACTACAGCATCACCATGGCTCCCCGCATCGCGAAAGGAAAAGTAATTGTTGGCGTGAGCGGCTCCGAGTATCCCGTGCGTGGATTTTTCTCCGCCTTCGATGCCAATACCGGGCATTTTGCGTGGAAGTTCTATACCGTCCCTGGCGATCCGTCCAAGCCCTTTGAGAATGCGGCCATGAAAAAGGCCGCCGAGACGTGGTCGCCCGAGGCGTGGAAGATGGGCGGCGGTGGCTCGGTTTGGGACGGCATGGCGTATGATCCCGAGTCGGACTTGATCTATGTCGGGACTGGCAATGCCGGACCATGGCCCGAACAGCTTCGTAAATCAAAGGGCAAGGACAATCTCTATGCCTGCTCGGTGGTCGCGGTGCGGCCGGACACCGGCGAATTGAAATGGTATTTCCAGATGGTTCCCGGCGATTCCTGGGACTATGACAGCGTGCAGCAGTTGATGCTTGCGGATCTCACTATCAAAGGGCGGCAACGCAAGGTCATCATGCAGGCCAACAAAGACGGCTTCTACTACGTGCTGGATCGGGTGACAGGGCAGTTCATCTCCGGCCAGCCCTGGGTGCAAGTCACGTGGGCAAAGGGCCTGGATGAAGCTACCGGCCGGCCAATCATCAATCAAGAAGCTCACTACGGCGCCAAGACGGTGATGCTTACTCCCGGACCCGGCGGCGGGCACAACTGGTCTCCCATGTCATTCAATCCGGCCACTGGCCTGGTCTACATTCCCAGCTCCAACGGCGGTGTCAACGGGTACACCGCGGATGAGAACTTCGTCTACAAGCCAGGCGAAAAGAATTTGGGCATCATCCGGCCGAAGACACAGGCCGCAACCGCCGACACAGCCGGAACCGCCGCATCACAGGCAACTCCGAAAACTCAACCTTCTCCGCCGGCCATCGGACCCGCTCCACCGGAAGGACAGCGCAATCTTCTCGTCGCTTGGGATCCGGTGACGCAACAGGAGCGCTGGCATGCGGTGGGCGGCGGCGCCCTCGGCGGTGGGACTGTTTCCACCGCGGGGAATCTGGTCCTCGAGGTGATCCCCGACGGGCGGCTGGTCGCCTATCGAGCCGATACTGGCGAGAAGCTCCTGGATCTCAAGACCGGCCTGTATGGCGGGATGGGTCCGCCAATTACTTACATGCTCGACGGCAAGCAGTACGTCTCTCTGATGGGTGGCACAGGAAAAGTCGTCCCGTCCATCGGACTTCCTCCCGTGCCCCCGCCCACGACGACGCCGGCTTTGCCTAAGTTGTTAACGTTCGTTCTGGACGGCGGAGCGGCGCGGAGTGCTACCCACTAGAGTCTGACTACTTCTCTTTCTCCGTCGCTTTTTGCAGCGCGTCGATTGCGTCCAGATGGCGGGAATCGCGCTCATTTTCGGTGCAGACGTATTCGATCAGATCGCCCTTTGCTAGCAGCGGTGTGATCTCAGTCACCTTCCACGGTCGTGTGTACATGACCGGGTCCTCGATGGTGATCTCCCATTTGAGGTGCCCGAGGTCCGGCCGCGAGTAGCGCTCTATCACATGGAGTTGATCGGACGCTGGATGGCCGGCCAAATCGAGCCAGGTCTTGCCGTTGAAGCCCACCGTGTCCACCACCAGCTGATCGCCTTCCCAGTGGCCGATCGAATCGCCCCACCAAGTCGGATCCAAGTCTTTCGGGTGTTCCTTGCGGTCGAGAAAAATCTGGCGGAAGCTATGCAGGTTGCCCTCAAACAGGATCACTACCAGGTTCGGCATTTGGAGGATCTTGGATGGATACGGGTCGCGCCGCGGCGTGCCTGTCGGAAGGCAGCGCGCTTCAGGATCTTCGACGCCGTTGTTGGCCTGCCGCTCTTTGAAGAGCTTGTCGCCTAGCGCGGTCATGGGCACCTCGCCGACGTCGTAGTCTTTCGCGATGTCGGAAGTGTAGCCGGCGTAGCCCCAGACGCCGGTCAAATCGGGCTTGCCGTCGGCGGTGCGGGGCGCTGGCGTCGTAGGCGCTGCGGCGAGTGGGCGCGGACGCCGCTTGGCTTTCGGGATCGTGCTCTCGGCGGGAAACTGCGCCACTGCGGGAATAGAGAGAGACACCATCGCGGCCGCTGCCACCAGCATCGAAATAACAAGTTTGCGTCTCACGACGTAGCGATTATCGCTCTAACGCCGCGCATCGGCAAGTTTCAAGCTGTTTCGATCTGTGGCCGTTCCATCCGGTCAAATTCCCCCTGTGACAGGCTGGATCTCTTCAAAGTGCGGAATTGGCGATGCTGAAGCGTGGCCGCGAAATCGACCGCGCTTCGACGAACCACTCGGCCAACCGCGAAAAGCTGAAGCGGAATTCTTCCATCCAGGAGCACAGGCCATTCGATACTCATCTCCACCCATGCTCCTGCCGCGATTTCCTCGTGCGAGGGCAGTTCTTGGGAGGACACCAGAAGACCGCCCGCACTCAAGTTGACCGTGCGCCCCGCGCCAGAAACAAAATACTCTCTGGAACCAAGGCTTAAGCGGAAGCGAACGCCGAGGTCCAATTGATAGCGAGACTTCGCCCTGCGTTCCTTTAGCATAGGCGGAAAGCCAACTGTGTCGGAGTGAGGGTCTGGAGATGCGGTTTTTGCTTTGAAAATCGTTCCGCGCGAGTCGTCGCGTGTCATCGGCCGGCGTTCCCCTTTCTCCAAAACTTGACCCAGCTTACTGGCACTGGGTTAGGTCGAGACTTCTAACTTTGAAGTCTATGTCCTAAGGCGTCTCGGAGCACCTCGTATTTTGCCCAGGGACGGGTACTAAAAGCCCCCGGGGTCTCAGAGGGGGCATGGCGGCGGAAATCGTCGTATATGATGGTGTTAAGCTCGGCGTAAAGTTCCATCGGAGGGGACAGCCATGCCGGTTTTATCGTCGGTTCATAGGCATGCTCGAGTTGATCTCGATCAGCCAGATTTAGCTGTGCATGCAGTATTAGACTCGTCACCACCCCAAGGGCGAAAGTCGCTACAAGTGTTCTTGCACCTGTTGACTTCGGCAGGCTTGATCGTGGCGCTTTTGGCGGGCTGCTTATGGCTGCCCAATGTCGACCATGCGACCGTTGCGTTGCTGACGGTAGGGGCCATCGTTGGACTCGCCACCTTGTGGGGCAGGCTGGAAGCCCTAACTGGGGCGATTGTCGGAGGCTTTGGTTACGCCTATTATTTCTTGCCTCCGCGCGGATTCGCCATTGCCAAGCCCGAGCATATGGTGGCGTTGGTGGCGCTCATGTTTGTCGCCGTGGCGATCGGTCAACTGGCCGCGCGATCAAAGCAGCTTCTGGAGCAAAGAGATAGCTTGTTGAATCTTTCTCCAGACCCGCTCTGTATCCGTGATCTCAAGGGAAACTTTCGAAAGGCCAACGATGCCATGTTGGAGTTGTTAGGTGTGACGGCGGAGGAATTATATTCCAAGCCGTTCCTTGAGTTTGTGCATCCGGACGATCGTGATCGAACCGCGGCAGCCTACCGGAACTTGCGCGCTGGCCGTCCCGTCGTCGACCTTGAGAATCGGTACCGGACCAAAGATGGCGGCTGGTGCTGGCTGCACTGGAAAATCGCGCCAACCGCTCCTGGCGCAGCGTGGTTCAACGTCGCGGCGCGCGATGTCACCGAAGAGAAATGGGCTCAGGAGAAACTCCGCGAGATTGCCGACCAAGTGATTACCGCGCAGGAGGAGGAACGTCGCCGCATCGCCCGAGAGTTGCATGACGACGTTACTCAAAGGCTCGCTAGCCTTGGAATCGAGCTGGGCTTGCTGAAGCGAACACCCGGGGGAGCTGAGGCTTTGGACACGCATGTCAGGCAAGTCCAGGCGCAGATCCTCCAGCTTTCCGAAGATGTTCGAAAGCTCTCCCATTCGCTTCATCCAAGCATTCTGGAGCACTCCGGCCTGGCTGCCAGCTTGGAGATGCACTGTCGTGAGTTCGCCGGCCAGCATGGCATTCCAACCAGCTTTCGAGCCCGCGACGTACCGGATGGCATCCCGCGCCCGGTCGCGCTGGCGCTCTACCGAATCGCGCAGGAATCCCTGCAGAACGTTGCCCGGCACTCGGGCGCGGCCACGGCCAGCGTCGTGCTTGCGGGGGAGAGCGAAGCGCGGCTGTCTCTGTTCGTCATCGATAACGGCAAGGGGTTCGATGTGAATAAGGCCAAAATCAGCCCGGGGCTCGGCCTGGTGAGTATCGAAGAACGGGCGCGACATATTGGGGCCTCAGTTACCGTCGACTCGATGCCGGGCGCGGGGACCAGACTGAGCGTCCAGGTGCGCCTGAGCAAGGGTGTAGTGGGCGAATGAGATCCAGAATCATCCTGGCCGACGATCATGCCATCATTCTCGATGGGCTACGCCGGATTCTGGAGCCGGAATTCGAGATCCTCGCTACGGTTGCCGATGGGAGGGAACTGGTCTCGCAAATTGCAAAACTGAAACCGGAGGCGGCGGTGACGGATATTTCGATGCCGCTGCTGAACGGTCTGGAAGCGCTCCGCCAATGCAAAAGCGCACACTTCCGCACTCGGTTCGTTTTCCTGACCGCCAGCCCGGACGTGGCGCTCGCGACACAAGCCTTTCGGTTGGGAGCTTCGGGCTATGTACTGAAGCATGCCGCCGCTGAAGAACTGGTTGTGGCAATACGCGAGGCCCTCGCGGGCCGCACCTACATCACGCCCCGTATTGCAAATGAGGTGCTGCAGAACTTAATGAGCCGCCCCACGGACACCTCCAACGATGGGAGCGGATTAACAGGCCGTGAGCGGGAGGTTTTGCAGCTGCTGGCCGAGGGTAAGATTCTCAAGGAGATTGCATCCATCCTGAACGTTTCTCCCCGAACCGTGGAGTTCCACAAGAACAACATCGTTGTAAAGACGGGGCTGCGCACCACCGCGGAGCTGGCCCGCTATGCCGCCCGTCGCGGCGTGGTTTCCGAATTAGGCTGAAACAGTTCGCAACGTTCTCCAGCGGTCCAATCGTCCGCTTGCTTATCCCGGCCCGCCTATGACAACATGTGCCTCAGTACTCCGCCGCGAGGCGAAACCATTTGGAGGAATCCAGCTTGAGTCATTTCATGTTGAGTCACTTCAGCAAAACAGCCGCCGGCTGTGCGATTGCAATGGTGTGCCTGGCGCACTCCGCCATTGCGCAGGCTCCGCCGGCGCCAGCCCCGTTGGCGATCCCAAATCCGACTTACGTCTCGATTCCTATGGAAATCACCGTCAACCGTCCGGCCGCCGAAGTCTGGAAGCGCGTTGGTAAGTATTGCGACATCGGCGAGTGGCTGCAGGTTCCTTGCACCATCACCTCGGGCAAGGACGGCGAAGTCGGCACGGTCCGGTCCATTGGGAACGAGATCCTGGTAGGGAAGACGGAACTTTCCTACACCTACACACAGCCCGTGCGCGAGGGCCGACCGTACAATCTCTATCACGGCACGCTCGAGGCCAGGCCCGTCACGGCCACCACGTCGAAGCTGGTCTACACGCTGATGTTCGATAACTCGCTGCTGCCCGACGACGCAGCGCGCGAGAAGGACAAGGCGCAAAGGGCCGCACGATTCACGCAGGCGCTAGAGAACATGAAGATCCTGGCCGAAGGCGGCACTCTGCCTCCCGCCCCGGCTCGCGGCAGGTGATGATCCCCCCCAGGATTCTCGTCGTCTTTCTGCTGATGGGAGGGATCGCGCTGGCCCAGACGCCCTCGCCGGGTACAGTCTCCAGTGACGCACCCTCCGGCGACGCCCCGAAGTATCCGCCAGGGCTTTATGCCATGATCGACACTTCGGTGGGCGTGATCACCGCGCAGTTGTTCGAAAAGGAGACGCCGGTAACCGTTCGCGCCTTCGTCGGATTAGCGCGCGGCACGCAGCCTTGGCTGGACCCGAAAACTCGGAAGCAGGCCACTCATCCCTTGTACGAAAATCTGATCTTCCACCGCGTCATTCCGGATTTCATGATCCAGACCGGAGATCCTACCGGGACGGGCGGGTATAATCCCGGTTTCAAACTTCCCGATGAATTTGTCGACAGTCTCAAGTTCGACCGGCCCGGCCGCCTGGCCATGGCCAATGCGGGACCCAAAACCGCGGACTCTCAGTTCTTCATCACCGAAGACAAATACCCCGCCGGAAACGGCCATTACGCGATCTTCGGCCAGGTAGTGGACGGCCAACGTCTGGTGGCCAAGATTTCCCACGTCATCCGCGACAGTCACGACCGGCCTACGGCACCCACCAAGCTCATCAAGATCACCTTCCTGCGTATTCCCGGCGAAGCCGCGCCGGCTAATTGACCATCGCGGTTAAATTAACTTCGTCTTCAGCATCGTGTAGGAATGCGGCGGGAAGCTGTACGTGAACCCGTGCCCCTCGGCCTTCCCGCTTCGCTTCACGTTCTTCACGGTGGTAGCGCCGAAATCGTTCTGCGATTTAACATCCGGCCCGTTCACCTCGGAAATCTCCACCAGACCCGAGAATTGCTTATCCTCTAATTCGAGATCCGTCGGTATGGACTCGGTCTGGTGGCGATTCACTACATTCAGCACCAGTGTGCCGGCGTCGTAGGCCGCCGAAGTATCCAGATAAGAAACCTGGCCGAAGCGGCGGTTCGAATATCTGGGCGCGTCCACAAAAAGCTCCAGCGCTTTCCCTTTCGAATTGGCCGCGAACAGTTGCAGAGGATAGTAGATCGTCTGTAGAAAAATGCCTTGCTCGTTGCTGAAAATGGGTGCAATCACGTTCACCAACTGCGCCATATTGGCCATCTTGAGGATATGCGCGTGGTTCACGAAGGAGTTGAGGAACGTCGCCACCACCAACGCGTCCTCCAGGTTGTAGCGTTCTTCCAGAATATGGCGTCCGCGCTGCTGCGGCCCGCGCGCGCGATACCACACGTTCCACTCGTCCCACGCGATGTAGATTTTGCGCCGCGGGGTCAGGCCGGAGAGCGCCGCGTCGATCACGCCTTCGGTGGTCTTGATGCGCTCATCCAGCGTCATGGAGCTGGCTAGAAAATCGCCATAGTCGTTGGCCGCGTTCCCCACGTACAAATGCAGCGACAGGTAATCCACCTGCGGCTTGAGATACTCCAGCACCGTCCGATTCCATCCGATCCAGTCGATCCCGTTGTTGAAATTCGAAGAACCCGCGGCCACCAGTTGGATGTCGGGGTCGGTCAGCTTCATCAGCTTCGCGGCTTCGAGCGCGAACTTGCCGTAGTCGTCCGCCGTGCGATGTCCCATCTGCCACGGCCCGTCCATCTCGTTGCCCAGGCCCCAATATTTGATCTTCCACGGAGCCTCGCGGCCATTCTGTTTGCGCAGGCGCGTCATCGCGGTGTCCTGGGAGGAGTTGCAGTACTCCACCCATTGCTGTGCCTCGGTCCACGTTCCCGTGCCGAGGTTGGCGCAGACGTACGGTTCCGCGCCGGCCATTTCCACGTACTTCATGAACTCGTGCGTGCCGAAACGATTACTCTCCACCGTGCCCCATGCCATTTCGAGCCGCGGCGGCCGGTTGTCGCGCGGACCGATACCGTCCATCCAGTGATAGTTCGAGGAGAAATTGCCGCCCGGCCAACGCAGGACCGATACATTCAAGTCCTTAGTCGCGGCCAGCACATCCTTGCGGAATCCATTGGAATCGGACAGCGGCGACTTCTCATCGAACACGCCGCCCTCAATGCAGCGGCCCAGGTGTTCGATAAAGTTTCCGTAGATCTTCGAGTCGATATCGCCGATCACGCGCTCGGTATCCACCTTGACGCGCGCGTGCAACAGAGCCGTCTGTGCGAGTGCTGCGCCTGGGACAACCCATGGGGCGCCGGCCATCGCAGCCGCAAAGGAACGCCGTGACAATTTGGATTTGGTCTGCACCTGTGTTCTGCGAGAGGCCTGCCTCACTGCGCGCTCAAATGCGGCGCGTCCTTTTCGTTTTCCTGACAAACGAACTCGATTATTTCGGTATCCACCATAATGTGCTGGTGCACCTTCACCGTCCAAGGCTTGGTGTAGGCTTTCGGGTCGTCGATGGTAACTTCAATTTCCAAATGGCCGAAGTCGGGGCGGCGGTAGCGCTCGGTGACGTGGGCTTGATCGGTCAAAGGGCTGCCCTCGACATCCAGCCATCCCAGATCGCGGAATCCGGCGGTTTGTACTACCAGCGTTTCGCCTTCCCAGTGCCCCGTCGAGTAGCCGTACCACCACGGATCCGCATCCTTCGGCAAGGGCCGCCCATCGGTAAAGATCTGCCGAATGCCTGCGTTGGCTTCGTAAAGGATCACGATCACCTGCGGAGTCTGGATCATCTTGCGAGGCTCCCCGTGGTTGTGAAACTGCATTATGCCCATCGGCAGGCAGTGCGCGTCCGGATTATCCTTGCTGTTGTCGGCGACGCGTTGCCGATGCAATTCCGCGGCCCAGGGCGTGAACGGCAGGCCATCCGGAAACTGAGAGCCGAGGTTCCAGAACGGGCTCCGCTTGGCGATAGTCAACAAATCTTCGTTCGTCGACGGCGGATTCGCGCTAGACCGGGCGGCTACCGTGCCGCCCACCGTTCGGTCGTTTTGCCAGACGCCGGTGAGATCCGGCTTGCCGTCGGAGGTCTTCGGAGCAGGAGCGCTCATGTTCGGCTTGCCGTCGGCGGTTCTCGGGACGCCCGCTGTTGGGTAAGACGGCCACTGGGCAAAAAGTCCCGGCACGGCCGAGAGAATGACTGCCGTGAAGAAGAACCGGCGCAAATAGTGCGGAGTCGACATACGCGCCTCCCAAAATACGTCGGTGTGGCAGGCGTGTCAATAGTGCATAGCGACAGCGCCGCGATTTTTCACATTTCCGACGGGTCTTCGTCCAGTTCGCCCAGGTTGGGCTCGCGGTTTTCTTCCTTGCGATCTTCTTTCGACCACTCGGACGGCAGGTCCTCGATCGGTTTGGGAACGTTGCCCTTCTTGACGTCCTTGACTATTTTCTTATCGATTGGTTTCATGCGGTACCCCTCACTTTGACTTTAGCGGAATCCAACCTCGCTTAAGATGATGGCGAGCTCGCGGCTATCCCCTGGGACGGCGAAACTTTTGTCAGCGGTGATGGTGAGCTTGGCGGTGTCGCCATCCGGTTTTATAGGCGCGCTCGAAAGCGAGTACGTGCCGGGCGCGGAGTATGTCTGGGACGCGACCGTGCGATCGTTCAGCGCGAGAGCCACTCGCCGCGCGGGCGAGGCATCGGGAATTGTGAAGTGGATCGTCACCGGTGTGGGCTGCAGTGGCGGCTTCAACAGAATCGTCGCGCTTTGGCTCATCCAGCGCCACTGGCCGTTCTCGAGTTGGTAGACGCCACTAATGATTTGTTGGTCCGCTTCGGGTGCATTCATCGGTAGATTAGTGAGCGCGGGCTTACGCTCGATCATCACTACGGCGCTGAGTTGATCGATTGGTGCAAGTGAAACATCGAAGGGGCGCAGGCCGAGCATGGTGGTCGAATAAGCGGCGCGGCCGTTGAGCGCGACGATCCGCAACGGGATGGATGATGTAATGGTCCGCTCGGCAACAGGCACCAGCACGCCGCCGCCGCTGGTGAACGGGATCGGGTAGCTCAACTTGCTCGACGCGACGATTTCGCCGGGATGGATCGCCTGGCCCTCGTGTAGCGGGAGGCCGCCTTCGGACTCGAAGTAATAGCGGAGACCCCATTCCCCATCGATCCAAAGCCGTTGCGAGGACGAAGCTTTGACCAGCGCGCGCGAATTGGCGAACTGACGGTAGCCGTCCCAATGCTGGTAGTTGACGATGGCGAGCGCGAGGCTGAGCGCGAATCCGCAGGCCAGACTGATGGCCAGTAGACGAGGGCCGGCGCGCTGGGTAGCGAGAATCGCGATGGGTAGCGCGATCGGCAGCAGGTAACGCGCCGAACCCGCGAAAAAGATGACCAGCGCTCCGGCGAAAAATATCAGCACCCATTGGACCAGAAAGTCGCGCCAGTGCCGGCCGCACCAAATGAGGATGCCCGTGCCCACCGCCATGGAGCCCCAGAACAGCGGATTCCAATCGTAAAAAGCAGCGGCGATCGCGAAAGGGAGCGCGTAAAGCGATGGAATCCAGAGGGCGGGGAACACGAGCCACGCCAAATGGCCCGTGAGCGCGACGGCGCTTTTGATCTTTTGCGCGAACACCTGGAGGCCGTAAGTGGACATGTAGTTCGCCAGGACGCCGGCGGGCATCGCGCCAGTGGAGAGGCGCTCGAAAATGTTCCAACCGAGCAACACGACGATCGGAGTAAACGCTGCCACACGCCCGGACCGCCATTTTCGGCCGTATAGGAAAAGAATCGGGACCAGCAGAATGGATTGATACGCGGTGAGAGCGGTTAACGCCATTGCGACGGAAGCTGCGATCAATAACGAAATGGAATTACGATCGACGGCAAACACGTAAAGCGCGGTTGAGAGCAGCCAGAGGGCCACGAATGGCAGGTCGGCTTCGAGCGACGTTCCATTGACGACGAAGGCGGGGGTGGCGCAGAACAGCAGGATCGCAAGCAGAGGATGCGGGCTGAATCGGCGGGCCAGAGCGAGCGCGCTAAAGGCGGCGATCAACGAAAACAAAATGTAAGCGGCATGGAACGGGATCTCCGAAACGCTGCCGCCGACTGCGATCAGCAGCGCGAGGAACCACGCATTGAGCGGCGGATGCGATTGGCCGCGCATGTCGATGTCGCGGCCCATGAAGACGTATTCGGTGTGTTTGGGATGCAGCGGCTCAATTTGCGCGTGAGCGGCCTCGGTGAGATAAAGCACGTCGTCGCCCTGGAAGGCCTGATTGAGAAAGGGCAGACGCAAGGCCAGGACGACCAGCGCGACGAGGATGAGCTGGCGGCGCAAAAGATCACGATAGCAGGGGCGCCGCGCTAACGGGCTACTTGCCTGGACTTACTTGCCTATGTCCAGCACCACGCGGAAGCGCGCTTTGCCGCTCATCATGTGATCGTACGCTTCGGCGACGCGGTCGAGCGGATAGCGCTCGTTCATCGATCGAACGCCGGAGAGCACGCTGAAGTCGAGCGTGTCTTGGGAATCGATGGAGGTGCCGGAGTACCAGCCGGTGACGGATTGATTTCGCAACAGCATTTGTAGCGAATTGATTTCGAGCGCGGGGACCGCGCCAATAATCATCAGCGTTCCGTGCACACTGAGTCCTCCCAGAACGGCTTTCATGGCATCGGGGCTGGTGACGGTGGCGAGGATCACCTTCGCGCCGCCGAGCTTTTGCAGTTCGGCCGCGGGGTCTTGCGTCTTGTTGTCGATGTGATATTGCGCCCCCAATTGCCGGGCCAGCGGCTCTTCTTCTTTGCCGCGCGCGATAGCGACGGTTTTACAGCCCATCTTCGCCGCGAACTGAACAGCCAGATGCCCGAGCCCCCCGATGCCAACCACCGCGACGACATCGCCTGGACGCGCGCCGCTGTTGCGAAGGCAGTTGAAGGTAGTGACTCCGGCGCACATAAGGGGCGCCGCATCGACGGAGGAAAGATCGTCCGGCACCAACGCCAGCGCGCTGGTGGGCGCGAGCATGTATTCGGCATAGCCACCGTCGCGCGTCACGCCGGTGACGTCGGTGGAGGTTTGGCAAGCGAAAAAGTCGCCGCGGCGGCAGCTATCGCAGTAGCCGCAGAATCCGCCATTCCAGCCAACCCCGACGCGTTGTCCGGCCTTCCAGCGCGGCGGAACGTTCGGGCCGACCGCGTCGATTACGCCGATCACTTCATGTCCTGGAACGCGGGGATATTGGATGCCGGGAAACAATCCGTCCTTGGTGACCGAGTCGCTATGGCAGATGCCACAAGCCTGAACTTTGATTCGCACAAAGCCAGGACGGGAGTCCGGAATATCGCGTTCGACAATTTCCAAAGGGCCGCCCGGGCGGGACACTTGGACGGCGCGCATCTTAGGCATGTATTCCCTCCACTTGCCTCATGAGACGCTGGAAGGGCAGCGGAGGATTCGGGCGAAGTTGCGTTACAGCGTAATTACGATTTTTCCGAAGTGCTGGGCGCTTTGCATGCAACGCAGCGCATCGGCGGACTTTTCGAATGGGAAGACGCGATCGATTACGGGCCGCAGCTGGTTGGCTCCGATGGCGCGATTCATGTCCTCAAACATAGCCACCGATCCAACGAAAATGCCGCGCACGCTGAGGGTCTGAATGCCGATCAGGCCCAACGGTACGGTGCCCACTACGCCTGTGAGGACGCCGATGACGGCGATTTGCCCCGATGCGCGTACGGAGTTCATGGAACGTGCGAATGTTTCGCCGCCCCCGACTTCAAGAACGATATCGACGCCTTTGCCGCCGGTGAGGCGCCGCACTTCTTGATCCCAATCCGGCGTGGTCTTGTAGTTGATGGTCTCGTCGGCGCCGAGCGCTTTGGCGCGCGCCAGCTTTTCGTCGCTGCTGGAGGTGATGATCACGCGCGCTCCATGCAGCTTCGCGAACTGGAGTCCGAAGATGGACACCCCGCCGGTGCCCAGAAGCAGGACAGTATCGCCCGCCTGCACGTGGCAGGTCGGGACCAGCGCGTTCCAGGCGGTAAGGGCCGCGCAGGGGAGCGTGGCGGCTTCCTCAAAACTCAAATGCTCTGGAAGGCGGAGCAGCCCTTCTTGATCGAAGACACGGAAGTGCGTGAGCACGCCGTCGACGCCCCCACCCAGCGCCGATGCGCCGTATTCAGGAACGAACGGTCCTGTGATCCATTTCTGAAAAAAAGAACCCACCACGCGGTCGCCGGTACGGAAGGCCGTGACGCCATCGCCCACCGCGACCACTTCACCCGAACCGTCCGAAGCGATGACGGTGGGTTGCGCGGCGTTCCGCGGATAGCGGCCGGTGACCACGGCCAAATCGCGAAAGTTGAGTGAAACGGCTTTGATCCCGACCAGGACTTGACCGGCGCCAGGCGCGGGAACGGAAATTTCTTCCACTACCAGTTCGTCGATGGATGTCCCGCCGGTGGTTCGGACGGCTCGGGACTTGGGGTCCGCTTGCGGACGGACCAGATGTGGCGCACTCATGACCAATCAAGTTTATCGCAAGCGGTCTCGAAGCGCGCGTTGTACTTTAGTAATAGGACTTCATACGATGCCAACCGCAACCACCGTTGTTACCCCC
Organism: Bryobacteraceae bacterium; assembly: GCA_052148835.1. Taxonomy (GTDB): domain Bacteria; phylum Acidobacteriota; class Terriglobia; order Bryobacterales; family Bryobacteraceae; genus Palsa-89. The sequence continues at coordinate 88,311 of JBKQHJ010000246.1, forward strand.
ACCCGATTCGCGCAGGGGCTCACCTACGCGAACTTCCTGGCCCAAGCGGCAGTCAATGTCGATAAGTTCGAGCAAAATTACAAGAGCGCACCGCTTTCGCCCGAGGATTTAGCGTTCTTCAGAAGGGCCGCGGCGCAGCCCGGCGGTCCATCCAAGATTTTAGCCATCGCGGAAGCCTGGTGCGGCGACGTGTATCGCGAGTTGCCCACCGTGGCCAGGATTGCTGCGGCGACGGGGATGGAGTTACGTGTATTCTTGCGCGACGAAAACCCGGACATTATGGACGAGTTCCTAAGCAACGACGGCAAGTCGCGCGCGATCCCGGTGTTTATCTTCTATACCTCCGACATGCAGTACATCACGCATTTCACCGAGCGCTCGGAGATGGCGCATCGCGAGTTGGCCGAGATCCTGGATCAGGTGAAAACCAAGATGGGGCTTCCCAAGGAAACGACGTTTGCGATGGCGCCCGAAGACCGGAGGCAGGAACTTTTGCGGGAGGTGATTGCGAGACTCCAGCCGCGCTCCGACGACTGGCGCAAGGAAGCGATCAAAGAAATGCGTCAGTTGCTGTCAGCGGCGTTGCACCTACCCGATCGCGCGTCCTGATTTCTCTTAGGTGAGCGAGTTCCAATGCAAACTCCGGTAGTTTACACGATTCGCGGTTGTGACGCCTGCGTCAAGCTTCTGAAGAAGTGGGAGGCTGAGGGCGTGCGATACGACGAGCGGCGCGTGGAACTGAGCCAGGCGGTGCTGGACGAGGCACGAAAGTTCGGCGACATGGTCCCGATCGTGGTGTGGCCGGATGGGCGGGTGGAGCAGGGATTCGAGGGCAGCCTCGGCTGTTTTATTTGACGCCTTATGCACCGGCATCGAATCGCGGCGTTTCTCCTCGGATGCTGGATCCTGGGCAGTTTGTTCATGATCTTCGTGGCCACGCAGAACTTCGCCACCGTGGATCGAGTGCTCGCAGCGCCTCCACAGGAAGCCGCCCAAATGGTTCAAGCACTCGGGCCCGACAACGCGCGGCTGTTGCTGCGCTACCTCGCGGGTGAAGAGAATCGGCTGTTTTTCACTAGCTGGGAATTCGCGCAAATCGCTTTGGGTGTGTTGCTAACCGCGGTTTTGTTGCTCGCCAGCAAAAGGCGGCTGCTGGTCGGAATTAGCGGTGTAACATTGATCGTCGTGCTGTTCCAGCGCTTTCGTGTCACGCCGGAAATGATTGCGCTCGGCCGGCTGGTCGATTTTGGCGGTGGCTCCGGCTCGGCCGCCTACAGCCAGTTTTGGAGGTTGCACGGGCTGTACGGGGTGCTGGAAGTAGTAAAGCTGGGGCTGTTGATCGTGGCAGCCATCATTCTGCTCTTCGGCTGGCGTGCCAAAACGACGGAGCCGGTGGAGGCCAGCCCGGTGTCAGCGTTGGCGGAGCCGTAGCAAGTTTGCACATCAAGCCTGAAAATCGCTTTTGGATCGGCATCTACGGATTCACAGCATTTATCATGCTGATTGCCGTGGCTGTCTTTGCATGGCTCGCGTGGACGTCCAAGTCCGAACCCGGGGTCGGGCATGTGGCCGGTGCAATTCCAACCAATCCCGCGGCCCGTTCCCTGAGCGATGAGGAGTACGAACAGCTCGCCGCGTTTCCAGCGCCCGAGTACGTACGTGAGCCGGGTGCGCCGCAAGCGTTTCAGGCCGCCATGGCGCTATATCAGAGACAGGACTACGCAGGCTCGGCTTCGGCGTTGCGATCCGTCGCGGACGCCCATCCGGATTTCGTGGCAGCGAAATTCTATCTTGGAATTTCGTTGTTGCTGGCGGGCGATCGCATCGCCGGTATTCAAGAACTGCGCGCTCTCACGGAGGCAGGCGCCGGCCCCTACCTGGAACGCGCGCGCTTCTATCTCGCCAAGGGACTCCTCGCCGAGCACGATATCCGCCGGGCCGAGGAACAACTCGAACAGCTGATCGCCCTGCACGGCGACCTGGAAAAACAGGCGACGACGTTGCTCGGTCAGATTCGAGCCTCGTAAGAGAATCCACAGCGAAGTCTTACGACCGATGATGATTTTACGACCGATGATTGATTCGCGCCGGACCCACTGGCTCATGTTCGCGTGCGCGCTGAGACGCTTCGCTGAACAACTCCACGATCGTCTTGTTGAACGCCGGAAGGTCATCGGGTTTGCGGCTCGTCACTAAATTGCCGTCTTCCACCACCTCGCGATCCACCCATTTGGCCCCGGCATTCCTCAGATCGGTTTGCAGCGACGGCCAAGAGGTGACAGTGCGCCCGCGGACCACGCCGGCTTCGATCAACATCCAAGGAGCGTGGCAAATCGCGGCGACGGGCTTTTCTCGCTCAAAGAAGCTTTTCACAAATTCAACCGCTTGCGGTATCCTGCGAAGCTGGTCGGGATTGGCAATGCCGCCGGGTAACACCAGCGCGTCGTAATTTCTTGGATCGGCGTCCGCAAGCTCGACGTCCACTGGGAACTTGTCGCCTTTCTCCATATGCTGCCAAGCTTGCAGATTGCCCTTGGCGGGCGACACCAATTCCGTCTTCGCGCCCGCGGCATCCAGCGCCTTGCGTGGCTCCGTCATCTCCACCTGTTCCACACCGTCGGTGGCAAGAATCGCGATTCGTTTTCCATTTAGGTTTGGCATAAGAATCTCCAGCCTGTTGGACTCGCCCGGTGCTCACTTTGGACCCGCGTAACGGTTATGCGCAGCACTGTAGCCGCCACGCCATAATGAGGTAATATGCCCGACATTCTCAGCATCATTGCGAAGTACGGCTATACCAGCCTGTTCGCGGCGCTGCTGGCGGAAGCGCTCGGCCTTCCCATCCCTGGCGCCCTGGCCTTGCTGGCGGCGGGAGCGGCATCGGCCGCGGGCGTTATGCATCCGGCGCTCGCGTTCGGCGTGGCCATTAGCGCCATGTTGATCGGCGATTCAGCCTTGTTCATCACAGGACGATACTCGGGTTGGAGCTTGCTCGGTTTTCTGTGCGGCCTCTCGCTAAGTCCGGAAGTCTGTATTTTGCGTTCCGCGAAGTGGTTTTATAAGCGCGGACGCACCACCTTGCTGTTTTCGAAATTCCTTCCAGGCGTGAACACCATGGCGCCGCCATTGGCTGGCAGCATGCGAATGCGCACTTTCCAGTTCTTTAGATTCGATCTGGGCGGCGTGCTCCTCTATGCCCTCGCCTATGGAGGCTTGGGCTACCTGTTTCGCGATGTCTTTCGGATGATCGCCGGTGGTTTGCAAGCTTTCAGCCGGGCTGTGGCCTGGGTGATCCTGGCCGGCGTGATCGGATTCGTGTGTTATCGTGCGTGGCTGTTCGGAAGGCATCGCATGAATCGGTTCGTGCGCCGCGTTTCCGCCAGCGACGTGGCGGCTCGCCTGAAGATGCAAGGAGCGCCGGACGTGGTCATCGCCGATGTGCGCAGCCACGGTTATTACGACGAAGGTGAACAACGTGTGCGCGGTTCCATTCGCATCGAACCGAACAATCTGGACGCATTCATAGAATCGCTGCCCAAGGACACCCCCATTTATCTTTACTGCACTTGACTGCGCGAAGCCACCAGCGCCCGTGTGGCGCACATATTGCGGGAAAAAGGATTCGACGCCTACGTGATCGCCGGCGGTTTGCGAGCCTGGCGCAGAGGCGGATATCCGTTGGAATCGGTGCCAAAAGGGGATTTGGAGCTGTTGCCGCGATTCGATTAATCGCTTCCGCTTGAAACCGGAGCACATGTTATTAGAAAATGCAGTAAAATTGACCACCAGTAGGGTTGGCCCCCAAAATGCGAGTGCAAGCTGCACGCTCGGGTCTGCTGTTGGGCTTCGTCTCCGCGCTCCAGTTGTTTGGCCAGGCACCCCCGCCGCAAAACGCGGCGAACGCTCCCGAGATGTCTTCGCACGATGCGCCGGCCACATTCAGCACCAAAGTAAACCTGGTAATGGTTCCCGTGGTGGTCCGCGATTCCAAAGGAAAAGCCATCGGAACGCTGCAAAAAGAAGATTTTCAGCTTTTCGATAAAGGCAAGCCGCAGATAATCACCCGTTTTTCCATCGAGAAGACCGGCGAAACCGTGATCCCGGCCGAAGTGGCGGACGATGCGGCGCTGGAAAATTCAGCCGGGGCTGTTGCCGCGGCCCCAAAAACACCAACTCATCCCATTGCGCAGCGATTTGTTGTCTACCTGTTTGACGATGTCCACACCACCACGCAAGATTTGATCCGGGCTCGCGACGCGGCGGATCTACAGTTGGCCGAATCGCTCGATCCCGGCACGCGCGCCGCCATCTACACAACTTCGGGCCAGGGCAACGTCGATTTCACCGACGACCGCTTGAAATTGCACGAAGCGCTGATGAAGTTGATGGCGCGTCCCACCATGGGGACGCGAGGATCGGACTGCCCGGACATCAGCTACTACATGGCGGATCTGATTTACAACAAGAACGACGCCACTACCCTGCGTGCGGCCGCCCAGGAAGTTATGGCCACCTGCGATCCGCCGCCGCCCGGTGCCACGACGCCGCAAGCCATGGCGCAAGCCGAGCAAATCGCCGAGAACGTAGCGCGGAGCACGGCTTCGCAGCTTATCAATGTCGGGGAACGCGATAACCGGCTGGCCCTTACTGTTTTGGAGAGCACCATCCGCCGGCTCTCCGCCGCCCCGGGTGACCGCGGCTTGATCCTGGTCTCCGCCGGATTCTTCCTGCCTGACGATGAGCGTCCCGAAGAGACCGATATTATGGACCGCGCCATTCGCGCCAATGTGCGGATCAGTTCTTTGAACGCGCGCGGTCTCTACGTGCTCATCCCGGGTGGCGACGCGAGCACGGCCAGTAGCGGCGTGACCCAGCAATTCACCATCTTGAAGAACCAGTACGAACGCGAAAGCGCCCTGGCTGAAGAAGACGTCCTGGAGGAGTTGGCCGATGCCACCGGCGGCCGCTACTTTCATAACAATAACGACCTGAAAGCGGGCTTCACCCAGGTGGCCGCGGCGCCCGAGTTCGTCTATGTTCTGGGTTTCTCCCCACAAAACCTGAAGCTGGATGGCGCCTATCACGCGCTCAAGGTGAAGCTGACGAATTCGCGTGCCCTCGATGTACAAGCGCGGCGCGGATATTACGCTCCCCGGCATTTGCCCAATCCCGAGGAGGACGCCAAGCGGGAAATCCAGGAGGCCATGTTTTCCCGGGATGAATTGCAGGATATTCCGGTCGAATTACATATGCAGTATTTTAAGTCCAGCGATGTGGCGGCCAGGATCGCCGTGCTGGCGCGTGTTTATGTGAAGAATCTTCGCTTCCGTAAAGCGGATGGGCGCAACAACGACAACTTGACCATCACTTCCGGCGTCTTCGACCGCAATGGAAACTTCATCAACGGTATGCAAAAGGTGGTCGAACTCCGCCTGCAGGATGGGACGCTGGAGAAGATCCTGAATTCGGGTGTTACTGTAAGGACGAACTTCGACGTGGCGCCGGGCAGCTACGTCATCCGGCTGGTGGTTCGCGATTCCGAAGGCCAGACCATGGCGGCGCGCAACGGCGTCGTCGAAATTCCGTGACTAAATTTTGATCGTGGAGATGCCGTAATGAACATTCAAAACAGAATCTGTTTCGCCATGCTTTTCACCTTGGCGGCGGTTTTCCCGGCGGCCCGCGCGCAAGCTCCAGCTGATTCCGGAGCGGTGATCCGCACGGAGACCAAGCTGGTTCTGGTGGACGCCATTGTCACCGACAAAAAGGGGGGCTACGTCCACGATCTGGAAGCCAAGGACTTCAAAGTCTGGGAGGACAACAAGGAGCAGCAGATCAAGACTTTCTCGTTCGAAAACGGGACGGCATCCCCGTCGAATCCGCAAAAGCATTATCTGGTGCTGTTCTTCGACAACTCCACCATGGATTATGGCCAGCAGGGATTTGCGCGGCAGGCCGCGTCCAAGTTCATCGACGCCAACGGCGGACCGAATCGCCTTATGGCGATCGTCAATTTTGGCGGCGCGCTTCAAATCGCGCAGAATTTCACCGATGATACACTGCGCCTGAAGAATGTCGTGAATGGAGTCAAGTTCTCCGCGGTGGCGCCCAATTCATCCGACGCCAATGCTCCGTCGCTCAGCGCGCACATGGCCAGTTTTGGCGCGCGCGACGTCCTGTACGCGTTGACGGACCTCGCCAAGAACCTCAGCTCTATCCCCGGCCGCAAGACCGTAATTCTGATCACCGGTGGTTTTCCGCTCACAGCTGAAATAATGTCCGAAGCCACCGCCACCATCAGTGCTTGCAATAAAGCCAACGTAGCCATTTATCCCATTGATGTGCGCGGTCTAGTGGCCGGCACTCCCGCGGCCCGGCTGAACATGCCGAATACGCCGGGCAACCCGGACCGTGGCGTCCGCTTCGTTCTCGCATCGTATACGCCGGGTGGAATGGCGTTCTTCATGCCGCAACATGGCGGCGGGGGCGGCGGGGGCGGCGGCACGGGCGGCGGAGGAGGCGGTGGCCATAGTGGCGGTGGCGCTACTGGTGGCGGCGCCCCAGGAGGAGGTACGTCAGGTGGCGGCGGTCGCGGTGGCACATCCGGACCCACCGGACCCACCGGTGGAACGACCGGGGGGAAGGGAGGCGTCTCAACCGTTGGAAACCCGGCTTCGATGAATCCTTATGGAACTAACTCCCCCTGGAATAACCCTAGCGCGAATGCGCGCATGATCATTCCGAAATTGCCCGACAGTACCACCGATAATCAGAACATTATGTTCATGTTGGCGCAGGGCACCGGCGGTTTCGTTATTCATGAAACGAACGATTTAACTGGGGGAATGGAAAAAATCGGCAAGGAGCAGGACCAATATTACCTTCTCGGCTACACGCCCCCCGATTCTGAGGAAGGTAGTTGCCATACGTTGCGCGTTAAGGTGGAGCGCAGCGGCACCGAAGTTCGGTTCCGCACGGGTTACTGTAATTCGAAGCCAGTGGATCTGCTAGCCGGCAACTCGACGGAAAAGGATCTGGAGACACACGCCGCCGCCGCCCAGGCAGGCAATGTCAGCGCTTCCATGCAGCTTCCCTATTTCTATACCTCTCCCAACGTGGCGCGTGTGAATGTCGCCATGGAGATCGCGACGGACAAAATTAAATTCGACAAAGAGAAGGGCAAGTATCATGCAACGGTGAACATTTTGGGCCTGGCTTACCTTCCCGACGGTTCGGTGGGGGCCCGCTTTAGCGACGCGCTGAAGATCGACTTCGACGACAAGAAGCAAATGGAAGCCTTCAAGGAGAGCCCGATGCACTACGAGAATCAGTTCGACGTGGCGTCGGGAAAATACAATCTGAAGGTCGTATTTTCGTCCAGCTCCGAGAGTTTCGGAAAGGTCGAGATGCCGCTCAATGTCGATCCTTACGACGCGAAGCAGTTCAGCATGAGCCAATTAGCGCTTAGTAAACAAGTGCACCGCGCTTCCGATTTGGGAACTGGCTTGGATGCGCTGCTACTCGAAGACCGCGTGCCGCTGATCGCCAACGGAGTTCAGATGGTGCCGTACGGAGGCAATCAATTCAAGAAGGGCGATTTTGTGGGCTTTTATGCCGAGCTTTACGAGCCGCTGCTGGTGACGGGCGATCCTAAAGCGCCGCCGGTAGTCGCGTTTGACCTGCGCATATTGGACGCCAAGACCGGAGACCAGAAGCTCGATACGGGACTGATGCGTGTCACTCTTCCGACCCAAGCAGGCAGTCCGACCATCCCCTTGGGCGCAAAGATCCCCGTGGACTCGCTCGCGCCTGGCACGTATAAGATAGAGGTCAAAGCGATGGACAACGCCGGCAAAGAGTACCAGCGAACCACCGACATTCAACTGGAATAGGACGTCCCCGGGTTTGGTGCGAGCGGGTTTGGCGCGAGCTGTCGCGGTGAAGGCCGCCGCTGCTATAATGGACGAAATTTTCCATGAAGCTCACAGGATTCCTGTTGCTCGTGGGCGGATGGATTATCGTGCTCGCCGCCCTCGCGCTCTTACCGGCCGGTCCATCTCAAATTAGTTTCGTGCTGGTGGCGCTCGGCGTTGAAGCGCTCGGCCTGACACTCGTCTTTCGCGCGCATTTAATTCCAAGCAGGGAACGAAAGTGACGCCGGTGCGCGCTCCAGCGCTGCCTGAGATGTCGGCGGCGCTGTGCTTCGTTTTCGTGTTGCTCATCCCATCCGCCACCGCCGGGCTCGCTCTCATTAACGCCGGTTTGGGACGTTTCAGAAACGCCGCCCATTCGATGCTGAGCGCGCTTTGTGTCATCGCGACAGCCGCCCTGGTTTACTTCGCGATCGGAGCGGCCTGGCAGGGATCCGCCGGGCAACCCGCGTTTGCCTGGCATGTGGGCGGCCAAGACTGGAACTGGATCGGCGCTGGCCGCTTCTTCTTACGCGGCCTGGAGCTGGGCGGATGGACGTTACTCGCCAGCCTATTCGGATTGACGAGCGTCGGACTCGCCGCAATCATCCCCTTGGGCAGCGGCGCCGATCGGTGGCGACTGGGCGCAAGCTGCGCTTCCACCGCCTTGCTTGCCGGCTGGACCTATCCGTTGTTTGCACACTGGGTTTGGGGCGGTGGATGGCTCGCGCAGCTGGGTTTCATCGATAGTGGAGGCGCTGGCGTCATTCAAGTTGTCGGCGGGCTGACCGCGCTTTCCATCACCTGGATCCTGGGCCCGCGGCGCGGCAAGTTCAGCCCGGAAGGCATGCCATCGGCACTGCCTGGCCACAACGCCGTCTTTGTTTTGTTGGGTTGCTTTCTGGCGTGGCTGGGATGGCTGGGATTGAATGCGGCGGGTGCCATCCTCTTCACCGGTGTGCCGGCTAGCCGCGCGATTTTGATCGCGGTGAACACGACGCTCGCCGCTGGATCGGCGGCACTGTCCGTCGCGGCCATCACACGCGCGCGTTTCGGCAAGACCGACGCTTCGTTATGCGCCAACGGCTGGGTGGCCGGCTTGGTAGCGGTCAGCGCGGGTTGCGCCGTGGTGCGTCCGGCCGCGGGCGTGATCATCGGGTTGGTGGCCGGAGCACTGGTCGTTTATTCGGTGGAGTGGCTGGAGCTGCACTTGGGAGTCGACGATCCCGGCGGCTCCGTGTCGGTCCATGCGGTGGCTGGACTTTGGGGATTGCTTGCCACCGGGCTCCTGGCCGCCGTGGCTCCTGGCGATTCCGGCGGGCTGTGGCTGGTGCAATTGGTCGGCATCGGCACCCTTCTTGGATTTATTCTGCCGCTCACTTATGGATTGAACTGGCTTCTCGATCGGATTTCCCGCCAACGCGTCGCGGTGGAAGGCGAACGCCAGGGTCTGGACTTGTTCGAACTCGGCGCCGGCGCCTATCCGGATCTGGCAACGCACAACGAAGATTTTTGGCAGCGCTAGCTTCTAGCGGCTGCGGCGAACCTGTTCCTCCCGAAAGGCGTTCTTGAGGCGCTCGGCCCGATCCAGCATTCCAGCGGTGAGATCCTCAATTTTGATCGTGCGGAAATCTTCGTCCGACATGGTCTCGAAATGCGCGCGCCATTCGGCTTCCTGCCTCGGGTTGAACATCTCCTTGTCCAATACGCTGAGAGCGTGCAGAAGCGAAGCGGCTGGCACCATGACCTCTTGAATGTACTGCGGGTTACCCGATGCACCTACTTCTTCTCGGATGTTGACGTGACAGGGAATCTTGGCTTGCTCCAGGATTTTGCAGGCCTCCTCCAGATCCGGCGCTGTTTCGTGACGCGCGTAGGAATCGAACGAACAGGCGCAGGCTTCGTCGCTGTCGGAGTCGGAATCGATATCAACTTCGTCGTCCGTAGCCGTTTCCGGAACATCGTCAGCCGGAGCGATCTTTCGTTTGGCGATTTCGTCGTCATAAGCTCGCTGCGCGATCTCGGTCAGGTCGGACCTTTCCAGAGCCAGCAACTCGTCGTCCGACAACGATGCATAGTGCCGGCGCAAATCTCTAATATCCGGTTGCAATGACATATTGCATCCTTAGTGTTTAGCGATGAGCAACAGCAGGCCAAAAATCACCACCGGGATCAGCGCCATCGCGACGTAGAAAAGGATCTGCCGCGCTAGCGGTGTCTTCCGGATCTTCCAATCGCGCAGCTCAGCCCGCTCGGCGACGCCCACCTGATCCAGATGCTCCAGGTCCCAGGCGAATTCGTTGGCGGTGGAATAGCGGTTCTGCGGCTCGCGCTCCAGCGCCCGATAGATCACCTCTTGCAGCTCGGGCGAGATCTCGGGGTTCACTTCGCGCGGCGGAATCGGATTATTCATCAGCCGGTCGTTCATAATGGCGAACGGATTCGGCCCCTGGAAGGGCGTTTTGCCGGTGAGCATTTCATACAGCATCACGCCCAGCGCGTAGATGTCGCTGCGTCCGTCGCCGCGCTTGCCCTTCACTTGCTCGGGCGAGATGTAGTCCGGCGTCCCCATCACTTGCGACAGCTTGGCGAAGGTCAGCCGTTTCGCGCCTTCCTTGCCTGCGATGCCGAAGTCGATCAGCTTAATGCGATCGTCGCCATCGATCATGATGTTCTCGGGCTTCAAGTCGCGATGCACCACGCCGTTGCGATGGATGTAATCGAGAGCGTCGGCGATGCCGATGGTGATTTTGATGGCGCGCTCAGTGGGCAGCTTCTTGCCTTGGTCGTGCAGAACTTGCCGGAGCAAACGGCCGTTCACCCATTCCATTACCATGTACAGCTGGCTGCGGTCTTTGTCGGCCAGCACCTTCATGACGCCGGGATGGTCGAGTTTCTGCCCGATCTCGGCCTCGCGCTGAAACCGATCGTACAGCACGGGATCGGCTTCCATCTCTGGATGGGGA
>JBKQHJ010000247.1:0-5318 GCA_052148835.1 Bryobacteraceae bacterium
TTATTTTGGCTGCTGCCCGGGCCAAATGATGCGGTGCGAAGTGCGAATACCGTAGCACCATCGAGAAGCTGCGCCAGCCGCCGAGCAGCATGAGCTCGTGCAGGCTCACTCCGCTCTGCACTGCCCATGAAGCCCACGTATGACGCAGATCGTGCCAGCGAAGGGGCTCGACCTTGGCCGCTTTGACGGCCTTCTGAAAGGCGAGCGTGTTGCAATCATCGACGCGCTCGCCGCGCCATTGAAAAACATAATCGCCGTCCCTTGGTAGCGTGTTCAGAACCTGGATCGCTTCGATGGTGAGCGGAATGCCGAGCGAGTGCCCGGCCTTCATTTCACGGCTCGACACCCACGCGCGCTTCTTGACGAGATCCACTTGCTGCCAGGTGAGCGACAGCATTGCGCGCATCCGAAGCCCCGTGAGCACGGCGAACCTGGCCGCGGCTTTGAGATGATCGGGAAGCTCACGCTCGAGGCGAGCGAACTCTGGCCGAGTAAGCCAGCGCGGCTCGCCCACCGTCGGACGATACATCGGCACCTTCGGCGCGGAATCAAGCACCTCCCAATCCCTGACGCACTTGTTCAAGATGGACCGGAGCAGCGCCATGTGCCGATCGGCCGTGGCCTCGCTGGTCTCTGCGGCTTTCAACGCGCGCAGCTCCTTCACGACTTCGCGTGTGATGGCTTGCACGTCGTAGTCCTTGAGGTGCTGATCGAACCAGGCGAGGATCGACTCATCCCGGGCCTTCGAGCGTTTGCGCGTTTCGCTGAGCCAGCGCTTGGCCGCTTCGGTCCAGAGATACGGTGGCCGCTCGCCGAGGCGAACCTGCCGCCATGCGCGCGTGCGCGCTACGGTTTCAAATTCCTCCGCTTCGCGGCGATTTCCCGTGCCAGTCGAGAGGCGGACCTCGCTGCCATTGAGCTGGAATCGGGTCCACCAATGCGGGGTGTTGGGGCGGCGGTAGAGGGACATGCGGCCTTGCTCGATTTCAAGTAGCTCAGCAATTCGTCTTGCAGGAACACCCACGTCTTGCCGGGCTTGTAGGCGCTCAACTTGCCCGCCGCGGCGCGCTTACGCAACGTCGACGGCGCCATGTGCAGGAAGCGCGCGGCATCTTCAAGACCAATTGTCGCGGCAGCATCGACCACGTGCAACCCATGTGGTTCCGGTCGTTTAGGAGCGAGCTGTCACGCGTTAGGAATTATTGCAGAGGTCCGCAAGAAGTCCAGAGTGAGTTTCGCGGAATTTTCAGCGAAACTCTCACAAGCCTTTTGTCCAACACCACCTTTCAGGGCGTGCCTCACGGGATGCCGGTCACCTCCTGCCGGAGTAACCCTCGCTTACCGCATTCGAACGCTCGCCGGTGTTCGGTATCGGTTCTGTTAGGGGTAGGTGAAGCGGGATTTCGCGGCACTCTTACGCGGGGAGAGTATCGAGGTATTTTCAGCGAAACTCTCACAAGGTGCGAAAAAACCATCTATGCAGGATAGCCGCCGGCTTACTTTGAGGGCCAAAATGGCCCTGTGATTTGTACGGAAACTTTGAAGGTGCACGTCTCACCTGAGATCAAGCTTCGGGCGAAGGCGGTCGCGGAACGTGACTTTGTGTCGGAAGCGGCGTGGCTGAAACGCCTAGTTCTTAGGGAGATCCGGGCATGCGATGTCGCAAGCGTCAGTGAGGGCGAGCCCTCCCCGGCGAAAGGCATTCGTCGCCAGCGCAGGGAGGCACGCGGATCGGGTGGCGGCGGCAGGCCGATGCTCGTGCGATTGAGGACCGAGGACAGGCTCCTGTTGGATGCCCGTGCCGAAGCGCGGGGAATGCGCCCGGCGACCTACGCGTCGGTCCTGCTGCGATCGCATCTGCGCAAGCTCACGCCCCTGCCCAAGGACGAATACCTGGCGCTCAAGCGCAGCATCGCGGATCTTGCGTCGATCGGCCGGAACATCAACCAGATCGCCAAAGCCGTCATCGGGGGCGGTCGGATCGCGGACTCTGCGGGTGCGGAATTTCGGGCGATGCTCAAGATATGGGTAGCCTTGCGCGACAACACCAAGTCGCTTCTCAAGGCCAATGAAACCAGCTGGGTGACGGGAAATGCCGAAGCGGACCTTTAGGATTCGAGAAGGCGAACCCTTGTTGGACATCGCGAGCTATCGCCGCGGCGGGCCTCGCGAGGCGGGAGGCAGATTGACTACGGCACAACTGGAACACATCCAGCGGACTGTCCGACGGACGCCGGAAGCGGTGGTGAAGGTATTGCCTGGAGCCAGCAACCACATGAAGGCCGTGAGGAAACACATGCACCACATCGGCCGAAACGGAGGCCTAGAATTAGAGACCGACGACGGCGAGCGCCTGAGTGGTGTCCGATAGGCAGAGTCCTGCTGGACGATTGGGACGTCGTTCTCTCAAGCACCAGCGGCATGGTTCAATCTCCGATCCAATGCGACGATTGACAGGCACCACCGCGCCGCAGGATCGACGGCCCGGTCATCGAGAGTTTGCGGGTTGCACCGTAAGCAATGCATTAAGTCGATCGATTTCACCTTTGGGTAAGTCTGGTGTCCCCGGCGAAGAAATCACCGCGGCAACCTTTGCGACTACCGCACCCGCAAACGGCTCCGTCAGCGTGCAACGGCGTCGGATTCCCGCCATCATTGAATATTTCAGGGAACCTTGGAGCTCGCCGGCAATCTCTCGGCTCTCCCATGCATGGCACAACAACGCAAAATCCGCCAGCTCTCCACGGCTGTGCAGTATTGCTGGAATGTTGGGCAACAGCACTATTGTTTCGCCGGCATGGTTGGCTACGATGGAATTACCTAGCTGCTTTATTTTGATACCGGCGTTACGCATCTTTTCGAGACCGGCATCGTTTAAAGGAACGACCCGAATCCACGTGAGTCGACGACCGGCCTTCTTCGGCAAATTGCCTAAGTCGCAGGGTGGTGTCAGTACGAACCCCAGTTCCCCATCGATTCCGTCTATTTCGACAATGTCGCCACGTCTGACTAGGTCATCGGACGGGAACGAAAAGTACCAAATCGACAGGAGCCGCCGCATACGTTCGCTGGAAGCCTGGTCCCAGGCAGAGGAAACAAGGGCGTCCAACGTCGGTGAGCCCTGTGAACCGATTTCATCGCGGACCTTCGACAACACAATTTGCACAAGGTTGTCAACTTCGCCCTGCGATAGCGCCGCAATGTTGCCACGCGGTATCTCACTCATTTCTATAAGTGAATGCTCTACCGCCCGGGAAGCCTTTATACGTACTTCGTCGGCCAAATCGCCGGCGATCGACTGTTTCCAAGCGCCTCGGATGTCCGCGGCCAACTGAACGGCGGTTACTTCGGATTTCATTTTTGCGGGCAATAGTCGACGGCCAAACTTAGCCCGTAAATCGCCTAATAATGGTTCAACGGCCTCCGCGCCAATATGCGTATAAATTTGAACGTAGGTAAAGGACGATGCCAGTATTTCCTCTAAGGCGGCGAGATTGGAGTCGGCTGATGATGATCCTACGTACTCCCAGTCAAAGACTACGGCGTGTGGAGCGGTCGCCCCGCGCCGCAGTTCCTTGACCAGAACCTGGGGAGTCAAAAAGAATGTCGACTCGAATTCCGGCAGGCATACCGAGCGACATAGCTCGAGCAGAGGATCGTCCGCCCAGCCTTCACGCCCAACCTCTCGAACCATACGTTCGACCGCATCCGTATCGATTCTATGCGGGAATGGCGGGTCGTAAATCTCGCGAGCCGGAATGTTGTCGTCAACGACCCAAACGCGTTTCACGACAGCCACGCAGGAGTCTTGGAGAAGTCGAGCAAAAATTGCGCACCGGACAGATTGGAGCGTTCCGCCGGGCGCGCTGGTCGAATAGTGGCTCCGCACTGACCCAAATAGTATCGGCAAATGTACAAACCGAGGCCGCTCGGTGGGCTCTTCTCGCTGTAGAACGGCTCGAATAAATGTCGTTCCATCTTTGACGAAATGCCGGGGCCCGTGTCTGCCACCAGTACCGTCCGATCCTCCTTCGAAATGCTCACTTGTATCGCGCCTCCTTGGCCTCGGGTTCCTACCCAATAGATCGCATTGTCCAATAGGTTGGCAAACACTTGGGCGATGGCTCCGTATCTGCCGTTAATCTGGAAGTCACCTTTGTCGACGTGCAGGAGAATCTGCGAACTCTCCAAGCTGCCGACAAACGCATTGCGTGCGGCTTCGATCGCACTACGAACAGCGAAGGGACGGGCGGCATCACTTCGCGTTACCCGCAGCGGCGCGATTCGCTTCACTTCGTCAAGCAACCCCTCCGTGCGGCGCTGCAACGAATCTAGCGTACTCGCGCCCGCAGAGCCGGGCCCCAGGAGTCGTTGTAATTGCTGCACGTCGACCGCGATTGCCGAGGAAATTTTGCCGAGCTCGTGTACGGCGATGCCTATGGCAAGGCCGAAACCGGCCGCTTCCATCAATCCTTCATGCTCATGCTCGTGAAGCTCCAGCTGTTCGCCAACGGTCATCAGCGATTCCGAGATCTCGGTCACGCGAATCTTAGGATCTTTCCCGCCGATTTTTTCGCGAATATTCAAAAGGTCTGCCGTAAAATCGTAGTCGTCGGTCAGGGCTTTTGCGATCGACGCCGCCGTTTTCGCGTTGGATGCCAGGGTTCTTAGTGGTATGCGTTCAATTTGATTTCGCTTCCAGGCCGATCGAGTTTCCTTGATCGCAAATTGAAGTTCATCTACCACGGCCCGAGTCAGTTCCGTAAGGCGCGCGGCGATCATCGGTGCCGGGGTGATCGGTTGTGCGATCGCGCTGCAGCTGAGCCGGCGCGGCTATCAGACCACCAATATCGACAAGAATGCGGAAGTCGGCTCCGGCTCGACCGCCAACTCCTGCGCCATCGTGCGCTTTTCCTACTCCACGCTCGAAGGGGTGATGCTGGCCTACGAGGGCCACCACTACTGGCTCGACTGGCCTCAATTCCTGGCCGTGACGGACGAGCGCGGCCTGGCGAAGTTCATCCAGTGCGGCCATCTGGTGCTGCGCGTGCAGCCCGGCGATCGCGCCCAGGTGCTGGAGCGCTATGCGCAGCTCGGGATCCGGCATGAGGTCTGGGACAATGACCAGATCCGGCAACGGCTTCCGATCCTCAGCACCGAATCGTTTTATCCGCCCAGGGGTGTCGATGATCCCGGGTTCTGGGCCGATTCACAGCGCGCCATCGCCGGCGGTATCTTCACGCCCCAGGCCGGCTACATTCCCGACCCGCTGCTGGCGACCCACAATCTGCGCCGCGCGGTCGAGGCCGCCGGCGGCC
>JBKQHJ010000248.1:0-4437 GCA_052148835.1 Bryobacteraceae bacterium
CGCAGCAGGCGCCGGTCGCTTCCGCCCTTGAGCAGTCACAGCTCGCGTGCTCTCCCATGGCAGGTCCGCGCCTCACCGCGGCCGTGAACGACCGGGTGCTCACCCCGCTTAACGGCAATGTCCACCCGCTGGCACGGGGAGAGTATGACCAAGGCAGAGTGGATGACAGCCTGCCGCTGGAGCACATCATCCTGATGCTCCAGCGCAGCCCCGAGCAGGAGAAGGCGCTGGCCACCCGCATCGACCAGATGCACAACCGCCGGTCACCGTACTACCACCGGTGGCTCAAAGCGGAGGATGTTGGCGGATGCTACGGAGTGGCGGACCCGGACATCGCCAAGGTGACCGGGTGGCTGCAAAATCATGGCTTCCAGATCGACGCGGTCCCGGCCGGTAAGATGCTGATCATCTTTAGCGGCACGGCGGGACAGGTCCGTAGTACGTTCAAAACCGAGATCCACAATTTGAATGTTCGCGGTGAGAGACACATTGCGAACATGAGCGAGCCGCAGATACCGAAGGCGCTGGCGCCCGTGATCACGGGCTTCCGCTCGCTGAACAATTTTTTCCCGAAGCCACTTGTTCATGTCCTTGGCCCCGTCCAGCGGGACTCGGAGACGGGGAAATGGCGCGCCCTGACGGCAAAGAATGCTGCGGGGAATGAGCCTCAAGCAAAGGGTCACGGGGTAAGTCCCCTCATCACGTTTGCCGGCGACGGCGGAACCTATTGGGCGGTGGGACCGCAAGATTTCTATACCATTTACAACGAGACTCCGCTGCTTACTGCATCGACGCCGATCAATGGCACCGGACAGACGGTGGCGATCGTACAGGATTCCGACGTGAACCCGGCGGACGTTACCTCCTTCCGCTCGCAATTCGGTCTGCCGACCTATCCCGCCATGCCGAACAACACGCAGGGAGGAGTCAACTTCATCGATGGCATCAGCAGCTATTGCAGCGACCCGGGAATCATTCCCGGCGACGCTGAGAGCGAGGCCGATATCGATGTGGAGTGGATCGGAGCAACCGCGCCGGCAGCCACAATAGACTTTGTGTCCTGCGAAGATACGGAAACGACCTGGGGAGGAGATCTGTCAGCGTCGTACATCGTCAATAGTCTCGGCGCGACGGTTACCGCATTTAGTGTTAGCTTCGGCGTGTGCGAGGCCCAGTTGCCCGGCTTTGGATTTGGCGCCAACAGCTTTTATAACGATCTGTGGCAGCAAGCCGTAGCGCTGGGACAAACTCCGGTCATAGCCGCGGGTGACTCCGGCGATGACGTTTGCGATCGGGACAATGGTCAGGGACCTAACGGGAGCTTGGGCGAAACCGGACTTTCAGTGAACGGACTGGCCTCCACGCCGTACAACGTTGCGGCAGGCGGCACCGATTTCAGCGATAGCTACCAGACGAACTTCGCCCCAACCAACTATTGGAATAGCAACGACTCCTCGCCTTACGGCTCGGCTTTGTCCTACGTTCCAGAGATGGCTTGGAACGACACCTGCGCCAGCACGATACTGGTCGATTACATAAGCTATGCCTATAACATTACCTATGGCAATGGTCCGGAGGGACTTTGCAACGACGTGAACAACTTCAGCGAAGAGTTCACCACTCTGGATGGCGGTTCCGGGGGTATCAGTAGCATATACAGCCGGCCCAGTTGGCAATTCGTGTATGGCGTTGGACTGAACGGCAACTTCACCTCCACCAGCAACCGTAACTTGCCTGATGTTTCGCTGTTCGCGGCCGACGGGCTTTGGAGTCACTTTCTGGTATTCTGCCAATCCGACGTGGCTCCGTGCGACTACTCCAACGGGTCGGACATTTTGACAGGGCTGGCGGCGGGCGGAACTTCGTTCGTAGCGCCACAGTTGGGCGGGATCATGGGGCTCATCAACCAAGCCACGGCGTCCCGCCAGGGCCAGGCGAACTACACCTTGTATACTCTCGCGGCGCAGGAGTATGGCACACCCAACGCTCCGAATACCTCCACCGGGGCGCCCAGCCTGTACACCTGCGAAGGGTCCAACGTTAATGCTCTAAGCGCCTATGGCGGCACCTTCCCGCGCTGCACCTTCTACAACATCAACCGGACCTCGCAATTCGGGTTTGACTCCTGCGTGGGCGGCACCAACTCAGGCTGCCTGGTTGATAACAATGATCAGCCTTGTGCCACCGGCACGCCAGATTGTTATACGAACACAGGAGGAGATGCGTACGGGCTTCTCTCCAATTCGACCAGTACATTCGAAAACGCCTTCCCCCAAAGTGCGGGATACAGCGCGGCGACCGGTTTGGGCAGTATCAACGTGGCCAACCTGGTGGCGAACTGGACCGGTTCACCGCTAAATCCGCCGGTGACGATCGCTACTCTAAGCGGCACGCTACAGAGTGGCGTATATGTCAGCCCTGTGCAAGTAACTCTTACGGCGACAGACTACCCAAGCGGAGTAGCCGCAACCTACTACGAAGTCGACGGTGGATCTCAGCAGACTTACTATGGCCCGTTCACGATTAGCGCGCCCGGTAATCACACCGTCGGCTTTCATAGTGTCAGTAACGCCGGCGTGGTTGAAGCGACGAAATATGTGAGCTTCACGATAAGCGCATCCGACTTTAGCTTGACCGTGTCATTCAGTGGCAATGGGACGGTTACCAGCACCGATGGCAACATCAATTGTCCCGGCACCTGCTCCTATGTTTATCCCGCTAACACCCAGGTCACGCTGAACGCGAGCGCGACCCAAGGTTGGACCTTCGTCGGCTGGACCGGCGCCTGCAGTGGTACTGGTTCGTGCGCGGTCACTATGACGCAATCTTTGTCCGGGAATGCGATCTTTGCGGGAAGTGGGGCCCTGCAGTTCAAGGCTACAACTCCCTGCCGGGTGGTGGATACTCGTGGGCCAATGGGCCCATATGGCGGTCCGCCCCTGCAGGGTGGAGCACCCGCACGCTCCTTCGCCATACCAAACGGTCCCTGCCCTGGGATCCCATCGAACGCGGCCGCCTATTCGTTGAACGTCACCGTGGTGCCGCACGGGTTCTTAGGATACTTGACGGTGTGGCCAACTGGACAAGCCCAGCCTGTCGTCTCGATCCTGAACTCGTACGACGGCCGCGTCAAGGCCAATGCAGCCATTGTGCCCGCCGGAAGCGGGGAAGCCGTCAGTGTGTACGCCTCCAATACGACCGATCTGATACTGGATATCGACGGCTACTTCGAGCCGGTCACCAGTTCCACGATCGCTTTCTATCCACTGCCGCCATGCCGCGTGGCGGACACGCGTGGGACTCCCGCCGGGCTCGGAGGACCCTATCTGCCGGGCGGCGCGGAGCGCGACTTTCCGGTCCTGGAGGCGGTGGCGTGCAACATCCCGACCAGCGCGCTGGCCTATTCCTTGAACTTCACTGCAATACCACATGGGCCACTGGGCTATTTGACGGTATGGCCGACGGGCGAGCCCCAGCCAGTCGTCTCCACGCTAAACGCTCCGACCGGAACTGTCACTGCCAACGCTGCGATTGTGCCCGCGGGCACGGTGGGCGGCGAGGTCAGCACGTTTGCCTCTAACGATACGGACCTGCTCATTGACATTGACGGCTATTTTGCGGTGGTGGGGCAAGGCGGCCTCTCGCTGTATACGTTGACCCCTTGCCGCGTGTTGGACACGCGTCCCAATGGCTTCAGCGGAACCCTGAGCCCTCCCGTAGATGTCCTGGGCAGTCCATGCGGTGTGCCATCGCAGGCGCAGGCTTATGTATTCAATGCGACGGCCTTGCCGGTGGGCCCACTGGGCTACTTGACGTTGTGGCCCGACGGTATCAGCCAGCCCGTGGTTTCCACGCTGAACGCATCCGACGGAGCGGTCACCTCGAACATGGCGATTGTGCCGGCTGGCAATCAAGGCAAAGTTGACGCCTTTGCCTATGGAACCACGAACCTAATTCTGGACATCTCCAGCTACGTGGCGCCGTAGTTCTTCGGATGGTTGAGGGCTTATAGCCTGCCGCTGCCACAGGCGGTTCCTCGCAGGTTTCAGGCGAACGGACCCTTCAGGATCTACTGGTAGTTCCTTGCCGGAGGTCCAGCGATTCGAGTGCCTCGAACAGGAGACATCAGAAGCCCAGGAAAATCTGATTTTCGTCGGTCGGGAACTTAAGATCGATCCCACGTTCACGGTTGGCTGCGATGGTGGCGTCGATATTGAGTTTGTCGAGAGCGATGGTACGTTGCTGCCGGCCAATCTCAAGGCGCAGAGAATCAGGCGTCAGCGTGTATCGACGCGCTTCCAGCTTGTCGCCATTGGCAAATACAAAAAGCGTGGGCAGGTCAGGCTTGGGCGCTGCGGCGTCTTTTGCGTCTGGCAGTTCAATCAACTTGGGAGATTCGGGAACTCGAACTGGCTGGCGGCTATCGTCGCGGCTTTG
>JBKQHJ010000249.1:0-19887 GCA_052148835.1 Bryobacteraceae bacterium
CTCACGGTCTGGCTCGGCGATTCTTCTAGGCATTGCTCATCCTCCTAACACACTCAATCTTAAGGGGTCCCACATGTGGGCGCACAATGGAGGCAAATGTGGGGGAATGTAGGGAAATGTGGGGAAACTTAGGTAGTGGGCTTCGGCTTAAGCTTTCTCTGCAATTCGACGAATCGCTCAGGCTTTAGGGCTAGAACTCGATCAAAGTTGGCTCTGGCCGCCTTTGTGGTCTTCGGATCATCTCGTTGAAATCTGTGAAATTCCGTCCGGTCTTTGTACCCCGCAACCTTCCAGATATCCGCACGTTGAATCTTGGCACCAGTTGCATCGAACACCACAGCGATGAACGAATCAATCCGCTGGCGGGTGGTTTGCACTTTTAAGCTTCGTTCCCGAGGTTTGGAGCGCCTGTTGCGCTTACGCGGTTGCTTCTGTCGTTTCGCGCC
Organism: Bryobacteraceae bacterium; assembly: GCA_052148835.1. Lineage (GTDB taxonomy): Bacteria > Acidobacteriota > Terriglobia > Bryobacterales > Bryobacteraceae > Palsa-89. Next base: position 447 of record JBKQHJ010000249.1, read on the forward strand.
CAGCGCTTCAGTCTGCGCAGACGCTCTTCTGTCGTCTGTCGCTTTGCCAATGTCGCGTTCGCTGGTGCTGGTCTCCCGGCCGGTTGGGACAATTTCGATTCGTGGGTAGTCCCGAAGCAGTCCAGATACTTCGAATTGGATTTGCTTAAGCGTCACCTCTTCCGGTTTAACACCGTACTGCTGAGCGAGTGTCCCGCGAACAAGATCCTCGGGTATTCTCTCCGGTTTCTGATTGAGAGTCGCTTTCATAGCCTTGAACGCTTCGAACTGACTCCGTAGAGGCGACCAGTTCCTTGGATCAGATCGTTCTCGTTCTTCGCGCCGTGCGGTCTCTTCCTCTTCAAGAGCTTGTGTCTCTAAATCACTACACAAATCCGCTGACACACCGCAAACCCACATCATCGTGCCACCCTCGTACTGTTTCTGAACTTCATCTTGATTCGTTATCGTTCCGCTAGAGGGGCGATCATTAACGCCAGAATTACGCAATCTCACGCACCATCTTTCGAGACCGTTCTCTGGCGCAGTGAGCTTTAGCTTCAGTCCGGCGCGAGTAGCGAGGGATTTGAACTGTGCCTCAATGGTCCGGCACGATTCGCCAGTTCCGATGATCTGAGGTCGCCATTCTTCGCCCGAGATTACTACCCACTGAAAACGAAGGCAGCGCGTGGGATCTAGAACACGAAACTTCTCTGCCAGCTCGCGCCAGAAATCTGAATCGGACAATGTGCCTCTTGCACCGAGCGCAAAGAGAGGCTACGATTGGGGTGTCTAGATCCAATCGAGAAGCCCCGGTCTTCGGGCCGGGCTTTTCAATTTTATTGGAACCATTGTAGCGATGCCAGAAGACGTAAAAGCGGACAGGAAGACATTCACGGAGGCCGTTCGCAGATTGCTCGCTACGCCTCCGCTGCCGAAGAACAAGATAACTCGTAAGCAAAAGCCTAAGCCGAAGGCGACGAAGACTCAGCGATGAGTTTGGCGTACGGCAACGGTATGCCAAGCACGAGCGCGGCCACGGTGAGCGCAAACAATTCCTGATTGTTCCGGTTGTTGAAGCGGAACGAAAACTCCTGAAGATAGCGGTCCAGATGCTTTATCGAGATTTTGTGGAATGAGCCTATGATGCCGCGCTTCAGCAACGAGAATGCCGATTCAACCGAATTAGTGTAGACATCTCCGATTGCGTAGACCTGCGATTTGTGGCGAATGGTGTGATGCTTGGAGCCGTGGATGCCAGCCTCTATCATGGCCTTCGGATAAGCCGTCCATTCGTCCGTCATGACCTTTTCCACATTGGGGCTAACGTTCTCTTCAATGAACTTTGCTAGTGTTCCAGAAGTAACGTCTTCTGCCTTGAAAAACCTCAGGTCGCCGCCGCGTTGACGGATTCCGACGACAGGAGTCTTGCTGAAATACTTCGGACTTCCCTTCGGCGCTTTGCCGCCGACAAAGGTCTCGTCGATTTCGAGCACGCTGTCCAATTTTTGATCGTTGAAGTTACCGACGGCCATCGCTTCACGGATGCGATGCGACAGATACCATGCGGTCTTGTAGCTGACTTCAATGTCGCGCTGTAGCTGCTTTGCGCTCACGCCTTTTTTGGCGTTGCACATAATAGCAACGGCCAACATCCATTTCCGAAGTTCCAGATGCGAATCGTTAAAGATCGTGCCCGTCGTCGCGGTGAACTGATAGCCGCATTCATGGTTCAGGCATTGGTACAACTGCCTTGAGGGAATGAGGTGCTTTGTGGCCTGTCCGGTCTTCTTGGAAATGTACGGCGATTTACGCTCGGATTCTTTCGTCGTGAACTTCGAGATTTTGTCCTTGCCGCACTTGAGGCAGCGGACGCCGTGCGGCCAACGAAGGGTTTCGAGGAACGCCAAACACTGCTCTTCGGTTCCAAGCTCTTCCTGGATCGATATCAGGCTCTTCCCGACCCGCGTTGTCTTTGCCATGATTCATTATGTTCCAGGTCACTCTTCTGTGTCAAGGGGATAATCTCCGTCCTTCGTGAAACTTCGTTCACGATGCAACCATGGCCGGCACCCCGCATCCAATGTAGTGGAGGGGCAAAGGGAGTAGTCCTCCGGGAAGGTTTAATATGTTCAAGAAAACATTAAAGAAGTTAGGGCTCCCGATCGTCGCGTTGGCGGGGCTGATGATGTTTGTCGGTACACCCAAGGCTGATGCTGCGGTGCGTTTTGGTATTGGCATCGGCGCGCCTTACGCTTACTCGTACCCATACCCTTATCCTTATCCTTACTACGGTTATCCATATGCTTACCCGTATGGATATGGCTATGGCTACCCCTATTACGGTGGAATCGGAATCGGTGGCTATTGGGGCGGCGGCTGGGGCGGCTACGGTCGCGGTTATGGCGGGCGGGGCTACTACGGCGGTCGCGGCTACGGTGGTGGTGGATTCCGTGGTGGTGGCGGATTCCGCGGCGGTGGCGGCGGTGGATTCCGCGGCGGTGGTGGATTCCACGGTGGTGGTGGGCATGGCGGCGGCCATCGGTAATCACCGCGAGTAACGAATGCGCGTTCGCACTTCCGGTCCGGCTTCGGGTTTAGCCTCCGCCCGGACCGGACCGGATGGGTTTCGGGCCTAGAGTAAAATAGGCCATGGCGATTCAGCGTATCGGTATCCTCACAGGAGGCGGCGATGTTCCCGGCCTCAATTCCGTTATCAAGGAAGTTACGTATCGCGCAACCGAAAACTGCTGTGAGGTGGTCGGCATTCGGCGCGGATGGGAAGGCCTTACTCACGTCCGTCTGGATGACCCAGACAGCAAAGCGCGCTATATCCTGCCCCTGACACGTGAGAACACGCGCACTATCGATCGTTTTGGGGGGACGGTTCTGCACAGCAGCCGCACCAATCCGTCCAAGATGGCGAAGCTTCCCGAATTTCTGAAGAACAAGAACCTGCCAAGCAAGGAAGTCACTAAAGGCGGCAAGACTTCAACTGTCTACGACGTTAGCCCCCAAGTCCTCGAAAACCTCACGGCGCTGGGTTTGACTTCTTTGATCGCGATCGGCGGCGATGACACGCTGAGCTACGCCGCGAAACTGCACGAAATGGGCGTGAAGGTGATCGCGGTTCCAAAGACCATGGACAACGACGTGCATAATACCGAATATTGCATCGGTTTCTCGACCGCGATTACGCGCGCGACAGATGCGATCGCACGACAGCGCACCACCGTTGGATCTCACGAGAGGATTGGGATTTTTCGAGTATTCGGCCGGGACGCCGGGTTTACGTCGCTCTACACCGCCTATGTCGCGTCCATCCGCTGTTGCATTCCCGAGTACAAGGTCAACCTGGACAAGTTAATCGATTTGCTGATGACCGACAAGAAAAACAATCCCAGTAACTATTGTCTGGTGATTTTGTCGGAGGGCGCGGAGTGGGAGGGCTACCAGGTGCGGGAATATGGCGAGGCGGACGCCTATGGCCACCGCAAGAAGGAGAACGTTGCCGAGGCGCTGGCCGATGAGATCCATCGCCGGAGCTCCGAAGAGACGATCGTGAGCGATTTGACGTACGATCTGCGCAGCGGTGTTCCGGATTTCGTGGACAAGCTGGTGGCGAACACGTTCGGTACCATGGCACTCGAGGCCATCCTCGACAACAAGAGCGGCTTGATGGCGGCTTTGGTCGACGGAAAATATGCCATGGCGCCGATTCCCGATGCGGCTGTCGGGCCACGGCACGTCGATGTGGCGACCATGTACAACACCGAGCGCTACCGCCCGAATTACGCCAATAAAGTCGGCCTGCCGATTTTCCTGACGCGCGGCTGATGTTTTGGAAACGATCTTCCGCTAAGCCCGCCTCGTCCGTGCCGCTAGGCGAAATCGTCCAGCACTTCAACGAAGCCGCGGCCGACGAAGAGAATTTTCCCTCGACTATCGATCCGCGCATTTACCACGTGCGGTTGATCCTGGAATATTTTGGGGATCTGAACGGCAAGCGCGTGCTGGACGTGGGCTGTGGCAAGGGACGGTTCGCGCGTGTGCTGGCCGAGCGCTACCCGCGGGCGTCGATCATGGGTTTCGACCTGGCTGAAGCCATGTTGCGGCATGTGCCGGTGGGCGTTGCGGCCTGCGCGGGATCGATGACCGCATTGCCCTTCCCCTCAGGCGCCTTCGACTGCGCGTATGCCACCGAGTCGCTCGAACACGCGATCCAAATCGAAGTCGCCGTCGCGGAGATGTGCCGGATAGTCAGGCCCGGCGGGCGCATCGTGATCATCGACAAAAACGCGCAGCAGTGGGGCCGGCTGAAGACTCCGGAGTGGGAGAAATGGTTCGGTCGAAAAGAGTTGGAGAAACTGCTCGCGCGCCATTGCGCGAAGGTTTCGAGCCGTCCGATTTCCTATTGGGAAGACGTCGCGCCAGATGGGTTGTTCCTGGCGTGGCTGGCCGAGCGCTAGGATTGACATCATGATGCTCTTGGCCTAGCATCAAGGTGTGCCGACCAGGACCACACTGACTTTAGACGACGACGTTCGCGCGAAGATCGAGGCCGAGATGCGAAAATCCGGCAAGTCGTTCAAGGAAACTGTCAACGAGACGCTGCGTTCCGGCCTTGCTACTCGGCGGAAGAGGCAGGAGCAGAAGCCCTTTAAAATTCGGGCCTGGGACATGGGATTGAAGCCTGGCTATAGTTTCGACAAACCCTGGGATCTCATTGAAGAGATTGAAGGCCCCGACTACAGGTGAAGGTGGTCGACCTCAACCTGTTGCTGTACGCTTACAACTCGGCAGCACGAGAGCACCGTGCCGCATCCTCGTGGCTGAATAAACTACTCGCTGGTCACGAAACGCTTGGATTCTCGTGGGTAGTTGTGCTTGGCTTCTTGAGAATCGCAACCGCGCCGAAAATCTTGGCTAATCCCAAGGATCTGGGCGAGGCGGCGGAGATCGTTTCGGACTGGCTATATCGAGAGAATGTATCCATCATTTCCCCAACGGATCGTCATTGGGCCGTCTTGAGAGACTTGCTGCCCAAGAATCGCGTCCGGGGCTCTCTGATCACAGATGCCCACCTCGCGGCGCTGGCCATCGAACACGGCGCCACGCTTTGCACCAATGATCGCGACTTCCTGCGGTTTCCCGGCCTCAAAGTCGAGTTTCCGCTCCAATAGCAGGTATCCTGTAATTTGGAAACAAAATTGAAGACGCAGTCCAAATCGATGCCGGCGTTACAAGAGCGCGTGGAGGCCCAGGGCCACCTCGTCGACTCCCACATCATGGAGCAAATCTTCGACCGAATTATCGAGTTCGGTGGACGCTACGAAGTCGAGCATTTCAATTTCGGGCGCACCAACGACGATGTTTCCTCGATGCGGCTGAAGATCGACGCCGACGACGCCGAGTCGATGGAGAAGATCCTCTCTCAGTTGCTCGAATTGGGCTGTTCCATGGTGGATTCGGGCGAGGCCGAGCTGTTCACCGTGGAGCGCGACCGCTGCGCGCCCGAGGATTTTTACTCCACCACCAATCACAAAACCTACGTGCGCCACGGCGGCCGTTGGCTGGAAGTCCAGAATCAACGCATGGACGCGTTAGTCGTGGTGCAAGATGGCCAGGCTTTTTGCCGGCGACTGCGCGATATCAAAGCGGGCGACCAGGTGGTCACCGGGATGCGCGGCATTCGCGTGGTTCCCGAGTCCAAGGAGCGCGACCGGCTGGCGTTCGCGTTCATGAGCAACGGCATTTCCTCCGAGCGGCAAGTGGAGACAGCGGTCAAACAAACCGCGGCGCTGATCGAGCAGGCGCGCGCATCCGGACAGGGAATCGTCGCCGTGGCTGGACCGGTTGTGGTTCATACCGGCGGCGCCGGACCGCTATCGCGTTTGATACGCGAAGGCTACATTTCCGCGCTGCTGAGCGGCAACGCGCTGGGCGTGCACGACATTGAAGCGGCGCTGCTCGGCACATCGCTAGGAATCCGCCAGAGCGACGGGCGGCAGGAAGAGCATGGGCATCGCAATCACATGCGCGCGATCAACGCCATCTACAATTGCGGCGGAATTCGCGGCGCGGTAGAGAGCGGCCGATTGCGCAGCGGCATTATGTACGAGTGCGTAAAGCACAACGTGCCGTTCGTCCTGGCCGGGAGCCTACGGGACGACGGGCCGCTGCCTGAGACCATCACCGACATGAATCGCGCGCAGGACGCCTGTGCCGAGCAGTTGAAAGGCGCCGGCCTGGTGCTTTGCCTGGGCTCGATGCTGCACTCCATCGCGGTGGGAAATATGCTGCCGAGCTGGGTGAAAATCGTCTGCGTGGACATCAATCCAGCGGTAGCAACTAAGGTAAGCGATCGAGGCACCGGCCAAGCCGTGGGCGTGGTCACCGACGTCGGGCTCTTTCTGGATCTGCTGTCGCGAACCCTCATCGATAAAAAATGAAGCGTCAATATACCGACGAACACGCTTCGGCGGGCGTGCGCGCGCCGCTGCCCGACATCGAGACATGGCCGAACCAATATCCAGGCTACGAGATTGAAATCGTCCTGCCGGAGTTCACTTCGGTCTGTCCCAAAACGGGGCTGCCGGATCATGGCGAGCTCACTTTGCGCTACGTGCCGGATAAGTCGTGTCTGGAATTGAAGTCGCTGAAAATGTACATGCTGGCGTATCGCAACCTGGGAATTTTTCAAGAGAATGTGGTGAACCGATTCCTGCGCGACGTAGTGCGGGCCTGCCAACCGCTGGAAGCCACACTGATCGGCGAGTTCACGCCGCGCGGCGGAGTCTACACCAAGATCACAGCGAGCTGGAGTAAAGGGCGACGTGGACTCAAAAAGTGACCAAAAAGGCGAAGAACTCGCGGCAGTGATCGCCGAAATCCGCGAGCGCGTGCGCGCCCGGAATCCCAACGGCTCGGCGCCCGGCAACATTCCGTTACCTGACCTAATGCCGCTGCTGCACGCACGCGACGCCGCGGAAGCCAAAGTGGCCAGCATCGGTACCGTGAACCCGCGGCCCGGGGGCTTGAAGAACTCCCTCATCCAGACCGTCAAGCGGACCATAGCCAGAGCCCTCGATTGGCACGTGCGTGAGCAGGTGGAATTCAATCGGGGCGCGATGGAGTGCGTCCAGGCCACCATAGACACCCTGAGTGAATTTAGACAGACGCTTTCACTGCTCGCCGGCATCCGAGAGGAAGCCCGTGAATTGAGAGATATTCGCGATCATTGGGCCGAGTGGCGCGCCGGTTGGGAGCAGAAGCTCACTCACACTGAAATTCAGCTCTTACGAAACGTTTCCGAATTGCAGGCCGCCTTTCAGCACCGCGTCACTCTGATGGACGCCGCTTATCGCGATCAATTAAAGGCTCAGCACGCCAATTATCGCGATGAGGCCAAAGCCCAACACGCCGATTTTGAACGAGCGATGGAGCGCCTGTCCGAGAAGATACATCAACGATTTTGGGACGAGCTGGCGCGCGTGCGGGTGGATTACGAGCGCATGATTCATTCCGAGTTGCGTCTGGTTCGGCAGCGGGCTTCGCTCGCGCAGGCCGTGGAGCAAGTGTCAAAAAGCGCGCCGCCCGAGTTTACGAATGTCGATTGGCTCAAGTTCGCCGAGAAATTTCGCGGCGCGGAAGACGATATTCGCGCCCGCCAGCAGATGTATGCGTCGCGTTTCCGCGAGCATGGCCCGGTGCTCGACATGGGCTGCGGCCGTGGCGAAATGCTACAAGTCTTCCGCGAGGCGGGCATTGCGGCGCGAGGCATCGATTCGAATCTCGATTCGATCGCTCTGTGCCAAGCCAGTGGACTGGACGCGGAGAGCGCGGATCTGTTCGCTTATTTGAGCGCCCTGCCCGATGCGTCGCTGGGCGGAGTGGTCTGTTGCCAGGTGGTGGAACATTTGCCGCCGGCGCGTTTGCCGGAAATGATCCGGCTGGTGCACGCCAAGCTGCGCGCGGGCGGATTGTTCGCAATCGAGACCCCGAATCCGGAATGTCTCGCGATCTTCGCCACGCATTTCTATATCGATCCCACGCACCGCCATCCGATTCCGCCGGTGCTCGCAGGCTTCTACCTGGAGGAAGCCGGGTTCGGCCAAATCGAAATCGAGCGGCTGTCGCCGGCCATCCAAAGCATGCCCTCTTTGGCGGAACTGCCGGCGGAATTTCGCAACGATTTCTTCGGCGCCTTAGATTACGCTGCTTTTGCAATCAAGCTCGGCTAAACGATCGCTCCACATCGTGAGCGCTTGCGCACAGAACGCGGTTGAGACCGGATTGACGAACGGCATGTCTTCGCCTTGCTTGCGTCCGAACAAGAATCCGCCGGCTAGGCGGGGATCCGCACAGGAATCGATTTGAAAACTCGCCGCCCGTTCGGCGTCGTCCGCGGCCGCGGATCGATCCAGCGGCAAAATGCCCAAGGCTTCAGCCATCAGCCGGAGGCGGAGCAGCTGCGCATAAACATCGGAGCGCGCGAAGACCGGCGCGATTTCGTACAAGTAGCGCCCCATACGGTCCACGCCATTTCGAAGAGCGGCGGCGCACTCCGGCCGATGGAACGCCGGCAGCAGTCCTTCCAGGAAATAGGCGTACGCGTGCAGCCGGTCCATCACGCGCTGCTGGTCCGTCTCGCCCGGCAGAAACTCCGCATCGCTCGCGAGCGCGGCATCGATCGCCGATTCGTAGGCGCTCAGAAACGCGCTCTCGCCGGTGACTTCGAACAGCTCCTGCCAAGCCAGCGCGGACTTTAGCTGATAGCATCCCGGCCTTCTCGACCAACGCGGCTCCCACTCCAACGGGCGCTTCTCGGGTAACGCGAGAATCGGATGTATCCCGTGGGATCCAGGAAAATCGTTCAGCATGCCGCGTCCGGCAGCAATAGCGGTATCGCGGAACTCAGAGTCTTCCGTGACGCGCCAAGCGGACAGAAGCCCGCGCACGATGATGCCACAATCGAAGAAATACGCGAAATTTGGGGCGCCATCCCGCTCTAACTCGAAAGGAAACGTGGCCAAACGAGCGTCCCAGGCAACACGAGTCAAAAATCGTGACGCGCGAAGCGCCGCTTCCAGGTACGCACCATCGCCGCTACGTTGGTGGAGAAATAGTAGAAAGCTGACCGCATAGCCGGTAATCTCAGTGGAAACCGGGGCGTTTTGGCCCAGGTCCGATCGATAGTATCGCGCTACGGCGCCGCGGGCATCCTGGATTCCGGATTGCAGGAACCAGTGGCCGGCCGCTTGAATCAAGGTGTCGGTCCGCAATCGAAGAACCATCATTGTAACACCCGCGCCGTCGTTCGCTCGCGCGTTACACTGGTGTCCGAAAGCGCCGCGCGCGAAATCGCGGGCTTACTCGCTTGCCAAGTCAATACGTTATCGGAATCGATCTGGGAACAACCAACTGCGCCCTGGCCTATGCGCCGGAGGGCGGAGATCCGCGCGAGCAACCGCCGGTCGCGTTGTTCGAAGTCCCGCAGTTAGTGAATCCAGGCGAAGTGCGCGACGAGCCTTTGCTGCCGTCATTCCTATACTTACCGGGATCGACGGATTTTCCAGCCGGATCCATCGCCCTGCCTTGGGAAACTGAGCCTCAGTTCGTGGTTGGTGCGCTGGCTCAAAAGCGTGGAGCGGAAGTGGCCAGCCGACTGGTGGCGTCGGCAAAATCGTGGCTATCTCATCCGGGGGTCGACCGCACGGCGCCCATTCTTCCGTTAAATGCGCCCGAAGGCGTCACGAAAGTTTCCCCGGTGGAGGCATCGCGGCGCTATCTGGAGCATCTGCGCCAGGCTTGGGATTCGAAGATGCCCGACGCGCCGTTCATCGAACAGCAGGTATTAGTGACGGTGCCTGCGTCGTTCGATGCTGTGGCGCGCGAGCTGACGTTGAAAGCGGCGGAAGAGGCCGGTTACCGGAACCTGGTTTTGCTCGAAGAGCCGCAAGCCGCCTTCTACGCCTGGATCGAGCGGCATCCCGATTGGCGCGAGCGCGTCACGGTGGGCGATCTCATCCTCGTCGTCGACATCGGCGGAGGCACCACCGATTTCACCCTCATCGCGGTTACCGAGCACGCAGGGGAATTGGCGCTGGAGCGCGTGGCAGTGGGCGAGCACATTTTGTTAGGGGGCGACAACGTCGATCTCGCGCTAGCCCGGCATCTGGAGCAGCAACTCGCCGCCAAAGGGACCAAGCTCGACGCCATGCAGTTGCATGCTCTCTGGCAGCAGTGCCGGCTGGCTAAGGAACGGCTGCTGGCCGCCGGCAACAAGAAGCGCGAGGAGCCGGTGACTATCCTGGGGCGCGGCACGGGACTGGTGGGAGGAACCATCAAGACCAAGCTGGCCGCCGAAGACGTCGAGAATCTTCTCGATCAAGGCTTTCTGCCAACGGTCGGGAGCCACGACATGCCGCAACGCCGCAAGATGGGCTTCGCCGAAGTCGGGCTGCCTTACGCCTCCGATGCCGCGATCACACGTCACCTGGCGCGCTTTTTGCGGCAGCAGGCGGCGCAATCGGAACATGGGTCGGTACGTCGCGGGAAAAGCGGACTGGCGGCTCCCACCCACGTGCTATTCAATGGCGGGGTGCTGCGCGCGGGGATGGTGCGTCAAAAACTTCTCGACGTGCTCAACGGCTGGCTCGCTGAGGAAGGCCTGGCTCCCGCCGCAGCGTTGCTCGGTGAAGACTTAATGCACGCAGTGGCTCGCGGCGCGGCTTACTATGGGCTGGCTCGCACGGGCCGGGGCGTGCGGATTCGCGGCGGCATACCACGCACCTATTACGTCGGTATCGAAAGCTCGCTGCCCGCGGTTCCTGGAATGCGCGCGCCGGTAAAAGCGCTTACCGTGGCGCCGTTCGGTATGGAGGAAGGCACGTCTATCAAACTCGACGGCGATCTGCGCGGGCGCGAGTTCGGATTGATTGTCGGCGAGCCGGCCGAATTCCGCTTCTTTCAATCGGCCGTTCGCAAGAACGACGCCGCGGGCACCCTGCTCGAGGAAGCGGGCGACGAGTTGGAGGAACTTTCGCCGGTGGAGGTAACGTTGGGCGCAGCCGGCCAAGCGGGAGACGCGGCGGGCCAAGCCGGCGAGTTTGTTCCAGTCACGCTCGAAACCGTGGTGACGGAAACCGGAATGCTACAGCTTTGGTCGGTGGCGCGGGACGGGCGGCGGTGGAAGCTGGAATTCAACGTCCGGGAAAAAGTAAAGGCCGAATCATCGTAAGAGGTGGTGTTGCAAATCAGGCCCACGTGAGCGATTGCGGCCCAGGTCCATTTGCAAAAAAACGTTCGCTGGAAAGAAACTGCAACCCTGTTAGGCCCCAATTCGTCCGTGATTGTTATACTGGGGCGGTACTTTCTTAAAGTCAATATCATGAAGCGTCTTGGCATTCTATTTCTATCCCTGTCTGCGGTGTTCGCGCAGCAACCGGCGGTGGACTTTCTGACGGGGCAAGCGGCCCGGGAAACAATCGGTCAACCTACCTTCACTTCGGAGAACGTAGGGAATCCGTCGCAGGATCAAATCGGTGCGGTGCAAGGACTGGCGTACGTCAACGACATGCTGTTCGTCGTGGATTCCAATCTCCACGGACTCATTCCGCCGGTCAACAATCGCGTGATGATCTACACAAATATTTCGCGTTTCATCTACGATCCTACGGCCGAAGTTCCGCAGGGCAACCGCTGCAACGTGTGCGTTGGGACCGCGGCCGTGGGCAACGCCAGCGCGGTGTTGGGCCAGCCGAATTTCACCTCGGTGACGAACCCTAACACCACCCAGAGCGGCTTCCGTGACCCGACCTTTGTCGCATCCGACGGGAAGATTCTGGTGGTCTCCGACACCGACAATAATCGAGTACTGATTTGGAACTCAATCCCGACCACGGCAGCCCAGAACGACGCGCCCGCCGACATCGTACTAGGGCAAGCGGATTTCACCACCGCGAACATCGGCCTCAGCAGTTCCGGGATGCGGGGCCCGCAAGGCGTGTGGGTGCAAGGAACGCGGCTGTTCGTCGCCGACACACAGAACCATCGCGTCTTGATATGGAATAGTATTCCGACGGCCAATAATCAACCAGCCGATCTGGTGCTGGGTGAGCCGAACTTCACCACGGCTCCGGCCTCGACCGTGAGCAATCTTCCGCCCACCGCCAGTAACTTATTCTCGCCGGTATCGGTGACCTCGGACGGACAACATGTTTTTGTGGCCGACCTGGGGCACAACCGCGTTTTGATTTGGAATTCGATTCCGACGCAGAACGGGCAGGCGGCCGACGTGGTGGTGGGACAGCCGAACATGACCAGCGAACTGGACGATGGGTTCAATAGCACTTGCGTGCCCAACGGAGTGGACGCCGACAACTACCCCACGTATCCGAATTGCGTCCCGACCACCTGCCCGACGAACGGCACCGATAGTGCGGGCACGGTGCTTTACCAGCAGCGCTGCGGTAATGTCATGGAACTCCCCCGCTATGCCTTATCCGACGGCCACCGGCTCTTTATCGCCGACAGCGGCAACGATCGGGTCCTGGTTTACAACAGCGTACCCACCACCAACGGAGTGACGCCCGATATCTTCCTTGGGCAACCGGATGAATTCACCGACCAGGTGACTACCTCCACCAACACCTTCCGCCCGGATGCGAATATTCTGGAGTCGTCCGCCAACACCACTCGCACGCCTTACGGCCTGGCCTGGGATGGGACTAATCTCTACGTCTCGGATCCTTTCGACGTCCGCGTGATGGTGTTTACGTTAGGTACGCCTAGCATTCCTATCACTGGCGTTACCAACTCGGCCAGCCTCAATACTTACGCCGTCGGTACGGTGAGCCTCACGGGAACCATCACGACGAGCGACACGGTGACCATCGAAGTCAGCTCGGCGAATGTAGCCACTGGCACCTGCCCGCCCGCTTCGGGTGCCGGTTATCTGTGCTACACCTACACGGTGAAAAGCACCGACACGTTAGCCAGCATCGTGATTGCGCTAGCGAACCTGATCAACGCCGCACCCGATCCAAATGTCATTGCCAGCGCCAATGTGGTGTCGGGATCTCTCTTCGTGGTGAACTTGATCGCGCGACAGCCGGGCTTGAACGGCAACGGTATCGGATATGCGGCGTCCACTGCGTCTGCTTCGAGCACCGGCACAGCCACCGAAGTTGCTACGGCAGCCGGAGCCGCCCTGGCGGGTGGCGCGGCCGCGGCCGAACTGGCGCCGGGCACGCTGGTGACCATTTATGGATCTAACCTGGCCGATGTCCCATCAGCTGGGATTTATGCCACTCCGGATGCGAATGGTAATTATCCGACTACCAACTTTAACGGAGTGCAAGTGTACTTCGATGGCATTCGCTCGCCGATTCTGTTTGTGTCGCCCACCCAGATCAACACGCAACTTCCGTACGAAGTGTCGGGTGCGAATGGGGTCAGCGTTTATGTGCGAACCGTTCACAGCGACGGCTCCATCACCGCCACCAATGCCATAGGGGTTCCGGTTGTGCAGGAGAATCCCGGCATTTTCGCGCTCGCAGGAACCGATCCGCGCGCCGTAGTGGCGTATCACACCAGCGGCAACGCGATCGCATTGGTGGACGTTGATGGCTCGCCGAGTGCAGGGGACGTCGCGACCATCAAAATTGGCAGCAACAGCTACAACTATACAGTACAGTCCACAGATACACTGCAGTCGGTTCGCGACGGTCTGATTATTTTAATCAACGCGAATGCCAATGAGCAGGTGACGGCATCGCCGGCGGGCGAATTCGCTCGCATCGTCCTGACCGCGAAGGTGGGAGGTCCGGCCGGTAACGGGATTCAGATCTCCGGCAGTACGAGCACCAATGCCACCATAACGATATCTCCCTTGGGTGACTCGGCCACTTGTTGCGCGAACGTCGCCGGTTCACTCGTAACACCGGACAACCCGGTCGTTCCCGGTGAAGTGATTACCATCTATGCGACAGGCATTGGGCCCACGACGCTGCCGGACGGCTTGACACCCGCCAGCGTGACTGGCCAAGTATATCCCGGACCGGCGCTAAACGTCCCGGTAACCAACGTCGACAACGCGCAAGTGGGCGGCACCACGGCCAACGTAATCAGTGCGGGGCTAGCCGTTGGAATGCTGCCGGGAACCTATGCCGTGGTGTTGCAAACCCAAAGCTCGCTGCCGACCAATCTGCTAACGCAGATGTATATCGCGCAGAATGTGTTCACCAGCAACATCGTGACGATTCCAGTGGTGGCTCAGCTACCGCCCTCTTCCACGTCTGCGGCCCGGAAGGACACCCACGACCAAGCGCCGCGAGATCGCCTGGACCGCCAGCGGCCACGCTGATTTACTGCGTAACGGTTACTTGACGGCTTGGCGATGAACACCCAGCTCACGCTGACGCATCTCTAAAGTGGGGCGTCATTGTGAATAGAAAAACCAGCCGTGTCACATTCACCTTCGTCGTCGCAAGCGCAGTAGTGATAACCGGCATCACCCTCTACAGCCTCATGGCGGCCTTTACCCGATCCGAGACCTTGCTTTTGCTCACCGGGTGTTTAATCCTGATTTGGGCAATGATCTTCACGTTTTTCGAAGTGCGCCGAATCGCCGCTCGCTCTAAGTCGATTTCCGAACGCCAGCAGATGGATCCCGACGCTTCGTGCATCGTGATTGTTGAGCCGCCCACCGGGCACCCGTACCCACACCACGAAGATCAAGCGGGAAGCGCGGGATTCGACCAGGGCCAGCTTACCTCGCGGCTTCCCGATACACTGTCGGTTCGCGATTTACTCGGTTGGATGCGCCACAAAAAGAAAATCTCGTGAGCTCCGTCCGCCTGATTTCCTCGTTTGGTTTGCTCACGGCGAATGGCAGTGATAGTCTCGTTGACTATATGGCTATCCGAAACGAGTCTTTATCGCGTCGCTCCATTCTTAACGGCGCCGCTACAGGGCTAACTTCTAGTCTGTTTGCGGAGCATGCCCTGGCACAGGACTCGGGCGCCAAGATCTGGAGCAACGAATATTGGGCCAAGAAGAATGCCGTCTCGCTTTATATGTTTCGCAAGCGCCGCGGCGCGCCCAAGGCCGGCGAGACAGCGCTCCCGGTTCTTTTTCTGGTGCATGGCTCGTCGATTTCGTCGCGGCCTAGCTTCGACCTGACGGTTCCCGGCCACGGCGAATACTCAGTCATGAACACGTTCGCACAGTATGGTTTCGATGTTTGGACCATGGATCACGAGAACTACGGCCGATCCAGCCGCACGGACGGCAACTCCGATATCGCCAGCGGTGTGGAAGATCTCAAGGCGGGCCTGGACCTGGTGCAGCGCGAAACCGGCCAGTCTAAGATTCACATCTTCGGCGAATCCTCCGGCGGGCTCAGAGCCGGTGCTTACGCCATGGCGCGGCCGGAGCGTGTCGATCGCCTGGTGCTTGCGGCCTTCACCTACAAAGGCGAGGGCTCGCCCACCTTGAAGGAGCGCGGCAAGCAACTCGATTACTACCAAACTCACAACCTGCGCCTGCGCGACCGTTCGATGATCCGCAGTATCTTCACCCGCGATAAAGTGGGCACCTCCGATCCGGCGCTGGCTGATTTCATGGCCGATCAGGAGCTGAAGTTTGGCGACCAGGTTCCCACTGGCACCTATCTCGACATGACCTCGCATCTGCCGGTGGTGGATCCGGCGAAAGTGCTGTCGCCAGTCCTGCTGATCCGCGGCGAGTATGACGGCATTGCCACGGTGGAAGACCTGCTCGATTTTTATCGCCAGCTTCCCTCCGGCGACCGGCAGTTCGTTATTCTTCCAGGCATGGCGCACTCGGTGGTTTCCGGATTCAACCGGCAACTCTTTTGGCATGCGATGCGAGCTTTTCTCATGATGCCGGCGCCGGCCGCGCCTTCGGCGTAACGACGGATTCGACTGACTCATCGCGGAGTCGTCTGGCTTGAATGCCGCTCGGACGTGGTAGAACATTTGTTATGGCATTCGTGAAAGTCGGCTCACTCTCTTCTCTGCCGCCCGGCTCGGTGACCGAAGTTACTTTGGGAGAAGATTCCTACGCAATTTGCAACATCAATGGCGAGTTGCACGCCCTGACAGGTATCTGTCCGCATGCGGGCGGGCCTATTGGACAAGGCAATCTCCAAGATAACCTGGTGATCTGTCCGTGGCATGAATGGGCTTACGACTGCAGGACCGGTGAGAACGATTTCGATCCAACCGTGAAACTGGACCGCTTTCCCGTGAAGGCCGAAGGCGACGATATTCTGATGGATCCACAAGCTCCGGCCTAGAAGCTTCTCTGTGCCTGAGCTTCCCGAAGTCGAGACCGTAGTTCGCACGCTCGCACCCAAGCTGACCGGCCGGCGCATCGTCGACGCGCAATTCTTCTCGCGCCACGTGGTTCGCCAGCAGTTCCCGGCGCTGCGCAAACGTGTGCGCGATCAGCTTGTAAAGTCCGTGGAGCGGCACGGCAAGTTTATCGTTCTCACGCTCGATCGCGGGGTGCTGGTGATTCACTTGGGCATGACCGGAAAGCTGCTGCTCGATTCCGAACCGGGCCCCTACGCACGCGCCATTTTCAAACTCGACCGCGGCTTGCTGGTTTATGACGACATCCGGCATTTCGGCCGGATCGAATGGAGCGAGGAGCTTCCGGCTCGTGCCGCTGCTTTGGGGCCGGATGCGTTAACGATCGCGCTCGAAGATTTCCGCAAGCTTCTCAAGACGCGACGCTCAGGGATCAAGCCGCTGCTGCTGAATCAGCGATTCCTGCGCGGCATGGGCAACATCTACACCGACGAGTCCCTGTTTGAAGCGCGCATTCATCCGCGCGCCAACGCAGCCGGCTTGAGCAAGGATCGCGCCGCGCGGCTGCATAGCGCAATGGTCGATATTCTCACGACGGCCATCCGCCTGAAAGGCTCATCGATTTCCGACTACGTGGATGCCGACGGTCAACGCGGCAGTTTTCAGCAACAACACCAGGTCTACGGGCGCGCCGGCAAGCCCTGCCCTATTTGCGGAACGCCGATCCGCCGGATCGTGGTGGGACAGCGCGGGACGCACTACTGTCCGAAGTGCCAGCGAAGCTAGGGCCAAAGTAACTAAAGATTTGATCGGCCACCAAGGCTGCCGCCTGCATCTCGGCTACGTCGTGCACCCGGACCACGTGAGCTCCGCTCAAGATGGCGGCAGTCACGGCGGCGGCCGTCGCGCACTGCAGAAAACCCTCTGAAGGGTTTTCGGTTTGGGGCAGGAACGACTTTCGCGATGGGCCCACCACTAAAGGAAATTCGAGTGAGGCGAGCGCGCCCAGCCGCGCTAGGATTTCCGAATTTTGCTCTTTGCGTTTGCCGAAACCGAGCCCCGGATCAATGGCCATTCGCGACCTGTCGACGCCCGCGCGCTCCGCCCGATGCGTGGACGCTTCCAGATCCTGGCGAATGGTCCCCATCACGTCTTTGATGGGCGCGAGCTTGGCCCAAGTTTCCGGCGTGCCGCGCATGTGCGTGATGATCAGCCCGGCGTCATGCTGCGCCGCGGCGCGCGCCAGTTGCGCATCGAAGGTCAGCCCGGAAGGATCGTTGATGATCGCCGCGCCATGTTCCAGCGCTTTCTCCGCTACGGCCGACTTGTACGTGTCGACGGAAATCGGGACCGTTAGCTTGCCGTGCAGCCGTTTCATCACCGGAACCAAGCGGCGCAGCTCTTCGGCCTCCGAGATACGTTGCGAGCCGGGCTTGGTGGATTCCGCGCCGATGTCGATGATGTCCGCGCCTTGCTCTTCCAGTTCGACGGCGCGCGCAAAAGCCCGGTCGGGATCGGAATATTTGCCGCCGTCGGAAAACGAATCGGGCGTCACGTTCAGCACGCCCATCAGCAGCGTGCGCTCGCCGAGCAGCAGCTCGCGATCCGCCAGTTTCCAGACAAAATGTCGTCGATCCACTAGGACACGATCCTCTTCCACTTCTTGCCGACGCGCACCACGATGTCCTTTTTCACCGACAAAGAGAGGTCCGTGAATTTGGTGCCGTCAATTTCCACCGCGCCAGCTTTGATCTTCCGCTCGGCATCGGTTCGCGATTCTGCCATGCCTGTGCCGAGCAAAATCTTCGGCAGGCTCAACCCGGCGTCAATTGGAAACCCCACGGTCTCCATATCGGCCGGTTGCTGCCCCTCACGCACCTCGCGATGGAAATCCGCCTGCGCCTGCTCCGCGGCCTCGGCCGAATGAAAATCCGCGACGATCCGCCGCGCCAGCCGCATCTTCACCGGCATGGGATCTTCCTTTTTCATCGCCTCAATCTCAGCCATGCTCTTATCGGTCAAAAGCTCCCAATAGCGCCACATGAGCGTGTCGCTGACGCCCATCACCTTACGAAAAATCACTTTCGGCGGCTCGGTGATGCCGATGTAATTTCCTTTGGACTTCGACATCTTCTCCACGCCGTCGGTGCCTTCGAGCAGCGGCACCGTCGCGACGATCTGCGGCTGCTGCCCGGCCTCACGCTGCAGCTCGCGCCCCACCTGCAAATTGAACCGCTGATCGGTTCCACCCATCTCCACGTCGCATTTCAACATCACCGAGTCGTAGCCCTGTGCCAGCGGATACAGCAGCTCATGGATTGAAATCGGGATGCCCGCATCGTAGCGTTTGGCAAAATCGTCGCGCTCCATGATCTGCGCCACGGTATATTTCGAACACAAGCGGATGATGTCGGCAAATTTCAACGGCGCCAGCCACTCGCTGTTGAATCGCACCTCGGTTTTTTCTGGATCCAAAATCTTGAACACCTGCGTTTTGTAAGTCTCCGCATTTTGATCGATTTCCTCGCGGGTCAGGGGCGGGCGAGTGGTGTTACGGCCCGTGGGATCGCCGATGAGGCCTGTGTTGTCGCCGATCAGAAAGATCACCCGGTGCCCGAGGTCCTGAAAGTGCTTCATCTTGCGCAGCAGCACGGTGTGGCCCAGGTGCAGGTCGGGCGCCGTGGGGTCGAAGCCCGCCTTCACGCGCAACGGGCGTCCGGTCTTCCCTGCCTCGATCAACCGCTCCCGCAGCTCCTCCTCCCGAATCAGGTCGGCGAGGCCCTTCTTCAAGTACAACAACTGTTCGTCGATTGTCACCGTCGTTAACAACACCTTCTCTATTAAAGCAGCTCTATGAAAGGAAGCCGATCGCGTTCGCAATCAGATCGGCTGTCAATTCGGGCGCTTCCATGGGAAAGAGATGCGAATGCTCCAGAAGCAGCGTATCCCGGCCGCGCGCGAAGTGCACCGCCAAGTCGGGCGTTGTAAGCGATGTTTTCATCACATCGCGAGGATCTGGACAGCGCCCGGCACGGACCACGTGGACGGGAACATCCACCGCTCGGATCTCGGGATAGATGTTCGCTCCTGGTGCCGTGCTGTTTTCGTAGATGGACGCTTCC